>JAGVAP010000074.1 GCA_020060215.1 Deltaproteobacteria bacterium | reverse complement strand
CCTGCCGGTTGGGGGTTTTCCCGATTCACCCGCAGGCGTCAGATGCAAGGCGCCCGACATCCCGAGGAGCGAGTCGTACAGGCCGGTACGTCGCAGCGACGAGGGACGAGGGCAACGGTGCAGGTGATGCTTGATGGTGAATCGGGCTTGGCCGGCCTGGTTGCCCCCCGCCGTATCAAACCGTTGAGGATCAAAGAGAGAAATGGAGGACTGATGGACCCTGAAAAAATCATGGAAGGTTTGTCAAAGGAACTGAGTTCTGCATTGAAAGGAATGGCCAAAGCAAAGGATGTGAATGAAAAGGAGGCTTACAGCCGAATTGTAAAGAATTTATGTGAGTCTTTGGGTGTGTTCTTTGATCTAGCCAGCGAAATGATGTCATCCGATTCTGGTGATGATTCAGAAGAAGGCATTCCCTTCTGAAGGCTCGTGAACTCTTATGCAAGTGGGGATCAGCTGCTTCGGACATGCCGGCGCTACAAGGCGGCTTGTCGGCCGGGCGGCTTAGCTATTCGGATCGCGTCGAGCATGGTCGGCCGGTCTTTCGGGGTGGAAGCGCCCGACGGGCGAGGGTTGATCCCCCACCCGTATCGGGTCTTTCGCTGAGGCAGAGGTGTTCGCGTAGGGGTTCGTCTTTCGCGAATGCGAACACAACCGAGGAACCGGATGAGGGAAGACTTCGCGTCCGGGACGATCCAGGGGACCCCGGGCAAAACCGGCCTCCCTACACCGGAGGCGTGGGAAAGGAACCACATGGCCACAGTCATTCTTCACTTCGTTGCTGGGACGCTCGGGGGCTTGGCGGTGTTCCTGGTGTTCACACGGCTTTCAGGTGTCACCAGCTTTTCGGCGCCGTTCGGCGTCATCGTTATAGGTGTCGCCTGCGCAGCTCTGGCCCACTTCCTTTCGCCATGGGCTACTCCCGCGATCATCGTCATCTACGCTGTGGCCAGCGCAATGGAGTTCCTGCAGGAGCAGAAAGCACGCAAAAAGACGCGCCATCCTGAGAATCCAAGTGCGCAGTGAATGCGCCCCACAAGACGATCGATGGCGACTCGGTGAGCGGCGTCAAGGTGAATGTAGGCTCTCAGAAGATGAGAAGGCGTTGGATGGTCGTCGTGTTCTTCGTCCTTCCCGGTTCTGAGCTATCGAAGACGGGTCAGAGACTTCAGACGAAGGGAGAGCGGTCATGCCATTCCTAAAGGGTCTCTTCAGCGGCAAAAAACTCTTGTCGGAGGAGGAACAGCGGGAAGTGGCTGCTTCCGTTCTCAGGGAAGCCGAGAATCTTGCACTGGACAATCCCAGGAAGGCCGTCGCGGTTTTGGGCCGCAAAGGCAAGCCCGCCTATGACGTCTTGCGTATCGGCGGGCCAATGCACATGGAGTTTCGCAGCGTGGTCGAGAATATGTGGTCGAGGCAAAGCCCTTGCGAACTGCTCCCCTCATCCGTGGTCGAAGTGATCTGCTGGGATAGCTGGGAATATCCAACGATACGAGATATCACGGCCCGTGCGGAGGCCACGGAGGCTGAGGTGCTGTACCTCACTCCTCCGCCCAAGCGGAGTCCTCGAGACGCCCTGGCGGAATTGGAGGCACTTCGTCTGCTCAGGGACCCCAAGATGGCGATGGTCTCGGTTGGGGAGGAAGGCATGTTCTTCCGGCGGTCCCTGATTCTCGAAGCGGGGAAGCACTTGCCAGCGGACTCGGAGGAGATCGGCCAGGACATGATGGACCTGGCCAAGGCGCAAGGCTTGCAGGTCGGCGTGGTTGTGGTGTGATGGCGGGCCGTTCTCCTGCACCCGACCCGCGGCTTCCCCGAACAGGGAATTCCAGTGAACCCATACTTCAGGACCCCTGATTGAAATGCCAGTAGACACCCCAACGACGGAACAGGAGAAGATGAGGAGAATGGATGAAAGACCTCATACGGCACGCTTGTCCCGGCTGGAACCCGGCGAATCTGGCCTTATGCGTGCAAGTAAGTGCGGTCCTCCCCCCTCCGTCCTGGTCATGAGAGGCTGGTTCGATCGGTAGAGGAGGCTCCGAGGCCTGGAAGGGCAGGGCGCCATCGAACCTTTTGCTTTCCGCCGGCAAGTCAAGATGGCATACGGTTCAGTGCAAAAGCGACTTTTCGGTCTCGTGGGATGGCTCGCCGTCAGCTTCGCGGCCGCGGCGATTGGCGGAATGGCGTCGGCGGACGCGGGAGAGTTCTACGAACAGCTCAGCCGCCCTGCGTGGGCCCCTCCTTCCTGGGTCTTCGCGCCGGTTTGGACCTTGCTCTATCTCCTCATGGGGGTCGCCGCTTGGCTGGTCTGGCGAGAGCGGGGGTTTCGGAGGGCACGAACTGCGCTTTTGCTGTTTCTGATGCAGTTGGCCGTAAACGCGCTTTGGACATGGCTGTTTTTTGCATGGCATCTCGGTGCCCTGGCCTTTGGTGAAGTCCTCATTCTCTGGATACTCGTTCTCTGCACGGTTTTGGTCTTCTGGCGCGTACGTCCCATGGCTGGGGCTCTGCTGATTCCTTACCTGGGGTGGGTGAGTTTTGCATCAGCCCTGACATATGCGATTTGGCAGCGCAACCCTGCGGTGCTGGCCTGACCGTGACTGTCAGCAAGGATGGGCGAGGTTTACCGACCATCGGTTATGTGCATGGGGGGAGGTCAAAAAATGAGCACAGAATCAGTGCGGAACTTCCTTTTGTGGTGTACGATCGTCAACTACGTCCTATTGCTGGTGTGGTTCCTGTTCTTCGCGTTTGGCCACGACTGGATTCAGCGGTTGCACGGCAGGTGGTTTCATCTGTCCCGTGACCAATTCGACGCCCTTCATTATGGCGGTATGGCGATCTTCAAGATAGGAATCATTTTGTTCAACCTGGCACCCCTGGTCGCTCTCTGGATCGTCAGATGATGGATCGCCGCGGCTACGCTTTCAAAAGAAGCGCATGAATGAGTGGATCAGGCGGGTTGCTCGAACAAGGGTCGTCCGCTCCATCGGAGCGAGGAGAAAACGATGGAAATGAATCCCATTGGAATCATCCACACTCCATTTATGGAGCCCGAAGGCATGCCCATCCAGCCGGCCGGCGCCGTGGGAGTGGAAGGTCGTATCGAGATATTTGAGGAATTCGGAGAGGGCCTCCAGGATTTGGACGGGTTTTCCCACATCATTCTGCTGTACCTCTTCCACCGCAGCCAGGGGTATAACCTGAAGGTCGTCCCCTTCATGGACAAGCAGTTGCGCGGGCTGTTTTCAACGCGCGCCCCCAAGAGACCCAACCCCATTGGGTTGTCGGTCGTACGGCTGGAAAGGGTCGAAGGTCGCGTTCTTCATGTCCTGGACGTGGACATCCTGGACGGCACGCCCCTCCTCGACATCAAGCCCTATGTCCCTGAATTCGACAGCCGTGAAGCGGAGCGGATCGGGTGGCTCGAGCAGGCCAAAGGGACGGTCTCAGGACGGAAGTCAGACGAGCGATTCAAGTCATAGTCCGGTGACCATTTCCGACGGCAGTCGCGGCTGGGACGGTCTCGGTCCCATATCTGTCCTGCCGAGATTGCAGAGGCAGGGCATTGGAAACTTGGCTTCCCTGAAGGATTTGGGTGCAAAAGGGGGTGCGCGCTCGTAGGGGATCCCGGCTACTACAACGGTTCGGGTTCAGGAACATCCGAGGAGCTGGTCCTTGAGGGGGTTCCGCAGCAGTACTTTCTTGCGCTGCGGTTCCACCAAGACGAGACCAGTCGGAACCGTGGTATTTCATGGAGCCTTTGCCGCAAAAGGCTGACCGACCGCTTATCGGAACTCAGCTGATCTGTCCATCTATGCGTGCAGGAACAGAGTCGACTGTCAGGATGGAATTATCAGGAGGCTGGAAGCATGGAGATCAACCCGGATTTCGTCTCACCTTGTGGTCTTTACTGCGGGGTCTGCGCCATCCATATCGCCCATCGCGACGACAACCTGAAACTGAAGGAACGGTTGGTGGCTCTATACAAGGGAGCGGTCCCGGGCAAAGGCACTCTTCCCAACAGCCAGGACCTGTCGGTCGAGGATATTCGATGCCGCGGCTGCCTGTCCGACGACCGGTTCATGCACTGCCGGCAGTGCGACATCAGGGCATGCACGCAGGAGAAAGGCTACGCCGGCTGTCACCAGTGTGATGAGTTCCCCTGTCGTCATATCGAGCGTTTCCCCATGACCGTGGGCAAGAGGGTTATCCTGAGGGTGATACCGTACTGGCGGAAGTTCGGCACCGAGAGATGGATCGAGGACGAAGAGGCCCGCTACGTCTGTCCCGGCTGCGGCAACAGGGTTTTCCGCGGGGCGGTCTCGTGCAATCTATGCAAAGCGCCCCTGGATCCGGATTGAATGGCAGTCCTGCGGGAGACTGTCAAACCCCCGAAAAAAAAGGCCTGGAATCGACACACAAGGAGAGCGGGAAGGCCCTGGTCGGGTTCTCTCCCACCCTGCTGCAGAAACTGTATCGCTACTCCTGGCCGGGAAACGTTCGCGAGCTGCAGAGCATGATTTCCCAGGCCGTGATCCTGGCGACACCGCCGCTCGTGGAGCTGAAGGACATGCCCATGCTGATGGAAAAGGTCTACAGGAATCCCCGGAAGACCCGGCTGAGCGACATGACCTATGCCGAGGCGAAGGAGGAGTTCGAGAAGCGGTACTTCCAGAGCGTCGTGGATCGCACCGAGGGGAATCTTTCGGCCGCCTCCCGTATCTCCCGCGTGGAGCGGAAACACTTCAGGCAGAAGATCCGGAGGCTCGGTATCCTCGGCGGTTCCCCGGCCGCGCACCGGAATTCTTCCCGGGCGTGAGTCGCACCTCTCTTTCGGCATTCATCCCCCCTGATCTTCGTGAAGGTTCTACACCAAGCGCTGCGGGTGCACTCGCCGGGGCGGAACCCCAGTCATTTCCTCTCAAGACCCCGGATAGGGTGTCTCATTTTTTTTGAACAATTGACTCAAGTCAATGTGAACCGGGCCGGCATTGGTATTCTTTTTGTATACTATGTGGAGTGCGAATCGCTTCTGAACACCATTGCAGAACCGGAGAGACGGACCATGGCCATAGCCGAGGACAAGAGAACACTCCTTCTGGAGGGGGGAGCAGAGTACCTCCACCGGATCGAGAGGGAGACGGGCGGTTCCATATCCGCGTGCTATCAATGCGAACGCTGCACCAACGCCTGCCCGGTCGGTCAATACATGGACATCAAACCGCACCAGGTGATCCGGCATGTCCAGCTCGGCTGGCGGGAAAAACTGATGGCCTCCACCACCATCTGGGTCTGTCTCTCCTGCGAGATGTGCGCAACCTACTGCCCGAACGACGTGCCGGTGGCCGGGGTGATGCTCCATGTGAGGAGTGAAGCCGTGAAAAGCAACACCAAACCTCAGGAGAAGATCCTGGCGGCCTTCCACAGGACCTTCCTGGATGAGCTCAGGCGCTTCGGCAGGGTCAATGAGGTCTGGCTCATGGCCTCCTTGAATCTCAACCCCTCCGTCGCCATAGAGAAGATGCGCACCGGCGGGTGGAGACATGACCTGGACGCCGCGGTGACCCTCTGGCGGAGGGGCCGGTTGAGGCTTCTTCCTCACCGGTGCCGGGACATGGAGGAAATCCGGAAGGTCAGCAGGATGAGGGGGGCCGGGGAATGAGGATCTCCTACTACCCGGGATGCTCGCTAGAGGGGATGGCCTCCGACTACGCCCGCTCCATTCAGGATGTCTTTCAGCAGCTCGAATGGGAGCTGGTGGAGATCGACGACTGGTCCTGCTGCGGGGCAAGCGCCACGCACAGCCTGGATGAGACGCTTGCCGTCCTGCTTCCGGCCAGGAATCTGGCGGCTGCCGAGAGGATGGGGCTCGACATCGTGGCCCCGTGCCCCAACTGCTTCAACCGGCTGCGCCACTCCCAAACCATGATCGGCAGGGGATCCTACCTGTCCGACATCCCGGTGAACGGGACGGTGAAGATCCATGAGATGACGCGATTCCTGACCCGGAAAGCGGTCCTGGAGAAGATCCAATCGACTGTTTCCAAACCCCTCGAGGGGCTGAAGGTGGTCTGCTATTACGGGTGCCAGATGGTGCGTCCCCCCTGGATCACGGGCTTCAAGGATTACGAGAACCCCCAGACCCTCGATATCCTCGCCCGCGCGGCCGGCGCCGACGTCCTCGACTGGTCCTACAAGACGACCTGCTGCGGGGCGAGCATCGGGATCGGCCGCCGGGACATCCTGATCTCCCTCGTAGGCCGACTCATGGAAAAGGCCCGCCAGGCGGGGGCCGACGCCATGGTGGTCTCCTGCCCCCTTTGCCAGTGCAATCTGGACATGACGCAGAAGGCCGTCGGTTGCGCTCCCATGCCTGTCTTCTATTTCACCGAACTGCTGCACCTGGCCTTTTCGGCGGGTGTGGATTCGCGCCTCCGGTTCCGCGGGCATGTGGTGGATCCCGTCCCCATGCTCAGGGGAAAGGGGATCCTGCCGTGAGGCAGAGGTCAGAGGCCGGAAGTCAGAGATCAGCCCAGCCGCTGGCCGATGCCAATTTGGACAGGGTGTCAGGTTTCGGGTGTCAGCCCCGGTCATCCATCCGTTTCCTGACCCCTGAACACTGAAACCTGAAACCTCTAACTCGACGAAGTTCATACATGAGGGCAGAGGTCGGAAAGAGCGGATGGACGACCGCCGCGCTAGGACAAGAAACACCTTGAACCTTGAACTTTGAACCTGGAACTTTAGATGAACATCGAACTTAGTAGGTCCATCATCGAACGGCGAATGGGAGCCGTGGGGACCGTCCTTGTGGCGGGCGGGGGGATCGGGGGGATTCAGACGTCTCTGGACCTTGCGGAATCCGGGTTCATGGTCTGCCTGATCGAACAGGATTTCAGCCTCGGCGGGGTCATGGCCCGGCTGGACAAGACATTCCCCACGAACGACTGCTCCGCCTGCATGTTTTCCCCGAAACTCGCCGCTGTGGCCAGACACCCGCGAATCCGGATCCTCACGGGGAGCAGGCTGGTCGGCCTCGAGGGCGAGCCGGGCCGGTTCAGGGCCGCTGTGGAGAGAAGGCCGCGCTACATCGATGAAACGAAGTGCATCGCGTGCGGGAAGTGCGCGGAAAAGTGCCCGAAGAAGGTGCCGGATGGATTCAACGGCGATCTCGGGTTCCGCAAGGCCGCCTACCTTACGTTCCCCCAGGCGGTCCCGCTGAAGTATGCGCTGGATGCGGAAAACTGCCTTTATATCCAACGGAAGCGCTGCGGCCTTTGCCGCAAGGTCTGCCCTGCGGGGGCGGTGGATTTCGAACAAAGGCCTGAGACGCTCACGTTCGATGTTGGGGCAGTCATCGTGTCCACCGGGTTCGAGCCGGCGTTGAACACCGCATCCGGAGAGTATGGATACGGCCGCTACAGGAACGTCGTCGGCTCCTTACAGTATGAGCGGATGATGTCCGCCACCGGACCCCATGGGGGGCATATCCTTCGCCCTTCGGACGGGCGGCCGCCCCGGAGCGTAGCGTGGATCCAGTGCGTGCTTTCCAGGGACATGAGCCGGAATCGGCCGTTCTGCTCCTCGGTATGCTGCATGCATGCGGTCAAACAGGCCGTACTCACCCGGATTCACCATCCTGAAGCGCACGCTTCCATCTACTTCATGGACGTGCGCGCACAGGGAAAGGGCTTTGACGAGTATGTGGAGCGCGCCCGCAAGGCCCACGGCGTGGTCTTCCGGCGGTCGATGATCTCGCAGCTCTACTGGAACCCGGAAAACGAGAACCTCATCATCGAGACCTTTGATCATCAGTACAACCGCAAGGTCGAAGAGGAATTCGAGCTGGTCGTCCTCTCCTCCGGTCTGCAGCCCTCGGCCCCATGCTCGGAGCTGATCGGAAGGCTCGGTCTGGAGACGAACCCCTATGGGTTCCTGACTTCCCGGTTTGCGGAGCCGGTCTCCACATCCAGACCAGGCGTCTTCGTGTGCGGAGGCATCGAGGCGCCCAAGGATATTCCTGAGACCGTCGTTCAGGCAGGGGCCGCGGCCGCGGGCGCGGCCGTCCTGCTTGCAGACGCCAGTCTTGAAGAGCAAACCGAACCCGATCTCCCTGCCGAATTGCCGGTGGACGGACCGCCTCGGATCGGGGTGTTCGTGTGCCATTGCGGTACCAATATCGCCGGCGTGGTTCGAATCCCCGAGGTCCTGGAGCGGGTCCGGGAAACGGCGGGCGTGGCGCACGCCGCCGATTTCATGTTCACCTGCTCCTCCGAGACCCTGGATCGAATCGTGGAGCAGATCCGCGAGCATCGCCTCAACCGGGTGGTCGTGGCCGCCTGTTCCCCGAGAACGCATGAGCCCCTGTTTCGGGAGGCGCTCAAACGGGCGGGGCTCAACCCGCACCTGTTCGACATGGCCAATATCCGGAACCACTGCTCCTGGGTCCATCCACCGGACGAGGCCACGGCCAAGGCGGTGGATCTGACCCGGGCGGCCGTCTCCCGTGCAACCTTGCTGCAACCTCTCCAGGAGAGCTCCTATCCTGTGGTGCGGCGGGCGCTCGTCGTCGGCGGGGGAATCGCCGGAATGGCCGCCGCCCTGACGATTGCGGACCAGGGATTTTCGGTTCACCTGATCGAAAGAGAGGGGGAGCTGGGCGGATTCGCGAGAAACCTCACGATGACCCTGGAAGGGGATCGACCTCCCCATCTGGTCGAAGACCTCTGCCGGAGGGTCCAGGCCAACCCGAAGATCACGCTGCACCTGGACAGCCGGCTCAAAACGCACGGCGGTTATGTGGGGAGGTTCGAAGGGACCATCTCGACCCCTGCAGGCGGGAAGGCTGTCGAGTATGGCGCCGTGGTCGTTGCAACAGGCGGGCAAGCCTATCAGCCCGTTGAATACGGATATGGGAGCGATCCGCGGATTATGACGCAGGTGGAGCTTTCAAGGCGCATCCAGGAAGATCCCGGCTGGGTTCGGAAGATCCAGAGGGTGGTGATGATCCAGTGTGTAGGTTCACGGACTCCGGAATTTCCCTTCTGCAGCAGGGTGTGTTGCAGCGCAGCCGTGAAGAACAGCCTGGCGCTGAAGGAGGCGCACCCGGGGATCCAGGTGCTCGTCTTGTACCGCGACATGAGGACGTTCGGGTTCAAGGAGCTCTCCTATGGGGAGGCCAGGCAAAGGAATGTCCTATTCTTCCGCTACAGCCCCGACCATCCTCCCGAGGTGACCCGCGACGGGCAGGGGCATCTCACGCTGGATTTCACGGACCGCAGCTCGGGACAGGAGTTCCGCATCCACCCCGACCTCGTCGTGCTGAGCGCAGGGATTCGTCCCCACGCCGGCGCCGATGAGATTGCGGGTCTGCTGAAGCTCCCGCGGGTCGCCGAAGGGTTTTTCATGGAAGCGCACGTGAAGCTGCGCCCATTGGAGTTCTCCACCCCGGGCATATTCCTCGCCGGATTGGCCCATAGCCCTCGCTTGATCCCAGAGACCATATCCATGGCCCAAGGAGCGGGCCAGCAGGCGGTCAAGATCCTTCGCCGCTCTCAGATGTCCACCTCGGCGACGGTGGCGAAGGTGGACCCGGAGGCCTGCACGGCCTGCCTCGTATGCGTGAGGTCATGCCCTTTCGATGCGCCATTCATCAATGCCGAGGGGGTCTCGGAGATCCCTGCCGCAAAATGCCGCGGCTGCGGCATCTGCGCGGCGGAGTGCCCGGCGCGGGCCATCACGATCAACCACAGCACCGACGATCAGATCATGGCGTGCATCGACGCGCTGGTAAGCCACTCCTTCGTCCCTTTTTGATTCGCCCTGTGGTGTTTGTCGTTCGACGGGGATAGGGGCCGCGGGCAGGGGACAAGGAGAAAGGACGGGTCAGCGGCGTGCCGCGCCGCCGGAGCGATGGGTTTCGCTCCGCTGCACCCATCCTACAAGACTCCTAATCGAATTCAGGTGGCTGTCAATGAAGATGCGGGTGCATCCGGCCAGGCCTCTGTAGAACCCGGTTGCGGCGCCGGCGCGGATCCGGTCGGTGAACTCGTTGACCCAGCCAAGACTCCCGTCGATGAACTCCTTCTGCTTTTGGGAAAAATGGAGCACCGTCTCCAGGTCGGACCGACTCGCAGCCTCGGCCTCCTTGATGCAGAGGAAATGCATGAATTCCAGCTCTACGGAGATGTGATCGGGCAGTTCGCGGCAATCCCTGGAAAGTTCCAGGCCCATTTCCAGGTAAAAATCCCTCACGCCGGCTGCCGAGGTCCCATGCCCCCGGTTTCCGGGATCCAGGTAAACCGCCCCATAGGGGGGTGCCTGCACGGCGAAGGGTCCGACAAAAAGCCTCGAGTAGTCGATGATCCGATCCGCATGCGGGATTATTTCCTGCATGGCACGCACATCCTGCTCCGCATCAGGGCAGACCTGGCTTATGACCGATGCGAGATCGTGCACGCGGCCGTCCTGCCCGTCGTCGGGAGGATAGTAACACCCGGCCAGAATCCTGTACCCGTCCGCCATGACCTGTGCGGATGCCCGTCTTTCCTGCATCACGACTATTCTTCCACCCTCAGCTGGCGATAGGGAATACCTTTGCCGGCGACGTTTCTTGTCTTCCATTCCGTGACCTCTTCGAGCTTAAGGTATCGCTCTCCAATGGTGTAGAGCAGCAGCATGACGGCCATGGCGAATAGGAACACCAGCCACTCCCATGCGCTCGGAAAATAGCGGAGGGCTTCTCCGAACTGCTCTGCCTTGGGGCCGATCGGATGACTCTGCCCGGATATGAGGATCTCCATGTGCATGCCCAGGGTCCCCACCCACAGAAGGGCGGCGGTGACGACCTTGCCGGCCCCGGAGCTCCTCACGGACTTGAAGAGAAGCAGGACAAAAGGCAGCACGAGTCCAAGGACGACCTCCACCTGCAGGCCCAGGATGGTGCCGAAGGTATGCTCATACTTGCGGATCATGAGGAACTCCGGAACCCTGGTCGCGGACTCGATCGCCAGTTTCACCAACGTAAAGACGAGCACGGCCCCGGCCACATATTTCAGGATCGATGCCAATTCATCGAAAACCACCGTCCTTGCGGTGGTCATCGGTTCGCCCGTGGCCTTTTGAAGGACCATGCTGTAAAGGACAAAAAGGGCGACGCCGCTGAGCACGGCCATGAGGAGACAATAGATCGACATGACGGGTCCGAAATAGGTGACGCGGGATTCGGTGATCCCGAATACGGATCCGATCATGAGCGGCGCCACCAGGGCGCAGAAAACGGAAAGGGCTCCCACCGATTTGCTGAGCGTGCTCCCCCAGTCACCGACCGAGATCCTCCAGAACTTGATCGCCAAGAGCACCAGTTCAAGGCTGTAGATCGCACCCATCCACCAGATGGGCGAGGAAAGATTGGGGGAGAAGAGGATGTAGATCATGTTCCACACCGTGCCAAGCTCGAGCCCGATGGAGACAAAGGCCCCGCAGAGGGTCGCGATGGCAAGAAACACCATCCTCTTTGCCAGGGGCTGGTATTTCGCCACCCCGAAGATCAGGGGAATCGCGGACAGGAGCGTCAACCCCGAGCTCGCAAGGGCCAGAAAGATGTATACCCCGAGCGGAAGAGACCAGATGATGACGTCGTTCGTATTGAACAGCACATGCCCTTTCGTGAAGAGCTGAAAGGTCGTGATCAGCCCGGCCAGGATGGCGGCCCCGAGGGCGCCGACCCAAGCCAAGAAGAGCGTGTTCTCCCGTTTCATCAGACACCTCCTTTGCTCGGCGAAACGCTTGCGGGATTATACCCTCGGATATAGAACACGTGGGGCTCGGTCCCGAGTTGCTCCCGCAGGCGAAAGGGCCTGAACTTCCCGAGCAGCTGACTGACCTTGCTGTTGGGGTCTTTGGCGTCCCCGAAGATCCTTGCGCTGGTCGGGCACGCCTCCACACAGTACGGAAGCTCCCCT
This sequence comes from Deltaproteobacteria bacterium, assembly GCA_020060215.1. Next base: position 139,071 of record JAGVAP010000074.1, on the reverse strand, counting down.
CTTTTCACCCGATGATCGCAGAAGGTGCACTTCTCCACCACTCCCTTGGGGCGAGTTCCCGGAAGCGTTTCTTCCCTCTCCGGGTTGTAATACGGGGTCGCCCTGGAACCTGCCTTGGACACCATTTCCTTGGGGGACGCGGTGCAGTCCTTCATCAGGGGTGAGGCCTCCCGCCAGAAACCGTGCGGGGGCTCCCAGTTGAAATAGATGACCCCGTAAGGGCAGTTGAATTCGCAATACTTGCATCCGATGCACTTCTTCGGGTCATGCATGGTCACCCCGCTTTCGAGCTTGTGCATGGCCTTGGTCGGGCAGCCCCTGACGCAGGGCGCATACTCGCAGTGGTTGCAGAGCGTGGGGATGTAGTGGTACCTCACGTGGGGGAAGATCCCCACCGTCTCCGTGATTTTGTTGGACCAGTAGATCCCGTCAGGAACATTGTTCTCATTGCGGCAGGCAATGCTGCACGAGCCGCACCCGACGCACCGCTGAAGGTCGATCACCATCGCATATCTGGGCATCTCTTCTCCTCCTAGACCTTTTCGATCCTGACCCGGGTGCCTGCATGGCGTACCGTGCTGCCGGTCAGCCTGTCATACAAGGCAGGAATGAGGTCGTTGTTGTTCCCCCCTCGCGGGAGCCTTCCGAATTCCTTCGCGGCCACTCTCCCATAGACCCAGTGCCCCTGGCCGTAGCATTTTGCCACGGTCCCGGGCCGCACACCCTCCCAGACCTTTGCCGTGCACTCGATCCTGCCCGTGGGAGAGACGAGCCTGATGCGCTGCCCGTTGAAGATCCCCAGTCTGCGCGCATCGATCGGGTTGATCTTGGCCACATCGTCCCACCGCTCGTCCCCCGGATCTACATCCTTGAACTCGTAGTACCACGTGCAATTGGCGGAACGGCCTTCCCGGTTCAGGCGGGACTTGTGATCGACGAAGACAAAGGGGAACTCCTTTTCACTCCCCATGGTGAAGGGCGGTTCGTAATGAGGGATGAAGGCCTGCTCGGCCCGGGCAACGTACTGGCAGGTCTCCAGGACATCGTCGACCGTGGTCTTGTGTTTCGCGGCGTGCGACTCGAGCGCCTCCTTCAGGGTCTCGCTGTAGAATTCAAACTTCTTGGTCTTGGTCTTCATGTCCCCCCATCGTTTCCGGTAAGGGTAGGGGGCGGAGTTCCAGACACCGACCTTCCTGAAGTGTTCCCACCCCTCGAAGCGGTCGCCTCCCTGGTACTTTGCCGGGTCCCAGAGGTTCTGTGTCGCGTACTTCAGCGCGTAGAGCGCGAACTCCTTTTCATTCGCCGGCTCCTTCCCGGTTTCGGGGTCCTTGTACTGCCTGAAGTGGTTCAGGAGGTTCGGAAAACCCTTTTTCGCCAGCTTCTCGGCCAGGAGCCACGGGAACTCGGTCTCGTCGCTCTTGGCCTCCCACATGGGTTGGATCACCGGCTGAAGCAGCGTGACATGGCGGTAACCGTTCCCTGATGCCTTGACGTAACCCCATTTTTCGAAGAGATGATGGGCGTTGGGCAGGAGGATGTCCGAGAACCACGAGAACTCCGATGCATTGGTCGTGACATGGACGAGGAATGGGATTCTGCACAAGGCCCGCTCCCACCTTTCAGGCTGGGTGCAGGAGAAGGCAAAGTTGTTCATATAGGCGACGGCGACTTTGATCTCGTAGGGATCCTGTTTCAGGATCGCGTCCGCCACGTTGTTCGTGACCACGCCGCTGCCCGGCTTGCCCTCGGTGATGCAGGGGAACTCCTTGCGTCCCCTGTGGTCGATCTTGCCGTACTTCTTCGCCTGCCTGGCGATGTCGTCCAGGAACTCGTCCGGCGCGGGGAATTTGGTCGTGTATTCCTTGTTGGCGGCCAGGGTGCCGCCCTCGTTGTCCACTGCGCCTGCGAGGCCGTTCAGGGCATGACAGATCATGCTGGCATATGCGCCGCGCACCGCCATGCTGGGCCCCCCGCCGACCCAGGAGATCGCGCGGGGTGCCGCTTCGCCGAAACCGATCGCCACCTTTTGGATCTGCTCGACCGGCAGTCCTGTCCTGGCGCCTGACCACTCCGGGGTCTTGTCCTTGAGCTCCAGGTTCCACCATTTGACAAGACCGTGGGTGTGCTTCTCCTCGAAATCCTCCTCGTTGACCTCCTGCATGGGGACGAACCGGTTCTTCCCATCCTTGAAATCGCCGACAAAGTCCCTGTTCCAGAGGCCGCGGGTCAGGAGGATATGGGCGATGCCCGCCGCAAGGGCGCCGTCCTCGCCGGGTCTGACGGGCAGCCACTCATCCGCCTTTGCCGCGGTGGCCGTCAATCTGGGCTCCACCACCGCCACCTCGGCCCGGTCGAGCACATCCCCCCATGCGCTGGTGTAGTAGGAGACCTGGCGATTGGCCGACAGGGGATCCGCCCCCCAGATCAGGACATATCTCGTCTTGGCAACATCATATTGCCTGTAGTCCCATAGCCCTTCGGTGTAGTAGGAACCGAACTTCTCCGCCTCCGCGCAGATGGAGCTGTGGGAGATGTTATTGGGCGAGCCGATGATCTTCGTCATGCGGTCATAGAGGATATCCCTCATGTAAGAGTAGCGCCCCCGCATCAGCAGATATTTATGGGCTTCGTGGTTCTTACGGAGCTCCAGGATCTTCTCGGCAATGGTGTCGAGGGCCTCGTCCCACGAGATGGGAACGAATCGGGGGTCCTCCCCTCTCCCCTTTTTGGGGTTGGTGCGCTTCAGGGGGGTCTTGATCCTGTCGGGGTCGTACACCTGCTGCAGGGCCAGGTGGGAGCGGGGGCAGCTCGCCCTCCCGTTGACCTTCGAATGCGGGTTCCCCCGCACCTTGACCGCACGGCCGTTGACCACGTACACCTGCTTGGCGCACCAAGAGGTGCATCCCTGGCATGTCCCGGCAAGCCACTCGCCCGCGAGTTGTTGGGGGCCTTTCCCCGCCTGGGCCAGTGCTTTGAGACTGGGCTTCAGTCCGCCCCCGACCATAAGTGCAGCTCCTCCTGCGGCAGAGGCCTTGAGGAACCCCCGTCTGCTCAGCTTGGCGGTCAAAAAGGTGTCTTCAGAATGATCCATAGTACTCTTCTCCTTCCGGTTGCGGTGATGGATCTCTTGTACCCTGCCAAGGATCCAGGCTGTTGGAGGACGTCTGGGCTCCTGTTTCCACCGGGGTGACGACTTCTTACGAGAGGATCCATGTTGTTCATCTCTACTCCACCCGTAGAGATCGATCCTGAGCGGATTTCAGGTAATAGAGCAAGGCATCCAGATCCAAGGGCTTTGCAAAGCATGCATCGATGTAGCGGCTCAGGGCCTCCTTCAACTCGGGGTGAAAACTTCTGCTGGACACTCCGATGATGCAGAGCTCCCGATAACCGGCGCGAAGCTCCCTGAGCATCCTGTTATCGAGGGGAAGAAAATCGAGGTTCACGAAAAGGGCCAGTGTGCGTTCACGGTCGATGGAGTTCTGAAGCCCCTCCAGCGAATTCATGGAGACGGTGCGATATCGCTCCCTTTCCAGGACCGCACACAAACCCCGGGAATGATTCTCGTCCGGGTCTACAACGACGACGCCTCTTCTCCTCTGGTTCATGTGGCACTCGCAATTTCAAGTAAAACGAAGGTCACGACAAGCCCGCCAACGCAACCCTTATGCCAATTCGAGCAGTCGTGGATTTTCCAGCGTGAAATAACGTTCGAATCACAGACAACCGGCGGTACTTTTTGGGAAATATTCGAGGAAGGTCCGTGCTTCCGGTCGTCGTGAGGCGAGATCCCCTCCTCAGGGGCTGGCGATCGTTTCGGAACTCGTGTGAGCGGAATCAGGACAGCATGTGGAATAGGCCGCTGTTCCGAAAACTTATCGTGTCTCGGAGGAGGACATGCCCCTTGTGGGAGGACGCCGGGGGCGCGTAAACAGAGTCTCGTGGGGCCGAAGACCGTGATCTCCCCTTCAAACAGGGAGGCAGGAGAGACTGTGTCGAGTGATGTGAGCACGCGTTCACATCTCGACACAGCCTCGGAGGGGGAGGGATACTGGGGTGGGGAACATGAGCGAGGAGGGATCCCCGCTCACCAGGATGTCTACGGATCGCCGTCTACCGGTGCGTCCAGGACAGTGCTTTCCTCGTGACGGCGTGTTGAAGTGAACGGCGATTACTTCATGGACCCAGCAATGGTCATGCCAACAGAGAATCAGGGGCCACGAAATCGTTCAAGAACATGAGTTGAATCCGGTAAGTAGTCGAAGAGGATACCGGTTCCCGGCAGAGAGCAGGACCGGGCGGCCGTTTCAAGAGGCCGAGCCAGGGGTCAAACCGGGGATCATGCAGCGCAGGATCAGGACACGATCCGGCGCACAGAGATTTTGATCAAGGAAGCTTGGTGGTTATCCGTGTCCTGATCAAGGACATTATCGGCCTTTCTTACATCGTGGGATGGACGCGCGCCTCTTTCGGCGCATGTCAATGGGTGGAGGGTCTCGCGATGTTGTGCCTCTTCAACTTCTGATAGAGCGTGTTGCGGCTGATACCGAGCCTTTTTGCGACCTCTTTCTTGTTCCATCCGCATTTCTCGAGGGCACCCACCAGAAGCTCCCTCTCGTTCTCCGCGATGCTGGGGAATGACCGGGTTCCCTGGACAGACCGGAGTCGGGCGGTTTCCACCACCGAGGAGGGGAGATCGCTTACCTCGACCCGGCTGCCTTTGGTCAGAACGGTTGCATGCTCGATGCCGTTTTCCAGTTCACGGACATTGCCGGGCCATCCATGGTTCAACAGGACCCGCATCGCTTCCGGGCTGAAGTCCTCGATGGTCTTCTTCTGTTCCGCCGTGAAACGGCGAAGGAAGGTTCGGGCCAGGAGCGGGATATCGTTTCTCCTCTCCCTCAAAGGAGGAGCCTGGATGGGAATCACGTTCAGCCGATAGTAGAGATCCTCCCGAAAACGGCCGTTCTTCACCTGTTGAAGCAGGTCTTTGTTGGTGGCTGCAAGGATCCGGACGTTTACGCTCAAGGTCTTCTCACCCCCCAGGCGCTCGAATCTCTGCGTCTGAAGCACCCTCAGCAGCTTGATCTGGGCCGAAGGGGGAATCTCGCCGATCTCGTCCAGAAACACGGTCCCGCCGTCGGCCTGTTCGAAACGCCCTGCCTTCTGGCGGTTGGCCCCTGTGAAGGCCCCCCTCTCATGTCCGAAGAGCTCGCTTTCGAGAAGGGTCTCGGGGTAGGCGGAGCAGTCGATCACCACAAAGGGTTTGTCCCTCCTGGGGCTCAGCCGGTGGATGGCCCTCGCGACCATCTCCTTTCCGGTCCCGCTTTCCCCCTGGATCAGGACGGTCGTGTCGGTCGGGGCGATATCCTCGATCATCATGTAGATGGCCTGCATCCTCGGGTCCCTGCCGATCATGCCGGCGAACTCCATGGAGCCCTCGAACCGCTGCCTTGAATCCCGCGCCTCTTCCTCGTCCAGGATGGCGCGCCTCATGACTCCCGCAGACTGCCCCAGGATCATGGATGCCGCGTCCAGCTCTCCAGGCTCGCATTCGAACCCTTCACGGCACAGGATCAGCAAGGCCCCCAGGGAGTCCGTCTCGTCACGGACGGGCACGAGGGTGTACCTGGCCTCGCCGGCGACCCCCGGCGGGAGCAGGCCGTTGAGCCTCTGGGCGACCATCGGCTTTTTCAGGTCCCCGAGCCTGGCGGATAGCTCCTCCACCTGCTTCTTCTCCTGGACGAGCCTCACCTCGTTCTCGTACAGGACGAAAAAGCCGTCTCCGTGGGTGTTATGGAGGACGAACACCATCCGGCTCGCGCACTGGAGCATGGTTCGGAGCTGCCCGATCAGGTAAGACGCGATGTCACCGAGGCTTCTCAGCGAGCCGATCTGCTGAATCACGTGGCAGAACGTGCGCGCCTGCTGATTGGCGCGCTCCAGCTCGGATGCCTTGGTCTCGAGCCGGTTCGTGTAATCTTCCACACGGGCGGCCATCCGGTTGAAGGAGGCGGCCAGCCTTCCCAGTTCGTCATGACCGGTGTGTCCGATCCGGACGCTCAGGTCCCCCCTGTCGATCCGCTCGGTTGCTTCGGCGAGTTCGCTCAGCGGATTGGTCACCCGTCGGAGAAAGAGCATGACGCCCAGGACGGCGAGGGCAAGGACTCCCGATGTGAAGAGGATCATGTGGACCCAAAGGGCGCGCACCCTGGAGAGATAGGGGGCCTCCGACAGGCCCAGCCGGAGCACACCCGCCTTTCCCTCGAACACCGGCCAGGCGATGTCGAGATAGTGGTCTCCCCGCGTCGAGACGATCCTCCGGACCTGCTGCCGGTCCTGCAGACCTGTGTTGTTGACCTCGATGAGATCGATGGGAACGCCCTCGGGAAAGGTATGGGCGAGGACCTCCTGATCGCGCTGGATGAAAAGGTAGGCGATCGCCTGGTGGCTCCGGATATGATGATCGAGCATCTTCTGGAGGGATACCAGGTCGTTGATGAGGACCTCGTCCGTTGCCTCCAGGGCGACGGCATGGGCGATGTTCTCTCCCTGGGCCACCAGGGTCTCGGAAAGGCTGGTGCTGTACCGCTGGGTGATGAGCGCGAGGATCAGGAGACCGCTTCCAACGACAAAGGCCGAGACCGACACCAGCAGCTTGGCTCTAAGGGTCTTCAATGGCGCGACCTTTCTCCCCCGGGGATGCCTGCATCTTTTTTATCCGGCCGAGATTCTCGAACCAGTCCTCCGGGGGCAGGATGAAGCGGTCGAACCCCAGCTGCTCCAGGATCCTTCGGCCATCCGGTTCCATGTGCATGGAGATCAAGGCCCGCCTTACGCGATCTCGGGTATCTTTGTCCAGGGCCGAGGACGCGACGACCGGTGGAATCGGATAGGTCTCCGACTGCCGGATCACGCGTGTCGAAGCGGTCAGAGCGGGGTTCTTGCGCCTGTAGTATTCCCAAATCAGGCTGTCCACCGCGGCCCCGTCCACCAGTCCCCTGGCGACGGCCCGGATGGAGTTGTCGTGGCTGTAGGTGTAAATGATCCTGCCGAAGAAGCCCTCCGGCCGCTCCCCCAGCAGCGACAGCCAGTAGGAAGGGACCAGCCTTCCCGTGTTGGACTCGGGATCGGTGAAGGCGAAGACCCGCCCTCTCAGGTCCTCGAGGCTGCCGAAGGCTTCGTTCTTGACGATGAGATAGGATCGATAGTCATGGGCCCCCTGGACCTGGGGCACGGCCAGTACCTGAAGGCCATAGTGGTCCCGGCCCGCGGCATAGGGTCCGGAGCAGAGAAAGGCAACGTCGACCCGCTCCATGCCCATGAGATCGTTCACCTCGCGATAGGTCTTCCGTTGAATGAACTCGGTCTCCCGCCCCACCCTTTGTCCTATATAGGTCAGGAGGTCACGGTAGGAGGTAAAGGTCTCTTTGGGCGAGATCATCGCCGCCACCGCCACCCGAAGGACGGGGCTGCTCGACACGGCTGAAGACGGCTTCTCGATCTTGACCACCCGTTCGAAATCGACCACCGCGACGTTGTCCCTCCCACATCCGCTGAGCAGCAGGGAAGGGAATCCTACGAAGAGGACAAGGACTCGAAACCAGTCGAATCCGCGCGTTCCGGAGAAGACGCCTTTGTTCATGGGGCTCCGAATGGGGAGTAGATTTGAACACCATTATATCATACCGGCAAGCTATGGTAAAATAATCTTCTTCTCCAGGCCACCTCTGCCGAACGGCGGAGGCGTGATCGGAGTTGAAGCAAGCAAGGTGAGGATAGGTGAAAAGATGGTGAGGCAGGGAAGGAGGCGGAAGGGGAGATTGACGAGCGCCAAATGGATCAAAGGGGAACCCTCACCACGAACCAGGAACCGGCGGATAAGCTTCAATATGAATGGATATCGTTGGAGCCCTTTTCCTGTAGGAGCAAGCTCCTGCTTTCGATTCTTTGAGTTCCGAGAAGATCGGGAAGCAGGAGCTTGCTCCAGAAAACCACCAGGACTGACTTTTCGATCATTTTTGCCGCCTCCGGGGCAGGCGGCCGGGGCTGCCCTCCGTGAAAGAGGACAAGGGAGTCGGTACGAGACCCCCCTTCCAGGGGGGCCTCATCGAACCACCAGTGTACTTGGTGGTATTGATCCCCTGTCACCCGGGAAAAAGCAGCCGCTAGCCGCGGCATGATCTGATCGACGGCATGCGGGCCAGGCATATCAAAAAGCACCTCAGCGTAGGAGTATGGCGGCTGCTTCCCCTATAGTTCCACCCCCAGCCTCTCCCACACCGATTCCCCCTCCCTGATCTCCCTGGCCTTCAGGCGGGGGTAGGTCCTGAACAGGAAGATCGCCAGCGGCAGGACGCCGAGCACGATGATGGTGAGGTCCGGGACGATGCGGAAGGTCCCGAACCAGAGGACGATGGGGCCTTCGAAGAACGAGGCATCGCGCGCCAGCCAAAGCCCTTCCTTGTAGGCCGTCCAGGTCTGCATGATGCCCACCGGGAAGAGCGTCCCCAGGGTCAGGAGCAGGAGCCCCACATTGAAACCGAAAAAGGAGAGCTTGAGCAGCCCGTTCTTCCAGTACTTCGGCTCCACCAGCCCGCGCCAGCAGAACAGAAGCAGTCCGATGGAGAGCATGCCGTAGACCCCGAAGAGGGCCCCGTGGCCGTGGTTCATCGTAAGATAGGTCCCATGCTCATAGTAATTGATGATCGGCAGGTTGATCAGGAAGCCGAAGACCGCCGCCCCGAGGAAGCTCCAGAAAGAAGAGGCGACCAGGAAGAACAGGGGCCATCGATAGGGGAACTCCCTTCCCTCCCTCTGAATGGATCGGTACTCCATCAGCCCGCGAACCACCAGCCCGAAGAGGGGGATCGGCTCAAAGGAGGAGAAGATCGAACCCACCCCCAGCCAGAAGGATGGCTGGCCGAACCAGAAGAAGTGGTGAGCGGTGCCGATGATCCCGCTCAGGAACACGATGGCTACGGTGAAATAGGCCACCAGGATCGCCGCACGGGCCGAGGCCAGACCCATGGTGACCAGCAGCAGGGCGATGATGGCGATGCCGAAGAACTCGAAGGTGTTCTCCACCCACAGGTGCACCACGAACCACCGCCAGTAGTCGGCCATGGAGATGTGGGTCTCTCTGCCGTAGAAGAGGCCGAATCCGAAAAAGGCCACGATCATGATCGCGGCAATCGAGTAGAACCAGATGAGGGAGGTGTATTCGTCCTTGTGGCGGAGCCTGATGTGGTGTCCGATCGGTCGGTAGACGATCAGGAGCCATGCGATCAGACCGACGAACAGGAGAATCTGCCACAACCGGCCAAGCTCCAGGAACTCCCATCCCTGGTGGCCGAGCCAGAACCACCAATCCCCCAGATATCCCTTGATTCCGGCGATCTCCCCGAGGAGGCTGCCGGCGGCAACGAAAAGGATGGCCCCCAGGAGCGCCTTCACGAGCATGTTCTGCCGCTTCGGTTCGATGCCCCCGATGATCGGCGCCAGGTAGACGGCGGTTCCGATCCAGGTGGTGGCAATCCAGAAGATCGCGAGCTGGAGGTGCCACGTCTTGGCCCAGCTGTACGGGATAAGGCCGGCGATGGTGGGGATCCAGAAGCTGGCGGGATGGATGGTGTAGTGTGCAAGGAGTCCACCGAATGTGGTCTGGAGGAGGAACAGGAGGATCACCACCATGAAGTACTTGGCTGCCGTGAACTGGCTGGGCGTCAGGGGGATATCGATCAGTTTGTCGGCGAGGGGAGCCCCCCTTGTCGGGCCGTACCAGATCCCGAAGTAATGGACGAAGAAGATAAAGATCCCCAGGACGATGACCAGGCTGAGGATCCCCCCGATGCTCCACAGGTACGTGTCGGTGGTCGGCACGTTTCCGATCGTGCTGTCCGCCGGCCAGTTGTTGGTGTAGGTGAAATCCTCATCGGGCCGGTTGGTGGAGGCGGCCCAGGCGGTCCAGAAAAAGAAACGAGAGATCTGCAGCCGTTCCTCATCCGTGGGCACCGTGTTGGGCAGGAACCCCTCGTTTTGCCGCCCATACTTGAGTGTATCCGACCAGCGGCTGTGGACCGCATCCAGACCCTCCACCTGCGCGGGGGTGAGGGTCAGCACCCGGGTTTGCGGGTCATATCGGTTCGTCTTCAGCTCCCGAGCGGTCGTCACCCGCACGATGTCCTTCTCAAGATCATTCAGCTCCTGGTAGGGTTTTCGGTAGGTGTTCCGTATGACGGAGTTCCTGACCGTATCGCTCAGGATCTTGAGGGAGGTGGCCGAAAACTCGGGCCCGCGCTGGGAACCATGTCCCCAGATGGACCCATGATCCATCAGTCCGTATCGCTGAAAGACCTGCTGGCCTGCCAGGATGTCCGCCTTGCCGAAGAGCAACCTGCCATCGGAGGTCACCACCTTTTCCGGGTACGGCGGGAGATGCTCCCTGGTGTAGAAGCCACCCCAGATCAGGAAGAACATGGAGGTGAGGAAGCTGAATATCGCGGCCCATTTGAGTTTCGAGGCGGACATGGCGAGCCCTCCTTTCACGGTGGGGGTTCAGGAAGTCATCGATGCAGGTGCATATGCCCGGGTCGTAAGAAGTGAATCCCGCTCCCAAAGGGCTCGTGCCAAATCCCCTCCCGGTCACCCTTTTGAAGAGGGGGAGACCAAAGGAGCCAGCTCAGGATGACCCGTCGTCCCTTTTGCAGGGAGACGTACTGTAGGAGAAACCTCCCGGTTGCGATGCACACCGCCTGCGAAAGGTCTGTCGCAGCATCGCAAGCAGGAGCTTGCTCCTGCAGTTTCACCCTCCCGCGGGTAGGCAGAACGGCTCTCTTCCCCCTTTTCTAAAAGGGGGCAGGGGGGATTTTCATGCCGATGCGCCTGCTTTCAGTTCGGATTCTTTAAGTTGATAAGGAAAAGGAGAATTGATCTATAGTGTGGCTTCCATGGTACTCTGTCAAGCATTGAGCCGATAAGTCCAGGTATTCGTTGCCTGAAACGAATTCTGACTCCCGGGCGAGACAAGACCGGATTTGGGGATTACTAGTAGACTCGTGTCCGTCAGGGGCCTGAGAGGAATTCATCACCGGAAAAAAGGAGGCAGGAATGGACAGACGCATCTTTATGGGAAGGACGGCAGCGGTAGTCCTCGGGTTGTTCGCGATGATCAAAGGCGGAGTCACGAGGGCGGAAGGGGCCTCCAGGCAGGAGGTTTCCGGCGGACAGGGAACGTCGCCGGAGATTGCTCTTCCCTCCTTTGAAAAGACCAATCCTCTTACCCTGGAAAAGGCGCTCCAGGAGAGAAGGTCCACCAAGACCTATGATCCCGACCGGAGACTCTCCATGGAGGAGATCTCGAGGCTCCTGTGGGCGGGGACCGGAGTGAACAGGCAAGGCGGCGGTCGTACGGTCCCCTCTGCCAGAGCGCGATATCCGCTGGAAGTGATGGCTGCGCTCCCCGACGGCGTTTTCCTTTACCAACCGGAGCGCCACTCCCTGAAAAGGCTCATTGCGGAAGACATCCGGAAGGCCGTCCCGCTTCAGGACGGGTTCAGGAAGGCGGCCATGATCGTGCTCTACGTGATCGACAAGGAGAAGGCCTCCAACATGGCTTATGCAGACCTGGAGATCGGCTGCGTGGGGCAGAGTCTCTATCTCGAGTCGGCAGCCCTTGGACTCGGATCCTGCATATTTGCGAGCATCTATCACGACAAGGTGGCGAAGGCCCTCGGCCTGAAGGAGAACCAGGTGCTTCGAATCGCGCAGTCGGTCGGGGCCGCGAAGTAGGGCGTCGTCGGGCGTCGTTTCCCTCCGCGGCGCGGGCATTCCGTCCATCACGAAAAAGCTCGTCATTGACTTGATCACGGCTCGCCCATAGAGTGATGGATCAAAAACCTGACAAGGAGTGGAGCATGAGTGAAAGTGAAAAGGAATCGGCCCGGGAGGAGAGGCCTGAGCTGGGGGGATACAAGGAAAAGATCCTGCCCGTGAACAAGGGGAGAGTAACCCTCCAGAGGGATCTTTACTTCATGTGTACGACCCAGCGGGGCTATGAGGTGGAATACGACGTGAGCTACCAGGAGGGGTGCTCGCCGACGGAGACCTTCCTGCTGAGCCTCGCCGGCTGCATGTCCATCGACGTGGTTCATATCCTCAGGAAGATGCGCTGTGAGGTCAGCCGATACGAGATGGAGGTCGAGGGCGAAAGGAACCTGGATCCCCCGCAGTACTACCGGTCTTTCAGCATGGTGATTCACATCTCCGGAAAAGGGATTACCCCGGCCAAGATCGAGCGCGCCATTTCGCTCTCCAGGGAAAAGTACTGCTCCGTCTATCACTCGATGAGGAAGGACATCGAGGTGAATGTCCGCTATGAAATCAAATGAAAACCTGAGAGATGGAGCCGCGGAGTGACGGAGCACCGGAGTGATGGGGAGCAAGCTCCTGCCTGCGGTTCTCCGGAACCGGGCATCGCCAGGAGCTTGCCCCTGTCCTTTTCCGAAGGGAAGAAGGGGTCTCCTGTAGCTTCACCCGAACCCAAGGCCTTCTTTCATGACCAGAGCCGGATGATCCTTTTCCCTTCCCTCAGCTCTCCCCGTATCTTCTCCATGTGCCGCAGGGACGCGATCTCCCGCTCCAGGTCCGACGGCTTCATCTGGAGTCTCTCCGACAGGTCCTTGAGCTCGGTCCCCCCGGTCTCTTGGAGGATGCTCAGGATCCTGGACTGGACCTCATTGACCTGGGGAGCGAAGCCGCTTTCCTGCGCCAGGGACTTGGCGGAGTGAACGGCCCACGGATCGCACGTGCGGGCGGGAGAGAGGGCATCCATATAGCAGTCTTCGCAGAGCGTGAGGCCGTTGTGCTCCCGCTCTTCTCCTTTTTCGATCTCGTCCTTGCACCGATCACAAAGCATTTTCTGCTCCCTGTTCATTTCTTCCCACCATTCCATGGCGCCAGCTTTCCAGGACGTGGCTTACCGGCTGAGCCAATACTTATATGAAACTTCAGGCTTCGACAGGATAACAGGATCAACAGGATGGTTAAGAACCTTCCACAGCCCAAAGTTTCTCATCGCAAGCAGGAGCTTGCTGCTACAGAAGAAAAGACCGCAAGAAGTCTCCTCCGCGACGAATATGGCCCGGTCTGGCGGTCCCGGAGAAGTAATAGACATCCCTCGAGTAGAAGAGCAGGGCTCCACCCCCACCCTGTTCCCTGATCCTCTCCTGAAATAGATGGATTCGTTCCGATGCGTGGCCCCGCCGGGCGTGGCCGCCCCAGGGTGCAATTAGGCATCAGCCGCCTGCCGGTAGAGGGTCAGAACGGACACGTCGGGGGGGCAGTTCAGACGGATCGGGGCGAGATAGGCGCCGAGGCCGCAACTGATATAGGTCTGCCTCCGGTGGTCCCTGACGAGGCCTGCCCGATACTTCTGCCCGAAGGGGGAGAGCAGGTAGGGGAAGCCCAACACGGGCAGTACGATCTGACCGCCATGGGTGTGGCCGGAGACCACCAGGTCTATATGCTCCTGCATCCTCGTGATGTCTTCATTCACGTCAGGGTTGTGGGAGAGCAGGATACGGCACCCCTCCCGCGGAACGGATCTTGTGGCCCGCTTGAGGTCGTAGGAATCCTGCCAATAGTCGTCCACCCCGAGCAGGTAGAGACGGTCGCCGCCGTTCTCCAGAACGACCGACTCGTTTCTCAACATCCGGATTCCGATGCTGCCGAGGTCCTCGACGATCGCCTCCGCCAGCTTCTTCCCGCTCCAGAAATCGTGGTTCCCCATGACGCCGAAGACCCCGAAGGGGGCATTCAGCCGCTGCAACTCCTCGATGCAGTAGTCGTAGTGGTGCTGCTTGAAGCTGCCGTTGTTGGGTCGGAGGATTCCCCGGTTGCCGTTCATGAAATCCCCTGTGAGGACGATCAGGTCCGGGCGCGCCCCCATGACCAGATCCACCCCCTCCCGGATGAGCTCTCGCGGGACCAGGGGGCCGGCGTGGATGTCCGTCATATGACCGATTCGAAGACCGTCGAAAGAGGCGGGCAGGTTTTCCAGGCCTATGTCGATTTCAATGAGCTGCAGGTCGCGGCTGTTTAGAAATCCCTTCCTTGCAGCCAGTGCAAGAGCGCCGATGATCCCTAATCGAACAAGCATGATGTGAGGGAGATCTCCATAGTGGGGTCATAAATGCTAGGAACATTAACCAACGGGGGGGAAAAAAGCAAGACGAATAAGAGAGGCAAGGGTTGGGAGGAGCGGCCCTTTCGGGCCTTGAGGTTGGAGGCAACAACATCCGTTCCAAGACCAAGGTCAAGGCTGGAGGTTAAAGCTCGAAGGTGGAGGTTTGAGGGGTGGAGGGGAGGCTGGAAGTCAGTGGGGCCGCCGGCCGAGGCCTGTTTGATGGAACAGGAAACTTTACGGGGTGTCAGGTGTCAGGAAATGGATGGACTACCGGGGCTGACACCCGAAACCTGACACCTGACATGACGAAGTTTCATACCAGAGGTTGAAGGCCGGAGGCAAAGACCACAAGCCGTTGTCTCCATCCTGCAGAGGCGTGAAGCTCAACCTCCCTCAGACCTCCCCACCGCGGGAGACCTAGCCTTTTCGGAGCGCGGTCACCACATCGACCAGGGCCTCATCGGACCCGACATTCCCGGGGAAGACGATGTAGGAGAGCCCGGGGTAACGGCTCTCTGCCCCCAGGCGCCACACGGGCACCCCGGGCAGGATCTGGCCGAGCACCATTGCCCTTTTGACGTGCAGTCCCCGGGTTGCGACATCGCTCGCGGTGATGCCTCCCTTTGCAAGCAGGTACCGCGGTGTGGCGGAGATCATGCCCAGCAGGGAGACGACGGCCTCGGATACTTTGTGGCCGATCAAGAGATTCGACAGCGGGTCGGCCGCCGTATGCAGCCTTCGGGTGGTGTAGACCACCACGTCCCTGGAGTCGTTCAGATCATTCTCCACCAGCCGTGCCATGCGGGGGAGCTCGATGGCCCTCGAGTGCTCATCGAGCATCTTTTCCACATCCAACTCCAGGCCGGTGATTCCGGGGACCTTCAACAGGGCATGGAGCTGGCTCGTCGTCTTCTGGATATGGGAACCGATCACGACGAGGCCACCCCCGTGCTGGGGGAGCCCCATCTCCTCTCGGGAGAGCAGGGGCCGGGGTGGAATGCCTGCCCGCACCTGCACGAAGGAGGCGGCGGTCCGATACAGGAATCTCCCGCCCTGAGCCTCGGAGTCCAGAAGACCGCGGACAAAGACCTCCATGTCTCGATAGGAAGCGGCATTGACCACGCAAGGCGTCTCTTGGCGAAGAGGCTTCAGTCGCTCGGCGACCCTCTCAGGTCCGCCCCTTCGGAGGTCCTCGATGGAGATGGAGACGACCTCGGTTGAGGAAGATCGGCCTCCGGTCTTTTCTTCCACCCACCGGCGAAGGTTGGAGGCGCGGTAGCCGAAAACCGCGTCCCGGGCAAACTGCGTCTGCCCTGCTGGAACCAGCACCCCCTTTTCATCCACATAGTGGATATCGTCGATCGTGAACCGCCCGCCTTCCAGGAAAAAGGGGACAATGATCCAGGCATCGAACCTCCCCCCCAGGGATTCGGCCAGGGCCTCGACCTCCCCGGGGAAGTGGCCCCGAAGCGTGGAATCGCTCCGGCTCACGACCACGAATTCCCTTCCGGCCCTCTTCCCTGCAAGGGCCAGATTGCGGCCGATCTCTTCATTGAGCAACCGCGCCTCGGCGAGAGGAAGGCTCCTGGAGTTCGTGAGGATATAGAAGAGGGGGGGATCATCCAACAGCTCGGAGAAAAGGCTCGCTTCGTCCCATTCCGTCAGGACCGGGATCGAGTGGACCGTCTGGGTCCCCGTGGGATCGTCATCCAGCACGACGATCTTGCGTCCGGTGGCAAGGATTTCTCTCCGGATGTCCGGCCGCAGATCGACCGGCCACTCCGGCGGAAGAACCTTCAGCAGATCTTCCTTCCCATAGGATCTCTCGTCCATGATTCACCTTCAACCCTGAACCGCAGCCTTGCTCTTGCACGGATGGAAGCGGCTGCAGAAGTGTCACGGATTCTCTTACGGGCCCGTCGGCCTGTCAACACGGGGAAGCTTTCCCGAATGAGGTATCTTGAGCTTCCTTGATCTTTCCCCCGAGGAGCCCTGAAACGGACTGTATATCACCAGAGCCTTACGTATGGGGTGCTACGTCTTATGACACCTGCAGAATACGACGTCAAGCACGAAGAGGTACCGTCCTCCCTATGGATCAAATAGGGAAGGAGTCCTATTGCCCGCATAGGGGAAATGTCCAGTTTCAAGCCATGGAAGAGAAGTACAAGATGAAGGAATTAAAGGTATTTATTCTTGACCTCGACGTCCGGTCAGGCCACGGGATCCATCTCCGCGACATCCTGCAGTCCTGCCGGAGCCCTCGCATTCATGTGGAGGCGAACCACCTGGGAACCGAAAACGGTGTTTCGGCCGCCGGTCCGGTCGGTGATCTTCTCTTTGGATCTCACCCCGACCTGATCTTCCTCGTGTCCGGCGGCCGCTCTCCCGGGGCACGAAGTCTCATCCAGGCCCTCCATGCGAAGGTGCAGTGTCCCATTGCGGCAGTGACCGGCACGGAAGGGGCTGGGCAGGCCGTTTCCCTGCACGTGGGCGAGATCGTGGACTCCACGGGGTCCGCACCTCACAGAGAAGATGTCCTGTCGTTCATCTCGCGGTTTGCCGAGCGGAAGAGTCTCGACGACTCATTGTTGAAGAGGTGCAGAGAGCGAATCGCACTCACGCGGATGATCGGGGATGATGAAGCGTTTTCGGCCGAGATCCAAAAGATCCCCATCGTGGCAAGTTGCGACGCCAGTGTCCTGATCTCGGGGGAGACCGGAACAGGCAAGGAACTGTGCGCCAGGGCCGTTCACTATCTGAGCAGTCGGATGGACAAGCCCTTCGTGCCCGTCAACTGCGGGGCCTTGCCTCTTGACCTGATCGAAAATGAGCTGTTCGGGCACGAGAAAGGGGCGTTCACCAGCGCATCCAGGTCCTATCCGGGGATGATCCAGGAGGCGGATGGAGGCACCCTTTTCCTGGACGAGATCGACAGTCTTCCCTTCCAGGCGCAGTCCAAGCTGCTGCGGCTCCTCCAGGACGGCGAGTACCGCTCGCTCGGCGCCGCAAAACTCCGGCATGCGGATGTAAGGATCATTGCAGCGACCAACGCCGATCTGAGAGAGCTTGTGGCGGCGAACCGATTCCGCTCCGACCTTTATTATCGCCTGAACATCATTCCCATCCACCTCCCGCCTCTCCGGGAGCGCAAGGGAGATATCCCGCTGCTGGCCGAGACTTTTCTGAGGAAGTACGCCGCAAAATACAAGAGTGCCGCGAGCCGCATTTCAGACGAGGCCTTGGCCCGGCTCTGCAGCTATGACTGGCCCGGCAATATCCGAGAACTGGAGAATCTCATGCACCGGGTAGTGGTCTTTTGCCAGGGTGAAGTCGTAGAGCGGGTCGATCTTCCTGGATCAACCCCGGAACCCGGCCCCGTTTCGTTCAAGGAGGCGAAGACCCTTGCCGTCCGACAGTTCGAAAGGAAATACCTGCATGAGCTGCTGCTCGCACACGGGGGCAACATCTCCAAGGCGGCCCGGTCCGCAGGAAAGCACCGACGTGCATTCTGGGAACTGATCCGAAAACACGAGATGAATACCGAGGATTACCTCCCGCAGATCGGCCGGGTATGATGAAGAAGATGGGAAGCCCCTCCGACAGCCAGAGCGCGACACTCCTCCAAACACGTTGAGTTCCCATGCTCCTGCAGTGTGAACGAAGGAGGCGGGGCGCTCCGGCGTCCCGACGCAGGAGCCTCCGTTCCCTGCGTACGAGCGTGGGAACGACAAGGGATACCCGCGGGACGGAGGCCCATGAGGATCCCCTGGACGCAGAACCCTGGACCATCTCATTCAGGACATCGGATAAATTCGTCATCCCCGGATCATCCCGCCGAAAAGACCCTTTCACCTCTCACCTCGACAAAGGGCGGACAAAAAAGTCCCATGAAGGTCGGGGCCGGGTTCCGGTCCGTGACTCGGCCGATCCGTGCGATTTCCAGATTCGCCCATCAGAATAGAACCTTATCCCCAAGGTGAAATAATTCTCTTCTCCGGCTGAAGAGGGCATTGCCCTTGCACCGGAGGTGTGCGCCGAAAGAGAGGAGATTCAATCCATGACCATTTCAAGAGAGGCGGACAAGATCCTTCGTTACCTGGTCAGACGTCCGGATTCCAAGGACACGGCCAACGGCATCCTGGAGTGGTGGCTGTTGGAGGAGGAGATCCAGATCCGGATCGACCTTGCGCGGGCGGGTCTGAACGAGCTCGTGGAGAAAGGATATGTCCTCGAGTTGAAGGGCGAGCATTCAGCGGTTCTCTACCACCTCAATCGCGGCAAGCTGGCAGAGATTGAAGCGCTCCTGAGCTCCGGAAATCGATCCCGGTTGCAGGCATGAAGATGGGACTGGAGACCTGTAAGGCCGTAGTGAGGGGTGCGGCGTCCATCGCGTGTGCGGCGTGGCTAATCGGCTGCAGCCCGAAGGTGATCGTCCACGTCGACGGCTATCCCGCGCCGGCCGAGGTGAACATGGCCTGGTCCGGCGATGGATCGATTGTCGCAAAATGGTTCTTTTCGAGATGGTTCATGAAAACGATAGAGCGCGGGGGGTTTTCGGAGGAGATCGCCCATCCGGAACACCTCTTGTTCGACGCCCCGAACAACCTTCCGCCCGACACGGACAGCGTCGTCATCAACCTTCAGATCTACAACCCTCGCATGAGGAAGTACCGGCTTGTGAAATGCGTGAGGGCGGGCGGTCAAGCCTGGGAGGAGCAGGTCGGCGCGCGGACGATCCGAGAGGTTCAACACGCGCTGGTCACAGGCCCGGTCATGGCCCGGGAGGAAATCGGTCTTTCCGTGAAGATCGTCCTGGAAGAAGACGGAGATTCCGGTGAGCAAATCCTTACCACCGGGGAGCTGACTTACGTCATTGAGCCGTCCGAGCGGGGCGCTCCCCGGGGAAGATGAAAGGAGGTGATGCGTAGAAGAGCGGGTTAGGGTGTCACGTTGCACTGAACCCATCATCGTGAAAGGAGAGATACCATGAAGAAATGGATGATCTGCTTTTCTGTCTTGGCGTTCATGATTGTCCCGACCTGGGCACTCGCCTGCACTCCGGGCGATCCGACCTGTTCATCGATCACCGTGGACGTGAAGGGCTACGGAAACCAGTTCGCCAACTACAGCGTCGGAGAAGTGATGGTTACCAGCTATATCGACCGCTATGAGGAGGGAGAGTCCGTGGACTGGACCGCGTTCAACAATTCCACCGGGGGCATCTGCCCGGGCGACTGCGGGATGAGCATCTCACAGGGGAACATCGCCGAGGTCGATTGGAAAAGCTGGACCGACACCACGGTCAAACAGAATGCGCTTATCGGCAGCGCGGACATGACGTCCCTGGGCGGGCTTTCCGCATGTGTGGAGAGCTACTACGGCGCTCCTACGGCCATCAAGTTCGACGGCACCCTCTATCAGACACATACCGTGGAAAACGCCTTTTCCGGGAATCTGCCGAATTTCGGATACGCCAGCGGCAGCTACACCGGGACACAGACCCTTGACCTGAACCTCAACAACTGAGCGCAATCAGAAAGGCCGTGCGGGGGCGAAACTCCCGCACGGCAATGGGTTGGCCAAGATGAATCAAAGGCGGACAATCATCCTCGGAGTCGTTCTCCTGCTGCTCACAAGGCAGGGTGCTTCGCTGGCCCAGAGTGTTTCCGCGACCTCGGCCCAGGAACAGGGGCTGACGAACACGCAGGAGATCGTGACCGGCAATCAGACGGTTGTTCTCCAGTCGACCAATGCAATCCGATCGTTTGCGATCCCCGGGTCCAACCCCCTGCCGCCTCATCTGCCGGTGCCTTCCCATTTCGCCCAGCCTGTGATGGACGGGAACTTCGGGAGCCTGGCAGGCCTTCTGGGGTACAAGAACGTCTTCACGGCCGAGGAGGCGGAGGCGCTTGTGGAGGATCGGGGGAAGGTAAGGGTGATCACCACCTGCTTTCTCCCGGAGGGTTCCCGGAACACCAAGGAACGTCTGCAGGTCCTGCCGGACATCAAGGAGAAGGGTGAATTCAACCGCCGGTACGAGCAGATCGGGGTCGGAAACTACAAGGCGCTGAACTCCGACACCATATCCGAGCAGGTCCTGGGCGTGGCCATCCAGGAGGGGCTGAAGATAGGGGCCGACGCCGTGATCTTCCAGGAGGGGGCCTCCCTCATCCAGGTGGCGAGTGGATTCTCCATCGGGCTTTTCAACTCGTTCTCCTTCGTGAACAACGGGACGGGCAACGGCACGGGGAACGTGTCCGTGGGGGGCATCGGGTACGGCAAAGGCAAGAGCGCCTATGCCTCCAATCCGTGGCTCCGCATCCTGTTCTTCAGGGAACGGGCCTCTTCAAAGGCCCCCGCGCCGAACGATGTGCTGACCCCCGGAGCTCCACATCTGAATTCCACCCCCAAGCCACCGGACGGGTACACCTTCACCCGGCTTCCTTTCTCAGAGGAACTGGAGTTGGAGGAGGCGGCGGAGCGAATGAGGCTCTCAAAGCGGGAGGCGCTGGAGTCTGGAAGAACGCCAGGTCACAGGACCGCTCCAAAGTCGTCAACGGGCGGGATGTCCAACCGGCTCCCATCCTCCGAGGAGACGGCGAAGCCCGGGCAAACGGGAGTGCCGGAGGTGCTCGATGAGACGATCCCGGGGGAAGGACCCGATGCCGCCGCGACGCCGAAGAAGCAGAATGCCACCCCGCCACGGATGAAGGACGACCGACCGTCGAAGGAGTCCGGCGGCCGGGAAGAGCGGGCCCCAGGGTCAGGAGGGATTCTCAGGATTGCCTACAAGAACCCGATGAAGCCCCATGCAGAAACCCAGCCAAAGGTTCAACCGACCGGGGAGTTCTATCAGGTCAAAGAAGGGGAGACCCTTGCCGGGATCGCGGGGAAGGTCTACGCCGATCCGCTGAAGTGGCCCATTCTCTATCGGATGAACCTGGACGCCCTCGAGGGCCTGCCCGCAGGCCGAAACATGCGGGAAATCGGGCTCGGCGGGGGGATCGGGCTGAGGATCGTCACCCCTGAGAAGAAGGACGAAATGCTTCGAAAGCGGGCAAACCTCTGGGTGGTGAATGTGCTCTCCGCCACGACGGAGGAAAAGGTCAGTCCCATTGTGGCGGAACTGGCCAGGAACCGTTATCCCGTGTATCTGTCGACGGCGAGGGTAAAGGAAAAAGACTGGATCCGCGTCAGGGTGGGATTCTTCATGAACCGAGCCGAGGCAGAGGCCCAGGGCCAAAGGATCATGGGACTTCTCGGAATCGACAACTGCTGGGTGGACAAGGTGAACGGGATGGAGTTTCGGGAGTTCGCGGGCTATTGAGCGGATCTCCAAGAGGCCGTACACAAGCCGAGGGACGAAGATGAAGAGCATGATGGTGATCGCGGCCGCCCTTTTCCTGTGGGTGGGGTTGGAGCAGGGGTGCATGGCCCAGGATGCCAGCTACTCCCAGCAGCAGGAACTGGAAAACGCACAGGATGTCTCTGTGGGCGGGCAGGCCCTCGTGGTCGGCTACCCCAGAACCTTCCCGGCCCCCGGGAGCAATCCGCTGCCTCCGCCGTTGCCCGCACCTTCCCATTTCACCCCACCCGTGATGGACGGCAACTTCGGGAGCCTCGTCAATGTCGTGGGATACAAGAGCGTCTTTACGCAGGAGGACGCCAATTCCCTCCTGCAGGGCCACGGAAAAGTAAGGGTCCTTACGACCTGCTTCGTTCCAGCATCCGGGCGAAGACCAAAGCCGGCCTTGCGGGTTCTCCCGGATCCGGCGGACAAAGCCGCATTCAGCAGGCGCTATCGGCAGATCGGGATCGGGAACTACAAGGCCCTGGATGCGGATACCGTCTCGGAGCAGATCCTGGGGATCGCCCTCCTGGAAGGCCTCAAGATGGGGGCCGATGCCATGATCTTCTTTGAAGGGGCGTCGCTCACCCAGGTGTCGAGCGGGTATTCCGCCGGCCTTTCCGACTCCTTTTCCTTCGTGAACGACGCCATCGGCAACGGTCTGGGGAATCTCGGCACAGGGGGCCTGGGTTTCGGCAAGGGTGAATCCGCTTACTCCTCCAAGCCCTGGCTGCGGATCCTCTTCTTCAGCGAGGTCTCCCCGTCGACGAGACCCTCGCCTGAATACCGACCGGGATTGCCTGCGCAGGAACAGAAGAGCGGAAGCGGATTCGAGGAAAACCTGCAGGACCTTCAAGAACCCACCCTCGAGCAGAAGTACTGGGGCACCCAGCAGCTCCCCTGATGATCATTTTTCCTTTTATCATTTCTCATCGATCCTTTATGATTTAGCGCGCCGGACGGAGGCCATCGTTTGCGGCGGTGATCTCCCGGACGATAAGTGATTCCGTGAAAGAGGATCGATGATCCCCGCCATCCCTCTAACCACCCCCAGTGAGGTGCTCTTTGAAGCCTTTTGACATCGCCCCTTTTGCCCTGCCGAACTGCAGCCCCGGAGAGATCTATTTCGAGGAACCCCGCGACCTCCACAGGGTGGTGGTCTCGTTCAAAGGAGAACCGCCGAAGGACCTGAGACTGTCCTACCTGCAGCGGACGTGGCCCGGCGCTCGATACGAGGAGTTTCGAGACCTGGAGAACCCTTGCGTGTTCGGCTGGTTCCCGGGTGACGACTGGTTCAACACCACCTGGAGAAAGGCTCGGACCCGCTCGAAAAGGGAAGGAGGCGGTCGCATCTCCTTCTCTTTTGCAGGGCTCGTTTCCGAGTTCCCGGAGATGAAGAACTATAACGTACGGTTCAGAAGGACCCTGGGGGTCAAGGTGGAAAGCAAGGCCGTCGATCTGCTGAAGAGGATCGAGGTCAATACCCTTTCCCCGCCCCGGGCGAGCAGGCTCAGGGTGCAGCTCGATGCAGGCAGGGCGACCCGCTACAGGGATATCGGGGTCGAGGGATACAATGCGGTCATCACCGGACTGCGTGCGGTCAAGGGGGTGGCGGTAAGGGGGGGCTCGGTCCGCAGACTCCAACGGGGAGGGGTCTTCGAGGTCGGTGTGAACCACATGGCGCCTCACCACCGTCACTGCCACGATGACGGGCTCGTCTCTTTTCTCCTGGACGGCAGGAGGTTCACCATCTCCCTCGTCGCGCTCGACCTCGAAGGCCCCGTGTGGTTCGAGGATGAAGGGGTCTTTGTCTCCCGAGCCCAAGATCCGACCGATTTCGGCATGTATCGTGATCGGGTCAGGGACCTGCGCACGATCAACGAGACGGTGAGAGAGAGGCCGGAGCAGAGTTTTCGTGCCGCCTCCTTCGGCCAGCCACGCCCTCATCCGGTCAACTTCAACTTGGGCTGCAAACACAACCGCCAGTCCTTCTTCCTGGAGGCGAACGGGGATCTCATCATCCACAAGAACAACGTGACGCGCGTGCCGGGAAAGGATACGGCCCGCTACAAATGCAGGGGCAACGGGCGATTCCTCTTCCGCCTCGAGCGGTGGTGCACGGTCTGCCGTTTCAACGATCCCGCTCCATCCCTCGTCTACAACATCCACTGCAGAAAGGATGCGCTCCGGCTGGAACAGAAATCGCTCTCGGTCCCCCTCTTGATCTCCATCCTGGACGGCGAGCTCGAAGGGGACGACCCGTGCGTCGCCTTGATCCGATTCCGATTCCGGAATGCAGGGGACCAACCGGCCGAGGCGGAGCTCCCCATCGAATACTCCCAGGACTTCTGGAGGACCTGGAACTCCATGGACCCCGGTCCCGACCGGAGGTTGGATCCCCTAAGCCTGGAGGGCAACCGGCTCTACAGCCCCTATGAAGGGGAGCAGGTGCTGCGTGGTGTCTTCGAGTCCACCATGGCGCCGTCCCTGGATGGGAACCGGGTGGTGATGAGACAGCGACTCGACCCGGGTGAATCCTGCGACCTGTTCCTGAAGATCCCCTTCATCGGGCTGGATGCAGCGGCGGAGATGGAGGCGATCGACCGTCTGGAATTCGAGACCTGCCTGAAAGAGGTGACCGAGTTCTGGCGGAAAGAGGCGAGAAGAGGAGCCCAGCTCAGGAGCCCGGAGCCGCACCTGGACGCGGTCTACAAGGCCCATCTTGCCCATGTTCAGATCACCGACTTCAAGATGCCCGACGGCAGCGGCCTGATCAACACGTCGGTCGGCACATCCACCTACGGGAACTTCGCCAACGAGTCCTGCATGATCATCCGGGAGCTGGATGAACGGGGGCTCAGGGATGAGGCGGAGCGGAGGCTCAACCTCTGGGTCAAGTACCAGGGGACCGCGCCCCAGCCGGGGAACTTCACGGATTTTGACGGCATGTATTTCGGAGCCGCCGGGTTCGAGGAAGGGGCCTACAACCAGCACCACGGATGGATCCTGTGGTGCCTCTGCGAGCATTTTCTCCTTACGCGGGACGAGGAGTGGTTTCGAAGCGTGGCGGATTCCGTGGTTGCCGGTGCGGACTGGATCTTCCGCCAGCGGCGGAACACGATGGCTCCGTTGCCCCACTCCAGGGGTTGGGAATACGGGTTCCTGCCCGCGGGGAGTCTGGAGGATGTGATCGACTTTCATTACTGGCTCTCGACCAACTGCCTTACGTGGCGGGGTGCGAATTCGGCGGCCCGGGCCCTGGAAGCGCTGGGACATGCCGATGCCGAACGGGTCAGAGATGAAGCCGAACGATATCGGCTGGACCTGATCAAGGGGTTCGAGACCATGCGCGGCCATTCCCCGCTGGTGCGGTTGCGAAACGGCCGCTGGGTCCCGCAGTTTCCGAGCAGGCTCTATCGCCGCGGCAGGGATCAGGGGTGGATTCGCCAGACCCTGGAAGGCTCCGTCTACCTCCTGATCTCCGGGCTGTACGATGCCCGAAGCGTGGAGGCGCAGTGGATCCTGGATGATTACCAGGACAACCTCTACCTCAAGCCCCCCTTCGGATACCTGATACCGGACCTGGAGTCGAACTGGTTCCACCGAGGAGGTTTCTCGATCCAGCCGAACCTGCTGGCGGGTCTGATGCCGCACATGATCCGTGACGAGCCTGAGGTCTACATCCGGATGTTCCTCAATGCGTGGGTCTCCTGCTACCGGGAGGAGATCAACGGCATGACCGAGCACCCTCATCCCACGCTGGGGTATTCAAATACGGCCCAGTTCAAGACGAGCGACCAGGCCAATGCCGTGATGTGGCTCCGGTACATGTACGTGTTCACCTTGGGGGATCTGCTTCATTTCGGGAGGGCGCTCCCGAGGCAGTGGTTTGAGGATGGGAATGTCCTCGAAGCGAAGGATGTGCGCACCTGTTTCGGAGAGGTCTCCATTCGATACGAGTCGTTCCCGAACAGGGGCGTGATCGCGGCTGAACTTGAAGTCCCGGTCGCTCCCCGCATCCTGGTCCGCTTCAGGCACCCGAACCAGGCGCCGATCCGGTCCGTCAAGGTCAATGGAGAAGGCCGGCGGAAGTTCAACGCCGAGTCCGGAGACGTGGAGATCAGCGGGTTGAAGGGGCGTGTGAGGGTGGAGGTGAAATACTGAAGAGGGTATTCAGGACCCCAGAGATGGTCTATTTTTCCGATGGCGGGAGATGCCGCCATTGGAAAAACATCTCCATGTTTCGGCGAGTCGACTGGATCCACCATGATCGCCCGGGAGGCAGGACTTTTGTCCGACGTCGTTCCTCCCGCAAGAACGGATCGCGGGACGAGCCCGTCAGTGCCGTAGGATGGGTGGAGCGAAGCGAAACCCATCGGTGTCTCAACCGTGTTGATTCAGCCAGCGGCGGGTTTCTTTGGCCAGTCCGATCAGGTTTTCGGGACGGGGGAACGGGATGGAGCTTGCCCATGCCACTTCCCGGCCCGGACCGGTGCGGCCATGGGAGCCCCGGACGCGCGATGTGTCCTGAGTGACGCCCATGGGGGGCCAGCCGAAGAAGAGCTCGCAGGGGTCGAACCCGGGTTTGTTGTGGATGTCCACGTGGCGGGCGAATTCAGGCGCCTCGGCCTTCGTCTCCCACCAGGGATAGGCGAACCATTTCCCCTGGTCCGAGATGATGAGCAGTTCGCCGCTCCGACGGTGGTTCAACCCCAGCGCTGAGAGTTCCGTCGAATCCAGAACCTCCGCCACGCCCCTCAGTCCCTGCAGCACCTCCATGACGGCCGGCCGGTCGGCCGGATCCCGGATGTGCACGTGGGCGATTTCATGATCGACCACTGCAAAGGCGCGGCTGGACAGGAAGTCGGGATAGGTCCGGCGGTGCACCGGCCGGGTTCGAAAATGGCCGCTCCTCCGCAAGGCCCGGTTGGGAAAGACGGCTTCGTTTACGGCAAAGATCCGGTAATCCCCAAAGACCAGGTAGTCGTACCCGCTGAGGACCGCGGTTCGGAGGAGATTCGAAAGCTGACCTTGGACGGCTTCATAAGCGGATTCGCAACGGGAGTCCTCAGGTCCGGACCTCTGGAGAGCGTAGTCCAGGGTGGGGAGGTAGGTGAGGCAAAGGTCGGGGGCGAGCTCTTCGTCCTGCATCAGCGCGCACGTCGCCCCGGCGATCCATTCCCCGGATCTCCAGGAGGCCATGGGCCCCCAATAGTGGCGGAGCCTGAACTCCGAGCCTACCTTGCCGCGCAGCGTTCGATAGAGGGGCTCCGGCCTGCTGTAGAAGGATTCCACCATTCCCCCGTGGTGCTTGTGTATGGGGGCCGGGGACAAGAGCAGGTCCGCTTCCTCTCCCATGCTCTGCTGCCAGAAGAGCATGGCCACGCGCCCGCCGCCCTTGCGGAACTCCTCCCAGATCCGCTTCCCTTTCACGAGCCTGGAGGACTGCTCCCAGAACATCGGTCTCCCGAGGGAGCGGAAGAACCAGCCGTTGGCCACCACCCCATGAGCGGACGGCGGGGCTGCAGTACGAAAGCCGGCCTGCACGCTGCAGGTAAGGGCGGGGAAGAGTGTTTGTGTAAAGCCGGAGTAGGGTGCTCCAAGGTCGAGCCTTTTGTCCAGCCCCGCAACGGCGATGATCAGGAGCCTTCGTCTCATGGCCTTGCGATGAGGATTCCCCTTCCCCTCGATCAATCAGCTCGAGTAGTACCTCTTGCCCAAAATGCCGGTCAGCGGCAGAAGCCCTGCAAGCAGAAGGACAAGCACCACCGGTCCTCCTCCAAACGCCACCACCGCTGCCTGAATCAACAAAAGGCCGCGTAGAAATCGACCGATACATCGCTGGATCCCCGCCGGGGCGAGGCCCTGTTTCAGGAGGTAACCGGCGTGAATCGCCCATCCTGCCGCCGCCCCGGACACCAGCATGAAGAGCGGCCCGTTCGACTCTGCGGGCAAGGCGATCGTCCTGATCCCGATGAACCACAGGAGCAGGACGATACCCGGCATCCACCGGATCGGTCCGGAGCCGTACCTCTCGGTTTCACGCGCAGCCATGCGGCTGACGAATGCGACAAAAAGGGTCTGGGAGGCGGCGCTCAAGAGAACGGGTGGAGAGAGGAGTACAGGAGCGGATAGAACGCTCGCCCCCAGCAGAAGCAGGAGACCCCTGCAGAGCCCCATGTTCAAGGGGCCGAGCAAGGGGATCCTCTTGAATGAAAGGTTGTAGAAGGCGGCTGCGGTTGCCAGCATGGTTGCGATGATACCGGGCAAGACCCCGACCACAAAGGCAAGAACGATTCCCCCGAGGTTCAGGAGGTGGCCGGCCTTCAGAACCTGCCCGGGGGGCACCCTGCCGCCGGGGATCGGACGGGACGGTCGCTCTCGAAGGTCCGTCTCCTGGTCGAAGTAGTCGTTGTAAAGGAGCCCGGCGCAGTACAGCAGCACCCCTGAAAAGGAGATGGCGACAGGAAGGAAGAGGGAGGGGAGGGGATAGGAACCCGAGGCCAGCCCACCCAGGAAGAGCCCCGCCAGGGTGTCACCTGGAACCGTGAACAGGTTCGGGAGCCGGAGCAGCTGCAGCCACCCATTCAGCCTGGGGCTCGTGCTTTCGACACCCGACGGGGACGCGATCGGTGCGCTCATACGGGGACTCTGATCCTCTTTGGGGGACTCTACAAGGTACTGATCGACAGGCGGGCAGAGAAAGTCAATACGGGGCTTACGGTATTCTCGAGGGGGATCTGCAACCCGCGGTCAGCGCGCCGGCTGTTCCGTCACCTGCAGTCGGATCCCCCGGCCGGGAAGTTCGGCAAGGCAGCGGACGGGATCGAAGGCGAGTTCCCACGCCGTGTGAGTGGACTTCGTCGCGGGCCAGCATCAGGGAGGACCTCCTCCACGTCCTCGGCACGCACGAGGTCATGAACGACGGCCCGCGCCATCATCCCGGCGCCTACGACGAGAATCTTCACGTCAGGTTCCTTTCAGCCGATCCCGGTATATCCCGGGCGATGATCCCTCGATGGCGACCGCTCCCACCGCCTTGGAATAGAATTCCTGCGGGCCGACGCCTCCGATGACGGCATAGGCAAACCCGTTCGCCCTCATCGCCTGGAGGCAGGAGAGCAGCAATGCCTTGCCCACCCCCATCCCTCGCCTGTCCTCGGCAACGCCCGAAGGACCGAAGAAGTTTTTGCATGTACTGTCATAGCAGGCGAACCCGATGAGTCTCCCCGCTTCCGCAGCAATGAAGCAGGAGACAGGCTGACGGCTGAAAGAGACGTCACACTCGCTCTCCCATGCGCCGTTGAACGTGCCCCTCACCCACTCGCAGACTTGACGCTTTTCGTACGGCAGAGCGGCGCGAATCACGATCCCCCGGCACTTGAGCTCATCGATGAGGGGATCCGCACTCGGAAGCTCATAGAGCTTGACGAGCATGTCGACCATGGGTTCTGACCTCCTTGTGGGATCTTCTCCCGAATTGAGGGGAACCAGGGTGCAGCGGGGATCCGCCACATGCTTTTTGCGCCTTCCCAGGGACATCGGACGCATCCCGTCAAGGAGGCCGGTCAGTATGTGGCGTATTCGTGATACTTCTCGGGGTCTGCTGCAACCAGATAGACGACCCTCACCTCTTCCGGGCGGACGAGTCTCACCTCCTCGCCGAACTTCCTCCTGGCCACGGCCATCCGTTCGCCCGCGAGCTTCATGATGGAAAACCTGTTCCCGAAGCGGATGGCTCCGGTGGGGCAGGTCTTGACACAGATCGGATCGTCCCCTTGACTGATACGCGTGTAACACATATCGCATTTGACGAGCCGCCCCGTCCCGTCCAGTCGCGGGATATTGTAAGGGCAGGCCTCGATCACCTTCCCGGCGTTTTCCCCCAGTTCCCTGGTCTTCTCGCCGTAGACGACCGCACCGGTGGGGTCGACGACGATGGCGCCCCTGACGTATCTCTCCGCCTCTTCCCGGCAGGGGGGCTCCAGACAGTGCCTGCAGGCATCGGAGAAGTAGTAGCGTATCGCTCCCCTCTTTTTCGGATACTCCCTGAAGCGGACGATGCGGTAGGTATGACCATTCAGGTCCGGGGGGTTCTGGGGTGATCCCCACTGACGGGTCTCGACGCCGGGCAGCTTGTGCCACTCTTTGCAGCCCACCTGGCAGCCGCGGCACGCAATGCACCGGGTCGTGTCTACGAGGAAGTATTTGCCCGCCACCGCGAAGCTCCTTTCCGGTGAACGTTTTCGCTGTATGAAAGGAAGGCCGAAGGGGGTTGGCCGGGGAGACATTCC
This sequence comes from Deltaproteobacteria bacterium, assembly GCA_020060215.1. The sequence goes on along the minus strand of JAGVAP010000074.1, from coordinate 109,241 downwards.
GCCCGCCCGAGCTTCGTACTCCCGCCATCCCATGAGCGGCCCTTCGTCTTCGAAAAGAGGCCCCCAGGGCCAAGCCATGCGCCATCTTTCACCGGCTAAGGTGCCACCCTCCTGGAGATGTTTACCATAAAGGCCTTGGTCTCCGGTATCCGGGTGTTGGGATCCCCGACAGGAGCGGTGAGGAGGTTGGCTGCGTCCCCGCGATCCCTGGGGTGAAGCCAGCCATAGCACCAGGGCAGACTCACTTGATGGACGGTGCGTCCATGGATGAGCATGGGCCTCATCCGGTAGGTCACGAGGGCCACGGCGTTCACCCGGCCCCGGGCCGAGGAGACGGTGCACTCCTCCCCGTTCTTGATGCCCAGCTGACCGGCCAGTTCTTGGCTCATCTCCACAAAGAGCTCCGGCTGGGTCTCGAGAAGCCACGGCAGCCATCGGGATATCACTCCGGTCTGCCAGTGCTCCGTGACCCTGTGCGTGGTGGCCACCAAAGGGAAGCGCGGGTCACCGGGCGCCGATATCTCCGCATCGCTCCCGTAGAGACGGGCGACCGGGTTCCTGACCCGGCTGGAGAAGGGATTCTTTTCCACCGGGGACTCAAAGGGCTCGTAATGCTCGGGGAACGGCCCGTCCGCCAGGCCCGGTCCAAAAAGGGACGCCACCCCGTCCGGCTTCATGATGAAAGGATACCTCCCCTGGGCCTGATGAGACATGGGAGGCCCCTCGCCGTCCGGCACATCGCCCGCCCACCGCTCATCCGCGGTCCATCTCAGGATCTCCTTCTCGGCGGACCAGGGCCGGCCTTTGAGATCCACGGAGGCGCGGTTGTAGAGAATGCGGCGGTTCACCGGCCAGGACCACGCCCACTCGGAAAACAGCCCCATGCCCGTGGGGTCGGCCTTGCCGCGGCGCGCCGACATGTTCCCCTCCTCCGTGTACGAGTTGCAGTAAAGCCAGTTGCCCGAGGATGTGGAACCGTCCGCCTGAAGCAGGGTGAAGGATGGGAGAAGAGTCCCTTTCCGGTAGGTCTTTCCCGCGATGACCGCGTCCTTTTCAAAGTACCCGTTGATCAATCTGGCCATGGATCGGGGATCGAATCGGCCGGCGTGGACATGATCGAGCCTGAAATGGAGGATCGGCTCAGGGAATGAGCCGCCTTGCTCGTAGAGGGCCCGGATCCTTCTCCAGAGCTCCACCAGGATATCCCCGTCGGATTTCGCCTCTCCTGGAGGTTCAGCGGCCTTGTACCGCCACTGCATCCAACGGCCCGAGTTGGTCACCGAGCCCTCTTTCTCCATGGAGGCGGCGCAGGGCAGGAGAAAGACCTCGGTCCCGATCTCCTTGGGGTCCATGCCCGGTCCCCTCCAAAAGGAAGAGGTCTCGTTGTCGAAGAGGTTGACGGTGACCAGCCACTTCAGCCCGGCCATGGCCTTGCGCACCTTGCCGGCATGGGCGCTCGACACGGCCGGGTTCTGGCCCCAGGCGAAGAAACCCGTAAACTTCCCTTGGCCCATCTGCTCGAAGAGGTCCAGCCAGGAGCAGGAGGTCCCGTCATCGACTTTGGGCATCCATCCGTAGCCGAAGTCGTTCTCGGGTGTTGCCGCATCTCCGAACAGGGCCTTCAACAGGCTTACCACGTACTTCGGTTTATTCCGCCACCAGTTTGCGGAGAGGGGGTCCTTGGACTCCGGCGTATCCTTCTCTACATACTCCCGAAGGGTCTGCATGGAGGCTGCGGGACCATTCAGGTACCCCGGCCAGTTGTCGAAGAGAAGACCATGATCCGTAGATCCCTGGACATTGGACTCCCCTCGAAGGGCGTTTACTCCCCCACCCGGCCTTCCAAGGTTCCCCAGGAGCAACTGGATGATGCACATGGCCCGGATGTTCTGGACCCCCACCGAGTGCTGGGTCCATCCCATGCCGTAGAGGATCGTGCCGGCCTTGTTTCGGGCGCCTGTGGCGGAGAACGCCTCCCAGACGCGGAGAAGGTCCTCGGGAGCCGTCCCGGTGACGGCGGAGACCGTCTCCGGGGTGTACCTGGAAAAGTGCGCCTGGAGGAGCTGGAAAACGCATTTGGGATCCTGGAGGGTCTTATCCCGCACCGGAAGCCCGTTCTCGTCTCTGGACAGGGCCCAGTTGGACCGGTTGTAGCACCTTTTCTCCGGGTCGTACCCGGAGAAGAGGCCGTCCCTGAAACCGTACCCGGAACCCACCAGGAAAGAACTGTTGGTGTATTGGAGGAGGTACTCCTCGTGGTATTTCCGGTTGGTCAGGATATGGTTGATCATCCCGCCCAGGAAAGCGACATCCGTGCCCGAACGGAGCCGGGCATAGATGTCGGCCTGGGAGGCGGTGCGATTGAATCGGGGATCCACACAGATGAGGGTGGCGCCTCGGTCCATCGCCTCCCTCACCCATTTGAAGGAGATGGGGTGGTTTGCCGCCGCATTGGAGCCCATGACGAGGACGCAGTCCGCGTTCCTGAGATCGATCCAATGGTTGGTCATTGCGCCGCGACCGAACGACTCTCCCAGAGCCGCCACCGTGGCGCTGTGTCAGACCCGCGCCTGGTGTTCGATGTACACCAGACCGAGGGCCCGCATCATCCCCTGGACCAGCCAGCATTCCTCATTATCCAGGGCGGCCGATCCGATGTGCGCAATGCCCTCGGTGCGATGGACCGCCTGGCCTTTCGCGTTCCTGTCGACGAAACTCGCGTCCCTGGAGTGCTTCACATTGGCGGCGATTCTGTCCAGGGCCCAATCCCAAGTCTTGACCTCCCATTGGCCGCTGAAGGGGGCCCTGTAGAGAACCCGGGTAATCCGGTCGGGGTTTACTGCGAGCTGGTAGGCGGCCGCCCCCTTTGCGCAGAGCGCCCCCTCATTGATGGGATGGTCGGGGTCGCCTTCCGTGTTGAGGATGGTGCCGGTTCGCTTGTCCGTCTGAACGATCATGCCGCAGCCCACCGCACAATAGGGGCAGATGGTGGTGGTCTCGTTGATCTCCCCGGCCCTCCGGCGCCGGTCCAGGGGATCGATCGGCCAGGGATCAAGACCGGGAACCGTGAGGGCGCTCGCCACGGCCGCAGAACCCGAAGCCTTGAGAAATTCGCGACGACTCAGATCCATGATGATTGCATGCCCATGCTCGGGAAACGCTCCCTCGAAAAGATGAACGCCGGGGCCCGGGCGATTCCGGTGAAGCGACGGAGAAGCACCCCGACGAAAGGACCCGTCCAAATAGGAATGGAGAAGATTACCTCACGGGCGGCGAGATGGCAAGTCAGGAGTACCACCGGGACAACCACATCGGATGCCGCAAGATCCTCGATCCCCGGCAAAAACCGGATTGGCTCAGAAGCGCAGAGGGGTGAAATCCGGTTGACAAGCATATATCAATGCGATATATACCGCTTGTATACATAACGAGGTGACTCATCGATGGACATCAAGACCATGCTCCTGGGGTTTCTCATGAGGGGCAGCATGACCGGGTACGAGATCAAGAAGAGGTTCTCCCTCTCGTTTTCCTTCTTCTCCGGGTTGAGCTACGGGTCCATCTACCCGGCCCTCAGGAAGATGGAGCGGGAGGGGTGGATCACGCTGCAGGTGGAGATCCAGGACGGCTCCCCCAATCGCAAGGTGTACACGATCACGGACGAAGGCAGGAAGGTCTTTCTGGAGAGTCTCCAGGCGCCTTTCGAGCCGGAACGGCCGAGGAACGCGTTCCTCTCCAGGCTCTTTTTCTTCGCCCATCTCTCCCCCGAAGAGCGATTGGCCACGGCGAATCGACACCTGGAGTCCATGAAAGGGGTGCAGCGAAGCCTCGAGGCCGTGGAGCCCCAGATCAAGGGCCGTGCGGACGATTATCAATACCTTTGTTTCACCTTCGGCGTTCGTTTCTATGAAGACCTGGTGCGGAATGTGGCCGGGGTCGTAAAGGAATTGCAGAGGCAGAAACCCGAGCCGGAGGCTCGCTCACCCAAAGCGGGTCGGAAGCGTGCTCCACAGCGTTTCGCTGCAAAGCGGAAGAGATCGTAGGGACGGCCAGGTCGTCACGGGGCTGAAAAGAGACGGGAGGGGCACCGTGGTCCCCGCGTCTCAAGGAGAAAGAGGAGGGTGATGAAACCGAGCAGGATCCGGCAACTCCTTCTTTACGCGGGTCCTTTTCCTGCGCTGGCCTTTTTCAAGACATGGGCGGCGACCGGTCCGGACCCGGGAAGCCTGGCGGTCGTGGCATGGCTGATGTTTTTGTTCTGCGCCATGGTGATCTTCGTTGCGTATCGGTGGGACAAACCCTCTTATTTTGACTGGACCGTCGCTTTCTATTTCGGCCTGGTCTCCCTGTCCCTGGCGGCCTGGCCGCAATCGGCCAGCGGGATATTGTCCCGGTATTCGGTGACGGCAATCTATGCCTGTTTGTTCACAGCAGCCTTTTTCCCACCCCTCCTCGGCATGGATCCGTTTACCTCCCATTATGCGAAGAAGGTCGCCCCGGAACCGGTCTGGAACAACCCCGTCTTCGTTCGCATCAACCTGATCATGACGTACACCTGGGCGGGCGTCTTTGCGCTCGCCGCTGTCTTGAGCTTGTATCCGTCCGTCGTCAGCCGGGCCCTGATCCCCCTGGCGATCATCCTGGGCTTCGGGCTGCCCTTCAACGTCCGCTTTCCGGATTTCTACTTGAGAAGAGTGGGGCTCCCCGGCCTCAGGGAGATGAGAAAGATGATGTCGGAGAGCAGGGTTTCCTCCCGCACGGCACTCCATGCATCGGGCACGGAAGCCTCCGGTCCCGGAGAGGTGCGGCCGACGGCAGCGGCAGACACGGAAGGGAGAAGTGTCCAACCCATGAGTCCCGATATCGGGAGAAAGGAGCACCCCATGAGAGTACTCGCCTTGAATTCGAGTCCCCGAGGCGAAGGGGAGAGCAAGACCGGTCTTATGCTGAACCATCTCGTCCAGGGCATGCGGGAGGCCGGAGCCGATGTGGAGATCGTGGAGCTTCGGAAAAAGACGATCAAGCACTGCGCCGGCTGTTTCACATGCTGGACCAAGACACCCGGGGTCTGCATCCACAAGGACGATATGTCCGGCGAGCTCTTTCCGAAGCTTCTGAAATCGGACCTGGTCGTCTACGCGACTCCCCTGTACCACTTCCATGTGAACGCGACCATGAAGGCGTTCATCGAACGCACGCTCCCCATCCTCGAGCCTTTTCTGGAGGAGGGGGAGGATGCAACCAAACACCCCGTCCGCCAGGAATTCCCCAAGGCCGTGCTGCTCTCCGTGGCGGGCTTTCCGGAGAGGTCGGTATTTGACCAGCTCTCCTCCTGGGCCCGTTTCATCTTCGGCAGGAACGACAACCTGGTGGCCGAGATCTACCGTCCTGCGGCGGAGAGCATGACCATGCCCTTCTGCAAAGACAAGGCAGAGGAGGTGCTGGAGGCCACCCGGAGGGCCGGTCGGGAGATCGTCCGGACCATGACGGTTTCCGAAGCCACGATGGCTGTGGTGACCCAGGACATGGCCACGGATAAACAGGTCATGAGGACGATGGCGAATCTCTTCTGGAAGAGCTGCATCGCGGAGGGGGTGTCCCCAAGAGAGTTTTTGGAAAAGGGCCTCGTGCCCCGGCCCGACTCCATCGAAACGTTGATCATGGTGCTCTCCTACGCGTTCAATCCTGCCGGCGCGGGCGACACCAAGGCGGTCCTGCAATTCGATTTCTCCGGCAGTGTCCGGGGCTCATGCCGCTTCCGTATCGAAGACGGCAAGATCACGGGCTCCCCGGGCCCGGCGGAAAAGCCGGATCTCGTCATCGAGAGCCCTTTTGACGTCTGGGTGGACATCATGACCGGAAAGGCGGACGGGCAGCAGATGTTCATGACCCAGAAATACAAGGCGAAGGGAGACCTGAGCCTGCTGATGCGCATGGGGCAACTGTTTGGGAAGAGGGAGTGATCTCCCTCATGCCCCGCAGGGGCATGGCCTCTCAGGAAAGGGGCCGGTTCACGGCTCTAGTGCGCCGACCCGATCCCCAGCACATACTGAAGGGAGACGTACACGACGTAAACACCCATGAGCCATGCTCCCTGCCAGCGCCGGAAGAATCCATCCTTGTTCATGGAGATGAAGACCCGAAACGAGTACAGGATGATCAACATGGCAGGGAAGTGAAAGAAGAAGAAGTTGGGCGGGATCTCAAGCGGACGGGCCGCTGCGGAGGCGCCGATCACGAAGAAACAGTTGAGCACATCCGCACCCACGATGTTGCCGACCGTGATCTCCGGATGACCTCTGCGCACGGCGGTGATGGCGGTCATCAGCTCCGGAAGGGAGGTTCCCAGGGCCACCATGGTCGCCGCGATTACGTCATCGGGGACCCCCATGCGGAAGGCGATCTGCGAAGCGCTCGGGACCAGTACGCGCGCGCCGCCGATGACCAGGATGAGTCCGCCTGCGATGCAAAGCCAGCATAAGTGAAGGCCCATCATGCCTTCCTGATTTGCGTCGTCGGGAGCCGCTTCGCCCACCGCCGGGTTCGATGCGGCGTTGCTCTGCTTGGCCCAACGGTAGGTGGCATACATGTAGGCGCACAACAACAGGAGCAGGAAAAAGCCGGCCCAGCGAGGCAGGGTGGGAGTCCCTGCGGCTGCGATCAGAGCGCCCAGGCTGATGAGCACGAGCAGGGTGGCCGAGCCCACCTGCACCCATCCGGTGCGGTCGAGGATGAACCGATTCACGGGCACGGTGGCCAGGATGCAGGTCAACCCGAAGATCAGCCCGGTATCCGCGACGATGGAACCCACCCCGTTCCCCAGTGCCAGACCGGGATTGCCCATCAGCGCCGCCATCACCGAGACAAAGGTTTCAGGGGTCGTTGTGCCCAGGGATACGATGGTGGCGCCGATCACGATCTTGGGCAGGCCGGTCCTTTCGGCCAGATGGACAACCCCGTCGATCATCCAGTCGGCGCCCTTCGAAAGCAAGACAATGCAGATGACGATGATCAAGACCAGAAGGAGCGTCGGAAGGCCGGCCACGAACTCGTTCAGCACCGACTCGTCTCCAATCCACCGAAGGACGGTATGGCCCATGAGGGTCTCCTTGCTACTCGAATTGGAAAACACGGATGCAGATCACGTCCTGCCTCCACAGGATCCGGGTCCTGAGCGCATGAGGGAGCCCTGTCCGGGTTGTTCAGGGACCGGCATGCCGGCCGGAACGCCACGGAGGTCCACTTCCTCTCAAAACGGCTCTTTGCCCCTGGCGATCGGATACCGGCGGCCGTAACCGAATGCCTTGGTGGTGATCTTGAGGCCGGGAGGGGCCTGCCTTCTCTTGTACTCATTGACGACGATTCGCTGGAGCACGTCCCGGACGGTGGCCGGGTCGTAACCAAGCCCCACGATCTCGTCGAAGCCGAGGTTCCTGACCACCGCCGCATCGATGATGCCGTCGAGGACCTCGTAAGGAGGGAGGGTGTCCTGATCCTTCTGGTCCGGTTTGAGCTCGGCCGAGGGCGGTCTCGAGAGGACCCGCTGGGGAATGACCTCCCGATCCCGATTGACGTATCCAGCCAACCTGTAGCACATGGTCTTGGGGATATCGGAGATGACGGCGAGCCCTCCGTTCATGTCGCCGTAGATGGTGCAGTACCCTACCGCCACCTCCGACTTGTTTCCGGTGCTGAGAAGAATGGCATTGAACTTGTTGGCGAGCGCCATGAGCAGGGTCCCCCTCACCCGGGCCTGAAGATTCTCCTCGGTCTCATCCTCCTTCAGCCCCTCGAAGGCCGGTTTCAGTGCCTCCTTGAAACTGTGGAAGATGCCGGTGATGGGGATCTCCCGGTAGCCGATCCCGAGGTTTTGGGCCAGTTTTTCGGCGTCCTCGCGACTCATCATGGAAGTGAAGGGGGAGGGCATGCTTACGCCCAACACGTTCTCGGCGCCCAACGCCTGCTGGGCCACGACGGCGACCAGGGAGGAATCGATGCCTCCGCTCAACCCCACGACCGCCTTCCGGAAGCCGCACTTCCGGAGATAATCGCGGGTCCCAAGGACGAGGCCTTTCAGAATGGATTCTTCATCCGGCGAAGGGGGTTGTTCGAGGGGTGCGTAATCCTGTGCGCTGTCCCAGACAAGGAGGTCCTCTTCAAACTCCCGGCCCACGAGGATGGGCCTGCCCCGGGCGTCCACGACCATGCTGCTCCCGTCGAAGAGGACGTCATCGTTTCCTCCCACCTGATTGCAGTACAGGATGGGCCGTCCGTACTGACGGGCAAGTTTCCCCAGGATCTCTCTTCGCACATCCCTCTTGTGAAGGGTATAGGGCGAAGAGGAGATGTTGATGAGCAGGTCGATCTCCTTGTTCATGACTTCGGAGACGGGGTCGCTGGCATATCGCGGCACGTCCTCGAGATCCCCCACGATCCAGATGTCCTCACAAATGGTGACTCCGAGCCTTTTTCCGTCCAGCTCAAAGACCAGGCTCTCCCCGGCAGGCTCGAAGTAGCGGGTCTCATCAAAGACGTCATAGGTGGGAAGGAGTCTTTTGCCTCCTTGGGCGGCGACCTTTCCGTCTCGAAGCAGGGCGACGCCGTTCAGCAGAGGCTTGCCGGCGGGGGAAGGGTTCTTCTCCACGTATCCGCAGAGGACGGAGATGGACCGGATCCTTGACGCCAGCTCGTCAAGACGTCTCAGGTTCTCCCTGACGAAAGAAGGCCTCTCCAGAAGGTCTTTGGGGGGATAGCCGACCAGGGCGAGCTCGGGGAACACCGCCAGAGAGCATCCCAAACACCTGGCACGTTCCGCCCGATCGAGGATGAGGGAGGTATTATGGTCGAAATCCCCGATGATGGGATTGATCTGGCAAAGGGCAATCTTCATGAATCAAAGATAGAGATCCTGGAATGATGCAAAAATGGGATGATGGAACCTGAGCTTTGGGTTCATTCTGATTATCTTCATCCCGTTTGCCCACTCTTCCGATATCCAGCATTCCATCATTCCACGAAGGCGGTATGTTAAACCGATTTTGCCGCCTTTTCAATCGCCTTCAGGATCCGCGGTATCTGTTCGTCCATCCGGATATGGATCGGAATCGTGAGGGCGCGCGACAGCAGCTCGGCCGTCTTCGGGAGCACGCCTCGATCAAAACGGCACCTCTTGCCGCCGGAGGCATCCCGGAAGGGATAGCCGGTGGGCAGCACGCTCTTGCCTTCCAGCAGATGCTCCCACTCCTCGTAGTAGTGCCAGTAATTGGCATACCAGTAGACGGCGCCGGCCCCTTCCTCCGCCATCACCCGGTTGAACTCCATGGCCTGCTCCCGGGTGGGGAGGAAGAAGATCATGAATGTGGCCGTATCGCCCTGGGGATCCGGAATGCTCCTGAAGGTCACCTTCCCGGTCCTTTCCAGGACCTCTCTGATCCGGGCCTTGTTCCTTTTCTGGCCGGAGAGAATCACCCCATCCAGCTTCTTCAACTGGGCGAGGCCGAGGCCGCCCTGAAGCTCCATCATACGGTAGTTCACGCCGATGAAGTTCCGCTTCTCCATGCCCCGGGAGAGTTTGGGGTCGTGGACATGGCCATGGTCATGGTATTCCGAGGCCCTGATATAGAGGGATTCGTCGTCGGTGACGATCATGCCCCCTTCGCCGGTGGTGAGGGTCTTGACCGAATCAAAGGAAAAGGTGCCGGCCTTGCCGAAGGTCCCCAGCCCTTTCCCGTTCAATCTGCCCCCGCAGGATTGGGCGGTGTCCTCGAGAACCGGGATGCCGTGCCGGGCGGCGACATCCGCGATTTCCTTGATCCTCGCCTGGGCCCCGCACATGTGTACAGGCAACACCGCCTTGGTTCGAGGGGTAATCCTCTTCTCCATGTCCCCGGGGTCCATACAGAGGGTGTCGTCGATCTCGGAAAACACGGGAACGGCCCCCGAATCCAGAACCGCTTCCCAGGTGGCCACGAACGTGAACCCCGGCACGATGACTTCGTCTCCGGGACCGACGCCCATGGCGGCCAGGGCCACCCTGAGTGCGGCCGTGCCGGAGGACACGGCGAGCGCGTATCCGGCTCCGCAGTAGGCGGCAAAGGCCCGCTCGAACTCTTGGACCTTGTAGATCCCCTTCCTCTGATCATGGAACTCATAGCGAAAGAGCACCTTTCGTGAAAGCACATCCAGCAGCTCCTGCTTCTCTTCTTCTCCTAGGACCTCATAACCGGGCATATGTCACTCCTTGGAATTGGCCACCAGGACACAAGGACACGAAGGTCCTTAGTGCCTTGGTCTCTTCGTGGATCGTCTCTTTGGGTTGCATGAAGGTATCCCTGGTCCTGCGGCCAGGTCACATCCCTCCAATATTCCGGTGTTCTAGCGCAAGGCTCTGCCAAGAGCCAAAGTGTTACGAAGGAAGGATTATAGTCGCAAGGAAATGAACAGATCAAGGATTTAAGCTTTCCGTAAGCATCGTCAAAAAAGCAACGACCCAATGTCAAGGACGTGGCAAACCACCGGTGGCGGGTAGTCGGCGGCGGTCGGAGGGTCCGGCAGCGGCGGTGGAACCGTGTTCGAGCGAGCGGGCGTTGTGAGCGCAACAACGGAGGAGCCACGGCTGACCATCTGCCACCTGCCACCCCCCGGTTGGCTGGCACAGAACTGGCATAACCCCAAGGGGAGACACCCCTCGCATGAGGAGGAGCAAGCATCGTTCATGTTCGAAAAGTCAGGAATCCCCGTCCCTGAAAGCTACTTCCTGAAACCGGGCTATATCCTTGTCCCGGAGGTGCCGACGGTCATCTCCACCGTTCTCGGCTCCTGTGTGTCGGTCTGCCTTTTCGACGGGTCGAAAAAGATCGGAGGAATGAATCATTTTCCACTTCCCTCCACCAACAAGCCTGAGGAGGCGACCGCGCGTTTCGGCAACGTGGCCACCCTCGCCCTGGTCGGGATGATGCTGGAGAACGGGTCCAGGATCAAGGACCTGGAGGCTCAGATCTTCGGCGGAGCCTTTCATCCCAATACCTGTCCTACCAACATCGGGAAGGAAAACGTCGAGGTGGCCAGGATGGTCCTGGCGCGCAAGAAAATACCCGTTGTTTCCGAAGACGTGGGCGGAGAAAAGGGGAGAAAGATCGTCTATGATACCAGCACCAATCAGGTGGTGGTGATCAAGGTGGAAAAGATCCGGCAGGGGGACTGGTATCCCTACCTGGCCCAGCGGTAGTCGACTTCATCCGATCGCGTCCTCCGGGGGGGATGGATCCCCCGCTCCATCGCGCCCCTCGACGTGGAAGATCTCAGGGTTTCTTCCCCCTTCGGATTCCGCAAAAACCCGTTCACAGGCAAGAAAGAGTTTCACGCCGGCGTGGATTTCATCGGCGCCAAAGGCACAAAGGTCATTGCACCGGCAAAGGGGAAGGCCTTCAACACGGGCTACGATCAGTGGCTCGGGAACTACGTCGTCCTTCACCACCCTGCAGGCTTCAAGACCATCTACGGGCACCTGTCGCAGATCCATGCCCGCGAGGGCGCCGAGGTCAGGCGCGGAGATGTGATCGGCACCGTAGGCAACACGGGTCTGTCGACCAGCCCGCACCTCCACTATGGGGTCATCAAAGGGGAGAGGGCGGTCGATCCCATGCAATACGTGCTGGACAGAAAGGGCTGACCGGCATGGGACCGCGGATCCTGAGAAGAGTCGTCTTCGCCTTGCTCCCGACCATCCTCTTTCTTCTGAACGAGGGCGACGGCCACGCCAGAACGCTTTTTTCCCTGCAGCAGGAAGACGTCTTCTGCCTCTACTTCAGGTTGAGCGGCCAGCCTATGGGGAACCAGGATATCGAAGATCTCTGCTTCGCCCTGGGAAGGCCGATCTATTCCGCCTTCAAGCCCGCCGAGATGTTCATGAACCCGTCCATCCAGGAGATGCGAAAACGGCTGCAGAAGAAGATGAAGGAATACGGGAGCGATCCTGTTTTCCTCTGGAGGTTCGTCGTCCCTCCCGCGCTCAGTCGTCTTCTCCATTGGGCATCGGCGCCCCCGGAGGAACTGCCCCATGCGACACCCTTCATTCGCTCGGTCATGTCCGAAAAGGGTTGGAGCCGAATCGAGGCGGCGGCTCGAACACGGCTCTCCATCCGCCATGAACCCCTTCAGATCACCGTGCATGCAAGGGCGACTGGAATCGACCAGCTTCCCGAGAAAAGGATCGTTGCGCAGGAAGAGCTGCGGATTCCGATCCGCTTTATCGTCTTTCAGCCTCTCGATGTCCAGGTCTCCAGGGTGTCAGGATCATGACATCGGGTCCGGCCGCCGGCCGAAGGGGAATGGCGTTCCTATTTCCGATGCCTCATCAGGATATTGCCGCAGGAGAGCCGAGTGAGGGGGAGTTCGTTTCAAGTGGTATAACTCTTGCTTGCTGGATGTGATGAAAGATGGTGCATGGACACGTTCAGGGGGAAAATGGGATGCAGAACATGATGATGGGGAGCCTCGACGGGAACAACGATCGAGTCGCTTTTGACGTGAACCTTCTTGAAAGGATCATCCCGCGGGAAACGACCGCCGTGGTGCGCCTGCCGGAGAACTCCGGCGCGGTCATCGAGGTGGACAAACGGAAGTACGCCCTGGTGGGGCCATCGGGCCACAACGGGGTAAAGCCCTATTTTCTGCTGCTGCGAAACGGATACGCCTTCAACGTAAACGATTACCGGCTGCTCTTCGGCGTGAAGAGACTCCCGGGTGATCTCATCTCAGGGGTGGACGCGTCCGGTCAGGAGGTGCGCTGCCCCCGGTGGAAGCCCGAGGAAGGGGAGGGGCCGTCCGTCTACGAGAACCATTCTGCCGAGCTCGAGGGGAAACTGCGTGCCGTCAACGAGACGCTCGAAGAGTTGAAGGACCTGAAGGAGACCTTCACCAAGATCAAGAACGGGGAATTCTTTGAGTCTCTCGCGATGGAGCTTTCAGGGAAGATCAAGGAAGCGGCCCAGGAGTTCATCGATTTCCGAAACGACTTCGGACAGCGGATAGAGCCCGAGATCGTCCGGATCGCCGCAAGCGATATCCCTGAGGCGAGCAATCAGCTGGAGGGAATCAACGAGACCCTGGAAGAGAGCACGATGAAGATCATGGATATCAATGAGGAGCTCATGACGCTGGCCGATGAGTCCCTTTCGGCGCTGGAGACCGCTCTGTCGAAGAAAAACGCGGCGGACTCGATCGGACGCAGGGCGCGCAAGGTCCTCGAGTCCCAGGCGGCCGCCCTGAAGAAGATGAAGAGCCTTTCCTTGAACATGATGGAGCCTCTCAGTTTTCAGGACCTGGTCGGACAACGGATTCAAAGGATCATCCATCTGGTCAAGTCCATGGAGGTCCGGATCGAGGACATGATCATCTCTTTCGGCCTGAAGATGAGAAGACACAGGGAGGATCCGGAGAAGACATTCGAGGATCTTCGCAAGGAAGTGGAGCGGTACAAGAGCGATTTGAAAGGGCCCCAGCGACAGGGGGAGGGGATGGACCAAGCGCAGATCGATGAGCTTCTGGCAACGCTGTAGGGTTGGCATCGGGTCAACGGAGGTCATTTTTAGGATACTCGGAGGGAGTGGATATGCCCATGGATACATCCATCAAGGTTCTCGTCGTTGATGACTTCGCCACGATGAGGAGAATCGTAAAAGGCGTTCTCAAGCAACTTGGTTTCAGCAACATCATTGAAGCCGAAGACGGGAATGCCGCTTTGGGGGAGCTCAAGAAGGAGAAGTTCGGACTGATCGTTTCGGACTGGAACATGCCGAACATGAGCGGTCTGGATCTGCTGAGGGCGGTCAGGGGGGACACGGATTTGAAAACGATCCCCTTTATCATGGTCACCGCCGAAGGTCAGAAGGAGAATGTCATCGAGGCGGTGAAGGCGGGGGTCAGCAACTACATCGTCAAGCCCTTCACGCCCGAGACCTTTGGTGAGAAGCTGCAGAAGGTACTGGCCTGATCAGGCAGCCGATTCGTAGCGCTCCGGCCGCAGGGACGAAGCCCAGATGGAAGAGGGGGTTCTTCCCTGCCTTCGCATCGGAAGATCCGTTGAAAGAAAGAGGGTAGTCTCCATGTCCGAATGGCTTGAAAGTCTGGAGAAAGGGATTGAAGGGATCGCCCTGGAAGTGGTGACCCTGGACAAGGGAAACATTCCGGCCCTGGGGAATATCATGAACTCCATCGGCAGGCTGGAAGGGGTTGCCCGGGAGTCGGGGCAGAATGCGGTTCAGGAGCTTACCCATGCGTTGAAGGGCTACCTTGAGCGGCTGGTCCTTGCCGAGGTGGACGATTTGAACCCTCTGGAGGAGGCCACGGGGACGCTTCAGTCGATCGTTCGCACGCTCAGAAACGGGGATACCTTTGAGGACGATCTCAGCCCCCTCCTTCAGAGGCTCGGCTACAGCGGGAAAGACGGGCCGGCGGGAGGATCGGGGGCTTCGAAGATGCAGAGCGAGCAGGGTTTCGGACCGATCGCGGCCATGAGCGAAGAGGACCGGCAGATCATCAGCGACTTCGTGATCGAGTCCCTGGAAAACCTCGGCACCATCGAAGTGAACCTGATCAACCTCGAACAGGATCCCACGGATCAGGAGACCATCAACGCCATCTTCAGGCCTTTCCACACCATCAAAGGGGTCTCGGGGTTCCTGAACCTGGCCAAGATCAACCGGCTGGCCCACTGCGCCGAAAACCTCCTGGACAAGGCGAGAAATCGCGAACTCCACGTGGAGGGCATGGTCATCGATGTCATCCTGGAGACGGTGGATACCCTCAAGAGGATGATCGAAGGGGTGAGGGACGGCCTGGAGCAGGGCATATCCCTGGACAACGGGTTGGACACCAGCGGGCTGACCGGCCGCATTGAAAAGATCCTCTCCGATGTCGAAACGCTCGGCGAGAAGCCCCTGGGGGAGATCCTGGTCCGAAAGGGGGCGGTTCATCCGGAGGACGTGGAACGGGGCCTCACCCGACAGAAGGAGGAACCGGAAAAGAAGATCGGGGAGATCCTGGTGGAGGAAAACAAGGCGGAGACCAGGGATGTCATCTCCGCCCTCCGGGATCAGAGAAAGTTCAGCCGTCAGCACATCGATCTGCAGGTGAAGGTGGATACCAAGAAACTCGACAACCTCGTGGATCTGACCGGCGAACTGGTGATCAACCAGGCGATGCTTCGGCAGAACCAGTGGGTGCTCACGTCCAAAGACCAGAAACTTTATCACAACCTCAATCAACTGAACCAGATCACGTCGAGCCTTCAGAGGACCGCCATGTCCATGCGCATGGTGCCCATACGCAATACCTTTCAGAAGATGGTGAGACTGGTCCGGGACCTGTGCAAGAACTCAGGGAAGGAAGTCCTGCTCGACATGGAAGGGGAAGACACCGAGATCGACCGAAACGTGGTGGAGGAGCTCTACGAGCCGATGGTCCATATGATCCGCAATGCCGTGGATCACGGGATCGAGACCCCGGAGGCTCGGGAGAAAGCGGGTAAGCCGAGGAGCGGAAACATCTTCTTGAGGGCGTATCACAGGGGCGGGCATATCATCATCGAGATCCAGGATGACGGGCGCGGCCTGGACAAGGAACGAATCCTGCAAAAGGCCAAGGCCCAGCAGATGGTGACCGACGAGAACAAGTGGACGGACTCCGAGATCTACAATCTCATCTTTCAGGCGGGGTTTTCCACGGCAGAGAAGATCACGGACATCTCGGGCCGCGGCGTGGGCATGGATGTGGTCAAGAAGGGGATCGAGAAGCTGAGGGGACGGGTGGAGATCCATTCGCAGAAGGGGAAGGGGACCACCTTTGTCATCAGCCTCCCCCTGACCCTCGCCATCATCGAGGGCATGGTGGTACGGGTGGGAATAGAGAGGTACATCATTCCGGCTCTGACCATCCTGGAATCGTTCCGTCCTGAGAAGAAGCAGTACTCCACCATCGAAGGGAAAGGGGAAATGATCCTCACCCGGGGCAGACTGGTGCCTCTGGTCCGACTGGATCGCATTTTCGGGGTGAAGGCGGATTCCAGCCTGCCGTGGGAGGGGCTGGTGGTCGCCGTGGAGAACGACGGCCATCAACGCTGCCTCCTGCTGGACGAACTGGTGGGCAAGGAAGAAGTGGTGATCAAGAGTCTGGGGCAGGGACTGAAGTACGTCAGGGGAATAGCGGGCGGAGCGATCCTGGGGGACGGAAGAGTGGGCCTCATCCTCGATATCTCGGGTATCTTCGAGATTTCCCAGAACTGAGCCCCTCATTGGATTCCGCTCCGGGCATACGAATGTCGACGAGAGGGAAATCGAATTGAATATCGTGGTCGGCGTGTCGGATATGAAGGTGAGCAATGATCCTGAATCGGTGCTGGTCACCTATTCCCTGGGTTCATGCATCGGCGTGGCGATCTGGGACCGCGTGGCTCACGTGGGCGGACTGCTTCATTTCATGCTTCCCGAGTCCTCCATCGACGCTTCGAAGGCCCAGGCGAATCCCTACATGTTCGCCGACACCGGCATCCCCTCCCTGTTCAAGGCCGCCTATGCACTGGGGGCTCAGAAACAGCGCTTGAAGGTGATTGTGGTGGGCGGGGCCCAGGTGCTGGATCAGGGGGGATTTTTCAATATCGGCAAGAGGAACCACATGGCCGTGAGGAAGATCTTCTGGAAAAACAACGTCATGGTGGATTACGAGCACGTGGGGGGCAACACGAACCGCACCATCAGGCTCACGGTTCGCGACGGCAACATCTGGCTCAAGGTCGCCGGGCAGGGGGTCACCGAAATATGAAAAAGAATATGGAAAGGATCCTTCAGGAGATCAGCCACCTCAAACCGATCCCGCAGGTGGCCAACAAGGTGATGCTCCTTGCCCAGGATCCGAAGAGCTCCATGTCCAAGATCGCGGAGATCATCACCTACGACCAGATCCTGACGGCCAATCTGCTCAAGACGTGCAACTCGTCCTACTTCGGCCTCCCCAAGAAGGTCGACTCGGTGCAGCAGGCCATCGTGTACATGGGCATCGATCAGGTGGTGGATCTGGTCTGGATGAGCGGCGGGGCGGAAAACCTCAAGAAGAAACAGGCAGGGTATGAGCTGGAAGAAGGGGACCTCTGGCGGTATTCGGTTTCCTCCGCCCTGATCGCACGCCAGCTGGCCGAGAGACACAAGCTGGAGACCCAGCATCTCGTCTTCACCGCAGCCCTGCTCAAGGACATCGGAAAGGTCGTGTTGAACCAGCATGTGGCCGACTCCTTCGAGAAGATCAACCTGCTCGTCACCAAGCACGAGTTCAGCTTCCGGGAGGCGGAGAAGGCGGTCCTCGGGATCGATCATGCGGAGCTGGGTGCCGTGGCCGCGCAGAGGTGGGGGTTCAGCCCCCAGATGGTGGAGATCATTCGTAACCATCACCTTCCGGAGGAGACCGTCGATTACGGCGCCGAGACCTCGATCGTCTACCTGGCGGACACGCTCTGTATGATGATCGGAATCGGGGTGGGCTCCGATGGTCTTGCGTATCGGTTTCGGAGGGACGTGGTGGAGAAATTCGGTTTCACGGACAGGGATTTCCAGGAAATCATGGCCGGTTTCGGGGAGGAGCTTCGAAAGGTGGAGGACCTGATCACCAAGACGTGACCGCGCGGTGCGGCTCATCTGCTAAGCAACGACGGAGTAATGGAAATGGCATACAACGTACTCATTGTGGATGACTCCCTCCCCATGAGGGCCATGGTCAAGAAGACCATCAAGGCCTCCGGTTTCAACGTCGGACAGTTTTTCGATGCGGGAAACGGAAAAGAGGCCCTGGAGGTTCTGAGGCGGGAGTGGCTGGACCTGGTGGTCACGGATTACAACATGCCCGACATGAACGGCCTCGAGCTTCTCAGCCAGATGAAGACGGATGAGATCCTCAAGACCATTCCCGTCGTGGTCGTCACCACCGAGGGAAGTCAGCAGCGGGTCAGGGAGTTCAAGGAAAAAGGCGCTGCGGACTACATCAAGAAGCCCTTTACGCCAGAGGAGATTAGAGACAAGCTAAGCCGCATTATGGGGGAAGGCGAACATGGAGACGGAGAGACTCGAGTCAGCGACGAGGCGCTCGATTTCTGAGGTGCTGGAAAAGATGTTTTTTCTGCCGGTGGATTTTCCCGATCCATCCAAGACCGGCCTGCCCGAGACGGAGAAGTACCTGGTCACCCGGTTGGGTTTCAAGGGGCCGTTCCAGGGCTATTTCCTCTTTTTCACCCCGGAGAAATTCACCCCCTCCCTGACGGCCGGGTTCCTGGGGGAGGATGAGCAGCGCATCACGGAGGAGCACCGGGCGGAGATGGTGAAGGAGGTGGTCAACATGATCGCCGGCAACACCTTCAGCATCCTGGATGACAAGGCCATTTTCAACCTGGACATCCCGGAGGTGGTCGATCGCTCTGCTGCGGACGCGCTTCCAGGCTCGAAGGAGTCCGTTTATATCCCGATACAGACCGTGGACGGCTTCCTGGCCATCCGCGTGGTCCTCGGCTAGAGATCATGGCCGGGGAGGGCTCTTGCGCTCTTCGTGAGGAGATGAACCACTCTTTCCCTGAGGGGTCATGGATACGAATGTAAAAGTGTTGGTGGTGGACGACTCGGCGATTGTTCGAAAGGTGTTGAGCGAAGAACTCTCCCGGGAGCGCGGAATCGAGGTCGTGGGGACGGCTCCTGATCCCTACGTGGCGAGAGACAAGATCGTCCGGCTTCGACCGGATGTCATCACGCTGGATATCGAAATGCCGCGCATGGACGGGCTCACCTTCCTCAAGAAGCTGATGAAGCATTACCCGCTTCCGGTCATCATCGTCAGCTCCCTCACCAGGAAGGGCGGCAAGCTGGCCATGGAGGCCCTGAGCCTGGGTGCCCTGGAAGTGATCTCCAAGCCCTCGGCGGCCTACTCCGTGGGAGACATGAGCGTCCAGCTCGCGGACAAGATCAGGGCCGTGGCCCGAGTGGATATCCGCCGGAAAATGCAGGATCGGGAGGAGACGACGACCGGCCCGGAACCCGAGGCCGCTCCCAGGGCCTTGAGCGCCACCACGAACAAGATCATCGCGGTCGGCGCTTCCACGGGCGGTACCGAGGCCATCAAGACGGTCCTGAGCGGCATGCCGCCGAACGCCCCCGGCATCCTGGTGGTGCAGCATATGCCGGCCAAGTTCACCACTTCCTTTGCGGAAAGACTGGACACGCTCTGCGCGATGAATGTGAAGGAAGCCGAGGACGGCGACTCCGTCGTAAACGGGACCGTTCTGATCGCCCCGGGCAATTACCACATGCTCCTCCGAAGGAGCGGGGCCCGTTACTATGTCCAGGTGAAGGGCGGTCCGCTGGTGCACCACCAGAGGCCCTCCGCCGATGTGCTCTTCAAGTCCGTCGCCGACTACGCCGGCGCCAACGCCGTCGGCATTATCCTCACGGGCATGGGGGCGGACGGTGCCGAGGGGCTGCTGAAGATGCGGGAGGCCGGGGCCAGGACCATCGCACAGGACGAGCAAAGCTGCGTCGTGTTCGGTATGCCCAAGGAGGCGATCAAACTCGGTGCGGCGGAGAAGGTGGTCTCCCTGCCCCAGATCTCCAAGTCCTCCCTGGAGTTGTTGAACTGAAACTTCTTCCGACCGACGGAAGAAAGTTCCTTTCAGGAGAGCGTCAACCGCGGACCCGCCCATCGAATGATCCGGTCTCTGCAAGGTCGGATACCGGTGAATCCAGTCTTTTCAGGTACTCACGGAATCCGAACAGCGGTGCGTCCGCTCTGCCCCGGTGTGGCAGGAGTATTGCAATCTTACCCGGATGTCTAACTCTACAGGGAAGGAGAAGAAGGGATGAAGGTGCATGAGACGCATGATCTGATCCCGGGTCAGATCCGGAAGAAAGCGGGGGTGAAAGACGAGGGGGAAAAACCCTTTTCGCAGATCATGGACGAGGCAAGGCTCGGGAGAGGGATCCAGGCGGGCCAAACGGGCCTCCCGAGTTCGGGCATGATCCCCGAAGGGGTGCTGATCATCGACAAGCCGGGAACGATCCAGCCTTTCGGCACGGGTGTGGAGAAGGCCGGCGTGCTGAGAGAACTCGAGCAAACCCTCGACCTGATCGATTTCTATGCGGCCAAGCTCGGGGATGGATCTTTTCCGGTCCATGACATGGACTCGCTGGTGAACCATCTGGAGGAGAGGCTGGAAGGGCTGCGGACCCTCGAGCAGACACCCGGCGTGGACGGAAGGCTGCGGGACATCATCTCGGACACGGTCCTGACCATCAGCAGGGAAACGGCCAAGTTCAGGAGAGGGGACTACGCTGAGGCCGGATAGGGGATCGTGAGCGTGAACTCGATCCGCTTCGGCTCCCGCCTGCATCCGACCGAAACGGAGTGAAGCCTCAATAGCGAGAGCGGCAAGACCGGCCCGGAGCCGTCTTGCACCCTCAGGACCTCTGGAGAGGTGGACCCCCCCTCGATCTCCTCCATGCTGAGCAGGCCGAGCGTCTCCCCTTCGAAGAAGAGCGAGATCTCCAGGGCGGAAGGAGCCCTTCGGCCCGACAGGCCGAAGAGTTTGGCCGTCCCCTTCTCCATCTCCTCCACCACCGCTTGTATCAACCAGCACAGGGCGCGCACGATTTCATGGGAGACACTGTCCACATGCAGGAGGTCTTCACTGAGCTGGATCTCCTTGCGGACGTTGTGCTTGAAGTAGAGGTTGGCCTGGAGGAACGAGATCTCCTCCTCGAGGAGGGACTTGAGGTTTCCGTATCGGAGAAAATCCCCTTCCATATCGATCCTCATGGCTGCGGATCGGATGATGCGGCCGACCTGATCGAATTCCGATTCCATCCGCTGGAGACGGGCGAGGAGGGATTCCGAGAGCTCTTTCGGGAACCGTTGATCGTTCTCGAGGGTGTGCTCCATCATCTCCATATCCATTCCCAGGTTCTGGAGAGGACCATTGAGGTTATGCACCAGGCCCTGGATCAGCTTTCCCAGGGTGACCAGCCGATAGAACTCGAGGAAACTTCCCAGCTCCATTTCAAGACGCATCAGGATCCTCCCTCACGGCTCTCGAATGTCGGATGTCCTGTCGTTGCTTCTGGAAGACGACGTCGACGATGGACTCCCGGGCGGCTTCGTCGATCTCCATGATCTTACAGGCCACCGTGTATCCACCCGCCTGGGCCTCGATTCGGACCGCCTCCGAGATCATCTCCAACTGATACTGAGAAGTGGTGGGCATGACAAGATCGAGCTTGAGAAGAGCCCCCGTGGCCACGTGTTCACGACAGGTGAATTTCAGGCCGGAACCGCTGATGTCCACCACGTCGCCGCGGGATTGCCCGGTTTGATCCGGGTGCAGAAATGCCTGTTCGATGAGGAAGTCCAGCTTGTTGTTGAGGAGCTGGAGGCAGCGGTAGAGATGTTCGTCCCGGGAGCCGGGTGCGGCGCGCTGGAGGATTTCGTCAATGGGATTGGCCACGGCGCTTCCCTTGAACAGATTCTTGCCCAGACCCTGACGGACCAGCCTGCATTCCTCAGGCAGGAGCACCCTCCACTTCACGGGGATCGAGATCTGCGCCCTGTAATATTCTCTTCTGTTCGCCGATGCCATGGGCACCTCTTCGAAGGAGTGGACGTACCAAAACACAAAACCTGGAATTTTGCAATAGGAATGCCACGGGCTGCCACGGGCGTGTAGTAATGCCGCGGGCGATGGTGGTCGGTTGGGTGTTTGAGGCTGGAGGCGGGAGGTAGGGGAGAAGGACGCGGGAGCGTCCGGAGGAACCCGTCCCGACGAAAAAGGAGCATGGGAAGGATCGGAAAACGCTCAAGACCGCAGGGGGACCCTGTTGGAGGTTAGGGAAGTCGTAGATCGGAGAAGAGAATGGGTCAATGGGTCAGCACATCCATGGCCGCTTCCACCACGGAGGGATCGAACTGGGTGCCGCAGCCGTTTTGCAGCTCCTGCATGCAGTCGGAAGACGGCAACGCCCGACGGTATGCCCGGTCCGAGTTCATGGCATCAAAGGCGTCGGCCACGGCGAGGATCCTGGCCAGCAGGGGGATATCCTGGCCGCGAAGGTGATCCGGGTATCCTTCGCCGTCCCACCGCTCGTGATGATTGCGAATGACCGAAAGCTCTTCGGTGTCGAGACCGAGAGGGGCGACGATGTTCACGCCGATCAGCGGGTGGGCCCTGATGTGACCGAACTCCTCCTCCGTGAGGCGCCCCGGCTTGTTCAGGATGGCGTCGTTCACTCCGATCTTGCCGATGTCGTGCAGGGGCGCCACGGATGCCAGCTTCTGCAGGTCTTCAGGGCCGCACTCGAGTCTGCGCGCGATCCGGGAGGCATATTCGGTCACCCTGGATGAATGCTGCTGGGTATAGGGGTCCTTGGCTTCTATGGCGCTGACCAGGGATTTGAGGGTGGCGATGAGGCTTTGTTTCAGGTTGTCGTACAGGGCGATGTTCTCGATGCTCAGGGCGGCCTTGTCTGCAAGGAACTTGATGATGAACTCGTCTTCCCCGTCGAACCCCTTCTGTCCCACCTTTTCTCCGATCAGGAGAACGCCGAAGGGTTCATTTCGGATGTTGAAAGGAACCGCCATGAGGCCGTCCACCCGGGTAATCCGGTTCAAGGGCAGCAGGGTTCCGGGGAGGGAGCCGAAGTGGCTGGACAGAAAACCATCCTCCAGGATTCGGGACCCTTGCGGATCCGTCCTGAACGGCGCCTGAACCCCCAGGAACATGTTCTGGAAACCTTCCTGCGCGATCCCCAGGAGATGGGAGTTGCCCTGGTCATAGATCATGAAGCAGGCTCGGCGGGCATTGCAGGAATCGGCGGCCTTCCGGACGATGTAATGGTAAAGGCTCTCCGATCGATTGATCTTGGAAAGGGAGTCCACGATGTTGTAGAGGATGGTCTGCAGCCTGATTCTCTTTTCCAGCTCATGGTTGAGCTCCTCGACCTCCTTCTTCTTGTCGAGCTCCTGGTGGAGCATCCAGTTCTTCTCCTTCAGCCGCCTGACCGCCTGCATCCGCTCCAGGCCGATCTTGACGTCCTCGAACCGGAAGGGTTTGACCAGGAAGTCGGAGGCCCCATAATGCATCGCCTCGATGACGGTGTCCATGGAGGGGAAGCCGGTCATGATGATGACGTTGGAGAGCTGGTGGGACTCGCTGACCTTCTTGAGGACCTCCATGCCCGTGAGGCGGGGCATCATCAGATCGACAAAGATGTAGTCGTAGGGAGTGCGGTCGATCTCCTCCACGGCACTGGCGCCGTCGTTCACCGTTTGGATGCCTCTGATGCCGATGTGCTGCAGGAAAAGACTCAGGGTCTTGCAGATGATCGGCTCGTCATCTGCGACCAGAACCCTGAGACTCCCCAGGTCCGCAGAGCTCAATGCGGGAGATTCTTGAGCAGCCTGGACTTGCATAATGCGAATTCCTCTTCAGAGATAAGGCCCTTTTCGAGCAATGCGGAGATCCGTTCCAGGTCGGAAAGAAAGCCTGGGCTTGCGGCCGCCCTGCTGTGCTGGTAATACATGGGGAGCATGCTCCCCGCAATGAAAGGCAGCTGCGGGTTGTGCGGATCGATCGGATCGGTCTTGCCGATCCCCATGAGTTCTTTTACTCCCTGGAGCTGGGCGTAGGCCGCCTGGAGCTCCCGCAGCAGTCTCCGGTTTTCATGGACCAGGCGGATCCGTTCCGAGGCGTTGTGGATCAGGATCCTGATCTCCTCCAGCTTGAACGGCTTCGCAACGTAGTCGTAGGCGCCCTCCCGGATCGCCTGGACGGCCGATTCAAGGGATGCATACCCCGTGATCAGCACCACGAGCGTCTCCGGGTTCTCCTTTCGCGCCTCCCGCAGGACATCCAACCCGCTGGCCCCCGGCAGCATCAGATCCGTGATGACCAGGTCGTATCGATCCTCCCGGCAATTCCGGATTCCGTCCAGCCCGTTTTCGCAGGCGGTCACGGACAGCCCTTCTTCCGCGGCAAGGCTCTTGAGGGCGGAAAGCACCCTCTTGTCGTCGTCGATCAGGAGTATCTTCAGATTCATGGGCCTTGGCGCGTCCATTCGCCGGGGTTGGGGATCCGCCGGACCTCAGACCTTTTCGTCAAAGAGACCACCGATCATCTCCTCCATCCTGGCGGCCAGGTTGAGCAGCTGCTCCGGTGGGATCTCCCGGATGGTCCTCCCATCCTCTTTTGAAATGACCCTCACGATGGTCCTGCCCGTGCCGCTGTGCACCTGGATCTTCAGGCTTCTCTGGGACGACCTGACGTAGTCGTCCATCACCTGGGCGAGTCTCTCGACCTTTTCGCGTGAGTCCCGTTCGACCCGGTCGAACGAGGTCTCCAGCTTCAAGGCCGGTCCCTCCGTCGCCCCCGGAGGCTTCTCTCGGACACGGGCCGGCGGTTTGTCCCCTGAACCTGGAGCAGGAACTTTCCCCTTGCTCTCCATCGGTTTTACTGCTGCGAGCGCTTCCATGACGACCTTCTCTTCGCTCTGGTGGAGTTCACACCCCCTGGGATTCCTTCCTTGGTCCCACTCTTCCAAACTTCCATGAACTACATCGGCCGGAACCATGGATTTCTTGAATCCTCAGGCTGCGGCCAGCTGAAGATTGAGTGCTGCCTGAACCTTTTGACCCGTCCCGTTCAGTTCCTTTTCCTTGGTTTCGGCAATCCCCTCCCAGCCTTCTTTGAGCTCGGAAAGGATGCGGATAACTTCATCGTAGGCGCCCAGATCCTTATTCACGTCGCCCTGAATCAGCCTTCGGGTCATATAACTGTACAGGGAGTCGAGATTTCTGGCCACCTCTCCCCCTCGTTCAAAATTCAGACAGGACTGCAGTTCGTGGATGATTTCGAGCGCCTTCTGCATCCTGCGTCCCTTTTTCTCGTACTCTTTCCCTTCAAAATGCACCTTGGCCTGGCGGAGCATCTCGATCGCTTTCTCATAGCACATCAGGATCAGATCGAGCTTCCCCGCGGTTTCGATATGGAGTCTCCTGTACTGTCCCGCCCTGTTCTGATATTGCATACACTTTCCTCCTATTATTCTTTTTGCCGCTAAGACACAAAGCCACAAATGCATCTTCATTCAGATCTGCATTGTTCCTTCCCTGGAAATTGGATATTGGTCATTTTACATTGGACATTCTGTCGGATTATCCCCACCCTTGTGAGGCGGCGTTGACCTGGCCGCTCAGCCAGCTGCTCATGCTCTGGATCTGGGCCAGCGCCAGCTCCATGGCCACGAAGCGATTGACCATGTTCTCCATTTTCAGCTCCAGGCGAGCCTCCATGTCCGCGATCCGGTCTTCGTAATCATCGATCCGCTCGGACATGGACTCCATGCGATAGTCGAGGTACCCGTTGATCGTGTTGGTGATATCGTAGATGGTCCGGTCGAAGAGCTCGGCCGCACCCATGGTGATCTTCACGGTCCCCTGTGAACCGGTGGCCGTGCCCGTGTACTTGATCACCAGTCCCTCTACGCTCGTGGAACCCCCTTCGGCCGGCGCGCTTCCCGTCAGGATCTGCCCTGATCCGGTCGCCGCCTCGCCGTTGATCGTTCCCGCCACATCCAGCCCGGCTGTCACGGCCCCCAGCCCCAGGTCGGCCCCGCTCTGGCTGACGGAAAAGGAGGCCGTGCTGCCATAGTCGTCGTGCGTGAGCACCAGGTGGTTGCTGCCGTCTTTGGATGCGGTCATATCCATGGCGTAACGCCCGGTGACCCCGCCGCCGATCGTGCCGAAATCCACGCCGGATCCGGCCGGTTCGAAGACCGTGATACCGAGGGTCGAATTGGCGGCCCCGTCCGTGAGCATCACTCGCCCGTCCTGCAGCGAAGCGGCCACGCTCCCGCCGTATGCGGCTTCGATCGCCGAGAGGAATACGCTGAGCTGATCGCCGAGATTGACCGTGTAGCTTCCCTCGACGGCGGTGCCGTTGGACGCATATCCGGCGAACTGGATGACCTCGCCCCCGGCGAGGGTATGCCCGTCGAGAACGCTCCACGTGTCGGTTTCCGTGATGGCGTCGGCCCCTGCATTCTTCGTATTTCTCGCGCCGGCGACCAGGTTGGAGGTGGTGACGGCCCCGAAGTCGAGGCTCTTGGGCTCCGTGATATCGATGTCCAGGCTGCTGGTACCTGTGGTCGTACTGGTGATGACCAGGTATCCGTAGGTATTGATGGAGGCGGAGACCTCGTTGTCATAGGCCGACTCGATGGCGGAGAGAAAGCCCTGGACCGTGTCCGTTGCGGCGTTGGTGATCTCATAGCTTCCGCTCACGACCGTCCCGTCGTTCTTGTGGCCGCTGAATGTGATCGTGTCCCCGTTTGCGAGGTTAGCGGCTACCCCACCGCTGTAAATGGAGGACCAGGTTGTCGTGTTGGTGACGGCTGTGGTCTGGGCCGCGTCCGTGGTGTTTTTGACCCCCCCCATGATGGACTGGGCGTACTCCGAATCGAACTCGGAGTTGAGCGCATTGACGATATTGTCGATGGAACTGCCGTTTTCCCCCGAACCGCCGTTCAGGATGACGGCTGCAACCTTATCGCCCTGCGTCACGGCGAGGGTCTCGATATTGGCCGCACCGATCCCCGAGGTCAGGACTGTCGATCCGGTCACACCGGCCTGGGTTGCCGCCTGCGTGATGTTGACCGCATACTCCCCGGCCACGGTGTCGTGGCTGTGGGTGACGTACTCCACATCCGCATCGGTCGTGGACCCCTCGGCGATGAAGACCCTCCTCAGGCCCAGGAAATTGCTGTCGAAGGCGGCCTTGAAGGTCTCCTCATCCAGCGTCAAGGTGCCGTCCTGGCTGCGGTCGGAATAGTCGATCACCGAATTGATCCCGACCAGAGAGAGCGAGTTGAGGGTGGAGGGAAGCCCCGTGATGGAAGTGGTCAGGATCTCGACGAGCTGGGACTTGATGGACAGGAGGGTGCTGTCGCCCTGGAGGATCCCTGCGGACTCCGCATCCTCGTCGTAGTAGACCTGCTCGTTGATGGCGGCGGTCACCTGGTTGTACGCATCCAGGAGACCCTGGACCGAAGAAAGGACGCTGCTGTAGTCTCTGGAAACGGTGAGGTTGACCGTGCTGCCGGATTCGACGTTGAGGAGGTTGATCGTCACCCCCGAGATCGCGTCATCGATGATGTTGCTGGAGCTGGTGACGGCGGTCCCGTCAATGAGGACACTCGCGTCCTTTCCCTCCTGGAGCTGCATGGTATAGCCTTCGATGGAGGCCGTGATGGCGCCCAGGTTGAGGGTCCCCCCGCCTTCGTTGTTTGCGGTGACGGAAAGGCTCAGGAGACTGTCGCCGCTTACGCTGTCCGTGACCTTGATCTTGCCGTTCTCGACGCTCGCGCTCACGGTGTAGAGCCCACCGTCCTCTGCCGCAAAGGCGTCTTGAATGGCGGTGAGCAGCCCCTGCAGGTTGTCCACGTTCTTGTCCGTGATCGTGTAGGATCCCGTGACGGCCGTGCCGATGTGATTGATGCCGCTGAATGTGAGGGTATCGCCGTTGGTCACGTTGTTGGCGTCGCTGCCTGTGTTGATCTGGCCCCAGGTGGTGGTTGCGATGATGTTCCCGCCTCCTGCCGCCGAGGTCCTGGTGTTGGCGGTATCGCTGATGTGCACCTCGGACTCGTTCGTCTGTCCCCCCTCCAGGATCCCCAGGGTCTCCAGGACATGGTTGTCGTCCGTGAAAGCCGTTGTATTGAGGACTTTCAGGCTGTAGGAGGTGACGCCGTCTTCGGTGCTGGAAACGACCGAGGCCGTAATATTGGAGCCTGCAGCCGAAGAGGCCGTGTTGATCGCGGATGCGATCTCCGTCAGCGATCCGGAGAGGTCGACGGTCGCCGTGAACCGGTTCGGATTGCCGGCCGCCCCCAGCGTGACGGTCCCGCTCTGGGCGGTGGTCAGACCCAGCATCGAGCTCACGGAGACCGCGCTGCTGGTAAACCCGTCGGACTGTGCGCCGTTGCTGATCAGGTTCTTGACGCTGGTGGTCCCATCCGTGAATCCGAGCCCGTCGCTGAGGATGTTCTGTGCATCGGAGCCCGCGTCGAAAATCGTGAAGGCATCCACGCCGGTGTTGTCGCTGGTCAGGACCAGCCGATAGTTGCCGGTGGAGACGGTCAGGACAGAGGCCGTCACCTCGGTCGCGTTGGCTCCGGAATTGAGGTTGTTGATCTTGTTCACAAGGTCGTTCAGGCTGTCGGAGGTTTCCACCTTTACCGCCCGTCCGTTGATCACGAACTCCCCGGTGAGCCCCAGGGCCGTGTCATAGGTGGCGAAGCTCTTGGAGGAGAGTTTCCTGGCCTGGGCGACAGAGGAGCTTGCATTCATGGTGATGGTGTGGGTGCCCGGCGCCGCGGACGAGGTGGTCGAGACGGACACGAAGTCCGATGCGCTGTATGAGGAGGAGTTGGTGGAGAGACTGGTGGTGAAGAGATTGAAGGACTCGACCTTTGCCAGCCCTGCGGCCGAGCTCTTGAAGCTGAGCAGGCTGGTGTTGAGGGACTGGAGTATCTCGAGCTTCTGCTCATACTCCTTCTTCTGGTTCTCCACCAGGTCCACCGGCCGATGTTCGATCTCCATCAATTGATCGATGACGCTTCTCCAGTCAAATCCGCTGGATAAGCCGCTGATCAGGTTCGTGCTCAGTGACATAGGTTGCTCTCCCGTAGCGGGTGTGCAGGGGGGGTAGGAAAGGAGTTCCTACCGATGATCATCCAATCGGTCGAATTTTCCGGAAACTTTAGTAAATTCCACTGCATCGTATGAAATAGCAAGGGGCTTGCCATTACCAGGAAGGGGCACGGAAGAATGGAATGCTGGAACAATGGAATATTGGGGAAGATCGAAATCGGGCGGTTTTGAAATTCTGGTTTTTTTCCCTTTGGTGATCATTCCACCTTTCCATCATTCCAAGATTCCAGAAACGAGAGACCCTGCCGCCTCGCGGCGGCAGGGTCTCTCGTGAATGAGGTTTGATGCAATTGCCTGATCTACAGGCGGGGCTAGCCGAACAGCGACAAAACCTGCTGAGGCGACATGTTGGCCTGGGCCAGCATGGCGGTACCGGCCTGGAGCAGGATCTGGTTCTTGGTAAAGGTGGTCATCTCGGCCGCCATGTCAACGTCCCTGATCACCGACTCGGATGCGGATACGTTCTCGATGGTGGACGCAAGGTTCGCGGATGCATAGGAGAGCCTGTTCATGTAGGCGCCTATGTTCCCTCTGACCGTATTCAGGGAACTGATGGCCGCGTCAATGGAGTCAATGGCCTTCTGGGCATTGGCTGCGGTTCCCAGGTCGAGGGTGCTGATCCCCAATCCGGCCTGCTGGGCATTCCCAAGGCTGATGGAAAGTCTGTCATTGGAGCTGTTCTCGGCCCCGATCTGGAACGCGGAGTGTCCACTGGTGCCGGCCGTGATTTTCCCGTCCATGTCATCGTGGAAGCTGCTGTTGACCGTGATGGTGACGCCCGTCTGTGCAAAGGTCACCGCCGTGGTCGAGCCCGCGCTCGGAACGGTGAAGTACTTCGTCTCCGATCCGGCAGCGGTGGTCAGGATCATTGTTCCGGCGGTGCCGGTTACGTCGGAGGTGAGCTGATACGTTTCGCTGGTGGACATACCGGTGATGCCGCTGAAGCCTTTGGTGGTCGAGATCTGGGCCGCTATCCCCTTGTACGTGACGCCGTAGGAGCCGTCAATGAGTGAAACATCGGCGTACTCGGTGGAATCCGCGATCCGCTCGATTTCCAGCAGCAACTGATCCGATTCCGCATCGATCTTGGCCAGGTTGGAGCCCGAGTTTGCGGAGGCCGCCTGGGTGGCCAGCTCCTTCAACCTCGTGAGCATGTTTCCAATCTGATCAAGGGCACCTTCCGCAACCTGGAGCAGCGAAGAGGCTTCCGAGGCGTTTCTCGAGGCTACCTTAAAGGAAGCGATGTCCGCCCGGAATGCCTGGGAGATCGACAGACCCGCGGCGTCGTCCGCAGCCTTGTTGATCCGGTAGCCTGAGGACAACCGTTCGAGTGATTTGGAGAGACCCGCGTCCGAAATGGACAGGTTCCTGTGGGCATTCATTGCCGCGATGTTGTTCTGAATCCTAAGTCCCATGATTCATCCTCCTTGATATGTGGTTGGTTTGGTGTCGGCGTTCGGCATCCCTGCCGCCGGCCCCGGAGGCGTGCGCCCCCCGCTTGTTTCACGATCTCTATCGACAGCGTGCGGTCGCGGCTTTAACGATTTTTCCCGGGCTTGGTTCCTTTTGGGCGGAGCTTGAAGGTCAGGGAAGGGGGGAGAACGGAAGGGAAGGGGATGAAGAAGGGACCATAAGCTTATGCAGAGCCGGGGAAACGGCCCCGGTCCGCGCGGCCGAGGAACAGGCCGATTTCGGTGCAGACGGCGGAGAGATCGGCTCTCTGTAACGATCCGGAGAGCTGCCCGGCCGCTTGGAGGTAGAGCGCAGCGAGTTCGGAGAGGCTCTGAAGCGTGATCGTGCTACGGATGCCCAGCAGCTTAAGCAGACGATCGCATTGCGCTACGCAGGATTCGACATCTCCCTTCCGCAGAAAGAGAAGAGAGAGGTAGACGGGCGGTTCCAGGGCTTCGGGCGCTTTCTGCTCCAGTTCGTGAAACGATTCGACGGCAGTCTCACGATGGCCGAGCGAATCATGACAGCATGCCCTGTTCAGGAGCAGGGTCCGATGCTCCTCGACGGACTCGGGTTCCACCTCCATGGACAGGCGGATGGACTCCTCGTATTCCCCCATGCCCCTCAGGCAGAGGACCTCGTTGATCCGCGCGAGCCGGTTGTCCGGGTTCTGACTCCTCGCCTTCAGGAAGAACTCCCTCGCAGGCCTGAACCTCCCGAGGCGCATGCTGGCCAGCCCGGCCTGGAAAGCGGCATTCGGGAATCCCGGGTCCAGGTCCATGAGCTTTTCGATGCACGAGAGCTGCTCCATGGTCTTCCCTTGTCTTTCGCAGGCATAGGACAGGGTCCAGAGCAGATCCTTGTCGTCGGGCCGGAGTTCAAGACCTTTCCTGATCTCTTCCGAACCCTCGGGATATCTCCCCGACTGCACGAGGAGCTTGCCGAAGCACGAATGAAAGTGGAGCGGATCAGGGGCCGTGGACCTGGCGTTCTCAACCCGTCGGCGGGCCTCTTCGTGCCTTCCGCCTTCCATGCACAGGATGGCTTCGAGCAGATCCAGAATCCATCCCGAGGTGTAGGTGTTGTGTACCATCTCTCCAAAGTGAACCGGATCCTTCTCGATCAGCCGCTTCGTCTCCCTATACCTGGCCAGGTAGGCCTGGAAACCGTCATGGTCGCCACTTCTGTAGGAGATGACCGCGAGGAGGTAAACGGAGTCCAGATGGTCCGGATGGGTGTGGAGCCCCTTGGTCGCCCATGCCTTCGCATTTTCAAGGTCCCCCATCTCCAGGCTCCCCGAGGAGGCGATGTAGAGGGCCCAGAGGTAGATGGGAAGCTCCATCTTCCCCTCCTCGAAGAGCCGAATCGCCTCTTCGGCCTCCTTGACCGCCTCTGCATTCATGTGTTCGGAGAGGTAGGAAACGGCCAGATAATGGTGAGGCCTGGGGTTGAAAGGATCCTCCTCGATGTCCTTCCTGAGAAGGGTGGTCGTCCTCCTGAATCTTCGAAGCTGCGTTTCCCGGTCCAGGACATAGCCGTGATGGTAGATGCGGATCTGGGAGCACAGGACGTTCACGACGCCGGACAGGTAGTTGTGCACGCGGCCCTTGTAACAGATCCGCCTGTGGTTTCTGAGGATCCGGATGGCGTTTTGTATGCCGGCGCCGCCCTTTTCACCAAAAGGGCATTCCACCATCACCGCAATCGCATCCACCTCCTCCCCTGCGGACAAATATCGCCGGAGGAGGGTCTTCTCCTGCAGGCAGAGCTCTTCATCGGCATCGATGATGAGGTTCCAGTCGCTTCGGGAATAAGAGAGGGATTGATTGCGGTGTTTGCTGAAGTGGTCCTCCCAGGGATGGTGGAACACCCTCGCGCCGAAGGACTCCGCGATGGCGACCGTTCCGTCCGTCGAGCCGGTGTCCACGATGATGATCTCATCCACGTGGTCCCTGATGGTCCTGAGGCAATTGCCCAGCACCTTTTCCTCGTTTTTCACGATCATGCACGCGGAAACGGTGGGCGTCTTCATTCTGACCCGCTCACGGTTCCGGCGCCAAGCATCCGCTCGACCTCTTCAACACCGGCCATCACAAGCTCCGTGAATCGAAGGATCTCATGGTAGACGGACATGGTCCTCCTGGACAGCTCTGCCATGTGGGCCATCTCGATGAACTCCAGATAGACCTTGAGCAGCTCGCCGATGAAAGAGACGACGGAGCCGTTCTCGCCGGAAAAGAGTTCCCTTTCGGCGGAGCCGAGCGCTGCACCCAGGCTGCTGATCCGGCCGACGTCGGGGCGGGGGTCGATCGTCTCTTTGTGGATCTCTGACGCACAGGCATGGGCACGCTTCAGCCGTGCCTTGAATGCCAGAAGGCTATCGGTCAGACCGGCGAGCGCTGACAGGATCTCTTTCCGGTCCTGCGGAACCCCGTACCCTGCTAACGATCGCGCAAGGGGGCCGCCCTCCTTTTCACATTCCTCCTCGACCATGTTGCAGTGATAAAGCCATGAACTCCTCAGGATGAAGCGTTCCAGGACGGGCATGCTCAGCGTCCGCGTGTGGAGCGGGGACCACTCCAGCACCCCCCATGGATCGAAATCGGCCACGTGGGCCTGCACGGGACGATTTCCCTGCACGGTCGCCGATGACAGGGCGGGATCCGGAGGGGCTCCATGGAGGATGACCCGCTCGACGTTTTCGGGTGAGATGGAGGAAAGGCATTTCTTTTCTTCACACGCTGCAAGACCCTGGCACGGGAAGCAGGGGAGGTCCGGGTGGATCGCCACATGGCCCCTCCCATAAGGACCCGTTTCCACAAAATGGGAGTTGAAGAAGAGGCTGATTACCCGCGTCCCCACCGAGTACGCCAGATGCATAGGGCCGGTATCGTTCGTCACCAGCACATCGCAGAGGGAAAGGTAGGCGGCCAGCTCATCCAGGGTGGTGCGGCCGGACAGGTCCTCAGCCTTTTCGCCCATGAGCCCTTTCAAGGCACGGCCGAGCCCTTCTTCTCCCTTGCCGCCGAAGAGCAGGATCCTCAGATCGTGCTTCTCCGCCAGCCCTCGGCCGAGGCGACCGAACCTTTCCACCGGCCACATCTTGTGTGGGCCGCTCGCACCGGGATTGAATCCCACGAGCCTTTTTCCCTGGAACCCGATGGTCCTGAGGTGGTGAGCGGCCTTCTCCAGGGCTTCGGGGGCCGGTCGGATCAAAGGGTGCCTGGGGACGGAAGGCAGCCCGACGATCTTCCTGTTGATGTCCACCCAGTTGAAGCTGCTGAACCTGCGGTGGGTGAATGAGGCCAGAGAGAGGGCAAACCACCTTTCCCTGGACAGGAACTGCCTGTGCTCATTGACCAAGAAGCCCGAGCGGCGATCCGCATGGAGAAGGAAGCTGACTAGGGCGGAAGGGTAGGAGAAGCTGAAATTGATGACCCAGTCCCAGTGGACGGAAAGGAGCGGCTCCAGTTCACACCGGGTCAGCGACAGGGCGGCGAGGATATCCCCTTTCCTCCCACGTGCCGACAACTCCGCAATCCTCTGCTTTTCGAGGACGTGGACACGGTCCACCTCCGGATCCCGATCAAAGACCCATCTCCCCACGGTCGAGGTGAGAACTGAAATCCGGCATCCGGGGAAATGGCGCTTCAGTCCCCGGATGATTGGAATCATCTGGAGCGCGTCTCCGAGTCGGAGCATCTGGATGAGGAGGATGTTCATGTCAACCGCAGCACGTCCAATGGAGAATGTCCAGTGATGGAGAACAGGGGAGGAGGTTGAATATCCACTGCAGAATGTCCAATGCAGAATGTCCAATGACCAGTGAGAAGAGGGGGAATCGGCCTCAATCAGGAGCGCCCGTTTCTTTTGAGAGCTCCCACAGGAGCCGCACCAGGGCCTCTTCCCGGTCCATCGTGGGGGATTGTCGCTCCCACTCTTTCAGCAGGGCGCCCAAATCGACAACAGCCTCGTCGGGGAGGGAATGGAGAAGATCCATCAGCTGTTGAATCTTCGATCCCTGCATCATGGATTCTGCATCCCGGATCCTGCATCTTGGATCCCTGCCATCATCTCCATGAATGCCGATTCTATCTTCTCTCCAGCGATCGAAAGGAGACAGGGGCTGTATGGAGTCCCTTTGTACACCGCCTCGGGACAACCCCTGTCCATGTTCTTGATCATTCCGCACGGGGAGCGGCATGTTCGACCCGAGTAATCCGCTCTCAGGGGCCTGACCTGGCGATAGTAGCGGATCCAGAGGTCATCGATCGTGGGGCCGTAAAGGGCAAGGCACGGCTTCCCAAGACCCTCTGCAAGGTGAACCGTACCCGTATCGGTGCTCACGATGGCGTCGCAGTTGGCCACAGCACCGATGTATTCGGCCAGGGTGGACATCTGAGAGGAACAATCGACGACGTTCTCTGCAAACCGCCCGAGAATCGATGAGACTTCGGCCGATGTCCCTTTCGGCTGAGCCGCGATGAAGATGACGCCTTCGACTCTGCCGGCAAGAAAGAGCAGTTTCTCCGGCGGCATGTCTCTGAGGCGATTGCTTGCCCGCCAGTTGAGCAGCACCAGGGGCTTTCCCGGATTCCCCTCCCTGATCCGGCGGAAACGCTCGTTGATCTGCGGGGAGTCTTCCATCCCCCACATGAGGCGGGGGGACTTGTCCCGGATGGTCTTGTATTCGACCTTGAGGAAATTCAGAAAACAGTCGGTCGTATTCATCGAGTGGAGATCGTACCAGTCCTGCCTCGTCGAGAAATCGATGAGATAGTCGGACTCCATCATCCGGTCCAGGGTGATTGGAAGCGGCAGGAGCCTTCGGATATCCCCATTACGGAGGTAGAGCGGGTGCTTCTCCTGCTGGGCAGCGAGCCAGATCTCGGTGGAGGCAGGGAAGAGCTCTCTGAAGACCCTCAGGGCGGGGAGAAAGGCAATGTGGTCGCCGATCCCACCGTTCTTGAGGATCAGGACCTTTCCTCCGGGTCGCACGTCAGCCACCTCGTTGACCATGACCGGGAAACGGTTGCATCGTTTCGTATCCAGGGCCACCTCCATCAGGAAGTCCGGGTGTTTCTCCAGAAGTTCCGCACCGGAGGTCAGATCGGTCACCAGGATGTCCTGGATGTTTTCGATCCTCGGGTCAAGGGGCTTCAGCGAGTACTCGTGGCCGTATATATGCGCCTTTGCAGGCTGTCTGACACAAAAGAAACGCATGATCTCTCAGTTTCAGGATTCTCCCGCAGGGACGCTGAGTCGCAGAGGGCAATTACACGCACCTGTTGTAATTGGAATGCATCGGCCTATTGCAGGATGTCCAGGAATTTCCGGGCTGACTTCTCCCAGGTGTTGGATTGCATCGATTCTCCCGCCTTCCTGCCGATCTCTTGGATGGAGTCGCGGTTCTGGTAGGCCCACTCCAGCCGGGCAATGACCTCATCGATATTGGGGTCGTCCCATTCCTGCAGCACCTCTCCCCGGTCATTCTGGATTCGGATCTTCCCATAGGCGCGGAGGAGGATCGCGTTGTCTGCATTCACCACATCCCTGTGTCCCGTGCGGTAGGAGGCAATGGCCGGCTTGCCGCAGGCCATGTATTCCATCAACACCAGGTTTGTTCCTCCCTCGCAGCGATTGGGAAACAGGCCGCAATCCGAATCCCTGTAGATCTCGGCCATCCTTTCGTGGGGTATGGGCGGAAGGGTCACCACCTTTTCCGGGTCCACTCCATTGGCGAGAAGGAGTCGATTGACCGCCCGGAAATAATCCCCCTCGGGCATGTCGAAGCGGATGTAGGGAGACATGGTCATTGTCCTGGTGGATCCGTCCCAGAGGTTGTACCAGGCATTGACCAGGAGGACGTCCTCATGCCTGTCCTGCAGGGCCTTGAATGCGCGGATCACGATGTCCTGACCCTTCCGCAGTTCCAGCTTGCCGCCGGAAAAAACGACGAAACGCTCCTTGTGGCGCACCTTGGCGGAGTACCCCGGATGGAAGTGCAGCGGGTCGATCCCCTGAATAATCGTAGCGGTGGAGTTCACACCGCGGGCTCGCAGTATTCCCTCGCACCAGGCAGAGCCGGCCACCACCATGTCGAAGTAGCCGACGGCGGCGGCCACATCGTCCTTGCTTAGCGCTGTCTTCTCGAAAAAAGTGTACCCCACCCGCTTGGGAGCATCCACCCGGATGAACCAGGGTCTGAGGCTCGGCCCCTCTATGGCCTGGAGCACAGGACCGTTGAGGGAAACCTCTCCATCGGACCCTGGGGAAGGAATCAGCTTCCCCCGCGGAACGTGGATCGACGAGAGCCGCTGAAACTGAGAAGGGTCGCTCTGCGCCTCACATGGCAGGTCTTCTGTGATCAGGCGGACCGGAGTGAGCCGTTCCATCTCCAAGACGAGGGACCTGCCGCACACTCCCCAGCCGTGACAGGGGCCGAGAGGCATCGTTATCCACAGGGGAGCAGGTCTCGAGAGACTCAAAGGTTCAGGGTCCCCCGTTCAAAGGTCGATTCCTTTCCCATGGCGGCGGCGAACGATTCAGCTTCTCGATGCAGGGTAGGGGATCCGTTTTTCAGAAGGGCATCGCCCAGGGCGCGGTAGACCGTGGAAAGATCCTCCAGGCTTTCGATCTCCATCTCCAGGCGGAGTCCAAGCTCCTGGGCAAGACGGTCGCAGCAGTTCACACAACCCGTGAGGTCCTGCTCGATCAGGGAGATCAGGGAAAGTCTCAGAAGGACATCCCTCAATCCCCCGTCGACCTCGAGGGCCTTCCTGTACCAGGACGTCGCCTCCTTCCACTCCGAGCGTTCGAAGGAAAGATGGCCGAGGTTCGCCAGGGTGCGGACATCCCTCTCATCCATTTCATGGCCCCTGAGGTACCATTCTTTCGCCTGTGCACTCTTCCCCTGGAGTTTGCAGGCCAATCCGAGAGAGGTGAATACGGAAGGGGGTTGGTAAGCCCTGCGGAGGCACTCGAGGAGCAGGGACTCGGCCTCTGCGGGCCTCCGGATTCTCAGGGCTTCGGTGCCGATCGCTGCCAGGAACTCGGGGGTGTCCCCGGGGCCGGTCTGGAGCAGGTCCTCCATCTGCGCGAGGTAATCCTGGTGATTCCCGGAGAGCCTGCTGAGGATCGCCCTCTCATAGGCACCCTGCCTGGGGTCCATCCCGCACTCCTCGGCGGTCTTCAGAAAACGATCTGCCAGGGCGAGGCGGCCGGCCTTCCTGCAGGCGTGGATTGCAGCCCTGCAGGCTGCGGCCGGATCCGGGCTTTCACGGACGACCCGCGTAAACAGTTCGGCGGCCTCCTGCTCGCTTCCCTCGAGCAGCAGGGATGCGCAGTCCAGATCGAGACGCCATTTCTCATTGCCCTTGTTCACGAGGAGCCCCCCGAGCCGTTCGGGATGTTTCCTGTATTCTTCGCAGAGGTCCACGTACCGGCCATAGGCCCTCTCGAACCCCTCCCGGTCCCCTTTTCTGGCGCATACCGAGGCAAGGACAAAATAGGAGTCCAGGTGATCCGGTTGGATCTGCAGGGCCGCTTCGGAAAACCCCTTCGCCTCCTTGAAGAGGCCGAGATTGAAGCAGGAGGAGGCTACGACGAAATGGGTCCAGAGGATATTCGGGTCGCCGTTCCCGTTCTCCCTGTGGAGCCGGATGGCGCAGAGGCCTTCTTCAACGGCCTTGCGGTGCAGTTGAACGCTGGCGTAGGAGACGGCGAGGTCATGATGGTGGCGGAAGTTGTCCGGATCTTCCTGAATCGCCCTCTTGAGCAGTACGCTGGTACGCTCGTACTTTTCCCGCACGGTCTGCCGGTCCGCATCATAACCGTAGTGGTAGATCTTGACAGGGCAAAACCTTGGATTTCCATAACCGACCACCTGGTTGTGGACCGCTCCCTCGAAGTGTATGCCCGCACGGTTTTTGAACAGCTTGACGGCGTTATTCCAGGACTCCCGGGTCCTGTTTCCGAAATAGCAGATCATGGTCACCAGGAGGCTGTCCGAACGGCCTTCCGAAATGCTTTCTCGAATGATTCCCCCTCCACCGGGTTGGACGACCTCATCCGCATCGAGCCAGAGGATCCACTCCCCACCTGCGTATGCGACGGACTGGTTGCGGTGCCTGCTGAAGTGGTTTTCCCAGGGATGGTGGTAGACCCTCGCGCCATAGGATCGGGCGATCTCTACACTGCGATCCGTGGACCCCGTGTCGACGATGATGATTTCATCGACCCATTCCCTGGCGGAAAGGAGACAGGCGGGGAGGAACTTTTCCTCGTTCTTCATGATCATGCAGAGGGACAGCGTGGTCCCTGGAGCCGTTTTCTCGTTCATGGGACGGGATTCCAACTGGCCGCCCTTTCGGGTAGGGATGGCTCAACGATCGTGATCGGCGCAGGGACCACAGGCTGAATCCCCGACCGGCTTTTCTCGAATTCGTGGTAGACGACCATGTCAGGGGGCGCACCCCCTCGCATTCCTCCTGTGGACAGCCATCTGCGGATGGACTTCAGATTCTCCTCCACGGCGAAAAAATCGCCGCACTTCTTCGCGGCGCCCAGGTACCCGACCGCTCCGCGGATGTCCCGCCGTCTCGCCCTTATTGCGGCAAGATAGTTGTATCCCAGCCCGGGGAGGGGGAAACCCATCTTCATGGCCCGGAGGACGCTCTCCTCCGCCCCAACCGGGTCGCCTGACAGGAAAAGGGCCTTCCCAAGATCCATGTGTGCCGCCGCGAGATGAGGAAACACCTCCAAGATCTTCTCCCGCTCAGCCACCCCGTATTCCCAGAAGGATACGACCCCGGGGCGGTTATGGATCCGGTCGATCAGCGCTCTCATGCGCGGTTCGTAGATGTTCTCCGGGAAATAGTTGAAGTAGTGCTTGTCGCTGGAGAAGAACATCTCCCTGCTCGCCCGTCCGTTCAGGACCGCCATCTCGAACTCCTCGGTGCCGGGATAGAGCGTCAGGAACGAGAAGAGGAATTCATTGGGTCTCGCCTTTTGGATGAAATCCATGCTGGTCTGGAGGGTTTCCGCGGTCTCCCCCCTGTTGCATGCCATCATGTAGAACCTGATCCGGAACCCGAACCCCCGGGCCATGTCCGTGGCCTGCAGCGTACGTTCGGGGGTGGTCCTTTTCCCGATGCTTTCCAGGATCTCCGGAGAACCGGATTCGACTCCGAGGCTGATCATCTGACAGCCGGCCCTGCGCATGGCGTACAGAACCTCTTCGTCCAGGGCGTCCACCCTCGTATCGCAACTCCATAGGAACCGGAGTCCTCTTCTTTCGATCCCCTCGCAGATCCGGAGGACCCTCTTCCGGTCGGCCGTGAAGGTGTCGTCCTTGACGTTGATGTAGGAGATCCCCTGGTTGCGGACCATTCGCTCCAGCATGGAGAGGGTGTACTCTGCCGAGTGAAATCTCACCTTGGAACCCCAGAGGGCGGGGGACCCGCAGTAGGTGCATCGACCGGGGCAGCCTCTCGAGGTCAAAAGGATATGGCCCTTGCAGTAATCATAAGGAGAAGCCAGGGAGTCGAGTTCATGGATCCGTTCCCGCGGCGGACCGGTTTCTATGCGACCCCCCGATCGCCACCAAAGGCCGGCCGTCCCTTCCGGAGAGCGCCCGGTCTCCAGCCGCGCCACGAGCTCCAGGAAGGTCGATTCCCCTTCTCCGGTAACCACCCCGTCGACCGCCTCACAGTGCTCCATCATCTCCACGGGAAGCGCACTCGCATGAGGGCCGCCGAGGACAATGGTGGATCCGGGGTGGAGATCGCGGAGGAGGTGGGCGAGGGAGAGCGTCCCTCTCCGATTCGAGGTGAAGGAGGACAGCCCGAACAGATCGGCGGGGAACCGGTTGACGATTTCGGCCACGTCCTGCCAGGCAAAGGCATAGAGGTTCAGTATGGTGACCTCATGTCCGGCGCGCTTGGCCTGGGCTGCCAGTGTGAGCAGGCCATAGGGCAGCGTAAGCTCGTCGCCGCAGAAGCGACTCTCCGCTCCCCAGTGTCTTGGGGGTCCTTCCCCGTGAGGGTCGGGCTCCTGACCGGGAGCCGGGATCTTCCAGGGAGGGGGATAGAGAAGAAGGATTCTCATGCTCCGTCCTTTGCCGCACCCGCCAGTCGCTCCAGCACCGCCTCCGCAATTGCGTCAGGGTTGATCTGGGCGGCGTCCAGGGCCCTGCACACCGGATACCCCTTCGGGCATCGGTCGAAGAGGGAAAAGCAGGGTGAGCATTCGAGTGTGCTCGGAAGGCATGTCACGAATCGATGCCATGAGAAGGAGGCCGGGGAGGTCGTGGACAGGAGCACCATGGTCGGCCTCGATAGAAGGTTGGAGAGATGGGCGATGAAGGAGTCCACACCCAGGACGAGGTCCACCTGCTCGACCAGGGCGGCAAGCTCCGGGATCGTGGTGGCGCCCCTGAGATCGCGAACCGGCATTCGGGCGAGGAGAGAGGGGAGTGGACCGTGGTTGCCGGTTCGATTCCCGGGCAAGGATGGAACGCTCCCCTTTGCCTTCGAGCCCAGGAGCAACACCTCCAGACCCGACGTGGTCAGTTTGTCCACAAGGCTTTCCCGAAGGTGCTCAGGATAGGACTTGACGAACCCCTGCGAGTCGAAGTTCACGGCGATTCTGGGATTGACTGAATGAACCAGCCTGCACCTTTCCCTGACCTCGGCGGGAATCTCGTAGCGGGGCTCGGGGACGGGGTCATCCAGCCGGAAGCCCTTGATGAGCTGGATCACGGGTGAGGTCCTCAGGCCGTCACGCTCGGAATAGAAATCCGTGAGGTCCGTCAGCACGGCCTCGTAGCGGTCGAGGATCTCCAAGTCCGGGGGGTAGGGGACGCGCCGCCCTTTCAACCCCATCGGTCGGAGGATGTGCTCCCATTTGTCCTCTGCACAGCAGAGGTCGATCGAGAGGCCATGCTTCACGGCTGCGTGGGGCAGAACGATTCCGGCCGTGACCGCATCTCCAAGCCCTCCCGAGAAGAAGAGCAGGATCTTTCTGGGCCCCCCCTTCATGGCCAGGTGAGACGGTTTGAAATGGAGGACCTCAGACCACGGCTTTACGACTATGTTCGCCATGCCTCTGGAGGCCGTTTCCCTTGCAAAGTGGCCGAAGGTGTAATAGGTTTTTCCCCTTGCAAGGGAGCCCTCGCCGAATACGGCATGCTGGAAACGGATGTCCTGAGTGGCCTCTATAAGCTGCATGATCGGGCGGAAACCGTGTCCATGTCCGCAGGACCGGGAGCCCGGTTGGATGCCGGGGCTTCGGGCTCAAGCCCATGCCGCACGGACGCGTTCACGGGAGAGAAGGCATCGTGCAGGAAGATCTTTTCAAACAGGCGGTGGAAGCTCACCTCCGGGGGGACCTGGAAAAGGCCATCCATCTCTATCGCCGCACCCTCGACCGGAGACCCGATGACTGGGCGGCCCTCCACAATCTGGGGCTCATCCTCCTGTCCCGGGAAGAGATCGAAGAGGCGATCGGTCTTCTGCGCAAAGCCGTTCATCTGAACCCGGATTACCCCGACGGCCTGAATACGCTGGCCACAGCACTGAAAAGGGTCGGCGACAAAGATGGGGCGGTCCGTTCGCTCTCCAGGGCATTGGACCTCAGGCCTGACTTCGTCGAGGCCCGGTTCAATCTCGCGAATCTCTACCGGGAGATGGGGGCGCATGAAAAGGCTATCGATGCATTGAATGATGTGCTCGCCGCAAACCCCCGCGATCACGATGCCCTGAATGTCCTCGGCTCGCTCCTTTCCTCCGTGGGGCGTCACGAGGAAGGGAGGACGGCCTGTTTGAAGTCCCTGGAGGCCCAACCGGCCCAGGCCGCAGCCCACTACACGCTGGGGATGATCAGCATGAGGGAAGGGGACACCGCAGCGGCCGCCCTTTCCTTCCGGTCTGCGCTTCGAGTCGATCCGGCCTCTTCCGATGCCCATCTGAACCTCGGCGTCCTCATGGCCATGGAGGGAAAGGAGGGTGATGCGGTCGCGTGTTTCAAAAAGGCCGTGGCCGTGAACCCCCGTTCTGCGGACGGTTTCTACAACCTCGGTCTTGCCTTCGAGCGGATCGGAGACCTGGACGAGGAGATCGCGACCCAGGAGGCGGCACTGAACCACTGCCCTGATGCGGTCCAATCGTGGATAGGGGCGGTCCGTGTCTTTTCCAAGATCGCTGACTGGGGCAGGGTCGATCCGCTCATGGAAAGGATCGTCCGCCATCCCTTTTCCGAGTCCGAGGCCTCCCTGCTCTCGAGCGTCCTCTTCATGCTCCATTCCTTCCCGTTGCCCGATCGGGTGGTCTATGAGAAGCACCTCTTGTGGGGCGGCCATTCGCAGAGGGCTGCGGCAAGAATCAACGGGCGCAGACGGTTCGACTTCACTCCCCTCATCCATGAAGCCGAGAAGATCCGGGTCGGGTATGTCTCTCCCGATCTCTGCAGGCATTCCGTGGGGTGGTTCTTCAGGGAAATCGCAATCCACCATGATCCGGAGATCTGTGAGATCTACTGTTATGCCGCGGACCGGAGAGAAGATGACCTCAC
The DNA here is from genome assembly GCA_020060215.1 of Deltaproteobacteria bacterium. Next base: position 66,437 of record JAGVAP010000074.1, on the reverse strand, counting down.
AGAGCAGATCAGGGGTTCGGTCGCGTCCTTTTCAAACGTACACGCCTTGAGCACTCGGGAGCTTGCCTCGAAGATCTACCGGGACCGGATCCACATCCTGGTGGATCTGGCCGGCCACACCCGGGGAAACCGAATGGATGTCTTTGCCCTCAAGCCCGCGCCTGTCCAGGTGACCATGATCGGGTATCCCAATACGACCGGACTCAGGACCATGGATTATCGCATCACGGATCACCGGGCCGAGACGCCGTCCTCCGCATCCTGCTGCCTGGAAAAACACGTCTACCTCCCCGAGGGGTTTCTGCCCTTCTACCCGGTCCTCAGAAGTGCCGATCCCCCCACCAGGGAGGATCTGGGTCTGCCCCCTGGAAAGACCATCCTGATCTCCCTGAACCGGGCCGGCAAGCTCAGGCCCGAAGTGCTTCGGCTCTGGGACCGAATGATCGCGCGCTGCCCCGATGCGGTCCTGGCCCTCGGCTGCGGCCATTCGCGGAGAGACGATCTCCGGGAGAACATCCTTTCTCATTTCTCCTCGGAAAACCGGCAAAGAGTCTTCTTCCTCCCGCGGGCGAAGACAGAGGAACTCCATCGGGCCAGGTACTCCGTTGCAGCCCTGGCCCTCGACCCCTTCCCCTATGCGGGGACCACCACCAGCTACGAGGCCCTTGCCATGGGAGTGCCGGTGTTGACCCTGGTGGGCGATCGTCATGTCCAGAGGACCTCGTTCAGCATGCTGAGCGTTCTGGGTGTGGAGGAGACCACAGCCGGTTGCGAGGAGGAGTATGTGGACAAGGCTGTTCTCCTGATTCAGAACCCCGGAATGCTGGAGCCTGTCAGGGCCAAAGCGAAAAAGGCCTATATGGAAACGGTGCGGCGTCATGCAGTGGACTACGTGAGGGATCTGGAAAAGGCTTACCTCATCATGTGGGAGCGTTACCTCAGGGGAGATCTCACTACAGAAAGTATCCTGTAAGTTGTCCCCAAGAGCATCTCCGCGAACGCCTTCTCGATCAAGTCCACCGATTTTTCGATATCGAACTGCTCGAGAGCCCTCTTCCGCCCCTGTGCGGCTATATTCTCCCATCGGTAACGATCTTTCGTCAGGTCCTCCAAGAGTACTGCCAGTTGGGTGGAGTTGCCCGGCTCAAACCAGAGGCCGCTTTCCCCGTCCTTGACCACCTCTCGAGCGCCGCCGGTCCCGCTTGTGATCACGAGAAGACCCGCGGCCATGGCCTCCACCTGGCTGATGCCGAAGGTCTCGTTCACGAGGGAGGGGAAGACCAGCACGTTGTGTCTCGCATAGAGGTCCTTGAGCTCTTCCCGGCTGAGGAAACCGGTGAACCGCACCTTTTCCCCGAGCCCGAGATCGCTGACCGTCTCCTTCAACCCTGCGGCGAACTCCTCGTCAAAGGTGCCGCCCGCCATGGAACAGGAAAAATCCACACCTCTACGGTCCAGCATTTCCAGGGCCTCGATCAGCACCTGGGGTCCCTTGTAACCGTTCACCAGCCCTGCGTAGGCGATGCGGAGCCTGTCCGTGGCCGGGGGAAAGACCATTTCGAATTCCCTGACGAAGGCGCCGGATGGAATCAGGAACGCATCGTGGAAAGGGTACCCTCTGCGGACGGCGTCCTCCTTGAGCCAGTGACTGGGGGTGGCCACATGGTAGAGGGGGTTGGTGGGGGCATCCGGAACAGGATAGCCGATGAACTCGTTCCCCATTCGATGGAGCACCGGGATATCTCTCTCGAACAGGGGTTGGAATACAAAAGCGCTCAGAAGATCGATATTCCCGACCAGGCAGAGGTCCGGCCGGATTCGATCCAGGGTCTCCCTGATCACCGAGTCGTTCCTCCGGAGGGTGGAGAGGATCATCTCCCTGTCGTATTCCTCCATCCCTTTGCTCGACCATTCTCCAAAAAGCAGGAGGGTCCTTTCGACACCCGGCCCTGAGCCGGGCTCTCCCAGGTACCGGGTGTCCGAGGTGAGTACGTGGACATGGTGCCCACGATTCCTGAGGATGGAGACATAGTCGGCCATGACCCTGCCGTATCCCCCCAGTTCCTGCGGGGGGAAAAGGTTGTTGATCACGAGGATCCGTTTGGAGGGCGGAATCCGTGAACTGGTCTCAAAGGGGCGGTTCTCTTCACGTCCCATGAGTCTGCGGAGTCTCTCGGCTTTCTCCGGCTCTCTTCTCGAGTAGACCCCTTGAAGGTTCTGCAGCGCATCCGGCTCCCTGCGGTTGAGCCGGAGCGCCTTGACCAGGAATTCCTCGGCCATGTCGAAGTCGCCCAGATGGAAGGAGGCCACCCCGAGGTCGTTCAGGCACCTGGTGTTCTCAGGGGCCAGTCTGACGGCGTTGGCGAACAGTTCGACGGCCTCGGGAACCCTCCCCTCCGAGAAGAGCGCTTCACCCCGGCGGAGTATCTCCTCTACATCGGGTGGGACAATTCTTTCGATCACTGGGGGTCTCATGGAATCCGTGGTAGACTTTACCTCACTAGTTGCATAAAACAAGGGCAATGTCGTCTTCGCAAATGGGGAGGCTACATGAATTGTGGAGGAATATTGTCAGTCGTGAATACCGAGCATTGCCCTTTTCGATCTCACTGCCAGTGAATTCCTACGAAGGTACCCGAATTTGTGCAACGCTAGGGTTCAGCTCCTTGAAAATGGCGCAGGGCCTGGCCGTGCTGCCCTGCGCTCGGCGAAAGTACTAGGCCCGGCCGGGCGGAGAGCCACACCCTCCGTAAGGGCAAAGGGGATTGTCCAGTTTGCGGATCGTCTCCAGGCAGCCCTCCTTCAGGAGGGGAATGATCTCCCGGGCTTCCTCCAGGAACAGGGTTACCCGCTCCTCGTATCCGGAACCCCGCATCCGTTCGGGCTTTGGAAAACCCTCCTCCGGCAGGGTGTGGAAGGAGAGCAGGTACCTGGGGAAGTAATCGAAGAGGATGTTCAGAAGGGCCTCCTGTCCCATGCAGGCGGTAAAGGCATCCGCCATTTTCCCGGTGCAGCATGACCCTGAGACAGGATTCGAGACCGCCACCCGCTCCGCCATCTCTTCCAACTCGCGGAGGAGCCATTTCAAGCGGGAGAGGAACTCCTCTTTCGGGATCCTCAGGCCCTGCCCGTAAGCTTCGGCCAGAAGGGGCATGAAGTCAATCGAAGTCCCGCCGCCCGGACCTGCGGCCTCTTCAAGGTCCATCCACTCGGCCCCCCTGATCCGCGCCCCGTCCCTGGAGACGTTGATGCACCGTGCCCCGGTCTTTTCGATATCGGTCTCGAACTGCCGGATCATGGTGATGAACGGGAGGGTCGTCCTTGCCTGGCCTCCGCCGTTGGAGGGGACCGCAATCAGGTTGGTCCACGCCTTCATGTCGATCTCCCAGGTGGCGGTGCAGCCGTCCGCATGGGAGCTCTCGCCAGGAAAAGAGAGATCCAGCCCCACCAGAATGATCGGGTCCGCGGCCATGTAGGAGGCCACCGCAAATCCGAAATGCGCCACCGTACCGGAAAAAGGCAATTGAGAGACGCTCCTGCCCTTGAGCAGCCACCGGCTCAGGGAAGTGTCGGAGTTCGTCACGAACCGGGTCGCACCGAAAGACCCCACGACCTTCGAACATGCATCCGGGCAGAAGATCAACGGCACTTGCGGGAGATACTCCCGGGGCACGGCGGCGATCTTCCGGTACGCGAGCGGCTGCGGGTCGCAGGTGACCGCAAGATCCGGCACAAAGCCGTTCTCCAGCAAAGGCTTCAAGGCGGTGTCGACACCGATGAGAAAGCACCTGGACCTGACCTTCTTCAGCTTGGCCATCTCCGTGGACAGGGACGGTCCCGCTGCAACGACGATCGCGGGTTTGCCTCTCAGGAGTCCCTTGAGGCTGTCCACGGCCTGGGAGCGCATGAAAGCGGGGATGTTTTCGAAGAGGTTGGAAACGGACGCGTCCATGGTTGCGCGGAATGTAATGAACCCCTGTCTCAGGCTGGTCAGGTGCTCATGGATTCGGATCTCCATTTCGTCATAGAAGCCGTTGTAGATCTCCAGAAAAGGCGGGAGCGCGAGCTTGTTGAAGTCCCCGGAGATGGCCTTGAGATGCAGGGGCCTGAATCCGTTGAGTATGGATCGAATCCCGTCCCCTATGAAGAAGTGGGTCTCCTCGTCCGCAAGGAGATCGGAAAGATCGCTATGCTCCAGGGCCAGTCTGAATATGCCGGGTATCGCCTCGGCCACACAGAGGAGATGGTGGGGCTCTTTTTTCCGCAACACGGCCTTGGCGAGATATCCGAGTCCGAGACCGAGCAGGAGGGTGCCGTCCTGATTCCTGAAGGTGCGGTTTTCGACGAGCCTTTCAGCCTCCAGCACCGGATCCCCTGGGGAGTGGAGGAATCCGGGCCTGGAGCCCGGTCCTGCCCAGAGGAGGGTAGGCCTGCCGCTTGAGCTCTTAAAGACCCCGATCGGCTCCGGGATCGTGGCGTGTTTCATCGCCGCTGCAAGCCCCGGGTGCCGCCGGGCCAGGATCTCCATGTTTTTCCGATAGAAGGACATCGAAGTTCGTGATCACCTCCGGCGGCTTCTCCGAACGGCCCGGTTCCTCCCGGCCATGGAGAGCATGGTTTCCACCCTCTGCCTCACCGTATGCCGCTCCCTCACCGCCGTCATCCCCTTTTCTGCAATCCTTCTCGCCTCCTGCGGATGGGCCAGGTAACGGCGGACCTCTTCCTCCAGTTCATCCAGGGTTCGATAGGTGATGATCTCGCTCCCGAGTTCGAACAGATCGGCCAGGTCGTCGGAGAATTCGGCCAGGACAAATCCGCCGCAGGCCATGATGTCGAAGATCCTCATGTTCGCCATGTCCGGCTGGTAGATCCGGTTCACGTCCACGTTGATGGCGGATGCGGTATAGATCTTGTTCAGTTCCGCCTTGTGTCCTGCGGGTCCCATGTATTGGATGGACCTTCCGTGGATGGCTTTCCACCCCTCGTCCCCCCAGACCTTGACCCCGAATCCTGCAAGTCTTTCCATGTACCGGAGACGCTTCTCGGCCGCAGCGGTCTCCGCGAGGAGCTTTACAGGGTCTATGGTCGTAGCGGTCTTCCGCCTGAAATAGGCTTCGAATCCCGGCAGGAGCTCATGGAAGTACTGCGGCATCCGGTATCGCGTGTAATCCAGACCCTGCAACCGGAGGATCTTCTCGAACGGGTCCTCTTCCTGCGCCACCGCAAGGGAGTGGTCCCTGCAGTACTCGCGGTAGAGGTCGAACAGGAGCTTCCTGTATTTTCCCGCCTGGGCGGAGAGGAGGTTCCCCACGAAGGAGACCGGCGTGGAGTAGGTCTCGAGATCCTCTTCAGAAAGGGCGACCGGCTTGCGGGCGTCCGTATCCGCGGCCATGGGAAGGAACTCGACGCGGGTAAAACCGGCCTTTAGGAACTCCTCCATGTTCTTCCTTCGATAGGTGAAGATGAAGGCCTTGTCATAGGATTCCCGAAGGGGAGGTATCGCGTCCACCACATGGTCGATCTCCCAGCAGAGCAGGGTCAGGTTCCATTTCGCCGCGAACTCCGCGAGCCCGTTCGGGTAGTTGATGCTGAAGAGGATCTGAGGCATGAACCGGGCCAAGGAGTGCTCGATCTCCTCCAGGGATATGGCTCCCAGATTCAGGTAGAACGGTGTGTACCCGAGGGTCCTGAAGGCGGCCGCCGCATCGTCTACGAAGAGACCGCCCGTGTTCACAATCACCCTACTCTCTCCGATCCCCGTAACCAGGAGGCGGGCCTCGTTGTGATAGATCGTCTTCAGGAGCGGGTGGTAGACCGGCGTGGAGGTGTCGGGCAGGGGAGCATGGCGGATGAGATCGGTCCCAAGGGAAAGTTTGAGCGCCCCCGTGGCCAGCGGTCGGCTGTAATCCTTTCGCATGAGGAAGAGGCGAAGGAGCCAGGGATCCTTTTCCCATGCGGTGACGATCTTCCCGGGAAATCGGTGAAGCAGGTAATCGATCTGCTCCCCCAGGCCGATGCCGAAGACCAGGATATCTCGCCCGTCCTCCACGGGGGCGCAGGCGAAACCGGTCTGTTCCCCGTCCACCTCCAGGGGAAAGGTGGATCCGTTGACCTTGTAGAGGGCGCGTCCGTTTTCATGAAAGAGGACATGGGAGCCGTCCGCGGGCCATGAAATCCTCTGAACCATCCCGGGCTCTCGCCGCGCAAGGGCTGCGAGGTTCTTTTCGAGACAGGCCGTGGAAAAGACTTCCGGCAGCCCGGTCGAGACCGGATTCATGGCTTTGCCCCCGAGCCGGCGGGGGTGACCTCTCGCGAATCCCCCCGCGGCGGCGGTTGCAGCGATTTCAATGTCTCGATCCCCCTCAGGAGTGTTCGGATCCCTTCCTGGCTGCCGTCCCGTCTCAGGGATTCCTTGTAGATCTCCCGCGCTCCATCGAGGTCCTCGGTCTGCATGAAGCAGTTCCCCGTCCTGTTCAAAGTCTCCACCGAGGCCGTGCCCGAGTCGAGGATCTTACGGTACCATTTCAGGGCCTCATGATAGTCCCCTTTCAGCTCGTGACAACGGCCGATGTTCTCCACGGCATCCGCATGGGAGGGACGGATGCGATGGGCCTGCAGGAACAGGGATATCGCCGGGTCGAGATCGCCTTTTTCACACGCGATCACCCCCAGGTCGTTCATCGCTTCGAAGTGGTCCGGCTGTCTGGCCAGGACCTTCTGAAAAAGTTCGACCGCCTTCTTCGGGTCACCCGCCGCATAAGCGGCCTCCCCCTCACGGATCAGGTCTTCGACAGACCCGTTTCCGGGAGGCGGGGAAACGGCTGCGGATCTCTTGGCGGGATCCGACCAGAAGTCGATGTACTTGATCTTCCCGTTCACCTCGATGCGATCGGCATCCTGCAGGAGAAGGCCGTGGACCCATTCATCACGCACCTTTCCGACATACCTGAGGTCATTCACCCACTCGTAGATCAGTCCGAATCTCTCGCTCAGACCATAAAAGGTCAGGAGCTCTTCCGGCGGAAAACGGTCGTAAACCTCCATCAGATTCCGGATCTCGGAAGTCTCCCACTCCTGGGGGATGTGCTTCTTCGCGTAGAAGTCGCGTCCGGCCAGGCGCAACCTGTAGAAAACGGTCTTGTCGAAGAAGGATTCGGTGTCGTCGACCTGATTCAGGGGGAAGAGACCTTCTTTTTGAGCAGGAGAACCGCACTTTCGGCGGAACTCGTCGACGACCTGAACTTGACGATCGAAGGATTCCCTCTCGAAGACGACAATGGACCGGGTTGCCCCACCGGTTTCCCAGGACCCGAGCACTCGGTACGGTATCCCGAAATGATCTAGAAGGTCCCTTTCGGATGAGAAGTGGCGGAGGAGGGATCTTACCCACCGCTGGCGATAAGGGCTTGTCTCCAGAACGTTGCCGCAATCAAAAAGGAGGTATTTGCTCCTCATGAGAAGCTGGTAAAAAAGTGTGTCGGCGGATTGGATGCCCTTGCTCCAGAGGACGTGGTGGTAGAGACTGAGGAACAATGTGCAGTCGCTCAGCAGGACTTCAGTGGTATCGGTCACGTCCCTTCGGAGGAAGGAATAACCGCTTCTTGACCTCAGCCTGTCCGAGACGTCCAGACCGAGGACCTGTATTCCGTGAGGGATGAACTGGGCGGACATCTCCCCCGTATTGCAGCCGACATCCAGGAGATACCGGATGTCTTTCCTTGAGAGGATGAAATCCCTGATTGCGCCCTGCTTGGATTTTGCGCTCTCCTGCCCGACGCGTGCATAGTAGGTCTCGTCGTCCGCGGTGCTGCAGGGGGTCCTGGGTCGGGAGCCAGCGCCTTCGAGCGATACGGCCCGGGCAAAGGACTCCCGGACCAGTGGATCATAAGGGGAACGTCGCTTTCCCTCTCCTGCGTTGCCGGAATCGGGGAGGTTGGAAGGGAACGCATCCAACCCGACGGCCTGGAAGGCTTTTCTCAATCGGCCCGCCCACGTGTGATCTCTCAATGCCCGTCGGCGACCGGAGATGCGGATCAACTCTGCTTCCTCCGGGTGGCGGAGATAGTACTGGATCTTCTCTGCAAGGTCCTCTCGGTCCCGATAACATACGATCTCCCGGCCTATGTCGTAGACCTTCTCCAATTCCCCGTGATGCTGTGTCAGGTACAGTCCGCCGCTCATGGGAATCTCAAAGTCGCGGCCCTTGAGGCAAAACACATCCCTGCCTTCCCCCGCCTGGGCAAAACCCAGATTGATGCGACTGCGTGAGAAGATCTTCACCATCTCGTCCTGGGCGATTTCGCCGGACGGCCAGCCCCGGCCGTACGTCTCCACCCGGATGCCCTTGCTTTTCAGGTAGTCCACGGTATCGCCCCGCCGGCCATAGCGCTGGCCTACAAACGAGACGTCGATATCTTTCGGCACGTCGAGGGGACGATATACGTCCGGGTTCGCGCCTTCGGGGAGGTGCAGGGCCCTGGCTCCGACCGAATGATAGTGGCGGAGGGCTTGCTCGGAGGAGGTGCAGCAGAGCCTGAAACTCCCTGCAATGTCCACCATGCCGGCAAAACCGGTCGGCTCCAGTTTTCCGTAGAACTTGTGCCGGTCATCGAGAAAGATGTTGACCGTGGGGATGCCCATGACGCCGATGGCCCTTATCGTCGAGGGGAACACCAGCCGACCGGACAGATAGGAGAAGAAGAGATCGACAGGGGCCTCATCACGGGCCCTTTTCACCTCCTGAAGCAGACGATGGTTGAATTCCTGCTTCCCGGAAGAATGCCAGTCATCGGCGTACTGGTTGTACGGGGGCCATCTCAACCGAACCACATCGCCGAATTCCTGCAGTGCAGGCTGCAGGTTGTGGTCCTCCCAGTTGAAATGCGTAAAAGCCGCCACGATTCTGAGAGGGCGAGCCAACCGCCTGGTACAAGGGTAGACCTCCCTGGAGAGGGTCTTGGACGTGGACGCGGTGAAGCCCGAAGACCGCCGCGGTCGTGCCGCAGTGCCGGTCGGAGCGCTGGCCGCGATCTCCATGTCCATGGCGTGCGTAGCAGGCGGCTGCAGATTCGACAGGATCTCTCTTCCCCGGGCCTCGAAGGTATGCTTCGCAAGGACTTCGCGATATCCAGCCTCCGCGATGGCTTCCCGTTCCTCGGCATGGCCGAGGTAGTATGCGATCCGCTCTTCGATGTTCTCATCATTGAAATAGACCAGGTGCTCCCGATCCTTGAAGATCCTCTCGCTTTCCTCGATCTCGTTGGTAAGGAGAAACGCGCGACACCCGAGCGCTTCAAAGACGCGCAGTTGATACCCGCTCCGACCCACTCCGAGGTTCAAGACAATCCTGGACTGGTTCATGACGCGGGCCATGTCGTCCATATAGGCCGTGGTCTCAAATACGTTGAACCGGGATTTCAACCGGTCCAGGAGGGCCCTGCGGTTGGGATAGACCGTGCCGATGAAGGAGATATCATAGCGCTTGGGAGTATCGGGGATGTAGCGGTATGTGAGCGGATCTGTGGCGAGGGGCAGGAAAGTGCTGTGCGTCAGGCCCATCCGGTGCAGGAAAGGGACACCGGCCTGATCGAAATAGTAGATGTGGTCGTAGGCGTAGCCGGTTTGCCTCAAATCCTGCAGGGCATGGTCCTGGGTGAGAACGTCATCGGGGTACCACAGCACGGAGGGGCAGGATTTCTTTTCCAGCAGCCTGGGCGGAATTCCGGAGCCCTTGTAGGCGAGGACGAGGTCGACCGGCTCCTGGAAAAGCGTTTCCATTCGGTCGTGATCTCGCCTGAAATCGATGTCTAGAACCTGGTGGCCAAGACCCGTGAGCGCCCTATGAATGAAGTTTCCGGTTCCCCAGGGGTGGTTGGTGAAACGGGCGCTGATCAAGAGGATCCGGAGGGGTCCCTTCTTGATCTGTCCAGGGACCCGTGCCGTGATCGCCTGATTCGCATTGGAGGATCCGATCTCCCGGATCTCGAACCCGAGACTCCGTAACCTCCGCTTCAGATCAGGAAGGTCAAAACCCGCGAAGTGATAATTTCCCTCATAATCCTGACCTCCATAGACCCTTCTCGAGAACTCCTGGACGGGCAAGCGGTTCAGGACGAGACCACGGGCGAGTTCTCTCAGATCGGGGCACTGGACCTTCAAGGTCCCTCCCTTCATCAGGAGCCGTCTCCACTCGGAAAGCACCTGGTTTATCCTATCCCGTGGAAAATGCTCCAGGATGTCGTTGGCAAGGATTTCTGTTGCGATCCTGTCCCGAAAGGGGCAAGAGGCCGCATCGGCTACAAGCCCGACGCCTTTCCTTGGCCGAAGGTCCACGTTGATGTACCCTTCACGATGATCATCGCCGCAGCCTAAATTCAGGCGGACCGTTTTCCCGGAGACCACCCCCAGGACGGCATCCGTGAGGGCCATTTGAAATGTCTCATAGCGGTAGTGTGCGGCCAGGTCCCGGCTAGCCTTTTTCATGCGGCCACGCACCTCTGGATCCATGATCCGCTTCATCTTGGAGGCCATATCGTCCACATCCACGCAGGCCGCTTTGATGAAGATATCAGGATACACTTCCCAACTTTTCACGCGGCACAAGAATCCGGTTTCGCCGTTTTTCACGAATTCGCTCATAGGCGGGGCGTCAACGGTGATGATGGGCAGCCCGCATCCGACGGATTCCAGAAAGGTCAGACCCAGTCCCTCCCATTTTGAAGGAAGCACGGCAACATCCGCATTGCGATAGAGGGATGCAAGCTTCTCCCGCGGGACCGTCCCGTGGAGGATGGTGATCGGGCCGTTTTCCTCTTTACCGCTTCCTTCCTGGGTGTGGATGATCAATCGCGCCCCCGTGATGTTCGCGGCCTTAAAGGCCTCGATGACTTCCCGGCTGGATCGGCGTTCATGCATTCCACCCCAGCCTGCCGGATGAAAGAAGCAGACGGGTCCGTGGGATTCCAGGGACCCGGCGAAGAAGAGATTCCGGTCAATCCCCCATGGAATGCGAAGGAGGTTCTTTAGCCCCAGCTGCGAGAAGTGCCGGTAGCACACGTCCGTCTGGCAGAGGATTTGGTCGTAGAGTTCGTTACATTTTGCCGCGAACTGGGTCGGGAAGAGTTCCCATACATAATAGCCGATGGTCCTCGCCCCGGCTTCACGCGCCGCCCGGACAAGTCTGAGATGGTATTCCTCGTTGAAAACAACCACGTCCAAGCGGTTTTGGATCACCCATCGGACGAAATCTTTTTGTGGGATCATGTAGTCCCTGCAAGTGGTCAGACGGGGTACCGCCCATTCGCCCTCGGTGGAGAGGAGTCGCAAGTCCGGAGAGCCTCCGTTCCTTGCGAACACAAACGTCTCGAAGGCGGGGGAGAGGGCATCGCGCATCATCTTGGTGACATAGGCATGGCCTCTCTCGTACCAGAGGGTGACGAATCCCACGCGGGCAACCTTCTCCCCTGGGTCCCGGTGCGATTCAGGGGGGTTGGGAAGGTGGCTATCGAGATCAGTCAGAAGATCTCCCACATCGGACTGGCTCGGGTCGAGACGCCACGACTGCCTGAGCAGCTCTACCGCGGCCGCCCTATCGCCCAGTTCCAGAAAAGCCTTGGCCGCAATGGAGAGCAAACGCGGGGTCATGATCCCACGTTTCCATGGGCGCTGCAGCAAATCCGCGGCTTTCCGGTATTCTTTGCCGGATACATAGCAGTTGGCGAGATTCTCTACGGTAAGGGCGTGAGCCTCGTCCACGGCTAGAGCCCGTTCAAGATACGAGATCGCCTGTTCATGTAGACCCTGGCGATGGCAGAGGACACCCATGTTGTTCAGGGCCTCGATGTGAGCGCCGTCATGATCAAGTATCTCCTGGAACCGTTCGCGTGCCCTGACGAGATCGCCTTGCAGGGCATACTCCTCTCCCTCCTGAATGATTTTTTCAATTTCCCGGGAGGTCATTTCACCGAGTTCCTTTCATAGACCGGCATAGGCACGGCATCGAACGTCTAACGCGATCCCAACCCCATCCAGGGAGCGGGTTCGAAGTCCGCTTCGAGGAAGTCGAAACGGTTGAGGTTTTCTATCCACCAATCTCTCGCCTCCAGATTCGGCTCTCTGATCTCCTTCAGGGCCTCGATCCATCCCACATAATCGTCCGCCGTGATGCATTGTGCGACCTTTTCAAATCTGCAGCTGTGGGCCGCGTACCTTCCCTTCAGAAGCATTCTGGTCTGGACATTGGGGGTCCCGTCCGAGATCCATGGACGAATCGTCCCCTTGCACGCATCCATGATGGCGTCGAGCTCCTGTTCGGAAACAAAACCGTGAAAGACCAGGTTCTCCATGCCGCGGCGGGAGAAGCGGGAGGAGTCTTCGTCACCGACGATGTGAAACGTCACATCCCTGCATCGGGCCGCGATCTCGAAGAACATGTCCGCCTGAATGAAGCCGTCGATCCCGCGGCGCCACAAGACCAGGATTGCGGTTGGCCCTGAGGGGAACTCGGACACGGACACCCCATCGACGGGCGAGTTGAACATGGGCCTGACCAGGGAGGGGATCCCGATCTCCCGCAGCACGTCCTCCTGTCTTGAGGACTGGCAGACGTGGAGCGCCCTGGTATGTTGGATGATGCGGATCCTCTCCTGGCTCTCCCTGAGGCGCAGGGAGTCGCTTCCACGCCAGTTGATGATCTTTTTCCCGCCGTGGGCGAGCAGTTGATGGTAGTCGCCGTCGAAGTAGAGACCGAAGAACCAGACAGGATCGGCGTGATGAAGGGAGGGGATGTAGTGGCTGAGGTCAAGCATTTTCCTCAGGGATTCCCCGTGCCGCGCGACCCCCGGGGAGTAGCACAGCTTCCAGGGGAGGAGCCGCCCCCGCGGTCTGCGGTCCGGCAGGGGAGGGCGGAAGGTCCGGGCTTCGGCCAGCAGGCCGTTCAGATCCAAGTCTTCGGGGAGCTCCTTGCCCACGGCCTCCAGGAGGGGTGTCATTTCGTGGAGCAGGTTCAGCTTCCTGAGTATCTGCGCAAGATTGAAGATCGCGTCCCGGTGACGGGGATCGACGGACACGGCCCTTGTAAGATAGTCGATGGCCTCTGTCGTGGCCCCTTTCCGGTGCGCAAGCACGCCAAGGTTGTTGAGGACCTCTGCATTCTCCGGAGATGCGCGAAGGGCCTGCAGAAAAAGCCTTTCCGCCTCCTCGAACCTGCCGGATGCGACGAGGGCCTCGCCGCTTGTGGTTTCCGCTCCGTCGCTCATCGGGATCCGACTCCTGTTCAAAGCGCCAGCGATGATTCCTGAGGGAAAGACCCTTCCCGCATCCTTTCCTGCGGTCCTTGAACCGGCCGATGGGAGTACCCCAACCTCTTCATCAGGGGATCGTTCCTGCAGGCCTCATAGATGGATCTCAACTCAGGATCTCTCAGAAAGGCGAATGCCCGGTCGCCTCGTATTTCGTGAACCAGGGTGGAGAGACTCTCCCGGGTTACGGGGATGGAGAGAAATCGGCAGAGGTCGCCGATGCACCGGGCAGGGTCCGTCAGGAGGGACTCATAGCGGATCGTGTGCGCACGGTCTCCAAGGGCGTCGGTGAAGGTCAGGCACATCCGGACATACTCTGCCCAGAGTGCAAACGCCTCTTCCATGTCGAGGCATCTGCAGGAAAACAGAGGATTCCTCAGTTTATCCCCCCGGTTCGCCTCCCGGCGAAAGAGACTGGCCGAGACATCCACACCGTTCCGATAGATGTGAACGACCCTGGCGGAGGGGAAGATCTCGGCCCAGATCGGCAGGGTGAGGCTGTTTCGAGGATCTTTCCATCCCCAGGGTCCCAACCCCTCGCAGATCCTTTCCATCTTCCACGGTCCTTCCCCTGCCTCGGGTTTTCTTCCCCAATGCCGGGTAGAGGAGTCGGAGCAGAGCTCCCTCGTAAGAAACCCGAGCAACTCCGACTTGAACGAGTCCCTGCGGTTGAGGGCGCGCACCAGGAACCGCATGGGGTACGGGTAATCCCAGCTTGCGTGGGCGAGATGGAAGAGATGCTCGTTCAGGGAAAGAAAGAACAGAGACTCGTCATGGTTGTTGAGCTCGGCCCCCATGAAGACGCCGAGTCTCCTCAGTATGCGTGCCAGGAGGCTCGTTCCCGAACGATGCATCCCGATGACAATGATTGGACTCATAACCGTTCCTTTCCCGCGCCGGCCGGGACACCATCTCCTCGAAGAGATCGGTCCACTCGCCCGCGATCTTTTGGATGCCGTATTTCTCCTGAACCAGGGGCTGCGTCTTTTCGAGATAGCGGATCCTCTCCCCCCTGTCTTTCAGCTTCTCTACGGAGCGAACCCAGTCCTCCGGACTCCTGCACAGGAAACCGGACGTCCCGGCGGCATCCGCAATATCGCGGTAGCTGGGGATATCGGAGGCCACGACCGGCAGTCCGCACATGAGTGCGGTGACCATTTTGTTCGCCGATTTCCCCGGATCATTCTGGGGCAAAAGGCAGAGGTTGAACCGTCGGATCAGGTCCACAAAGCCGCGGTATTCCCATTCCACAAATTCCCAGTCGGCAGGGATTTCCGTTCGGACGGCCTGGCTTGTCACGGCCGTCGCACGAAGGAAGGAGGAGAGCGTTCTGACGAGACCCACATTCGTGTAGGTGCCGAACCAGACCGGCCGCAACGGCTGGAGATCCGGATGTGCAAGGGGTCTGCCGTCCAGGTCGTAATCGATCGGCTCCTCCACCACCCTGAAGGGGCATGCAAAACCCGCCTGGACGAATTGCTTCACCCTCGTCACACTGTTGGTGGTGACCAGGTCCACAGCAGAGGCGGTGGCCCTGGCATCCGGATAGACGTCGCAAAGGTCCAGGACCACCCTAACCCCTTTTGAGCGGTAATGCCGGATCAGGTCGTTCAGCTCCTCGCCTCCGTACACTCGCTGGAGCACCAGGACGTCCACTTCCGGAGAGGGGGTGAGCCGCCGCAGGACCCGGCTGCGGTACCGCGTCGAAGAGGTCGAGAGGTGTTCATGCACCTTGTAGGCTCTCAACCTGGATGAGGCCGTGTTGTTGGATCCGGCCGGCACCCAGCCTACTCGTACGGTGCTCCTAGTGGTGATCGGATTGGACATTCCTGTTCGCCCCCGGGTTGATCTTCACCCATTCGGGAGGGCCCTGACCCTGAACGGAATCACCGGGTCAATGCACCTGCTTCGGATGGTCTCTCCCGCCCCGATGGGATCGTTTCCAGACAAAGTACGGCGGTGTTTTCTCCTCGGAGGAAATCCGAGACGATGGAGGCGATACGTTCCGATGCGGCTCCGTCGCCGAAGGGATTGGGTACACTCGCCATCTTCTGGTAATCTCTCCCTCCGGTGGGCGGTGAGAAGAACCATCGGACCATCCAGAGGAAGATGCCCCACCTCCGGCAGCCGATCCTCTTCTTCGAGAAGCTGCAGGAGCCCATCCACTACCGTGTTGCCGGTGACGTGGATCCGATGGTCAGGCAGACCTTCACGCAGAAGGTTGAATCGATTCCCCTGGGTGGGTGCAGATAGGAGATCGCTCATGTGATGGGTGAGGCGACGGTGGAGTTCCTCGGGAAAGGGCTCACCTTAGTGATGGGTGCGAAGGCCCGCCTCGACATGGCCGATCGGCACTTTCCCGTAGGGTGTTCATGACCGGGTGCAGATGTTTCAGAACGGCGGGGCCGCCGCTTCGGGAGGAGATGCCGGTGGGCACGGCCCATGCAGGTAGAGGGAGGCGGCCTTTTCCGAGAGCTGCTCTGCCTGGGCGCCCTGGCCGATCTGTCTCAGAACCGATGCGGCCCTAGAAAAAGGGATCTCGTAGTCCGGGAAGATATCGGCCGCCTCGCTGAAGCACCGGAGGGCCTCCAACGTATACCCATGCCGGGCCTTGATGTCCCCGAGCATGATCCGCGCCTTCAGGGAAGTGGGGTTCAGTTCGATCGCCTTGGCGAGGGTGTCGGAGGGGCTGAGGGATATGGGCGCCGAGTACAGGTAGGGCAGATAGTTGCCGGGCTCCAGGGCGGATGCCCGTCGCAGGAGGCGATAGGCCGCCTCCCTGTCCTTCGTCACCTGCATGGTGACAAGGCCGTCCTGGAGCAGCATCTCGAACTTCGTGGGCTCCAGCCTGATGTGCCTCCCGGTCACTACCGCGCCGTCCATGGCGGCCCAGCCGTTGACCTGTTCGCTGAGGTGATGACAGTCGTCCGCCCCGTTGGTTTTCAGCAGGAGCTCCCGGTAGAACGCGACCCGGTCCCGGGCGTGGTCCTGTTCGAGGCGCTGGTGGAGGACATACTCACGGCCGCTCGCAGCCACGCCTTCCATGAAAATCGGGTCCCCGGCGAGGAGGGTCAGGGTTTGGATCAGATCCCGGACCGTGTCATAGAGGAACCCTGTCTCGCCGTGCCTGACGGTATCCGTGTAAGGAGCGAGTTTCTTCATGACCGGAACAGCGCCGGATGCCGCATACTCCAGGAATTTCACATCGGAGCGGGACCGGTTGAAGGCCGTATCTTTCAGCGGCCCTATGCCGATGTCGATCTGCTTCAAGAAGTCATAGTAGGCCAAGATGGTCCCGGGCTGGAACCGGCGCTTCTTCTCTCCCGGCAATCCCTCGAACAACCGCCAGATGGGATCGGAACCCATCAGGTACAGCGAAGCCTCGGGAACGGTCATGATCCACTCCGACAGGGGTCCGGCGATCTCGGCCAGATCCTGAAGGTGGCCGTGGGATCCTCCCCAGCCGACGATCAGACCGCTCCCGCTTCGCCTTCGGTGGAGCCTCTCCTGGGGAACGTGGGAGATCTGGTTCGGAAAGACCCGGCATACGGGATTGAGGTGGCCATAGAGATCGCGGAGGGTGGGACAGGTGACCTGAAGGGCGTCGCAATAGCCGGCAAGCCGCCAGATCAGGGACTGATTCTCCCTGTCCTTGTAGAAAAAATGAACTGGGTTCCACGGCTCAATCGCGCTGAGGTCGTCGGCGATCTCGAAGACGGTCACCTTTCCCTGCTCTTTTCTCTTCTTGATGAGGGGGAGGAAGTCGGGATCGCAGATGTTCTTGAGCACAAGGACGTTCGCCTCGGCCGCGATCTTCCATTTCTTTCTGTGCTCGCTGGTAAGATTGATGACGAAGACCCCCTTTTCTCTGGCCATGCAGAGCCCGGGCGAGTGGGTTCGGTAGTAGTAGTCGCCTCCATTCATGGCCTGTGGCGGTTCGATCTGGCAGAGCACAAAGGGGAAGTTGGTTTCGCTCTGGTTCATGGCTTCGGCTTCCTATCGGTCGTTAGGTGGGTGGATCGAATGCGACTGGACCCCGGACAGGCTCCGCCCCCTTGGGTTACATGTGCTTTCGAGGTCTTGGATCCTCATGCCCCGTCATCGAAGACCGACCGCTCCCCTGATCGGATAGAGACGGGGTCGCCGGAAAGAGAGCTGCATCAGTGAGGAAAACGTTTGATTACCTTTCTTTGGGTGAAGACAAAGCAAGAAAGGTGCCACCTTCTGCAGTTCAGGACTATTCGTTATTTCAGAGGCTTGGACGATCCGGGGCGGGAAAGGCAGGTGGGCGAGTCATTATTATGACGCAGAAGGGAAGGGGGGTGGTGGGTAGAGGGGCAGGGGGCTATGCAGTTGAAAGTTCCCCTGAGAACGGCTTCTCTGCGGCAAAAAGCAGATTAAAGACATAGGGAGCGTCGATCACTTGCTCCCCTTCCAGTTTGATCAGCCTGGGATGCTGCTCCTGCATGAAGTAGGTCTCGTAACCAAGCCCCTCCATGAACCCTCTTACCTCCTTCTCACTGCTTCCCATCTGATCCAATCCAAATCGGTTGATTTCACAGATGACGTAGGGTATCCGCAAATCCTGAAGAGAGCCTGCACCTCCGCGGAGGACCTCCATCTCAGCCCCTTCCGTGTCGATCTTCAGGGCCTTGACCGCTCCGGCTGCGTCGGCTATCAGGTCATCCAGGGTGACCATCGAGACCTTGACCGCAAGGGGTTTTTCCCGGGATTTCCGATTGAAGGGGTGCAGGCCCGGACTCCAGAGGGCATGGCCCCCGTCGTTGTCGGCGTTGAGGAAGAATTCCGCCTCCCCCCTCCGTGACCCTGCGACCGCCCTGATCAGCCTGGTGTTGCGAATCCCGTTGACCGCCAGGTGCTTTGAGAAGTGGACGCAATTGCCCGGGTGCGGTTCAACCGCAATGACCCGACCCCCTTCGCCGACCATCCTGGAGGCGATCAGGGAGAAGTAACCGATGTGACCGCCCACATCCATGAAGCCGTCTCCCGGGTTCAGTACCTGGGCCAGGAACTGGAGCGTTTCTCCCTCGTAAACCCGATGGTGAGACAGATGTTCCCACTGGATCTTCTGGGTGTATTGACGGGTGTCCAGGAAGAGCCGGAGATCGTGTTTCCGGGAACGGATATTCAGGGTAAGGGGTGCATGGACCAGGCGGGGGTCGTCCGCTGAGGCCCTGAGTTTGGTCTCCAGTATCTCGGCGGCGAGCAGGTCGACGTCTTCCGGGGGGAGGCCGTCCATGAAAAAGGTCCAGAACCCCTCGGCCTCCTCCCACCGGGAAAGGGAGAGGCAGTTCGAGACGAGATTGAAGACCGCATTCGGCTGGAGAGGATCCCTTTCGACGATCTCGGTAAACGCGGCGATCGCATCTTCGAACCTGCCCATCCTGTTCAGGACCACCCCTTTGTCATTGAGCGCGGGGAGATTGGACGGATCCCGCTTCAGGACAGATTCGAATACCTGCAGTGCCTCGTGCAGCTTCCCGCCGGCAAACAAGGCTTCTCCCTGAACAATCTTTTCCTTATACAGGTTCATGGCATCCTGCTCCATTTGTCCTTTCGAGCAACATCAGCTTTTCCTGTAAATAACTCATGGGAAGGATTCGTGGGGAAGAACATTTCCGTCCGGAGGGAAGTCGGAGCGGAAATGTGCCCCCCGGGTCTCCCTCCTCTCGCGGGCGTGGGAGGCGATCAGCCGGAGGGCCGTGAGGGCTCGTCGCTCACTCCAAGCTGAAAGGGGAGAGCGGTCCTTCTCCTCGTCGAGGAAGCTCTTCGTTTCCTCGATCCGCGCGAGAAAGGAGAGAAGCCCCTTCTCGTCCCTGAGGATGGACAATCGATCGGCCGCCTCCTGTCTCAGGGGGAAAAGTTCACGAGACAGCTCTCTTGCCGATCTCCCCGATCCCCATTCGCCTGTCCTCTCGAGCTCCTCGGGGGGGGGCGTGGCGGGGAGGGCTGAAGCGGTCTGTCGTGCGCGGATCGCCGCAAACCGGCCCGCCCTTTCGCCGAAGACCTGTGTGGCCGTCATCATGCACCCGCCGATGCGATCTGCCCCATGAGGACCTGCCGCAACCTCTCCGGCGGCAAAGAGACCGTCCATCGTGGTTTCCGCCCGCTCATCGATCGCTGCTCCGCCGTTGAATGCGTGGGCCAGGTGAACGACCTCCAACCGGCTGCACGGCGTATCTGCGCCCCGCCAGAATACCCGCCTCCCGGCCCGTCGGGCTGTGGCCACTGCGACGTCAATGAGGCGGGAGCGGTCGCGGGAGCTGAATGGGTGGTGGCTGGTGCGCTCTTGGGCTGCCCGTCTTCGATCCTCCTCATCCGGGATGTACTCGACCAGGACGTCCCGATCCCCGTCGTCCAGGAGTCTTCCCGGCTCTGCCAGGTCGGACAAGGGGAGGAATCTGCGGACGCCGTTCTCTTTCGTCCCCAGCATGAACTGGATGAACTCGAGGTTCTTCAGTACAGCGCCGGCCCCATGGGCTAGGACGTAGCCCTCCCCGGCCTCCGAGTCGGTCACGAGGTGGTCCGCAAAGAGCCCGGCGCCTCCGCCGGTCGCCAGGACAACAGCCGCGGCCGTGACACGGATGATTCGCCGGTCCGGAGTCAGAATCCACGCGCCGCTGCAGCGGCCTTCATGGACGATCAGTTCGGAGGCCCGGCCGATCAGGATCTTCGATCGGGAGGCGCGGACCATGGCTTGAAAGGTCCTTCGGATGTTGCCCATGTCCCGGGTCAGGTAAGCCCGCTCATAACCGCTGAAACATCCCTTCGCTCTCAGTGCCTTTCCCTCATGATCCTTTCTCAGGAGCAGCCCGTATGAACGAAGGTCTTCCAGCCTGGGCCCGGATTCCTCCACCAGTATGCGGACCAGTTTAGGGTC
Source organism: Deltaproteobacteria bacterium (assembly GCA_020060215.1). The sequence continues at coordinate 46,238 of JAGVAP010000074.1, read as the reverse complement.
GCACAGACCGAGGCCTGCTTCGATGACCTCATCGTAGAACTCCTCCAGGCTCTTCCGGGTCCGCTCTGGACCCGATAATGCCTGGATTCCCCATCCGCCTGAAAGGGAAGAAAAGGTGGAGCCTGATGTGGTGACCGGTCCCCTGCCGAGCAGCGTCACCCTCGCGCCCGCCTCCGAAGCGGCCAGGGCGGCCCGGATCCCCGCCGCCCCTGCGCCGATGACGAGCACGTCTGTTCTTGCGGTCTCAAACACCCGCAAGTTGCAGCACTCCGCACTCGCGCAGGAGATCTTGATTCCTCTGGATGAATCTGAACAGGTAATCCAATTGAAGCTTCCGGATGGGCGGATTGCGTATGAACTTGAAGCACCCGTGCAACTTCATCCCCTCCACATCCAGGGTCATGTTCTTGAAGGAGACTGCACGCTGCATGTACGATGTGGCATGGGCCACAAAGACCCGCTCCTTGTCGAGGAGGACCTGGAAGGGAGCGGACGGGTCTCCGGGAACGATCTCCATCCTGTCGAGGCTCAAGTCATGTGCATTCCAGATGTCCGCGTCAAGGATATGGAGGTGTGCGAACCCCTCGTATGCGAGGCAGTTGAAGATGTTCTGTTCAAAGAGAAGGTGGCGCGGTGTTCCAAAAGAAAGGCGGTGCCAGTCATGAAGGAATCTCTTGCTCCCGACCAGAAAGACCGCGCTGTTGAGGTAATCAGGACTTGTGGAAAGGCCCAGCTCCCCCATCAGTTTCCCGAAGGGAGCGGTCCCCTCCCCATCCTCTTTGTGCCTCAGGATGAACTCTTCGATGCTCCCGGATTGATCCGAGGAAACGGCCACGTAGTCGCCAAAGGGCTCGAGCTCTTCGGAAAGGGCGTGGAGACGTCGGCTCAGGGGAGCAAGGATCAGACAATCGCAGTCGATCCAGACCACTCTTTCGACTGCCTCGCTCTCTAAGTACCTTCCGATGGACGACTTGTAGTAGAACGGTTCGAGCCCCCCGGGGATCGCGGAGGGGCGTTGCCGAAGCATCCCCAACTCTTCAAGGAAGGCACACTGCCCGGCGGTCAGCCCGAAATCGCAGACATGGATTCGCTCCCCCTCGCAGAACTGGGAGAAGGATTCGAGAAAGGCGCATAAGATAAGAAAGTAGGGACTGTTTGCACCGGTCACGTAAGTCAGGCTGTCCATCGCGGTTCTTCCCGTTCGCGACATTGGTTCATAAGCCACCCTTTCTCCAATAGACCCCCGTCCAATCGATGGGGACGATGGGTTCGGAGATGCCTCTCCTCTCTCGGAAGTCGTTGATGGCTCGCCTGCAGGGCTCCAGGTCGCCGAAATCGTCGACAATGATGTATCCTCCGATGGATACCCTGTCATAAAGCGATTCGATCGCGTCCATTGTGGATTTGTACAAATCCCCGTCCAGGCGGAGGAGAGCGATCTTTTCAATGGGAGCATGAGGGAGGGTTTCGTCAAACCATCCTTCTATGAACTTCACTCCATCGTCAAGCAGGTCGTAAGTACGAAAATTATTCATCACTGTTTCACGGCTGATCGAGAGTGTTCTTATGGTGTGAAAGTCATATCCCGCATCCTCAGCCATCTTCGGTGCAGGCAGACCTCTAAAAGAGTCCGCCGCCCAGACCAGCCGTTGTTCTTCGTTGAAGGCCTTCAGAACCGCACGCATGAAGATGACCGCCCCGCCCCTCCAGACTCCTGTTTCCACGAAATCGCCGGGGATGCCTTCCTCGAAGATCCTCTCAGCACAGGATTGGATGTTGTTGAGTCGTTCTAAACCGATCATGGAATGGGAAAAGTGCGGCTCGGTTCTGCGCCCCTCTCTGCGGCATCTAACGAGTTCCCGGAGTTGGTCACTGAGATGACCGCCCGGATTCATAAGTACCTCCGGACTGATCGGCTGGTTCTGTCCTGCACAGTGGACTGCAAACAGGCAGGACAGCTCCATCTCAGGGTAGAGGAGATTTATGAGCGCCTTCTTGAGAAGGTCCAGGTACATGTCCCGTAAGCGGGCGACATCCTGCATGGGATCAGGCTCGGATAGGGAAGCCTCACCGGTCCCAGGAACCATCATGGGGTTTGCCTCCTTGGGGGTTGGACCAGAGCGATCGGTACTCACACCTTTACCGCTGAAATCCGACAATTGACTTCACACAGTTCTTCCCTGCTGAATGACGTGAAGTCGGGATGAAAATCCAGGAGGGCCGCGTCGGACAGCTTGACCCGTTCACCCACCGCATACCTCTCGACCCGAAGGCCTTTTTCCTCGAAAAGGGATTTCCACTGAACCGGCAGGAGCCTGTTCTGGTAAAACTTTCTCCCGGCGATGGCCTCCCACTCCGATGCGCTGTAGACGCGGAAGGAAAAGGGCGTGAACCCGTCTACGCTCGAGAAGGAACGGTGGTCTATAGTGATGATCGTGTGGTACGCCGTTCCTCCTTTCTTGAGGACGCGAGCGATCTCGGATACAGCCTGACCCGGGTCCTCCACGTGTTCGAGGATCGCGAAGGAGATCACGAGATCGAAGCTTTCCGCAGGGAAGGGCATGGAACAGACGTCCACGGGGTGGCGGAAGTCGATTTTTTCCGTGTCGAGGTAGAAGCGATCCCCCCGGCTCTGAAAGAGCGCATCGAACCGGGAGAGGGAACAATCGATATCCTGACCGGGGGCGGCCTCTTCCGGGATAAGGTCCCTGATTCGCCGGTATTCCGCCAGGCGGGGGGTGATGTCGGGGTAGTCGATGGCAAAGGCGAACTTGTCGATGGAAGAGACATGATCTACCAGGAGCGCGGAAAGCAGGGATTCCATTCCCAGGAAACCCCCCGGGCCAACGTGAAGGCAGCGGCCGGTCTCGTTCCATCTGGAGAGGGAGGTCAACTCCGATTTCAGGATGCGGAAGTTTTCGAGGTATCCGGAAGGGTACCGCCCGACCCGAAGAACATCCGATTGCTCGTAACCCAATTCCATGAGTTGATGGGAGATCGTCTGGCTACCTGAGACCGAGGTCACGATGATCCTGTCGAAATGGAACTCCCCCAACCTCCCCGGCGGTATGATGTTGTGCCCCTGAAGAGTCCTGCCCCAAAGGGAGGCGTCATTGTCGGCGATCGCAAGGACGCGCGCGTTCGGGCGGTAGGTCCCAAGCCATTGCAGCAGTTCCTCGCTTCCCTTACCGGCCCCGAAAAGGAGAAGGCTTTCCTCTCCCACTCCTTCCACGAGATCCGGGTCGATCCATCGGTAGTTCATCTTCTTCGCCGATCCGGCGGGGTCATGGCCCGTTCATCGGAAAAACCGTGGGGGAAGAGACCTGTTGACGGACCACCGGAAAAGAGACTGTTCTTCGATCCAAGGGCGGTCCGTGGAGGGGCGATATGGGAAATTCCAAGGTCAGGGACGTCACGCCGGAAGTCCTGATCAGCATCCGGGACGAGATCAGGGCGCTTCCAGGACACCAATGCCCGATTCGCGCAGATGGACAAGCGCTTCGAGGGGATGGACGCGCCGTTCGAGAGGATCGAAAGAGACATCTCGCAGATCCGCGATCTTGGCTCGCTTTGACAAGGGCTATATGATACGAATTCGTCAGCAGGCCGCCACCCGCAACCCGCAATCCGCCGCTTCCATCACATCACGGTTTCCATCCATGGCCTTTTTCAACTCAAGGAACTCCTGATCCGGGAACCCGGTGAGATTGATCGTGAACTCCGTAGCGTTCCCAAGACGTCTGACAAACTCTTCCTGATCCCTGATTCGCCCCTTCACCTTCTCGTAGAGCGGTGTCCCGGGGTAGGGTGTGGCGAAGAAGGAGCCGCACTCGATCCCCATCGCCTTCTTGAAATCGATCGTCTCCTGGATGGAGCGCCGGGATTCCCCGGGGTATCCGAAGATGAAGGTGGTGTTGGGATAAATACCGGCTTGTCTCGTATTTCGTATGGCTTCCTTTGCCTGGGCAACGGTGGACTTCTTGTTCATGGCGTTCAGGATCTCCTGGCTGCCGGACTCGATCCCGTATCCGATCCAGACACAACCGGTTTCGGCCATCCGCTGGAGGATGTCGGCTTTGGCGCTCGTCACCCTCCCATGGCACCCCCATGTCAGAGGGAACTTCCTCTTCTCCATCAGATCGCAGAATGCAAGGAGCCTCTTTTCAGAGGCCATCATGTTGTCGTCCACGAACCCGATGAAGTCCGTTCCGTAGCGGTCCACCAGGGTTTCGATCTCATCGACGACATTCTGGGCCGAGCGGAATCGGTAACTCGATCGCCCGAAGAGGTGATAGCAGTAGTTGCAGGAGAAGGGGCATCCCCTGCTGGAGATGATATTCATGCTCCTGGTCACCCTGACCCCTTTTCTGAAGCCCGAGGAATTCCCGGCCACATCCCCCCAGATGGGGTTTCGGAGATAGATGTCCATGGGCAGGAGGTCCCAGGCAGGGAAGGGGATGCGGTCCAGGTCCGGGATGTTCTTTCTCCGGGGGTTGGTGACGATCCATTCCCCTTGCCGGAACCGGATGCCGGAGATCCGCCTGAGGTCGTCTTCTTCCTCCACTGCGCGGCAGAGCTCCGGCATGGTCTCTTCCCCTTCGCCGAGCACCGCGATATCGAGGGGGGTCCGCTCGAACAGCAGATCGCTGCTCGTGGTGGCAAGACCGCCGCCGCTGACTACGGGCGCATCCGGGTTGAGTCTCTTGAGCTCGGAGATCAGCCATCTCTGGAACGGATAGGTGGTGATCAGCCCCGAGACGCCGACCAGGTGCCACGACCTGGAGCGGAGGGTCTCCAGGGTCTCTTCCCGGGAGGGCCGGAGAGCGTTGAGGTCCAGGATCTCCACTTCGTAGCCGGCGTCTCGCAGGACGTTTGCCATGGTGGCCAGGCCACAGGGGATGCAGTTGGGCCTTGCGTCGAGCCGGATGGGCGTATTGACGAGGAGGATCTTCATAAGCCTATCCCTTGACAGGTCGAGGGTTTTGCCTCAAACTCGGAGGCTCTTCTGCGGGAGTCCGGTGCCGCTAACGATGGCGAAAGGATGACAGGATGATGAACGTGCCCTTTGTGGACCTCAAGGCCCAGTATCGGACCATCAAGACCGAGATCGACCGCGCGATCTCGGACGTGATCGAGGATGCCGCATTCGTCGGAGGAAAATACGTGGACGCCTTCGAGAAGGATTTCGCCCGGTACTGCGGCGCAACCCACTGTGTCGGGGTCGGCAACGGCACCGATGCCCTCTGCCTCACCTTGAGGGGTCTGGGGATCGGCCCCGGGGACGAGGTGATCACGGCGGCCAATTCCTTCATCGCCACTTCCGAGGCCGTCACCCTGTCCGGTGCAAGGGTCGTGTTCGCCGACTGCGACCTCTCCACCCGAAACATCGACTGCGAGCGCGTGAGGCGGGTGATCACCTCCAGGACCAGGGCCATCATCCCTGTCCATCTCTATGGTCTGCCCGCGGACATGCCGGAGCTCACGGCCGTCGCAAGGGAGAGAGGCCTCTACCTCATCGAGGATGCGGCCCAGGCCCACGGCGCCGAAGTCCATGGGAAGCGGGTGGGGACATGGGGCCATGCGGCCTGCTTCAGCTTCTATCCGGGAAAGAATCTCGGGGCCTATGGGGACGGGGGTGCGGTCGTGACCGATGATTCGTCTCTGGCCGACAAGATCAGGCTCCTCTCGAACCACGGCCGCATGGGCAAGTACGACCACGAGATCGAGGGGACGAACAGCAGGCTCGACGGCCTGCAGGCGGCGATCCTGCGGGTGAAGCTGAGGTTTCTCGACCAGTGGGTGGCGGCGAGAAGGGCGGCGGCCCGCGCCTACACGAGGCTCCTGGACGGAAGCGGGATCGTTCTCCCCGCAGAAATGGACGGATTCAAACATGTCTACCACCTCTATGTCGTGAGGGTGCCGGACCGCGACCGGGTCATGAAAGCCCTCGCCGAGAAGGGGATCGCAGCCGGGATCCACTACCCGACGCCCCTTCCGATGCTGCAGGCCTACCGGCACCTGGGACACACAACCGCCGACTTCCCGGCGGCCGTCAGGTGCTCCCAGGAGATCCTGAGCCTGCCCATGTTTCCGGAGTTGACCATGGAGCAGATCACCTATGTATCGGACGTCCTGAGAGCCGCACGCTCCTCGTAAGTGCGGAGGATGCATGGATGATCGAGAGCCGAATTGATGGGTTTCTCTTCGCTCCACCCATCCTACGAGGCCGTCCGAATCTCTGGAGCCGGTGCATCAGGACAGGCCCGGTAACGGGTGCTCCTGCATGCCTGAGCCGCGAAAGCGCATGGGGGGGAGCCGTCCTGATCGGCTCTCCAGGTCCAGCTCCACGGGTCGACCGCTCGCCCTCATGGAGCGGACGGCCGCCTCCAGCATGCGAACGATCCTCAGTCCCGCCTCCCCCGGCGTCAGCGGAACCCCGTTCCCCTCGACGCATTCGATGAAGTGGGAGACCTCCCGCTGAAGGGCCTCGGTGGTGTCGAAGGTTGGGGCGTGCATCTCGCCCGTGCGGTAGCTGATCAGCATCCGATAGACACTCTCCGCCTCGTTGTTCACCTGGATCCCCTTGTCATAGACCTTGATCTTTTCGCTCGGCTCCAGGTCGTCATAGAGGACCATCTTCCTGCTCCCGCCGATGATGGTGCGCCGGACCTTCACCGGCGCCAGCCAGTTCACGTGGACGTGGGCGATCAGGTTCCCCTCAAAAAAGCTCGTGAGAAAGGCGACGTTCTCCGGCTCCCCCGGGATGTTGCTGATCCCCGTGGCGGACACGGCGCAGGGCCTTGTGGGAAGGACGTAGTCCATGATGGAGAGGTCGTGGACCGCCAGGTCCCAGACGACGTTCACATCGTGCTGGAACAGGCCGAGATTGATGCGGACCGAGTCGAAGTAGTAGATCTCCCCGAGGCTGTGGCTGTGGACCAGCTCCCTGATCTTCCGGACCGGGCCGGTGTAGACGAAGGTGTGGTCCACCATGAGCACCAGTCTGCGGCGGGCCGCCTCGTCGATGAGCCTCATGGCCTGGTCGCTGGTGGAGGTCAGGGGCTTTTCCACCAGCACGTGCTTGCCGCAGCGGAGCGCCTTCAGGGCGAGGTCGAAGTGGCTCGAAACGGGCGTGGAGATCACGACCGCGTCCACCTTGCTGTCGCGGATCAGGTCCATGGCATCGCGGGTGGTCCCGATGTTCGGGTAGCGGGTCCCCACTCTGGTGAGCCTGTCGGGGTTCAGGTCGCAGACCGAGACCACCCTCGATCCGGCCGACTCGTAGAAATTGCGGACCAGGTTCGGCCCCCAGTATCCGTATCCGATCACGCCGACGCCGATCATCGCCTCTTTCCCTCCTCTCTGACATCCCCGACCACCCTGGCGGGGACCCCGGCCGCGATCGCATGATCCGGCACATCCCCGGTGACCACGGCCCCGGCGCCCACCATGGCGTTCCTGCCGATGGTCACGCCGCAGAGGATGGTGGAGCCGCTCCCGATCGATGCCCCTTCCCGGACCCGTGTGGGGACCGGGGCCCAGTCGGCCTCGGTCTGGAGCCTGCCCCCGGATGTGGCGCGCGGGTAGGGGTCGTTGATGAACATCACGCCGTGTCCGATGAACACCCGGTCCTCGACGGCGACTCCCTCGCAGATGAAGGTGTGGGACGAGATCTTGCAGAGACTTCCGATGAGAACGTTTTTCTGGACCTCCACAAAGGTGCCGATCTTGGTCCCATCCCCGATCCTGCAACCGTAGAGGTTGACCAGCTCCGGGTGGGGGATGATCACGTCTTTTCCCAGGGTCACGTCATCGGAGATGGGCATAGACACTCAGGAGATTCTCCCCGTCCTTTCCCCAGTGGTATCGGCCGACGGCCGCCCTGCGCCCGTTCTCTCCCAGCCTTCGGCGCCTGTCCGCGTCCTTCACCAGCAGTTCCAGGCATCGGGCCAGGGATTGCACATCTTCGGAAGGGTAGTCCATGCCGCACTCGCACTCCCGGGTGATCCTCACCAGGGGGGCCGCATCGGAGACGACCACCGGTTTGGCCATGAGCATGTACTGGAAGAGCTTGTGAGGCACCGTCGTGTCCGTAAAGGGACTCTTCACGTGGGGCACGACACAGATGTGGGACATGCCGATCAGGTGGGGAACTTCCGCGAATGGGACCCACCCCGTGATCGTCACCCTCTCCTCCATCCGGAGATCCCGTACAAGGGCCGCCAGGTCGGACTCGTTGTATCCGCCGCCCACGAGGAGGAGATGGACCTCGGGGTTTTCGGCGGAGATCGAACGGATTGCCCGGATGAGCCGGTCGAGCCCCCGGACCTCTCCGAATGCGCCCACATAGGTCACCACGCATTTCCCCTCGAGCCGGGGGAGGGGCGGGCGAACAGGGGTGCTTGGTCTCATGCTCTCTATCGCTTCGGTGTTCATGACCACGGTGATCTTCCCTTCGGGCACACCCATCCGGACCAGCCGCTGCCTGGACTCCTCCACGGTCACGATGATCCGATCCGCCAATCCCAGACACTCCTTCTCAAGTTCCGAGACCCACTCCCCGGGACTCCACGCGCCGGCGCCGTCCGGTCTCATGAAGCGGACCAGGTCCGGATATACCTCATGCAAATCCAGTACCACGGGGATTCCCCTCCTCGAGGCCGCACAGGCGGAGACCCATCCCAGGGGAAGATCATGGACGTGGAGCGCATCCACGCGCCGGTTGGAGATGAACGCTTCGACGGCCTGGACCCAGGGGGAAAGGTCCGAATGAAAGTGGCGTTCCACGGACGCAGGGTCCCACTCCCGGATGCGCAGCATCGGGATGGGGATTCTGAAGACGGGGATCCGCGCCAGGAACCGGTCCTCCTCCAGGATCGACGTGATCCGGAGGGAAAGAAGCTCCACCTCGTGGCCCCCCTGCAGGAGGCAGCGCATCTCCTTCTCCACACGGATGTCCGGCGGTGTGGTGGGGAAGTCCCGCTCGAGGATCATGCCGATCTTCATCAGCGGCGCGTTCCCCCTGCCGGGCCGTCTATGAACTCCCTGAACCAGACCTCCAGGGACAGCCACCTCCAGATCTCCCAGGTATGGTCGCAGGACGCATTCATGTGGTCCTCTAACCGTTTCTTGACGGTGACCGGATCCAGGACGCCGCGGCCCGCGGGACGGTCCGAGAGGAGGAGGTCGTGGACGAGGGGCCGAAGCTCCCCGCGAATCCACCCGGAAAGGGGCGCCGGAAAGCCCATCTTGTCCTTTCGCGACCGGATGGTTTCGGGCACGATCCCGGCGACGGCGTCCCGGAGGATGGCCTTGGTCATGCCCTGCCGTATTTTTGAGCCGTAGGGGAGGGTGAAGCAGAAACGCACCAGCCTGTAATCCAGGAAGGGGACCCTGGATTCAAGCGAAAAGGCCATGCTCATGCGATCCTGGTAGTGGAGTAGCCCGGGGAGGATGTCCCTGGTGAGGGCCTTGTACAGGACATTGTCCAGGTGATGGGCGAAGGGACCTGCGAAGTCTCGGCTCCCGGCCGGCACCTGCGTTCGCAGATCCGGAGCGATCGCGGCCTTCCGGTACTCCGGATCGTCGCTTCCACGGAGAAAGGGGGAGGCCAACTGAGGGCCGTAGAGCCTCTTCAGGAGGTCACGGGTCTTCACGAAATCCCCTCTCTCCACAGAGGGGTCGTCTCGAAGGGTCAGGAGGTAGTGGGGGAGGAAATGATGGTACCCGGCCAGGAGTTCGTCTCCTCCCTGTCCGTCCAGGATGACCCGGACGTGATGGGATGCCTCTTCCATGACCTTCCACTGCGGGAATATGCCATAGGCGGCGCCGGGTTCGTCCTGGAACCAGATCATGCGCGACAGGGCTTCGATGAATCCCTGTGCATCCGGCCGCACATGATGAGGCCGGGTGCGGTATCGCTCTTCCACCTGCGCCGCAAAGCGGGACTCGTCGCAGCACGGATCCTCGAACACGGAGGTAAAGGTAGGGAGACCCTGGACACAGGACGAGGCCAGGGAGACGATCGCGCTGGAGTCCAGCCCGCCGCTCAGGCAGGCGCCCACGGCCACATCGCTGGCGAGGCGGAGCCGGACCGCATCTTTCAGGAGGTGCAGAAAACGCTCTTCCAGGCCCCGGCGGCCAGGGCCCGCCGTGCCGTCAACCCCCGCTGCCGCCTCCTGACCGAGATCCCAGTATCGTACGGTCTTGAGCCCGTCCGCCGTCACCACCATGGAGTGCCCCGGCGGCAGGGAACGGATGTTGCGGAAGCAGGTCTCCTCTCCATGGTCCATCATGCCGTAGGCCAGGAAGGCGGCAAGGTAGGGTAGATTGGGGACCCGTTCCTCCGGCCGGATCGCCAGGATGGCCTTGATCTCGGAGCCGAAGACGAAGCCGTCCTCGCGGGCCAGGTAGTAGAGGGGCTTCACCCCGAAGCGGTCCCGGGAGAGAAAGAGCCGGTCCCTGACCCCGTCCCAGAGCGCAAAGGCCCACATGCCGTTGAACCGCGCGGCGCATTCTATGCCCCACTCCTCATAGGCGTGGAGGATCACTTCCGTGTCCGTCCTGGAGCGGAACCGGTGGCCCCTGGCGGCGAGCGTCTCTCTGATCTCCGGGTGGTTGTAGATCTCGCCGTTAAAGCTGAGCCAAAGCCTGCCGCTCTCGTCCGGCATGGGCTGTCGGCCGGTCTCCGAGAGGTCCAGGATGGCGAGCCTGCGGTGTCCCAGCCCGATCCCCGGCTCGGCAGGGGAAAAGTAGTACCCTTCGTCGTCCGGCCCCCGGTGGGCAATGACGTCGCACATCCTCTTGACCGAAGAAGGGTCTACGGGGCCGCCGTTTGCGCGAAAGATGCCGCCTATGCCGCACATGGGCTCAGTCTTCCCTGGCGTTGCACAAATTCGGGTAGCTTCGTAGGATGGGTGGAGCGCAGCGAAACCAAATCGATTCGAGCCGGCGGTGAGATCGAGAGGGGCAATGGTTCGGTATTCATTACCGGCAAGATTCCTCCATAATCCCAAAGATGGTTAACAAACATTTGCATCCACCGCAGAGCCTGTTCTGTCGTTCGGCCTTGTTTTTGGTTTTGGTCCTCTGGGATTGTTGGACATTTGGGATTTTACCTTTGACATTCGATTTCGCCCCTTCCCGGAGGGTCGCCTGAGCTCAACCGCTCTGCCGTGCACGATGCATCTTCATGGAATCGAGGGTGGACCGGTATGCGGCCAGGAGCTCCTCACGGCTCATGGCGCCGTTCCTCATGACCGGCAGGAAGTCCTTGCCGGTGATGGTGGTCGTGTATCGGTCCCAGGGCCTGTTGTCCAGCCAGCCGGCCCTGCCTGCGATCTCGAAGAGCTCGGTCCCCGGAAAAGGGGTCGCAAAGGTGAGGCCGGGGCAGTCCGGGGCGATCTCCCTTGCAAGGCGAAGGGTGCAGTCCACATGGTTCCGATCTTCGCCGGGGTGGCCCAGCATGAAGAAGCTCATGGTGAGCAGGCCCGCTTCCCTGGCCATCCGGTGGGCCTTCCGGATCTGCTCCAGCGTGATCCCCTTCCCGATCCTGTCCAGGATCTCCTGCGAGCCGGACTCGACGCCGAAGTTGATTCGAACGCAGCCCGCCGCTTTCATCAGCGCGAGCATCCGCTCATCCACGGTGTTGACGCGGGCGTTGCAGTCCCAGGACACCGAGAGCCGCTCCCGGATCAGGATCTCACAGAAGTGCACCATCCTCTTTTTCGATACGGTCATGGTGTCGTCCGCAAAATCGAACTGCTCGATCCCGAAACGCTCCTTCAGGAATCGGACCTCCGCGGCCATGGCCTCGGCGCTTCGCATGCGAAACCCCCTGCCGTGGACGATGTGGGAGGCGCAGAAGATGCACCTGCCGGGGCAGCCCCTGGATGAGAGCACGACCATGAAGGGCTTCTCCGGGTCCAGCCCCATGCCGAGCCCTCTGTATCTCTCCACAGGCAGGTGTCGCCAGGCGGGGAACGGGAGGTCGTCCATGTCCCGGATGACGGGCCTGGGCCGGTTGACGACCGCATCGCCGGCCGTGCGAAGAGCGACCCCTCGGATCTCCTCGATCCTCCCCCGGCCTTTCAGAACATGGCCCAGGAGCTCGGAGGTCGTGATCTCGCCCTCTCCGACGACCGCGAAATCAAAGTGGCTGAGCGTTTCTGCGGGCAGGGCCGAGGCGTGCACCCCACCGGCAACGAGGAGGGGTTCCGGGAAGCTCCTCCGGATCGCATCGGCAAGCCTATAGGCAGCCGTGGTCTGCGGGGTCATGAAGCTGATGCCGACCACCTTCGGGATCTCCTGCCGGACGATCTCAAGGGGGTCCCCATCGGTCACCGCGAGATCGACCACCTTCACGCGGTACCCCTCCCTCTCCAGGAATCCGGCGAGGGAAAGGATGCCCATGGGGGGGTACTTGTTGGGCCATGGGTAGTCAGGGTGTATTAACAGCAGATCGAGCATTGCACTGTTCCCGTGAGCCGGACGGTGGTTCCCGACCCCCCCACCTGGCCTTTCCTTCGATCGGTCCGATCGGTCGGGAGGGGGCGGGGGGTGGGAAAAAGGTTTCTCATTTTCCGGAAAAGGCTGCAAGAAGCGCGGAGAGCGCCTTGAACATGGGCGCCTGGGACCAGCGCATGTAGGGGAAACGGATGATCTTTCCCGGGCCGAGCTTCCGGTAGTAGAAGAACCCCTCCGGGTCCTGCATCTCCCGGATCGCCCATCCGGCGATCCTCTCCGCCGCTTCCCTTTCCCCCTGCAGGCAGAAGGTGATGATCCCCTGGGAGGCGTCGTGGATGTCCTGGGGAAATGGATTCCCGGGCCGCTGCGGCTCACCTCCAGGGCCGAAGAGCCGGGAATAGAAATCGAGCCCCTTCCGGACGGCGGTCTCGACCTCACTCGAATGCAGCACCTGGTTGCATCGGTGAAGGGCCTCCAGGATGAAGCCGCTGTGGTAGCTGTCGATCCACATCATCTTCGGCGACCTCGGAGGACCGTAGTAGTACCAGCTTCCGTCCCCGTTCTGGTCGGACAGGGTGTACTCGACGGCCTTCTCCGCCAGGGACGTGTGTTCCCGGCTGCCGGAGCGGATGAGCACCGAGGCCACAAAGAGGTTCCCGTTGTGGATCGGGAGCTCCCGGCGATCGATGATGTACCAGAAGCAGATTCCTCCGCTGTCGGCCGTCAGCCGCGGTAGGGAGGCCAGGTAGTGGACGGCCTCCCCGGCCTTTGCCCCGTACTCCTCTTCGCCGGTCGCCTCGAAGAGGTCCAGGAGGAAGTGGGCGACCAGGCTGGTGATGTAGATGTTCGGGTTGTTCTTCTTGTGGAAGTAGTGGTTGGCCTCCGTGTACCACACGAAGGGATGGCCCCATGCCGGGATCTCCCTTTCGTTGGAGTCCTCGATCAGCCACCGGCCGCACTCCTTCGCCGTTTCGAGATGGCCCTTCTCCCCGGTGGCCTGGAACAGGTTCAGATAACCGGTACCGAAGTTGGCGAAGGTCTTGGGGTCGAGGTATCCCCGATCGCCCAGGAGCTCGTGGAAGAGATCCGGCCTTTCGAAATGGGAGTGCTTCTCGAGATCCGCGATCAGGGTCTGGAGCCCGATCGCCTTTTCTCCCATGCCGAACTTTTCATAGAGCTTCTCCCGGATGCCGAAGGGGTCAAAACCCCTCCAGCCGTTGCTCACCCTCCAGGAGTCCAGTCTTCGGATCGCCCGTTCCAGCTCCACCGCCTTCATTGCGCCCGCCTCAGCACGCGAACCGCCGGATAGGTAATGTGCTCCACGCCCTCCCTGACCTTGGGATCATTCGACCAGTTGCTCACCTCGTACTGGTCGCAGCCGCGGCAGAAGGGGACCTCGTCGATGCGGCCGGCGAGGTGGAGCTCCCGGTACTTGCTGTAAAGGCTATTCTGCCAGATATCCATGAGGTGATCTTGCCGTACATTCCCCATCACCTCGCCCTCGAGCTCGTTGGTGCAGGTGACGCACGGGAGAACGTTCCCCTCCGTGGTGATGGTGCAGTTCCACCAGAGGTTCCAGCAGGCCACCCTCGCAGGGATGGTGCGGAATCTCTTCCACGCAATGCCCCCGCCCGCAGGGGCATTGGGGCGGAGGATCTCGGACTGGAAAGAGATGTTGAAGATCTCCGGTGTGAAAAGAACCCTCGTAATCTCCTCGGTCTCTGCCTCGTTCGCTTCCTGGTGTACGACCCTGTAGCAGACGCGAACGTCCCTTCTTCCCATCTCATCACGTATGGAGAGAAAGTCCGAGATGTTCTTCATGACCCGGTGATAGTCCCCCCCCACATGGATCTTCCGGTAGACATCTTCCCTGTGGCTGTTCACGCTGAATGCGATCTCCCAAAGACCTGCATCCAGGAGCTTCCTGGACAACTCGCGGGTGAGGAGCATGGCATTGGTGACCAGCAGCACCTTCAGGTTCATCCGGCTCGCCTTCTCGATCATGGCAGGAAGTTGCCTGTTCACCAGGGGCTCTCCCCTGTAGATGGGTGAGATGATCCCGGGTTTGCCCTGGTACACATCCTGGATCTGCCGGAGGATGATTTCATAGAGATCCATGTCCATGACGGCCTTGGGCCGCTTGCAGTTCGTGGCCCGATACTTCTCCCCGTTGCTCCAGCACATCCTGCACCGGAGAATACATCGGCTCGATGTCTCGATGTTGATCCCTCCAGGGATCCTGTACCGCTCCGGGAGCACCTTCTCGAAATAGCCTGCCCGGTCCTCGGCATCGAACCAGTAGGATCGCTTGGGCTCCCCTGAATCCTGGTAGTAAAGCCGCTGCTTGTGCTTTCTCAGGCTGAAGCCGTTTCCGAGACCGGCATTCAACCCTGATGGGATCGATTCCATGAAACTGCCGAAAAAACCGAGGTCGTCAAAGTCCGCATAGGCGATCTCCCGGGGGCGCTCCGCCGCAAACGAAGAAAACTTGCGGAGCAGCGCCGCCGGAAGGGGAAGGTCCGCCGCCCGGATGCGGAGCAGCCCGTCCGCCCCGCCCTGCTGCACTATTTCCCGGAGGTAGCGGCCGCTGTCGTCCCTGATGGCAATCCGGACATCCGAAGGGAGGGGATCGGGCGCGGGCTCTTCGGGATTTGCGGAAAGCCACACGGGGGTACCGGGAAAAGCCTCATGGATCGTGTGCAGGTTTTCCCGGAGGCAACGATCGTTCCCCACTTTCTCGACAAGGATGACTTTATCCACAGGCATCTGGTACCTCTAATCGGGCAGTTCGAAATCGGAGAAGGACTTGAATGAGGAGTGGAGCAACCGGATATCCAGTGGCGAGCCGAAGTACCCTGTCCTGAAGCGGACGACCGAGCTCAGGTTGGCGGTGAGATGAGCGGCTTTGGCCTTCCACCCCCTTCGCTTCAGCGCCTTGCGGATCCCCAGCCCCTCACCCAGATAGCACCAAACCGAGAGTTTGTGGATGTTGTCCAGTCTCTCCCCCCTCCCGTTGCACCACGGCACAAACTGCTTGTCGTGAAGGGAGACCTTGCTCCAGGCCTCCAGCGAACTCGGGGGAACGAACCCGTACTCCTGAAACCGGAAATATAGATCCGTGTCGGGGAAGGGGAAGATGATGTTCATCCAGGCGACCTGGAACCTGGGGTTGATCCGCTTCAGATCCCGGACCATGCGGAAGGTCTCCTGGAGGTCCATGTCCGTCTCGCCCGGGTACCCCATGATGAAGCTCGCGCTGCAGGTCACCGGGAACCGGCGCATCTTTTCCATGGCGAGGTAGTGGTCCCGGACGGACTTGTTCCCGCACCACTCCTCGAGCATGCGTTGGGAGCCCGACTCTATCCCGAGGTTTATCGTCCTGAGTCCCGACCGGACGAGAAGGTCCAGGAAGGAGTCGTCGTACCCGGCTAGGTAGTCGCTCCGGCAGGAGGCGCCCCAGTGGATGCTGTAGCCCTTCCGGAGGATTCCCTCGGAAATCTGCGCCACCCGGTCGCGGGAGACGAAGAAGTTGTCGTCGGAAAAAGAGATCCCCTTGGGGCTGTACTCCCGCACGACCCGTGCGAGGTCCTCCAGAACGCGGTCCGCCGGGAGGGCGCGCCACCTTGAGAGGTTGTGCCTCTTGTTGTAGCAGAAGGCGCAGGTGTGCGGGCAGCCTCTGCTGGTGATCAGGCTGACGTGTTCGCCTAGCCCGTACCGGCCGGCATTCAGCATGTGATAAGGTGTCGGCTGAAGCCGGGTGACATCGAGGAGTTCCCCGGCGCCGTTCAAGACGATTCCTTTGCCGCTGCGGAAGGCGACCCCCGGGATGGAGGAAAAGTCCCTTGAACCTCGGGCAACCCGCCGCACGAGTTCCAGGAACGAGTTCTCTCCCTCCCGCATGACGACCACGTCCACCAGGTCGCTCCGGAGGCTCTCTTCCGGGAGCGCGGAGACATGGATCCCCCCCCAGACGATCGGCACCTCCGGGCGCTCGCGCCTCACCTTCCGGGCGAAGCGGATCGCGGGAGCCATGTTGCGACCGCTGACCGAGCTGATCCCGGCGACCCCATAGGGAGAGAGATCCTTCTCTTCGAAAGGGGTGACCCGGGAGTCCAGGAGATCCACCTCGAAACCCGCCTCCAGGAGCGGCGCGGCAATGGCGAGGATCGACAGGGGCGGTGGGACGTTCTTCTGCACCGTCTCCTTCCCACTGAAAAACAGAAGAATTCTTCCGGACATATCATCTCCTCAATTCATGATGATGGAGGGGGAGCTCCCCTCGTAAAGGCCGAGATAGATCTCCTCCATCCTCCTGCCGACCGCGTCGAGGCCGTGATGCCGGAGCGCATACGCTCGGCTCTGCTCCCCCAGGATCCTCCGCTTCTCCTTGTCGACGATCAGCATCCGCAACACATCCTTGACGGTCCTGGTGTCCGCCTTCAGGATCGGGTGGCCCTTGGGCATCCTCTCCTCCACATCATCCCGAAGGTGGCAGATCACCGGCTTGCCCATGGAGAGGCACTCGACCGCCGTGTTCCCGTAGTGCCCGCATTTCAGCTGATCCACGACGATGTCAGCCTGGGCCTGGTAATAGCGGATCTCCTCGTGGGGGAGGTAGTTGAAGAACATGAGCTCCACGCTATGTCCTTCCTGCCGCAGTTCCTCGACGGCCCGGGTGATCGCGGTGGTCCCCTTCACGTCGTTGCGGATGTCCGATTTGGAGAAGGAGTGGTAGACCTTGATCTCGGCGCTCCCCTTCCAGCGAAGCCTTTCCGGGATCTCGCGCTCCTCCACGGGCCTCCACTCGTCGGTGTCGATGGCGTTTTCCACCCAGAGGAAATCCCGGTAACAGACGTTGAGGTCCCCGGAGCTCAACCGCGCATCCCCGTACTTCAGCGTGACCCGGTTCATCTTCTCCTTGAGCGAGGGGTTGCAATGGGTCTTTCGGATGGAGTCCGGGCAGACGAGGCAGGTGGAGTCGGGGTACCGGAGGTCGAAGCCCGGGTCCCTGATGTCGCAGCCCCAGAACTGGAAGACCAGCTTTTTCCCTTTGCTCTTGAGATAGGGGAGATCCAGGAAATCCAGGAAGGTGAGATACCGTCCCAGCCGGTTGGGTAGAAAGCTCCAGCGGGAGAAGGCCATCAGGGGCACAAGGGTCCTCCCCGAGTGGAAGTGGAAGATGTCGTAGCGATCCAAGTTCTCCCTCAGGAAGCCGGCGACGGTCCTGACCCTTTCCAGGTATCCCTTCCTCGTCAGCCGGAGGTTGATGTCGCACTCGTGGTGGAGGTTGGCATCCTCGTCCGGGATGTCGAAAACCAGGTAGTCGCAGGTGTGCCCCCGCCTCCGGAGAGACCTGCAGAGGAGCGTCCCCTGGTTGAGTACCAGCACCGGGAGGTGGAGGATGCGGAGCGGTTCACCGTGCCGCACAGCCTTCAGACGGCTGCCCATGCCGCCCCCGTCCTTCCTTCCGACCCGGTCGGGAGCAACTCCCGCGCTTCGGCCAGACGCTGATCGCGCAACGCGAGAAAAAGGGTCAATTCGTCGCGGCAGAGGATCGCATCCGAAGGATCCATGGCGAACGCACGGACCTCTCCGCCGAAGAAGAGCCTGGGATAATCCACCAGGCTGGAGAAGGAGAGGGCCGTGAGTGCGTGGTTCGTGACGAAAACCGGGGGGTAGTCCTGCCGCCGGTAAAGCGGTTTGTTCTCTTTCGTGCAGACGATGTGCTCGCCCCGCTCGTCCATTCTGAGTAGCCCCGGGATCTCGAGCTTGTGGTAGCGATAGTTGGGATTGTAGGGGAAGTCCTTCGGGTTCTCCTCGATCCGGAGCATGAGGCAGGGGTGTTTCTCCGCAGCCTCGACGGTGGTGACGGGGAGCCCTTCGCCGACCGCCTTGCGGAGCAGGATCTGCAGGAATCGTGGAGCAGATACGGCGAGCATGGGCGATGCGAAGAGGCACAGCTGCCCATGGTCTTTCAGGGTCGCGGCTACGAACTCCATGCATCGGAAAAGGGTCTGCCGTGCGGAGCCGGGCTCGCACGGCCGCGGGCGCGGCAGGATCTCGTACGCGCACTCCGCAGGCCTGGAAAGCCGGTCCGGCCGTTCGCCCTGGAACAAGAAGGAGCGGCTTGGGGCCAGCGCCTCCTCGATTTTCCTCCTGTTCCACGAGAGCAGGCTCGTGATCCCCGCACGCGGAAGACCCTCCTCTGAGAAGGAGGGAGGGGGCGGCAGGAAAAAGAGATCAGTGGCAGGTTTCATCGAATACCCCGTCAAAATCGAAGAGCCCCTCGGAGAGGACCGTCTCGGCGATCGAGAGGTCCCGGGCAACGTTGATGTCGATCCCCCGGATGGGGTCGACGTGGTGAACGATAGAGCGGCCGCTGGTGACCCCCTCCAGCCTCTGCCGGAGGAAGTATCCCCCCATGGCCCTGTCGCGTTCGTCCGGGTCCTGGTAGGGGTGCAGCAGCCCCCAGGGGGGCATCGTCCGGATGAGGATGCTGTTGTTGGAAAAGAACCACGAGTGCGCCCGGTCGGCGGGGGAGATCTCGATCGGGTTGACCCGGCCGAACCGGTCCACGACGCAGTAGTCCTGGAGATCGCTCGAATCCATGCAGTGTGCGAAGGTGGTGCACTCCGCGCGGTGCACGAGGATGTCCTCCAGCAGGCGGTCGAGGTCCCGAGTCGTCTTGAATGGGTAGGTCGGCATCATGCGGATGAGGATCTCCGCCTCGTACCCCTCGCTGGTGTAAAGCCGGTCCAGACAGTCGTAGTTGACGCTCATCAGGTCAGCCTTGTCGCCGGAGAGCTCCGGGGAACGGAGGAAAGGGACCTCGGCGCCGCACGCCCTGGCGATCTCCGCGATTTCCGGGCTGTCGGTCGTGACGACCACCCGGTCCACGTGCCGGGATTCGACGGCGGGGCGGATGGAGTAGTGGATGAGCGGGCGTCCGCCCAGGGGCCTGAGGTTCTTGCCGGGAAGCCCTCTGGAACCGCCTCGGGCAGCGATCAGTGCCAGGATTCTTCTTCCGTCTTTCATCAATGGCTCCGGAACTAGACCTTGTAATAGACCTTTTGAAGCGGGTCGATCTCCGCGTAGTACCGGTCGCTCATCTCCAGCTCGTGGGGGAGGGCCATCCAGGCGTCGCACCGGCCGCACTGGTCGACGATGTCGTACTGACCCCTCACGTGGGCCTGGCGGATCTCCTGGATCTTTTCCCCGGTCCAGAACCGGTCGATGCTCTCCTCGAAGATGTTGCCCTCGTCCCGGCTCCGGTCCCAGCAGCAGCAGTAGACGAAGTCGCCGTTGTTGTGGATGTTCAGGCTCGTCCAGAGGACCTGGCATGGGAAGCGGTTCTCCGGCATATAGAACTTCTCCTCGAAATGGGCGTACTCCGAGGAGAGTGAGTTGAGCTGGTGGATGCTCACGATCCCCGATCTGGGGAGCCAGTATTCCCGGTACTCGTCCTCCTCGTGGCGGTTCTGGGGCTCCCGGACGAAGTGCATGTTGACCCTTACCTGCTTCTGCATCCCTTTGCGGTCGACCTCCTCGATGAGCCCCTCCACGTTCTCCCGTGTCTTCCGGAAATCGCCGCCGGGATGGTTGGCCCGGTAGGTCTTCTCCGTGGCCGCCCCGAAGCTGATCATGAACTGATCGACCCCCAGGTCCACCAGTGCCTTCCCGAGATCGGGGGTGAGCCTCTTCCCGTTCGTTGTGATCTGCACCCGTCCCCCTCTCTTCTTGACGTGCCCTACGAACGGGACCAGCCGACTGTGGAGGGTCGGCTCGCCGGCGTTGGAGAAGACGAAGTACATGCCTTTCTGGTAGTCCAGCACCCGGTCCACGATCGCGTAGAACCGCTCGGGGGTCATGATGTCTTGCTCGTCCTCCTTCTGACGCCTGTGCCACCTGGGCCCTTGCTCCCCGTGGAAGCAGCACTTCGTGCACCGGAGGTTGCAGATCATCACGATGTCCAGGGAGGATGCCCGGGGCTTGGGGTAGTAGCGCTGGAAGTTGTCGACCAGGTAATGCTGGAGGTCTCCCTGGTTGGGCTCCAGGACGCGTGCGGGGATGCCCGCCTGGAGGTAGTTCGTCCGGCCGTTGGGCAGGTAGGCGTTCCGGAGGGGGAGGAGCCGCGGGAGCTCGGCTGCCCGGACCAACTCCATGATGAAGTCGTATAGGAAGAACGCACTGTTGTTCACTGCCGCATAGGGCAGGCCCCCCCCCGTGGTCTCATCGAGCAATCTCTGCAACAGCCCGGGCGCCGGCGCGTAGTGCCCGGCCCCTTTTACCCGAAGCAGATAATCGGCCGACTCCTGCCTGCAGATGAAGTCGGTGAGTGCGAGGGGGTTCGGCAGCGACTTGACCACCTCGCCCACTGCGGTGCGGAGCTGGAAATCGCCGTTCTGCCGCGTGAGGCGGTAGCTCCTCTCGAGGAGATACCCCTGCGGGAGGTCGTTGCGGATGATGGACTCGGGGATGTCGGACTGGTCGATCAGAAGAAGGGTTTTCATGGGTGCTCCTGGATTTTCGAGTAGATGCGATAGAAATGCTTGTGGCGGATCAGGGTGTTTCCCCGGATCTCGTGCCTCAGGGTAGCGGATGTGGAGGGGATCTCGCAGCCGCCGCAGGAGGGGAGCTCGTCGATCCGGCCTTCGAGGAGCGACTTTCGTTTGGCTGCAATCGTCTCCCCCTTCCATAATTCTTCAAGCGACCGGGCCGTGCAGTTCCCCATGAAGGGGTCCTTTCTGGAATAGACCAGCAGGCAATCGTAGACGTTCCCTCCGGCGGTGATGCTCTGGATCAAAAACGGCTGAGGGCATGGCACCCCCTTTTTCTCTTTGGGGGCGAAGACTTTATAGGAGTAGGCACGGCGACTCCCACGGTCGTAAATGCCCTTGTTTTGAACCACCACGTGATCGACGAGGGGGAGCCATTGGCCGACGATCTCCTCTTCCTGCCCCTCGTTTTCCTCCTGAAGACAGGTTTTCACCATGGTCGCCGTACGGCTTCCCCCGTTCCTCTCAGCACGAAGCTCGAGGAAGCGGATGAGATTCTCCTTCATTTCCCGGTACCGGAGCCCCCGCCGAATATTCTCGTAGGTGACGGCGTCCGCGCCGTCGATGCTGACCACGAGCTGCCCAAGCCCGACATCCAGAAGCTCTTCGGATGCAGCGGCAGAGAGGAGGCTCCCGTTAGTGGTCATGAGCGTCTGGAGTCCCTTTTCAGCGGCATAGCGGAGGTATCGGCCGAAATCGGGGTTCATCAGCGGCTCCCCGCGCCAGCAGAAGTCCAGGCACGGCTTCCGGGGCCAGGCCGAGACCTCGTCGGCGATCTTCTGAAAAAGGGGGAAAGGCATGAACGGCGGCGGGTCGTCCACCAGCCCGATCCCGTGCTCCGGGTCGAAGTGGCACATCACGCAGCGGGAGTTGCACCGGGAGGAGATTTCCAGGTTCAGCCCAATCGGCAGGGGGAAGAAGGTCTCGAAGCGCTCCATGAAGCGCCTGGCTTCTTCCGCAGGGAGCCCGAAGCTCCCGGCCCCGGGGAGGTCGAATGCGTTCAGGATGTGGTCCGGCGGGATGGTCTTTCGCGCACTCCGGTCGATCTCGCGGAGGACTCCGGCCGGGAAGACCTCCAGCAAGGTGTGGTAGAAGCCGAGCTCCTCGAGATCCATGTACGAGTAGGTCCTCCGCCCCTCCAGGTGGGACCGGAGAAACGTCGTGAAGAGAGATGCGTGAAGCGGTCTCCCATGGGGTTTCACCCGGAGGATCAGCGAGTCCGGGTGGGAGAGGCCGATCTTCATCAGGCTCCCGAAGATCTCATCGGGCTCTCGGGGGGCCGGAAACGTCCTGGCCTTTGGGAGCGCCTTCGCGAGCTCGAGGTTGGTCTGTTCCAGGTCGGCCGGGCTGTTCGCAGGGTCGCCATCGAGGAAGATGACGACGTCGGGTATCCATTCGAGATTATGGCTGCGGTTCATCTTCCGTTCCGCTGGAAATGGATCATGTTGTAGAAGGTCTTTACGAAAAGTCCGTCCACGCGGGATCTCGTGAGGGAGGCCGAGATGCTCTTCCACTGACACCCCTTGCAGAAGGGGAGCTCGTCTGACCGCTCCTCCAGGGTGAGCTCTCTCCCCTTCCGCATCTCCTCCCCCGTCCAGCAGGATCCGATCTCCCGGGCGTCGCCCATCGGGGAATCGAACGCTCGACGGGTGCAGATCAGACAACAGGGATAGATCCTCCCTTCCAGGGTCACGGCGAGGTTCCCCCACAGGCTGGTGCAGGCGTCGTAGCCTTCGAAGGGGGAAGTCTTGAAGCCGGCCCCGTTTCCCGCCTCGGAGGGGAGACAGTCCCCCCAGATCACCATGCGGTCCGCCAGGGGTCTCCACGTTTCCACGAACCGCCGGTAGTCGTAGCCATTCGCCGGCTGGAGGATCATCTTCACCACGAGTTCCGGCCCCTGCTCCTTTTGGGCGGCCCTGCAGTCGAGGAATCCCTGTATGTTTTTGACCACTCCGTCGTAATCGCCGCCCCTGCGGATGGCCTGGTAGGTCTCGCCGTCCGATGCGTCGAGACTGACGGCCAGGGTATCCAGCCCGGCGTCGATCAGCCTGCGGGAGGTCTCGTGGCTGAGGAGCGTCGCGTTGGTACTCATGGAGCAGTAGAAGCCTCTTGCCTTGGCATAGGAGATCATCTCCGGGAGTTCAGGGTTCAGGAGAGGCTCCCCCCGGCCGTTGAAGTCGATGTTCGGGTAATTGCCGAAGCGCCCGTACACGCGGTCGAGGGTCTCTTTGAAGACCGAGAACCCCAGCTGACTTGAAGGGGAGTCGAAGAGGCCGCTCCCCTTCCGGGGGGCGAAGTAGAAGCACATGCCGCAGAGGAGATTGCACTGGGTGCTCACCTCGACCATGATGTTTCTCGGTCCGCCGTAGAACTCCCCGAAGTGGTCGCGCAGGTAGAAGGCCACGTCCTCACGATCCAGGAAGTAGTTGTGGCTCAGCTCCGGGGGGACGTCGAGGGTCCCGTCGGGAAAGAGCCTGAACTCGCGAAGGGGCAGCCCCTTCAGATCGAGCGCCTCCAGGGAGAGCTCGTAGAGCATGACCCTTCCCCCGTCTGCGAGAGTGTAGGGATCCTTACGGGAAAGGTGTTCCTCCAAAAACTTCCGAGGGAGATCCTCGGGAATGGGGTGCCCCATGGTCCTGATCCGCAGGAGCTGTTCCGCGGTGCCGTTCGCCGCGATTCGTCCCTTCAGATGGCGCAGGAAGTCTTTTGTGGAGTAAAAGCGCAAGAGCTTGCCCTCGCCTGTCCCGGGTGGCGTGAACCGGGGCTCAAGGAGGGCGATCTCCTTTTCGCCGGGAAGGCGCTCGAGGGGGCTCAGGATCTGTTTCAGTTCGACCCTTCCAAGGATCTTCCCGGAGTCGATGAGGATGTGGAGCTTCATGGTCAGCCTTTCTTCAGGATCCATTTCTCTTGAGGATGAAAAGAACGGAATTCCCCTCCCCCTTCCGTGAGTGGATGTTGCCGAGCTCCCGGTCTGCAAGTGCCGCATAGATGTCGGCTGCACGCCGGATGGGGAGATTCAGGTCGAACTTGAACCCGAGGTTGATCATGGGCTCGAGGAACCCATAGAAGAAGAGCCTCGTCACCCAGAAGGTGTCCGCGTCATAGCGGATCGTCCGGATCGTGGAGAAACCGCGGGTCGAAAAAAGCTCACCCCATCGCTCCTCGGTTTTCAGGTGGTACTTCAGGTTGACCTTGGAGTCGATCAGCTCTTTGCGGCAGAGGGGCCGGTAGAGTCTTTCACAGAACCTCAGAAGGGGGTTCGACCCCATCCGCCTCAGGAGGCTCGGAACGAAATAGGTGTACTTCCAGGAATCGTCGCTCATCATGTTCGCGATCAGGTGACCGCCCGGCTTCAGAATCCGGCGGAGATCCTGCAGGGTCTGATCGAGCCGCATGCAGTGGGCAAGGACATTGACCATGATCACGGTGTTGAAAGCCCCATCCTTGAACGGGATGGCCGCCGCATCCGCCGATAGGATCCTGTCTTCGAAGTTTCGGAAGTTGCCGCGGGGCTTACCCCAGAGCGGCCAGAAGGGGAGGAACTCCATCCCGGCATCCAGGACCCGATTCCCGTGCATCAGCCTGGGGGCCTCGCCGTTTGCGACCCCGATCTCGAGGGAGGGCCTCTGGATGAACCTCTCATTTTCGTTCAGAAGGGTGTGAACGAGAAAGTCGTTCAGGACAAATCCAACCCTGTTCTGGTACCTGTCGAGAAAGGGGCGAACCTGCTCTTTGTCCGAAAGGAACTGCAGCTTCCGCCTGGAGAGGATGAGGGCGAAGGACCCGGCGAGGAGCCGATATGCGGCCATGTAAGCGAGCTTAAGGAGCCCCCGTGCCTTGGCCCGGAAGGTGTTCCTGACGAGCTCCCAGGCCCGTTCCCGTTGGATATGCCAGTGCTTTCTCCTCCTGGAGAGGCTCCAGTTGGCGGCTTGCATCTCATACCCATCCATGCCGGCGGTCTCTTCCTGCCTGTAGTTGCAGAGGGTCGCCCTGAAGCAGGCCCTGCCGACAGAGAGGAGGAGCAATTTTGTAAACCATAGGCTGGAGTCTCGGGCGGAGTTGGGGTTGAGATACTGGTTGCAGTCCGGGAAGAGATATTCCCCGGCGCCGAGGGCCAGGATCCGCCTCAGGGAGAACCGCTCAGTCCCCCAGTCGCCTTCCACGAACGTGGCCCTTCTGCCTAGTAAGTTCGCGGTCCGCCGGGCGAGGGCCTCCTTCACCTCGGGCTGAAGATTCCCGAGGACAAAGAGCGGGGGGCTCCCGCATGAAGTAGGGTGTGCGATCACGCGTCGATCCCTCCCCCCCGGTCCTGCTCGCCATGCCATATGTCCGGGAACAGCGCCCAGCACCGGCACTGCCGGCAGAAAGGCGGTTCGTCGAAGCGGCCCTGGAGATGCATCTCGCGGTAGGAGCGCAGTTCCGGTCCTTTCCAGATCTCCTCGATCGTCCGGTCTCTGAGCGAGCCCAGGCAGCCCGAGTCCTCCGCCCCCGGGACCCCGTGGAGAAAGCACTTGTAGGCGCCGCCGTCGGAGAGGACTTCCAGCGAGCAGAAGAGGCTCACGCAAGGGTAGCGGCGCTCGGGTACAGGATGCATCCCGTGAAGGCCGTTCGAGTTCACCATCCCTCCCCAGTTTCCAAAACCGCGGATGTAGATCTGGTCCGCGTTCCCAGCCCACCTTTGAACGAAAGGGAGGAATTCGTCCTTGAGTTCTTCCACTTCGATGATGTGGGTGATGATCTTGCTTGCGGAGCCCCAGCGGTTTCTCTCTTCGATCAGGGTCTCCAGGTTCGAAACCACCTTCTCGTATTCCGTACGGCCGCAGAACCACTCGTACGATGCGGCTGACCCCGTATTGAGAGACACCTGGATGCAGTCGATGCCCGCCCGGACCAGCGCTTCGGAGGTTTCCCCGTTCAGCAGCAATCCGTTGGTCGCCACGGTGATCGACGCCTTGGGGAGGCGAGCCCTTGCAATCCGGATGAACTCGGTTGCCTGGGGGTGAAGAAATGTCTCCCCGTAAGCGCTGATCTCAAGGGAAATGGGCCTCTCAGGATCGATCCGGTCCAGAATGGTCTCCAGGGTGGCCCTGTCCATGAACCGGCCGCTTCCCCGAAAAGGAACAGTGCTCTGGGGACACATGCGGCATCGGTGCGTGCAGGGGTACTCGCCGAGCTCCAGAGAAATGCTGAGGGGATAGTCGTCGCAGAGGAACTGTTTCCTGAATCTTTCCATCCGCTCGGGTGACAGCACCGGCTCCTTGATGCAGCTGTAGTGTCGGGAGAGGATCTCAGAATCGCATTGGAGCCGGCTCATGGGGCCGCCCTCCTGATCGGCTGTTCGTTGTCGACCTGATGTCGCAGCACGATCTCCTTTGCCTCGCTCCCGCAGTTGAAGAGCATGTCCAGCATGGAGAGATGGGATAAGAAGGGGCCGTGGATCTGGGGGTACTTCGGGTAGACGAACCGCTGGTATCTCAGCGCAATCCCCCTCTCCGCAAAGAGTCGCTCCTCCAGGTATGGGGATCCGTCCCCGCTCAGGTAGGTCGATGCATGGACCTTCTCACAAAGGGAGACGAGCCTTGCGCTTCCCGTCCCCTCGGGTCTCAGCTCGGATTCCACAAAGAGCTTCCCCTCCAGGCGTAGCGCTTCGCGAACGAAGCGGATCATCGCCAGATTGAGATCCAGGAGACGGTGCCAATCCCTCCGGTAGATATCCTCGAGGGCCGGGTAAAAGGATTCGAAGTGCGCGCTCCCCCGGTATGCCCACTCGATGCTCTTCAGGTGTTTTCTGGCCCAACGATCCCGCGAGGTGCGATCGATCAGAATCGAGTCATAGGGATCGGCGTGGTTTTCGACGTGAACAGGCACGGTCAGGTAAAGAGCCCCGTGGGGTGTCTTGATCCGGTTCCGGTTGAACAGGGCGTTTTTCACGTATTGGACCTTGTCGAGCAGGATGAACACGTCGGCGGCCATCATCTTGTGGAAGAATCCCGGCCAGGGGATGTAGTTGGGCTGGTGGATGGCTGCAATCATTCCTTTATCCCAGGACGTAGTGGCGCTCATACCAGAGACCCGGGTGGGTGGCGACGTGGACCCTGGGGTAGCGTCCCACGTGGCCGCAGAAGCACCCTTCACGCCAGTTCTGGTTCGAGTCGGAGAGGTACTTCATCCCCTTGAAGTAAAGAGGGTCGTAAGGGTCGAAGGAGATCCCGAAGGCTTCCCGGTCGTACCGCTCGAAAAACCTTTTGAAGCCGGCGGATTCGAACCGGTGATAGTCCCCGTGCTCACACGCGCTGACGACCTCGATGTCGAGCAGCTCTTCCAGGACCCTTTTCCCCTTCCTGAAGAGGTCCTCCTCCCTTTCGCCGCTCACCTCGGAGAGCTCGTAGCACTCGAAGTGAAGCCCGATCTCATGCCCGAGGGCAAGGATGCTCTTCAGGGTCAGGTAGGCGGTGTACTCCATGGGGTTGTAATCTTCCGAGTGGAGTCTCACGAAATAGGTGGCATGCGCACCGAGCCCATGCTCGATCTCGGCCATTCGGAGACCGTTCGGGATGCATCTCCGGAAATCGAGATCGTGCCTGAGGACCAGGAGTTTGCCCTGATCCCCATGCCCCCCGGTCTCCCTGAACCCAACGCAGGCATAGCCTTCATGGATCCACCTCTTCAGGCTCTCCTCGTAGTGTGAGAGATGGAAGCCGCAACCCTTCATGGCCGCAGTCTCAATCCAGATGTCTCGATTTCCTGGAGCTCGAGCTCCCGCCGGGCAAAGGCGAGGGCCATCGTGGTGGCCTTTTCGGGAACCGTCCCACCGGCCTCATCCCCTTTCCATCCGAGCCTCCCTCGGTGCCTTCCGAGCTCGAGCGGCTCGAAAATGAACTCGCCGATTCTCCTCTCCTCGAGCTGAAGGGAAAGCGCCAGGGACCCCGTCGTTTCGATCTTGACCGGGTACAGGCTCAGGGTCCCATCGCAAAGCCCATCCAACGGGACATGCCGCTTCTTCAGGGCGGCCACCCACCCGATGGTTTGGTAGGCGGTGAGGACGGTCCTTGCCCCCTCGATGTCGTAAAAAGCGCCGGGATAGGGTGCAGCCAGTGCGCGGATGAAGTTGTAGATCTGCAAGACGGACCAGGAGAAGTCGATCCGGCCGTCCTCCGGCCTCCTCGCCTGAAAGCAAGTGGCCTCCGCAGGATCCTGCGGGTGACGAGGGGCGCTCCCCTCCAGGATGGCGCCCAGGTTTTGCCGGAGCAATTGGATGCTCGCCCGATCGATCCTGGGCTTCACGTCTTGCGCCACGTCCCAATCGCGTATGGGGAAGGAGGCCTGGTCGATAACGTCTCCGGTATCGAGCCCCTCGTCCATGTAGTGGAGTGTAACCCCTCCTTCCGTCTCTCCCTTGATGATCTGCCAGTTCAGGGTGTGAGGGCCGCGATAGCGGGGCAGAAGGGACCCGTGGAGATTCACAAATCCCCTTCGAGGGATTTCGAATATCTTCCGGGAAATGATATGGGAATAGGAGGCGGAGATGCCGAGATCGGGTTGGAGTGCCCTCAGCGCTTCGATGAAAGTCCCGGGGTCCGGCTCATGGTGACGGATGCAGGGGATCTTCTGTATGGAGGCCTCCTTCAGAACCAGATCCACCTCCTCCCCCTCCCTGTTCCTCGGGACAACGATCAATGGCACCTCGATACCCATCCCGTTCAACAAAGCAAGGGTCTGCGGGACCAGTTCGGTGTAGCCGAATACGACCACCTTCGGTTTCACTGAAGGACCGCTCCTTGCCTCTCCGCGGTGGAGGGGTGCAGGGATGAAAATGGAATGACATAGAAAAAGGGGTATCTCGCGGAGATCTCCGGCCCGCTCATCTGGAGGAGGGAACCGATGCGGCTTCCGCACTTCACAAAGTAGCGGTAGGGGAGGGGCGTGGCTCCCCATCCGGACTTGAACCTGCGGAGTCCTTCCTGGGATGGCCAGGTGCCGCCGAAATTGAAGTGCCGGATTCCCCTTGCCGCCAGGTCCTTCATCGCCTCAAAGACCAGCAGGCTCAGCGGCTGGGACTGCCTGAAAGCAGGGCTGAGGCCGGTCATGTAGTACTCCGCGCTCTCCCGCATGACAAAGAACAGTGCACCGGCGATCACCTCCGTGCCGCTCCTGGCCACCCAGATCTCCGGGCAGCCCCGGTCGAGTCTCCTCGTCACGGCTTGCATGAAGGAGCGTGGTTTCCTGATGCCGCCGATCGAGGCCATGTTCTCGCAATGGAGGCCGTAGAGGGCTTCGGCGTCCCTCCGACCCATGCTCCTGGCCACCTCGAAGCCCTGCTTGGCGGCTTTTCGGAGCGCCGTTCGCGTCCTTCCGGCAAGCCGTGCCATCAGCGCTTCCTCTGAATCGAGGGTTGGGGAGGGGAGATCGAGGACAAAGGTCGTGCGGACGTCTTCCCAGTCCGGGGCGAGCAAATCCCGGTATGCATCCTCGACAGGATCGGCGGGTCTGCTGATGATATTGAGCGATACCGCTTCCATGCTTTCCGCGATTCGGACAAGTCCCTGCAGGAGCAAGTTCAGATGAACCTCTCGTTCGGCCCCTGTCCTGTCCGAGACGATTCCCCCGATGCTGCCGAAGAAGGGAAGACTGTTGATCACGGGTCCGGAAGCGGTTGCAGGAGAGACCATGAACGGCATGGCTGCCGTCAACCTGTCATCCTCCCATGTGGAGAGTAGTCTGATGGGTCTCTGGAGGATCTCCTGCAGCAGGTCCAGCCAGAAGGGGCTCTGGTAGAGCATGGATTCGTTGTCCCGCTGAAAAAGTCCCGCGTATTCATGGTCGTGACCATCGATCTCCCGGATCAGGATCATTTTTCCCCCACCAGCCCCAGGATGTTCCTGTAACGGATGCGATCCTTTGCTTCTTCATCGAGCCTGGCGCCGTCGAGCACGACCGGGTAGATGGCGGCATCCCGGATGGGAAAGTCGCTCCCCAACAGGAACCTTTCGGCGCCCAACTGCTGGACGCAGTGCTCCAGGACCCAGTACTCATGGGTTCCTGCGATATCGAAGTACACGTTCCGGAGCGCCCTTTCTTTGACCTCGGCCGCTGCGCCGGTCTTGAGCTCGTAGGTGGTGCCCCCCTGGTGGGCGAGGATGAAACTGATTCCCGGATACGCCTCCGCCACGTCGAGCACGAATCGATAGTGGGCCATCTCGATCCATGCCCCGCAGTGGACCAGGACGGGAAGGCGATGTGCGGCCGCCATCTCCAGGAAAGGACGGTGGCTCTCTTCCGAGAACCTGACCCTGTCCAGGGAGGGGTGGAACTTGAAGCCGTCAATCTCCCCGAGGTGGTCTCTTACGAATTCCATATCCCCGTCCCTGGAGGGGTTGAGCCAGGGGAAGAACCAGGACTTGAACGCGTGCCCGGTCTCCCGGTGCCTCCTGATCTCCTCCAGGATCTCCCTGTTGCTCTTCAGTTCAGAGGGCATCAACACGGCGCCTGTGAACCCCTTGGACACGAGGGAGCGGAGGATCTCCGCGAAACCGGTGAAGATCCTTCCGTGGGAATCGAAATATCCCCAGTCACCCACGTGGACGTGGCTGTCGATGAGCACGGAGAAATTCCTCAAAAGAAAGGGGCCGGCCGTTCACAAGACATCGCCCGTCGATCATCCTCACTTCCATTTCGGATCCGTCCTTCATGAAGCGAGCCCCCGGGTAAGGAGGAAAGGTGTGGGCCCGGATGAAGGCATGGATCCTTGGCTCGGGCCAGCTCCAGTCGATCCACCGGTCATGGGGATATTGCTGCGGATGGTAAGAGGCCGCGCCGTTGTCCTGCGCCATGCGCGCGTTTCGTCCCCTGGCGATCCTGGGGTAGGTCTCTCGGAAGAGCCGGGTCCCCAGCTCCACGCATTTGAAGTAGAGGGTGAAGGCGGTGTCCTCTCTTGCGACGGGCACCGCGTCCTGGGCGACGATATCGCCCGTATCGATCCCTTCGTCCATATAATGAACGGACACTCCGATCACGGGTTCCTCTTCGCTCAGGGCGTAAACGATCGGAAGGCACCCCCGATATCGGGGCAGCCTGCTGAAGTGGATGTTCATGGCCCCGAATCGCGGGATCTGCAAGACAGCCTTCTTGAGGATCTTCTCGTAGGACATGGAGAAGAGGAGGTCCGGCTGCATTGCCCGCATGGCCTCCACAAAGGACTCGTTGTTCGCGCTCCCGGGCTGATGCACGGGCAATCCTCTCTCGCGGGCGAAACGGCGAAGGGACCGGTACCAGTTCCCTTCCTCCTCGCGATCGGTGGGGTTCACGACCACTCCGCAGATCTCTTCTCCCGACTCCAGGAGAAACGAGAGACAGTGGATGGCGAGATCCTTGCCGCCCATCAGGACAACCCGCAATGTCTGCCTCCGTACCTCAAGAGAAAGATCCTTCTAAAGGGATTCATAGATTTCGAACAGCCGCTCGAGCACCTGCTCTTCCCGCCAGTGCTCTTCCATGAACCGCCTGGACGCAGCGCCTCTCTCCTCCCGGAGTCCCCGGTCCAGGACCATCTCCTCGACACCGCTCTCCAGCTCCTCTTCATCTTCTGCGTTGACCCAGGGAACGGTCTGTGTGGCCGTGAATCTCCGGATCTCCTCCAGGTTCTGTTCGTCCAGCCGCGCAATGGTGGGGAGCCCCTGGCTCAGGGCCTCCAGGGAGGAGACGCCGAAGGAGGGACCGAGCTGGTCGAAGAAGATGTCGCATTCCTTCTTGAGCTCGAGGCAACGCCTGTGGAGGGTGTCGGAGATGATGACCTTCTCCACCCCCTCGTTCCTTTCCGAGACCCGGTCCATGACCCGCTCGAAGACGTCCGTCTTCTTGAGATCCCTCCTGGTGGGGGAATGGCCGACCTTCACCGCGCCGTTTCCCGTTCGTGCTCTCGTCAAGGGCAGATAAAGAGGATCTTGGATGGGAACCAAGTTGGGGACCCATTGTGCCGCAGGAAGGAGCTTGAGGAGATCAGGGGTGCTCACAACGGCCTTTCGCCGGAGTCGCCTGTATTTTTCCCGAAACAGATGAGGATTCTCTTTGAAATACGGATGCCCGTGATGATGATGGAGAATCTTCTTCCCGTGAGCAAAATCCCTCACCAGGAGAGGACCCAGCTTCATGTTCTCGTCGCTCAGGATATGGAAGTGAAAGATATCGGCATCCCTGAGCAGGGCCTCGATCTCATCGAACTGCAGATCCCCGCAATCCGGCACATGGATGTCCTTTTCGAATTCGAAGTTGTACCTTGTCTCGGTCGTGATGAGCCGGCAACGGTGTTTGCCTTGCCTGTTGATGGCCCGGCAAAAGGAGATGCCCATGCCGGCCGGGTCGTTTGCGGTGAGCATCAGGATATTCATGATCGGACCCCCGGCTGGTTCACGTCCGTCCCGTTCATGAAGGTCCTCAGCCACCACTCGAGGCAGAGGAAACTCCAGATCAGCAACCGGTAGTTGCGCTGGCCTGCAAGGTGCTGTTCCAGGACGGCGCGGACATACGCCGGCTGCAGGTATTCGTAGATGCAGGGGCTGCCGCTGGTGAGGAGGGAGTGGACATAGTCGAGGCTCTCCCCCCTGTACCAGGATACATCCGGGGAGCTGAAGCCCTGTTTGGCCCGCTCCGCCACGCGCGCGGGGACCAGGGACTCAATGGCGTCTCGCAGGATGCGCTTTCCTTCGCTGGTCTTCATCCGGTACCGGTACCCCTTGCCCAGCTCGTTCTCGTCGATGCGGGCTATGGAGTCGAGGTTGCTGAGTTTCATCCTCACCGGAATCCTGCAGGCGAGGTCCACCAGGTCGTTGTCGAGGAACGGGACCCTCGTCTCCAGACCATGGGCCATGGAGAGCTTGTCTTCGATCATCAGCAGGCCGTGGAGAAAGCTCCTGCACTCGAAATAGAGGCTTCGGTTGATGTTGGACTCGATGCCGTTTCGCGGGAGGTTGTTCTCGGCGAGGATCCGGCTGAAGGCCCTGAAGCTCGCCTCCGGGTCGACATGGCTCAAGACGTTCGGCCGGAACAGGCTGGGCTTCTGTTCGTCGGGAACGATCCGCTGCCAGAAGTGGTAGTAGTTCCGAAGGAACGTGCCGTTCTGAGAGCAGTTGGCCGAGCCGAAGTATCTCCACGGATATCCTGCGAACAACTCATCGCCCCCTGTGCCGCATAGAACGACCTTGACGAATTTGCTGGCCAGCCGGGCAAGATAGTAGTTCGGGTAGCACTGGCCCAGCCGGAGCTCCTCCATGTGCCAGATGAGTCTTGGCATGACGTGGGCCATGTCGCCCGCGTGGAGGACCATCTCATAATGTTCGGTCTGGAACTGGTTGGAGAGGACTTCTGCAGCCGCCCTCTCATCATAGCCCGCCTCCAGACCCTGGGCGCTGGAGAGGTCAAACCCACCGGTGAAGGTGGTGAGCCTCGGGACCCGCCTGCTGGCCATGGCCACGATCAGCCCGGAGTCGATGCCCCCTGAGAGGTAGCTGCCCAGGGGCACGTCGCTCACCATCTGCCGCCCGACGGCATGCTCGATCAACCGGCGCACAGCCGAAGAGGCCTCTTCAGGATCGGTGATCCCCGCATCCGATCCGAAATGGAAATCCCAGTAGCGGACCGGAGGGGACGGCCTCCATTTTGGATCGTCTCCGCCGTAGGTATACACCCGGTAGGAACCGGGGCCGAGGATCGTCACATCCTGAAAGAGGGTCTCGGAATCGAGCAGGTTCTGGAAGGTGAAGTACTCGCCGAGCGCACGGAGATTGAGGTCGACCCTGAAACCGGGGTGCTTCAGGAAGGACTTGATCTCTGATCCGAAGAGATACCCCCCGGGTAGCGAGGCGATGTAGAGGGGCTTGATGCCGTAACGATCCCTCGCCGCCAACACCCGGCGCTCCGCCCTGTCCAGGAAGAGAAAGGAGAACATGCCGTTGAAGCGCGGGACGGCTTTTTCCCCCCATTCGATGAGGGCCTTCAGCACCACTTCGGTGTCGGACTTCGAAGAGAAGCGGTGCCCGAGCCTTGAGAGCTCCTGCCGCATCTCCATGAAGTTGTAGACCTCGCCGTTGTAGACGAGGACGAAACGGCCGCACTCGCTTTTCATGGGCTGAGATGCCGCCGGAGAGAGATCGATGATCGCCAGCCTTCTGTGCCCGAGGCCGATCGGCCCTTCGGTGAAGAACCCTTCGCCGTCCGGGCCGCGGTGCGCGACCATGCGGGTCATGGCCTTCAGGACATTGCCGGTCACCGCTTTCTCGTGATGGTTCAGTATGCCGACGAAAGCGCACATAGTTTCAAGCAGGAAGTAAGCAGTAAGAAGCAGGCAGCAAGGGAAAAGAGGAATCCGGGCAAGCCGCGGGCATGGAGCAGTAAGGATCGAAGCGGGTGATCAGGAGGTATTGGACTTTCATGGTCTCAGACAGTGTCGGTGAACTCCGATTTTTCTGCCTACTCCTTACTGCTTACTGCCTACTTCTTCATCTAGGGTTTGAACGACGCGATCGCCTCCGCCACCCGCATCTGCTCCCCGTGGTTCATGCCGGGATAGAGGGGGAGGGTGACGGCGCTGTGGTGGACCATTCTCGAGTTGGGGAAGTCCTGGGGGCGGATGGCGTATTTCCGCTGGTAGTACCCGAGGAGGTGAACCGCGTGGGTGCCGGGGCGGGAAGAGATGCCTGCGTCCTTGAGATGCTTCATGAGACTGCCGCGCACCTTGCCGACCTTCCCCGGTCTCGCGGTTTCCAGGTTCAACCGGCAGACGTAGGACTGATAGGTATGAAGATAGCCCTGAGGGGAGACCGGCAACGTGATCCAGGGAATCTCGTGGAGCAACCCGGTGTAGTTGCGGGCCAGGCTCCTCCTGGAATCGACGATCCGCTGGATCTTGGACATCTGCGAGCTTCCGAGGGCCCCTTGGATGTCGGTCATGCGGTAGTTGTAGCCCAGGCGGCCAAAGGAGGGCATCTCACCCTGCCCGGCATGGTGGCGGTCGAGATCCGTGATCTCCGCCCCGTGATCACGGAGGATTCTCAGGCTCCTGGCCATCGATTCGTCACCGGTCACGATCATCCCCCCTTCGCCGGTGGTGATGAGCTTCCGGGGGTGGAAGCTGAAGCACCCGGCCAGTCCGAAGCTCCCCGCATGCCTGCCGTGAATGGAGGAGCCCAGTGCACAGGCCGCGTCCTCGATCACGGTGAGGGAATATTTCTCGGCCAGCTCCATGAGGGGACCCATCTCCGCGCATAGCCCGAAAAGGTGGACCGGGATGATCGCCCGGACCGTCGCGCCGGTTCTCTTTTTGCAGGAGGCGATCCGCTCCTCGATGCATTCCACGGCGATATTGAAGGTATCGGGATCCACATCCACGAACACCGGGCGCGCGCCGGCATGTTCCACTGCATTGGCCGTGGCAATATAGGTGAACGAGGGGACCAGCACCGCGTCCCCTTTCCCGATTCCGGCTGCCACGAGCGCCAGGTGGAGGGCTGTGGTGCACGACGTGGTGGCCACAGCGTGGGGAACATTGCAGAAGCGCGCCACCGTCTCCTCGAAACGGGCCACCTCGGGACCCTGGACAAGCCATCCGGACCGGAGCGGCGTCAGGACCGCCTCGTAGTCGTGTCTGTCCATGACGGGTTTGGTGATGGGGATCATGTTCGTTTTATCGCCACAAAGACCCTAAGACGCAAAGATCGCTTGTGTCTTGGAATCCAAAGCATCCCTTGCATCGATCAGGATTCCAACCTGCGCTTCAGACCCGTTGCCCTGCCAGTGATCGCAGTGGCCGCATGGATCGACCTCGTTCCACATGCGCCTCAAATGTAGACCGCGGATCCTTTCATAGGCGGGGCCTTCCCAGATCTCCCGGATGGTGCGCTCGGTGACTGAACCGATGGCTCCTTTGCCCTTGCGGTTCCAGTCGTGGTTGCAGAGCGCAACCTGCCCGTCCGCATAGATCACCATGTCCGCAAAAGGTTTCAAACAGGCCGTTCTGGTTGCCTCCGGCCGCAGAAAGGAGCAGGGTCCGAGTCTGCCGAACCTCCCCTTCTCGGAGTGTCGGGGGTAGATCCTGACCCGGTCCGCCTTCAGCTGCCAGCCCTCGATGAAGGAGGGGATCTCATGTCGGTTGTGATCTCCTTCGGTCAAGGAGACCTGGACCGTGGTCGAGGAGGCCGGCATTTCCCCCCTCAACCTCAGGAAATCCTCGATGTTCGCCATCACTCGGTGGAAGTCTCCACCGGGCCGGACCTGTTTGTAGGTCTCCTCCGTCGAGGCATCCAGACTGAAGGAGATGAAGTCGACGGGGAGCCCCAGCAGTTCCTTGGAGACGGCCCGGGAGAGAAGCAGTGCGTTGGTTGCAAGCTGAATCCTGGCCCTGGTCTTTTCCCGGAGCAACCGCATCATCTCCAAAAAGGAAGGGTGGAGCAGCGCTTCCCCGCGGAAGAAGGGGACGACCGCTTCCACTTCCCGGCCCGCAACCTCCTCGATGATCTTCTCGAAGAGGTCCCGTCTCATGAAGCCGTCGGCCCCCGGCACATACTGCCTGGGACACATGACGCAGGAGAGGTTGCATGCCGCGCTGAGCTCGACGGTGAGCCTCTTTGGAAAATCGGGCGTGGTGAATCCGTTGAACATGAGTGGTTCCTAGCGAGGCCGGCTGGTCGTTAGTCGCTACCCGTCATTGGCGAATTGTCCTATTTCACTTGTCCCTTGTCATTGTTGTTCTTTCCTTCGACATTCTTCCCTTGGACATTGGACATTCTGCACTGGACATTGGACATTTTCTGTTGTTCTTTCCTTCGACATTCTCCCCTTGGACATTGGACATTCTGCATTGGACATTGGACATTTTCTTCACACATGGCTCCGCCCCTTCGATTACAGGGGCCGAATCGTTGTAAGTCTTTGTTTACTCGTTTGAATGTGTCTAAAAACTGCTCCGGCCAGATCTGCTTCTAGATGTCGTACTGCCTCAGTCTCACCAACGCCTGGATGAATCCTTTTCCCTTGTGGACATGGCCCCGCCAGATCTCGGGCACCCAGGTTCCTTCATAGGAGGCGAAGAGCGGCATGATCCGGTCGAAGTCGATGTCGCCTTCCCCGATCGCCACCCCTTCGCCGTCGAGGCCGTAGGCATCGGCGAAGTGGATGTGGCGAACCAGGGGCAGCACCTTCTCGATAAAGGCGGAAAGGTCCTTTCCCTTGGCATTGCAGTAAAGGGCTGCGTGGGACAGATCAAAGCAGATGGAGAGCCCCGCGTCCTCGCACAGCGAACGGATGGAGTCGCTGTCCATGAAGTAATTTCCCTTCCACTGCCCCCCGAAATACCAGGGGTAGGGGGGAAGGTTCTCGAGCAGGATCTCCTCCCCGTTGCTCCTGATCTGAGAGAGGGAGTTCAAAAGGGCCGCCCTCAGAGCGCTCTCGTTCAGCTTCGAGTTCAGGCTCATGGCGCCCGGGTGGACAATGATCTTGGGTCTGCCTTGGAAGAAGGGCGCCAGTCCTTGGCAGAGGTCGATGGTCTTCTGCAGGAGTCGGACCGATGCGGCCCGGATCTCCTCGCTCCCGCTGCACAGGTCGAAGAGCCTCCCGTCGATGTATTCCGGCGCGTGGACGACCAGTTCCTGCCCATATGTCCGCTCGGGTCGGAAACCGAGGTGGAAATCCTTCTCCGCCAGGTGAAACTCGATCACCCTGGGGCCGTATCCGAGCATCTCCTCCAGGTCGCCGAACCGGCTGATCAGCCCCCAGCGGGTGCGAAAGGAGTTGTGGAAATCCAGAACGCACTCCCCCTCCACATCCTCGTCCAGGAAGAAATCACCCTTCTTCAGATCCCTGCTGATCTCACGGCCGACCAGATCGCCTATCCTGCTGGGGGAGAGTCCCTTGCCCGGGCCCCGGGCGAGCACCATGGCTTCGGTGATCCTCGTCCCCTTCGCGATATCCGCGGACGCGGTCAGGCTCTTGCCGAACAGCTCCCGGTTCAGGATCTCGCCCCGCATCAGGAACCGCTTGCTCTTGCCCATGGCCTGGTCCGCCACCCGGATGTCGCGTACGAGCCGCTTGAGTTCGTGCGGCTCGAGGCTGATCTTGTGGTCCGGCCCGGTCATCCTCTTGTCCATGGTGATGTGCTTCTCGATGATGCTCGCGCCCATGGACGCGGCGATCAGGGGGATGATGATCCCGATATCATGGCCAGAGTAACCCACCGGGCAGCCGAACCTGCTCAGCCGGTTGATCATCCTGAGGTTGACCTCGCGCGGCCACACGGGGTAGACGCTCCTGCAGTGGAGGAGGGCAAAGGGGACGTCCCGTCTCTTCAGGAGATCCACCGCACGCTCGATCTCCTGCCAGTAGGACATGCCCGTGGAGACGATCATGGGTTTTCCGAAGGAGGCGACGTGGTCGAGCAGCGGCAGGTTGCTGAGGTCTGCCGACGCGATTTTGAACCCGTTCACCCCGAGCCCGGCCAGGAAATCGGCGCTCGCCGGGTCAAAGGGGGTGCAGAGGAATTCCAGGCCGCGCTCCTGGCTGTACGTCTTGAGCCGGACAAACGCCTCTTCAGGGAGCTCGACCTGCTTCAGGATGGGGATCATGTACTGGAAGTGCTGCTCGTACTTGAGCGTTTCCGTAAGCACATCGTCGCGGTAAAGAGAGGGGAGGTGCCTCTTCTGGAATTTGACCGCATCCACTTTTGCGTCGGCGGCGGCGTCGATGAGCCTCTCTGCAACCCCGGGGTCCCCGTTGTGGTTGATCCCGATCTCCGCAATGATGTAGGTGGGGTGCTCGGAGCCGACGGTCCGGTTCCCGATCCGGATGGTCACTGCATTCCCCATGGTTTCCGCGGGCGCCATCCTACCTCTCTCCCCATCCTTCCTGCTGCAGCCCCACGCAGAGCCGCTCGTCCAGCGGGTGAAAACCATCCGTCTCCGTCCTGTCCCTTCGGTGCAGTCTCATCCGCCAGTATTCCAGCAGGTCGGAGAGGCTCTGCTCGAGGGGGATCTGAGGGACCCATCCTGTCCTGGCCCTGAACGCGGCGGTATCCGCCACGAGGACCGGGACGTCGGAGGGCCGCATGCGGCGTTCGTCCTTCTCGATCCGGATCGCCATGCGGCTCATGGTGAGGAGCAGGTTCAGGACGCGCTTCAGGCTGGTCGCCCTGCCCGATCCGATGTTGTAGACACTCCCGGGCTCGCAGCGCTCCAGCGCGAGATGATACGCCCGGACCACGTCCCGGATGTCCGTGAAATCCCTCTCGGCCAGGAGATTGCCGACCTGGATGACCGGCTCTCTCATGCCCGATTCGATCTCCACGATCTGTCTGGCGAAGCTGGATGTGGCAAACGAGTCGCTCCGCCTCGGACCCGTGTGGTTGAAGCACCGGGTCCGGACGATGTGGAGCCCGAAATTCTGGCAGTACTGGTAGGCCATCGTATCCTGGGTCACCTTGCTCACCCCGTACGGACTGGTCGGCCTCAGGGGGTTGGATTCCTTCACCGGCAGCTCGCCCGGTTGAACCATGCCGTATTCCTCGGAGCTGCCCGCGACATGGACCCGGGTCTCCCCCTGGTCGAGGAGCTTCAAGGACTCGAGGATGTTGAGCTGCGCCGTGATGTTGTTGACCAGGGTCTCCCGCGGTGCGATCCAGCTTGCCGCCACGTTGCTCTGGGAGGCCAGATGATAGATCCGATGGGGCCGGATGTCCCTGAGCAGCCGGGTCACGGCATAGGGGTCTCTCAATTCGCACTCGTGGAGGATGATCTCCTTCTCGACGGAGGCGATGTTTTCCCGGTTGCTCCTCCACCGGAGGGTCCCATGGATCTCGCAGTCCCCGCGAACGGCCAGGTATTCCGCCAGATGGCTCCCGGCCATGCCCGTGATGCCTGTGATCAGTACCCTCATGCTATCCCCTAACGCGAGCCTTACGGCCGCAATCAAATCCCGCCACTAAGACACAAAGACACCAAGAGAGCTATTGTCGTTTTCTTCGTGCCTCAGTGCCTTTGTGGCAGATCCATCTCCTAAAGATCCGAAAGCTTCCTCACCTGCACCCCGTCCCCGAGCACCTGCTGTATGCAGCCGTGGATCTCTTCCTGGCGGGCGAACGAGGTGATCAGGATGGCATCGGCGTTCATCTCTCTCAGCGATTCGGGGGGGCCGACGACGAACCCGTTGAAACGCGTGCCCTGCTTGCCCGGGTTGCTGTCCACGATGCCGGTCACCGTAAGGGGTGTATCCTTCAGTGCGGCATGGACGACTTCGGCGGTCTCGGCGGCCCCAAAGAGCGCGATGGACCGTATGCCTTCGGAATGGAACCGCACGAGTCTCTCCGCCACCTGCCTCTTTGCCGCGCTGTAGAGCTGGATCACCTCTGCCGAGTACTTGAGGATGAGCGCAAAGAGCTCCTTCTGCCCATGGGGGGTCAGGTGGTACCGCTGGGTCCGGTTGGTCTTTCCGGTCATCCTCACCAAACCCTCCTGCTGCAGCCGCTTCATGTAGTTGTTCACCATGGAGCTGCTCAGGTTGGTCATCTGTGCAATCTTGTGCTGGCTGAGCCTCGGGGAATTGTGGATCGCCAGCAGGACCGAAAGCCGCCTCATCCTGGTGGTCGGTGTGTGAAAGCTGGATTCCGAAAGTCGGATCATAAATTTCGTCGCCCCTGTGCCTACATCGTCCGTTCAATGACTGGACAATAGAGCAATCTATATGCCATGAAGTAAGAACATGTATTTTTAATGACTTACCGGAAGAGGCGTAGGGCGTGAAGCTCCGGGATAGGCAAAATCGTCAAAAAGGTGGCAGGTTTTTCCGACTGCAAGCGGGGGGTTGACGGTGGTCCTTAAGTATTGGTGGGATTCAGGGTGTTGGAGTTGCGGAATGTGGAATGTTGATGACACGGAGCCGGAAATATCATATCTTACGGGGACTAATCCGCCATCGTCCGGCAAATCAGCACATCGCCGGCCCTTGAGAAGACCTGTAGAACTTCTGTCTAAATCCGGGTATACTAGCAGGGTGCCTAATAAATCCCTGTATGCAGGTCGCCAGGGGTTTGCATAGAACCGCAGGAGGTCTTTGAAGTTGAATCCATTCTATAAAAATCTTGCCCTCTGGCTCGTGATCAGCCTGATCATGGTTCTCCTCTTTCAGGTCTTCAGGCAGCCGGACAGAGGCAGCTCTGCTCTTGGCTACAGCGATTTTCTCAGCATGGTGGAGAGCGTCAGCGTAAGCCAGGTGACGATTCAGGGCGACAACATCTCGGGCATCTCCTCACAGGGACCTTTCAAGACCTATGCCCCAAAAGATCCCGAGATGATCAGCCTGCTGCGCAGCAAAGGGGTCAAGATCGCGGCCAAGCCTCAGGAGGACTCCTCCTGGTTCCAGGTCTTTCTCTCCTGGGTCCCCATGCTCCTCCTGATCGGGGTATGGGTGTTCTTCATGCGCCAGATGCAGGTGGGGGGAGGAAAGGCCCTCTCCTTCGGGAAGAGCAGGGCAAGGCTGATGAGCGATTCCCAGGAACGGGTGACCTTCGATGACGTAGCCGGCATCGAAGAGGCCAAGGAGGAGCTCCATGAGATCATCGAGTTCCTGCGCGACCCGAAGAGATTCACCCGCCTGGGGGGCAGGATCCCCAAGGGCGTGCTTCTGGTGGGCGCCCCCGGCACGGGGAAGACCCTTCTTGCCCGGGCCATTGCCGGCGAGGCCGGGGTCCCGTTCTTCAGCATCAGCGGCTCGGACTTCGTGGAGATGTTCGTCGGCGTCGGTGCGTCCAGGGTGAGAGACCTCTTCGTGCAGGGGAAAAAGCACGCCCCCTGCATCATCTTCATCGACGAGATCGATGCGGTGGGCCGCCACAGGGGCGCGGGTCTCGGCGGGGGCCACGATGAGAGGGAGCAGACCCTGAACCAGCTGCTGGTGGAGATGGACGGGTTCGAGTCCAACGAAGGGGTGATCCTCATCTCGGCGACCAACAGACCGGATGTGCTCGACCCGGCCTTGCTGAGGCCGGGGAGGTTCGACCGGCAGGTGGTCGTCCCCGTCCCCGACATCAAGGGCCGGGAGGCGATCCTGAAGGTGCATGCGAAGAAGACGGTGCTTGCTGATGATGTCAGCGTCACCACGCTCGCCAGGGGAACACCCGGTTTCACCGGTGCGGACCTGGAGAATATGGTCAACGAGGCGGCCCTGATGGCCGCAAGGCGCGGAAAAGAACGGGTGGAGATGGCGGACCTGGAGGACGCCAAGGACAAGGTCCTGATGGGGGCCGAACGCAAGAGCATGATCATCAGCGACGACGAGAAGAGGACGACGGCCTATCACGAGGCGGGCCATGCCCTGGTCGCCAAGCTTCTTCCCAACACCGACCCCATCCACAAGGTGACCATCATCCCCCGGGGAAGGGCCCTCGGCCTTACCCAGCAGCTGCCTCTGGACGAGAAGCATACCTATCCCAAGGACTATCTCATGAGCAGCATCAGCATCCTCATGGGCGGGAGGGCCGCCGAGGAACTGGTGCTCAACGTGAAGACCACCGGGGCGGGCAATGACATTGAAAGGGCCTCCACCCTGGCCCGGAAGATGGTATGCGAATTCGGCATGAGCGATACCCTGGGTCCCCTGACCTTCGGGAAAAAGGAGGAGCAGATCTTCCTGGGAAGGGAGATCTCGCGGCACAGGGATTACAGCGAGCTCACGGCGCAGCGGATCGATGACGAGGTGAGCGGGATCGTCACGAACGCCTACCAGAAGACCTATACCATGATCAAGGACAACATCGAGGCGCTTCATGGAATCGCCGCCGCCCTCCTCGACAAGGAGACCCTGGACTGCAAGGCCATTGACCAGATCATGGATGCGATCAGGGGTGAAAAGGAGGGGAAGATCGCGGCTGCGGAGGCTGTACCCGTTTGAGCCCTCCTTCCAGCGAGCTCTTTGTCCTGAAGTGGTGGAACCGTGTGCTCGCCCTCGGGAAAAGAACCCACGTCATGGGCGTCCTCAATGTGACGCCCGATTCTTTTTCGGACTCCGGGCGCTACCTCCGCTGGGAAGCGGCGGTCGAACACGGCCTCCGGATGGCGGAGGAGGGTGCGGATATCCTGGATATCGGCGGGGAGTCCACGCGCCCCTATGCCGCGGACGTAGCCGAGCAGGAGGAAATGGACCGGGTGATCCCGGTCATCCAGGCCCTGGCGAAGGAGGTCAGGGTTCCCATCAGCATCGACACGGTCAAGGGTCGGGTCGCGGCCGAGGCCCTGAACGCGGGGGCCTGCATCATCAACGATGTGAGCGCCATGGCGTTCGACCCCCGGATGGCGCCGCTTGCCGCGGCGGCGAAGGTTCCCGTGATCCTCATGCACATGAAGGGGACTCCCCGCACCATGCAGGACAACCCGGTCTACGTGGATCTCATCCACGAGGTGATGGCGTTCCTGAAACAGGCGGCGGAGAGGGCCGTCCTGGCGGGGGTCCAGCGGGAGCTGATCGTCCTGGACCCCGGGGTGGGCTTCGGAAAGACCTTTGACCACAACCTCATGATCATCAGGGAGCTCCGGCGGTTTCACGCTCTCGGCATGCCGCTCCTCCTGGGGAGCTCGAGAAAGGCCTTTATCGGCCGCATCCTGGGAGACCCGAAACTGGATCGGGACAACGCGACCATGGCCACGGTGGCGGCGGCGGCCCTGAACGGTGCGCACATCGTCAGGGTCCACAACGTGAAGCTGGCCGTCGAAACCGTGAAGGTGGCCGATGCGATCCGGAGGGGAACGGCGGAGGAATAGTTTTTCTGGTTTCTCAGGTTTTTCGGGTTTATCTGGTTCGACCGAGAAACGGAAAACCAAACAAACCAGAGAAACCAAACAAACCAGAGAAACCAAACAAACCAGAGAAACCGCATATGCTTTTCTGCATAGACATCGGCAACACGAACATCGTCCTGGGGCTTTGTGACGAGGAGAAGATCCTGAACCACTGGAGACTGCGGACAGAGAGGGAAATCACCTCGGACGAGCTGGGCATCCTGGTGCACAATCTGTTCACCCATTCCGGACGAAGACTCCAAGACGTGCGCCATATCATCATCTCCTCGGTGGTGCCGCCCCTCATGAACACCTTCGAGGATTTCTCCCGTCGCTATTTCAAGGTGAAACCGCTTGTCGTCGGTCCCGACATAAGGACCGGAATGCCGATCCTTTATGACCATCCGAAGGAGGTCGGCGCCGATCGGATCGTCAATTCCGTGGCCGCCTACGAGAAGTATCGGACCAGTCTGGTGGTGATCGATTTCGGTACGGCGACCACGTTCGACTGCGTTTCAAGGGACGGCGCCTACCTG
This sequence comes from Deltaproteobacteria bacterium, assembly GCA_020060215.1. Next base: position 1,877 of record JAGVAP010000074.1, on the reverse strand, counting down.
GGAGGGGCGATCTCCCCCGGGGTGCTGATCTCCTGCGAGGCCCTGTTCCAGAAGGCGTCCAGACTGCCGAGGGTGGAGATCTTCGCCAAACCCAAGAGGGTGATCGCCAAAGATACGATGAGCAGCATGAATGTCGGAATCGTTTACGGGTACGCCGGTCTGGTCGACGGGATCGTCCAAAGGATCAAGAAGGAGATGGAGGAAGATCCGACGGTGATCGCAACCGGGGGCCTTGCCCCCCTGATCTGCGGGGAGGCGGAGACGATCGACCATGTGGAGGAGTTCCTGACCCTGGAGGGGCTGATCATCATCTTCAAGAGGAATCAGTGATGATCAAACCCCCACGCCTGGAACCCGGGGACACGGTCTCCGTCATTGCACCGGCCGGCCCGGTCGATCCTGCGGAGGTCCTGCCCGGCATCGACCGCCTGCAGTCCCTGGGCTTCAAGGTCCTGACTGCAAAGCACCTTTACGAAAGAAAGGAATACCTCGCCGGCGATGACAAGGCCAGGTTGGAGGATCTCCATTCCGCGTTCCGAAACAGGGATGTGAAGGCGATCTTCTGCGCGCGCGGGGGGTACGGGGCCATGAGGCTCCTTCCGAAAATCCGCTTCCAAGCCATCCGCGCGAACCCAAAGATCCTGGTTGGGTACAGCGACATCACCTCGCTGCTTTTTTCCATTTACAGGAAGACCGGCCTGGTCACCTTCCACGGGCCCACGGTCAGGGAATTTTCCAGGAACCATGGGGGCAACCTGGAAGCCCTTGTCCATCTCCTTTCAACGGACCGGCCCTGCAGCTTCAGTCTCGAAGAGAGCGCCGTGCTGAGAGAGGGCAAGGCAGAGGGGAGACTGGTGGGAGGCAATCTCACTCTCATGTGCCACCTGGTGGGCACCCGACACATGCCGGACCTGAGGGGTGCGATCCTGTTCCTGGAGGACAGGGGAGAACCCCCTTACAGGATCGATCGCATGCTTACCCATTTGAGGCTCTGCGGTTTTTTCAAGAACGTTGCCGCGATCATTGCAGGTCAGTTCGAGGATTGCGGCGAGAAAGCCCGGATCGAAGAGCTGCTCCTCGACTCGGCGGCAGGGCTTGGGATCGCGGTTGTCAACGGGTTCCCCATCGGGCACGGCGACCGCAACATGACCCTCCCCGTGGGCCTCCCCGCAGTCCTGGATACCGCAAGCAGGACGTTGAGGTTGACCGAAGCCCCGGTGAGTTGACGTCGGTTGTCCTTGGTCCTTGGTGATTGGTCATTGGTCGTCCGGATATTGGGTTTTGGTGATGGAGGCGGCGGGTTGAGGGCTGCGGGTGGCTGTGGTCGTTGGCCATTCGTCCTTCGTTGCTCGTCGATTGTAGCGGAATCGCAAGCAGGAGCTTGCTCCTACAGATTCCTGGTCCATTCGTCCCAGCGAAGCGGCCTCGCCATAGTTCTAGCGACGGCGGGTCGTCCCTCGGTCTTTCTCTTCACTCCCTACTGCTTGCTTACTCCCTACTCCTTACCTTCTTTATCCTCTCGGCCTGCCCCTGGACCTTTGCCGCCCACCCTTCACTGTACTTCAGGTGGAGTCCGGCCAGGCGGTTGAACTCCTGCGCCTGACGAAGATTGCCCTTCATGAGCCAGGCCTCGGCCAGATAGTAGAAGCTCTCCCCACTTGACGGATTGAGGTTGATGGCCTTCTCCAGGGTCCTGATCGCCTGGTCGGGCTTCCCCGCATCGAGATAAGCCCGCGCCTGCTCGGCGAGACGCAGGGATGCGATTGTCCGCGGGGTGGACTCCGGTCTCGGTTCAGGGATCTGTTCCTGAGGGGCGGGGGCGGGTGCAGGCCTCGGCGAGGGAGCGCTCTCCGGAGGGGCGGTCCTGTCCGGCACGG
>JAGVAP010000032.1 GCA_020060215.1 Deltaproteobacteria bacterium | reverse complement strand
TCCCCCTCCCGCCAGGGGAGGTCGTCTCCACAGGGGGCTTCCCTGGGGGACCACACATTCTATAGCACGTATGCAGCGATTCTTGAACGGTGTTGCCCATAAGAGCGTTTGACAAAGGGGACGTTTTTGGAGGAATGTGGGCATCAGCGACTGCGACCGAGCAACCGGATGCCTCTTCGTCTTCGCCCCGGGATCTTTATGCCGACGCGCTGTGTCCTGTTGTTCGGACGCTCTGTTCCTTGGCGTTCCCACGCTCCCGCGCGGGGACGATAAGGGTGGGGCGCTCCCCGCGCCCCGGTTTCTCAGGAAAGGGGATACAGATATCACTGGAGAGGAGGAGAGAAGAATTGAAGGGAGAACCGAAAAAGAATTCAAGCCACCGTATTGCGGTCATCATGGGGGACGGCATCGGCAAAGAAGTGGTACCGGAAGGGATGCGGGTGCTCGATGCGGTCGGGCACCGCTTCGGATTGACTTTCGAGTGGGAGATGTTCCCCTGGGGGTGCGAATATTACCTCAGCACGGGGAGCATGATGCCCCCGGACGGTCTCGAGGTATTGAAGGGCTTCGACGCCATTTACCTTGGAGCGGTTGGGGACCCTCAGGTCCAGGATCACGTCTCTCTATGGGGGTTGCTCCTGCCGATCCGGCGGGGGTTCAGACAGTACGTAAACCTCCGGCCCGTCAAATATATGCGCGGGATCGAAAGCCCATTGAGGGAAAGCCAGCAGGGATCCATCGACTTCTGTATCGTGAGAGAGAACAATGAAGGGGAATACTCCAACATCGGCGGGATGATGTATGCCGGCACCGAGCAGGAGATGGTGGTTCAGGAATCCGTCTTCACCCGCAGAGGGGTTGAAAGGGTCATTCGCTTTGCATTTGAGCTCGCCGGAAAACGGGAGAAGAAGCATGTCACATCCGCGACGAAGTCCAACGGCATCGTATATACCATGCCCTACTGGGACGCCATCCTGAGAGAGATCGCCGGTAACTTTCCGCTGATCCGCACGGACCAGGTCCATATCGACGCCCTTTCCGCCGGCATGGTCCTGCACCCCGGCCGTTTTGACGTGATTGTCGCGAGCAACCTGTTCGGCGACATCCTGTCCGACCTCGGCGCGGCGATTGCCGGCAGTCTCGGGATTGCGCCTTCAGCCAACCTGAACCCGGAGCGGGAGTTTCCATCCATGTTCGAGCCGGTTCATGGATCCGCCCCAGACATAGCGGGCAAGGGGGTCGCCAACCCCGTCGGCCAGATCCTCTCCGGGGCCATGATGCTCGATCACCTGGGCTATCCGGAGGCGGCCCGGCTCATCTGGAGTGCAGTTGAAGAGGTTACCGGCGAGGGCATAAGGACTGCCGATCTGGGGGGAAGGGCATCGACGAGAGAGGTGGGGGCGGCGGTGGCACGCACAATTTCGAAGGGTTAGATCTCAAACACAGGACAATGTCCGCTCCTTCAACGCATGAGTCACAGGGATATCGCCTTTGCAGCCCAGCGGCCGATCTGCTCTGCGGCTCTCCGTGCTCTGTGAGAGAAAACGCTTACCCTTCCCCGCCATCGGTGGTGTCTGACACGCTCCCCGCCTTCTCCTCCCGCTTTTTCCCGAACGCCTTTGCCCCCCAGATGCTGATTTCATAAAGGATGATGATCGGGCCTGCCATCAGGACCTGGTTGAAGACGTCAGGGGTGGGCGTGAGGATGGCGGCAGCGACGAACGCCAGCAGAAAGGCGTACTTGCGCTGTTTCTTCAGAAAGCGGTCGGAAACGACCCCGACCCGTGCAAGCAGGGTCAGCACCAGGGGCAGCTCAAAGATCAGCCCGAACGCGAGGAGGAGCGCGCTCGCCAGGTTCATGTACTCCCTCATGGCCGGGAGGGGCCGGACGAAATCGGTCTCGAACCCGATGAGGTACTTGAAGGCAAAAGGGAATACGACGAAATAGGCGAAGAGCACGCCCCCTGCAAAGAAGATGCTGGAGAGGGTCACCATGGGCGCTGCGAACCGTCTCTCGTGCGCATAGAGCCCGGGCGCCACAAACAGCCATGCCTGGTAAAGGACCACGGGCATGGCCAGGATGACGCCCGCGATGATGGAGACCTCCAGGTAGACAAAAAAGGCCTCGGGCAGTCCTGTGAAGATCATCTTCTGCCCGGGGGGCAGGGCTTGGATGAGGGGCCTCATGAGGAGATGGAAGAGGTATTCCTTGAAGCCGAAGGAGATGAACGTCCCCATGGCGATTGCGGCAACGGAGATGATGAGGCGCTTTCTGAGTTCCTCGAGGTGCGCCGTAAAGGGCATTTTTTGATCTTCGTCAGCCATTGCCGGTTCTCTCCGTGTGCACCCCCTTATAGTCCGGTTCATCGCTCAATCGCAATAACCGATTACATCTTCCTTATGACCCCCGGGCTCCAGCTGCGTAACGGCGAGCACAATCCAGTGATCGTTCTGGATCCGCCCCCGCCGCTTGCCGCTGAGGGCCGGTTTGACCGGGAGACTTCCTGCGGTTTTCTCTCCTGTAGGAGCAAGCTCCTGCTTGCGATCTTTTTGGAGTTGAAGGAATCGCTACATTTTGTATCGCGCGTTGACTTCATACGCAATTTATTGTATTCGAAAACCCTTCCTTCTCAAACCGGGGTGGCGGAGGGGACGGCACGGGACATCTCCTGAAGAGACGGCAATTCCTGATCAAGAGCGGGGCCCTCCTGGCCGGGGCCTTCCTGGGCATGCGCGGCCTCTCACGGGCCCATGCCTTTGGGCGGGAAGACCCGAGCGCGTGCGGGAGGTCACGGATCGCCCTGATCATCGATGACATCGGCTCCAGCACTTCAAGTGCCCGCCGGTTCCTCGAGCTCGAAATCCCGATCACCTTCGCCATTCTGCCCAGGCTTCGCCACACCCACGAGATCGCCCTTGAGATCCACCGTGAAGGCCACGAGGTCCTCCTGCATCAGCCCATGGAGCCTTATGATCGTCTCCTGAACCCCGGACCCGGGGCGCTCTATGTGGGCGACGAAGAGGAACGGATCGCAAGAACCTTGACCGAGAACCTGTCCGAACTCCCCCTTGCCTTCGGGGTGAACAATCACATGGGCTCGAGGTTCACTTCGTGCCAAAGAGAGGCGCGCACGGCATTGTCTGTGCTCAGGGGGAGCGGTCTCTTCTTCGTAGACAGCCTGACATCCAGGCGGTCCGTCATATGCGAGACGGCCCGTCGGCTCCAGGTTCCGGCCGCATCCCGCCACATCTTCATCGATCACCACCCGGGCCAGGAAGCCATCCTCTTCGCGCTGGAAAAGCTGCGGCGCTGTGCGCTGAGGACGGGGAGGGCGATCGGAATAGGACACCCCTTCCCGGATACCGCAAGGGCTGTCGGCCTCTTCGCCGGCACGTTGAAGGCATCCGATATCTCCCTGGTGTACGTGTCCAGCCTCATCCCTGGAGATGCAGCTTAGCCACGGGTGAAGGATCGTGCATGCTCTTCTTTTTGAGTTGGTGTCTTCGTGGCGTCTGTTCTTGATGATCGCTCTTTTCTGTGGATAATGTCTCCATGGCCTCGAACTACCGCAAGATCATCGATCAGAACCTTCAAACGATCTTTCAGAAACGCGAGGATGATCTGGAGCGCTTCCTTCCTGCCCGCAGAGAGGGGCAGGCTTTCCGCTTCCAGGCGTTCGGAGAAGGGTGCGTCCTCGGCCCTGAAGGAATCCTCCTTTCCGACCTCCCGGAACAAGGTCCCAGGGCAATCGTCGTCACTCTGTACGCAAGATCCGTAGGGCCTGAACCGATCCGGCTCGAGCCTTTCCTTTCGTTCAAGGACCTTCCCGGCAGCATGCCTTACCAGGGAGCGTTCACGGCCAATGCGGAGCGGCCTCTCATCCCCCTTGTCGAAAAGATCGATGCAGCGAAAGAGGCCATCGCGGCATCGTTCGATGGGGCGGTGAACGCCCCGGGTGAAGCAGGCGATTTCTCTCTCCTGCTCTACCCCTTCCCGAAGATCGCCCTCTGCTATATCTTCTACAGGCAGGACGAGGAATTCCCACCCTCTGCATCATGCCTGTTTTCAGCGAACGCCGGCTCTTTCATGTCGACGGACGGTCTGGCAGACGTTGGGGAGTACACGACGAAGCGGCTCCTGGAAATATGCAAGCAGGCAGCAGGCAGTAAGCAGTAGGCAGTAAGGAGTTGGAATTGGAAATCCCCCTCGATCCCCTTGACCCCGGGCCATACACCCTTTAGAAAAGGGGAAGTGTCTGACGTGCCGGAATACTGGAATCCTGGTAGTGGAATGTCGGGGAAAGAAAAACAACCAACAGTCTGGAGATGAGGCGCGCAAGATCGTTCCCCTTTGAAGCCCATCATTCCATTATTCAACTTTCCAGGACATGGTTACCGGATGAGCCAGTCGTCTCAGACCCGCTCCACCACATCACTGAAAGGGAGACGGTCGCGTCTATGATCGTTTCCGCAAACCAGCCCTACTTCGCCCCCTTCCCGGGATTCTTCTACAAGGCCCACCGGTCGGATGTCTTCGTCGTCCTGGACGAGGTGCAGTTTCCCCGCGGGACCACATGGATTACTCGAAACCGTTTCAAGTCCAGCCAGGGCGGGCTCTGGATGACCATCCCGGTCATGAAGAAGGGGCTGGGGCTGCAGAAGATCAGTGATGTTCGGATCTACAAAGAGGGCCGCTGGCGGGCCAAACACCTCGAGAGCCTGAGGACCGCCTATGCCCATGCGCCTTATTTCAGGGATCACGAGGATTTTGTAGAGGAGATGTTTTCCCGGAGATACGACAGGCTCATCGACCTGAATGTTTCCATCATCCGCTACCTCTTCGTGCACCTTGGGGTCGATGCGGAGCTGGAGCTGCTCTCCGGACTTCAGATCGATTCAACGGCGACCCGCAGGCTCGTGGAGATCTGCCAAAGGCTCGGGGCCGACCAATTCCTGGCCCAGGCCTCTGCCGGGAAGTACCTGGATGCCGGTCTGTTTGCAGAAGCGGGGATAGCCCTCGATCTCTGCCAGCCGCCTTCCCCGGTTTACCCTCAGCTCTGGGGCGACTTCATCCCGAACCTCTCCGCTTTCGACCTCCTCTTCAACTGCGGCCCCAAGGCGCACGATATCCTGACCCGTGCCTGATGCCGAACAAGCACTGTTAAGACGCCAAGGTCGCTAAGAGGGGGATGGTCCTTTCACCTGCCGGAGAGCCTCCCGGCAGGTGAAAGGACCATCCCTCCATGGAAGGGAACACGAAGACCAGGCGGATTTCATCCCCAGGAGCCGCAATGGGGAGCCCTTCAGTCATACCAGTGCGAGGAGCACCTCGGAGACTGCATCCTTGTGCTCGACCATGACAAGACGTACCGGATGGCCGGGACCGAAGAGCAACCCGCCCAGGGTATCCGCGTCCACCGCGAGGCGGATTGCGTATATCCTGGGCGCGTGGCGGATGAGCAGCCGCTCCACATGCCGGTAGAAGCGCTCGGCGCCGTCGTCCGCGACGAGGAGCAGCCGAGAGATTCGAACGCCGCGTACTGCATTGCTGCGGCCGTCGGCGAGCCGCAGTCCCCGCTCCTCGGCCGCAAGGATTCGATCGGCGGTCTCCAGGCCCCGTGCCAGCATGCCGGCGGACCGGGCACCACGAAGGGCTGCGGCGAGCACCGGGCGGAGCTCCACCTGGGGGACCTCGACCTCCGCCCCGCTCCAAAGGGGCCGCGTGTCCGAAGACAGGATCCGGAGCAGCTGAGCGGCGCGGGGATCCCGCTCGACCGCTTTCGGCAGACGAATCGGCCTGCTCGGCTCACCCATGTCGGCCGACCTTGTGATGTCTCTTCGATCTGCGTGCTGACCGCTCTCTGCTGATCTGCCGACCTATCCTTTGCCTTCCTTCTTCGCCTTCTTCTGCGCCCTTTTTTCCTTCAGGCTCTTGGTCGGTTTCTTCTTGGTGTCTTTCTTCACATCAGCGCTCTTTGCCATCGTTATCGCCTCCTTGTGCCGGTTTTCTCACCCGGGGCAATATACAACCCAAGTGCCCGCCATTCAAGAGCTTCCCTCCAGAGATCCCACGCTTCGCCAAGAGATCCGGCGAGGCTGCGCCCCGACCGATCTTCAGCGTGATCATCGCAGGGAGCGCACGAGCCGGATGGAGCCCGGGGACTCCTGGGGGAAGTCCATGATGAATCCCCGGTGGAAGTTGACCTTCCATGCCGAATCCACCCCTTTGGTGTCCGACGTCCAGCATTGCCTTTGAGCCCGCTCAAAGACAGGATCCACAAAGAGGTCTCCGTTTTTCCATGACCCCTCAATGAGGCTGGAAAGTTCCTCCAGCGTGGGGACCCTCCAGTCCGTGTACCCCGCAAAGCGGTCCCTGTTCACCTGTTCGACATACTTTCTGGCCGCGGACCAGCTCATGACCTGCCGCGAGCCTCCCTTCTGCCACATGAGACCGGTGACCTTATCGACCACGGTCCCGTCCCCGTTTTCCTGGAACTGGTTCTCGAACTCCCCTTTCGGGTTGCAGAAGTCGCCGTTGTAGTTCCAGCAGGTCGAGTAGAAGCCGTTGTTGATCAGGATGGATTTCACCTCCTCGGCCGACACCTCCTTCGGCCTGGACCTCAAGCGCAACAGCCCCCTCCGCTCTGCGGGGAAAGCAAGCTTATCCTCCTCAGCCGTTCTTGCGGCCCGTCCCTGGGGCACGACCTGCACGGGTTCTTCCCTGCCTTTCGGTGCCGGGGACAATGGGCTTTCCGGCGCAGATCCCACCCCTTCTTTCACCGCTGGTGCGGGCTTCTCCTCATCGTCGGGGGTCCCGACCTTCGGGGCCGGCGGAAGGACTTTCTCATGCTCGGGCGCCCTTTCCTTGAAGACGACCTTCACCTCGTCTTTCCTCTCATCCGGCTTGGCACCTCCGACCGGGAGGGATCTCTCTTCATCACCCGATGCGGCAGGTTTGGCCTCCTTCACGAGTTCCTCGATCCTCGGGGCCGGCGCGCCCGGGACCCCGGGGCGCACCACCCCGGGGCCACCCCGGGGTACGGGCTGCATCCTCGATCCGGCCCGCTCCTTGGTCTCCTTTTCGGGCGCCGACGCGGCGACCTGCGGTTTTGCCCGGACCCTGGGCCTCGCCGTACCCACTTTTTCCGCACTGGAGATCGTCATATCGGTGTTGGCCCGGTCGATGATCTCAACGAAGGGAACCTGCCTGCCCCTGGTCTGGATGCGCCATTCCGCAAAGGCGATATCCACGTACGAGGCCAGCTCCTTGAGGGTGACCACCCCGTCCCTGTTCCCGCCGTATCGGCGGTCGGCTTCTCCCCGGACCCCCTGGATCAGGTTGTGCGCGAAAAGCGAGTGTCGAAGCGTATCATCCGCTTGAGAGGAATAGCCTTTTGCGGCCGAATAGAAGACGGCGGACACCCCCTTCCTGAGATATCGGTCGGGATATACCCCCTGAGAAGGCCCCGAGCTCCCTCCCCGGGCGGCATCGATCACCACAATCGTTTTCCGCACCCCCATTTTCTTGAACGATTCGAAGAGCTCCTCCAACGGAACCGCCGTCTCGGGAAGCTGGTCCGTACGCGAGCCCGGGACCAGGAGAAACGGTCTGCCTGACCCATCCGTGAAGCCGTGGCCTGAAAAGCTGAAGAGCACCGTATCAGGGGTGCGGGTCTTGGAGGCCAATTCCCGCAGGTACTTCTGTATATGTTGATGGGAAGGAAAGGACGGATCCTTCTCCGGCACATCGTCCGTGAAGAGCGCGACCTCGTCGAAGCCCCCGTGTTCCTCCAAGGCCGCCGCAAGCCCCTCGGCGTCTTCGTCGGCGGTAGAGCACGCCGCAAGCCCGGGGTCCTTGTACTTGCTCACACCAACGCATAACGCCCATTTTCGGCCCGAGGAATCTTCCGATCTTGCCTGAGCTTGGGGGAGATTTGCGGTGAGGAAAGAGAGAAAGAAAACAGCGAGACATGTTCTTCTCATGGGGCGCTCCTTCAGGTCCTGTTCGCTAGGTCCTCGAAAGTACACGTGAATCGATCGGTTGTCAAGGGCCGATTGAGCCGCAGCCGCCGGCGCGCCGAAGGACCGTTTCGGCCCGCCGCCACCAGCTCGCTCACGCCGCGCAAGCCCTCAGGGGGCAGCTGCCGGTTGACGGTAAGGACGGAATGATCTATACCTCTGAAGCGTAAGAGATTTTTCCTGGGCGGGGGTTTCCGCGCGCGGAGCTTCCCTCGCAGCCCGACAAGGAGGCAGTTATGGAGAGAAAGAAGATGACCATTGCGGAGCTCAACGAAAAGAAGCGGGCTGGGGAGAAGATCACCATGCTGACCGCCTACGACTATCCCACCGCCGCCTTGGTTGATGAGGCCGGGATCGACACGATCCTCGTAGGCGATTCCCTTGCCATGGTCATGCTGGGACACAACTCGACCGTGCCCGTCACCATGGAAGAGATGATCCACCACTGCAGGGCCGTGACCAGGGGAGCACGGTACGCCTTTGTCATCGGGGATATGCCCTTTCTCTCCTACCAGGTCTCTGTGGAAAGGGCCGTGGAAAACGCCGGCCGATTCATCAAGGAGGCCCAGTGCGATTCCGTGAAGCTGGAGGGAGGCAGCGATATGGCGGAGGTGGTGAGGGCGGTCGTCCGGGCGGGGATCCCTGTCTGCGGACATATCGGCCTTACGCCTCAGACCGCCACCATGCTGAGCGGGTTCAAGGTCCAGGGGAAAGATGCGGAAAGCGCCCGGCAACTGCTTCAGTCCGCGCGGGATCTGGAGGAAGCCGGGGCGTTCATGCTGGTCCTGGAAGCCATACCCGACCTCCTGGCCGCCATGATCACCAAAGAGCTGAAGATCCCCACCATCGGCATCGGGGCGGGCAAAGACTGTGACGGACAGGTGCTGGTCTACCACGACCTCGTCGGTCTGTTCGAGCGATTCACGCCGAAATTCGTGAAACGGTATGTACACCTCTCTCCCATGATCCGGGATGCCTTGCTCCAATACAAGGCAGAGGTCAAGAACGGCACCTTCCCCGGACCGGAGCACTCCTTTGTGATGAAGCGTGAAGAGGCGGAAAAGATCTGAAGGAAAAGCCGAAAACCGACTCCCGCCACTAGGACACCAAGAGACCAGGGACAACATGCGGTCTTCTTTGTGACTTAGTGCCCTTGTGGCAGATCTTCTCTGCTGGTAACTGTTTTCGGAGGTAGAGATGCGTATCCTCATTGTCGGCGCAGGGGCCATGGGGTGCCTCTTTGCAGCACGACTGAAAAAGGCCGGCCACGACGTCAGGCTCCTGGAGAAGCTCCTGGACCGGGCGGAAGAGATCAACCTGAAAGGGTTGCGGGTCGACGGCGTTAGCGGCAGGTATCGCGTCAAGGTTCCGGCCTTTTCGGAACCCCCTCCCGCACCCCACGACCTGGTCCTGGTCTGCGTCAAGGCCTACGACACGCTTGCCGCGGCCATGGATATTCGAAGGAGCGTGGGTCCCGAGACCCTCGTTCTCAGCCTGCAGAACGGGTTGGGCAATCTCGAAGCGCTCTCCGGAGTGCTCGGGGAGGAGAAGATCCTCGGCGGTGTGACCGCGGAGGGCGCCACCGTTCTCGGCCCCGGCAGGATCAGACATGCGGGTCAGGGCGAGACCATCATCCAGTCAGGACGTGTTTCAGAGGAGGTCCTCTCCGCCTTCAATGGAGCCGGGTTCCGATCCAGGGCAGAGGAAGACATCCGGAGCTATTTGTGGGGGAAGCTTATCGTCAATGTCGGGATCAATGCGGTCGCAGCGCTCACGCGGCTGAGGAACGGCCGGGTCCCTGAGCTGGAAGGGTCAAGACAGGTCATGGAGGAGGCGGTCGCGGAGGCGGTTGCAGTCTCCAACGGGAACCGGATCCGTCTGCCCTACCCCGACCCTGCCGGGAGGGTGATGCAGGTATGCCGGGACACCTCGGCCAACATCGCGTCCATGCTTCAAGACGTGCTCCACCGGCGCCGGACGGAAATCGAATTCATCAACGGCGCCGTCGTTCGCGAGGGGAAAAAGCTCGGGATCCCCACGCCCGTCAATTCAACCCTGGCTGCCCTGGTTTCGGCCATAGAGGAGACATACGCGGAGAGGGTCTGAAGAGGTCCCCCGTTCAAAGGTTCAGGGGTTAGCCCAGTCGAACGGGGAACCCTGAACCGCTGAACCCTACACCCTGGTGATCTTCATCTTCCACTCGGGCTTGTCGTCGGCCCCTCTGACCCGGATCTCCTTGATCAGGACCCCCTTGTGCGTCTCGGGCAAAATCAGGGAGGCATAGATGCCCTTCACTGAGGTGTACTGGTTGATCGAGCCGGATACCCTGACATAGGGATTCCCGCGGTCCGCCTGGGCCCACTCTGCGATGGAAGAGATCTCCTCCTCTACGGCCGCGATCTCTCCTCCCAGGCGTCGGCTCTCTTCCTGGATCTTCGATATCTGATCGGAAAGCTTTTCCTGGGATTCCAGGTGGGTGTCCAGCAGCTCCTCCCTCTCCCTGATCTCCTGCTCCAGTTTCTCAAGAAGCTTTTCCGCTGCTTCCAGTTGCCCTGACGCGTTGATCTTCTTGATCTCGTCCACCTTGGCGGTGAGCTTTCTCTTGTTGACGAGGGCGCGGTCCTGCTGCTGGGCCAGGGTCCCGATCTGTGAATGGATCTTCATCGACTCCCGCTCGAGGTCCTGTATCTCGCCGTCCAGCCCCTTCTTCTCCTGGTTCTTTTCCTGGATCAACCCCTTCAGCCTCTCGACCTCGCCCCTTGCCCTCTCATTTGTCCCCACCACCAGGATACACTGCCTGGAGGAGTCGGAACCGATCTCGGCCGCCTCCATACCCTTCTTGGCCTGGATATGGCAAGAGAGCACATGCCCTTTCTTCACACTGCAGACCCCGCAGGTCTCGATCTTCGAATCGATGATCTCCTTCTCCACCACGATGTCGCCCAAGGCCTCTATCCTTGCATCGTGGATGTATCTCGCCCGGACATGGCCCCCGCACCGGATGGTGGCGCCGATAATCCCGCCAAAGACCGCGACATCACCGGTGGTTTCGATCTCGGCCCTGAGGATCTCGTTGGCGGTAAGGCTTCCTCCCTTCACCCTGAACCCGTCCTGTACGGCGCCCGCAACCACGATGTTTCCCTGAAAATCCAGATGACCGGTCTTCAGGTCCACATCCCCGTCGATCTCCAGGTCGCTGAAGACATAGATCTTCCCGTCGGCCCGGACCTCGGGTCGACCATCCGTGTCCGCGTACAGCTTCATTCCATCGTCGGAGATACGGGTGCCTTTCCCCTGGCGCAGCTTTACGTCCTTGTTCACCGGCGGGGGCAGTTCTTTCCCGAACACATCGACACCGGGTATCCCATCGTCGGGGTAGACCTTCTCGGCCAGGAGGTCTCCTTTCCTGACCTGGGGGACCGGCCCCCTCTCCCTGAAATCGATGTTCCCCCCTTCCTTGATTTCACCTACCCTCAGGGGGTCCATATTGAACAGGTGGCGAATGGTGGCCTCTCCGCCCGGAACCGGCGCCATCCCCTGGGCCGCCTTGAAGGGTCCTTTGCCCTGCTCCCCGCTCACGAACAGATCCAGGGTACGGTCGTCCGCGATCCCGTAACAGACACCGCGCGCGGCCAAGGCGGCCTTGACATCCCCGACGTCGACGGATCCATGATCCGGTTTAATGGCAACAGCGGCGGAGAGACCGTCTTCCGCAACGGTGACTTCAATCCCCTTGGGCGGCTCCGCTGCGGTCTCGGGTGAGCCTGGTTCGTTTTCCGGCCCGAGCCCCAGCCTCTTCTGTCGCTCGAGGATGCCCTCCTTCTGCTCCGGGCTCATGATCCCGGCCTCCACCAGGATATCCCCGATTCGCTTGACGGTCCGCTTCTCTTTGAAGTATCGTTTCTGCTCCTCGAGGGCCTTTTCGATGTCGGCTTCCCGCGCAAAACCGTTCTGAACAGCCAAAGTCCCGAAACGTGAATCGAGCTGACGCGTCTCGACGAGCCGCTGAACCGAGACAATGCACTCGAGCTGGTCTTGTGAGATCATCCCCTTCTCGACCAGGATCTCCCCGAGCGGCCTCTCCCTCCCCTGCTGTCTTTCTCTTGCCTGGAAAGCGAGCGCCTCACGGACCTGCGCCTCGTCGGCATAGCAGTACTTGACGGCCAGTCGTCCCATGACCAGGCAGGGATCATCGACCCCGATGCCCTGGCTCTTCTCGCCGCCGGCCGCCGTTCTGGGAATGGTGTTTTTTGAAGTGGTTCCGGAGAGTTTGGTCAGTCTGAAGGGGTTGCCGCACTTCTTGCAGGTAAGCGTCCTGCCCTCAAACCCCAACGGCACCTTGTACTTGCATCCACATGAGGGGCATCCCGAGATGATCTCCCGTTCCTCACCCATATCTTTCCCGTGCCAAGAAGGTTAAGGGCTAAACCAGAAAACTCTTCTTTAAACACGTATATCGATGAAAATGCCCATTTTGTAAAGTACATTCTTCAGGGACAGGCATAAAAAACGATCGTGCTCATCCCTTCCGTTCCTGACCCGCAGTTGCCATGGGCAGGGGCTTTGCTTATTGCCGGGCCGGGCCGTATCACGGTTGATCGCCCCCCGGGCCTGGTCGTGACGTGGCGGAATCGGGGTGAATCAGGCGAAGGGATCGGAAATGATGTTTGCTTCAGCGCGCCTCTTTCTGCTATGTTCATGCAGTTTTTTCGTATACAGTACCTTAATATCGATAGGTCGGAGGGTCGGAAATGTTTGAAATACTGAAAAGACAGGAGATGGCCGACGGCACGGTCGTCCTCAACGAGATCAGTGCCCCCCTGATAGCGAAAAAAGCAAAGCCCGGTCAGTTCGTCATCCTGAAGGCAAATGAGACCGGAGAGCGGATCCCCCTGACCATGGCGGATACCGACCCCAGGAAGGGGACGATCACGATCATCTATCAGGTGGTCGGAAAGTCGACCGCTCTTTTCAAGTCCCTCAAGGTGGGCGATAAGTACCAGGATGTGATCGGCCCCCTGGGCAAGCCCACGCATCTCGAAAAGCTTGGAACCGTGGTTTGCGTGGGAGGCGGCACCGGAGTGGCGGTCATGCATCCCATCACCAGGGGGTTGAAAGAGATCGGGAACAGGGTGATCGCCATCATCGGCGCCAGGACCAAGGACCTCCTCATTCTGGAGGATAAGATGAGGGCGGCCTCCGAGGAGCTGCATGTCTGCACGGACGACGGCTCTTACGGGCACCATGGGTTCGTCACCGATGTCCTCAAGGACGTCCTCAACAAGGAAGACGTGAAGCTCGTGGTCGGGATAGGGCCCGTGCCCATGATGAAGTTCGTCTCCAAGCTCACCTCCGGTTACAAGGTCAAGACCCTGGTCAGCCTCAATGCGGTCATGGTCGACGGGACGGGAATGTGCGGCTGTTGCCGCGTTTCCGTGGGCGGGAAGACCCAGTTCGCCTGTGTGGACGGCCCCGAGTTTGACGGACACCAGGTCGATTTTGACGAACTGTCGCTACGCCTCCAGTCCTACAAGGAGGAGGAGGCCCGCGCTTTTGAAATGTATACCAAGCAATGTAAGGCCGGCTGATAGGGAGGCAGGGATATGGCGGATAAGGAATTGAAAAAGGAAAAGGTTCCCAGGCAGCCCATGCCTGAGCAGAAACCACAGGTCAGAAGAAGGAACTTCGAAGAGGTCCCCCTGGGCTATACGCCGGAGCTGGCCATGAAGGAGGCGGAAAGGTGCCTCCAGTGCAAGAAGCCATCCTGCGTGGAGGGTTGTCCTGTCTCCGTGGACATCCCTGCGTTCATCCAGCTCGTAAGACAGGGCGAATTCACCAAGGCCGTTCGGAAGGTCTGGGAGCGAAATGCACTGCCGGCCGTCTGCGGCAGGGTCTGTCCCCAGGAGGCCCAGTGTGAAGGTCAGTGCATCGTGGGCAAGAAGGACCAGCCCGTGGCGATCGGGAACCTGGAGCGTTTCGTTGCAGACCATGAGAGGGCCAATGGAAAGGGGGACCTCCCCCCCAAGGCTCCGCCCACCGGCAAGAGGGTGGCGGTGATCGGTTCCGGCCCCTCCGGGCTGACGGTGGCAGGAGACCTCATCCTCAAGGGTCACAGCGTCACCATCTTCGAGGCGTTCCACAAGCCCGGCGGCGTGCTGGTGTACGGGATCCCGGAGTTCAGGCTGCCCAAGGAGATCGTCTATTCGGAGGTCCACTTCCTCGAAAGACTCGGCGCCAGGCTCGAATGCAACACCGTCGTCGGCAAGACGGTTGCCATGGAGGATCTCTTCGAACAGGGTTTTGACGCCGTCTACGTGGGAGTGGGGGCCGGCCTTCCCAGCTTCCTCAACATCCCCGGTGAGAACCTGATCGGGATCTATTCGGCGAACGAATACCTTACCCGGTCCAACCTCATGAAGGCCTACCTCTTCCCGGAGTACGACACGCCCGTCGCCATCGGCAAGGACGTCGTGGTCCTGGGGGCCGGGAACGTCGCCATGGATGCGGCCAGGACGGCCATGAGGCTCGGGGCCGACAGGGTGCGAATCGTCTACCGCCGCTCCAGGGACGAGATGCCGGCCCGTGCAGCGGAGATCCATCATGCCGAAGAAGAGGGGATCGAGTTCTTCCTCCTGACCGCCCCTACCCGCTTCATCGGCGATGAGAAGGGGCGGGTCAAGGCGATGGAGTGCCTGAAGATGGAGCTCGGGGAACCCGATGCGTCGGGCAGGCGCCGCCCCGTCCCCATTGAGGGTTCCAAGTTCCAGATGGAGTGCGACCTTGCGGTGATCGCCGTCGGTGCGGGCGCCAATCCGCTCCTGACCGGCTCCACCCCGGATCTGAAGCTGAACAAGAGGGGCTACATCATCGCAGAACCCGAGACGGGGAAGACGGCCATGAGGGGGGTCTGGGCCGGCGGAGACATCGTGACCGGACAGGCCACGGTCATCCTCGCCATGGGCGCGGGGAGGAATGCCTCGAACTCCATCCACCAGTATCTCACCTGGGGGTGGTAGGGCCGAAAGCCAAAGGCCGAGGGACGAGGGGCGATCAAGACTGGAAAACCACAGGAGTCAGCGGCCAGCCCAGCCGCCGGCCAAGGCCAGTCTGATCGAAGAGGAAACTTTACTGGTATCAGGTGTCAGGTGTCGGGTGTCAGCCCGGTAATCCACCCATTTCCTGACACCTGAACACTGAAACCTGAAACCTTTGACTTTGAAGTTTCTCGGGAGCGGTCAGCCAAGCGAAGAAGGGTCTCTCTGGTCCCTTCGGTCCTTGAGGAGATCGTCCCTTTTCTCAGCCTCTGAACTTCTTAGCTTCTCAACTTCCCTCTTTCACGAAGACCTTTTCCCGATAATACCTCAGTTCGTTGACCGATTCCCGGATATCGCTGAGGGCCAGGTGCTCTTTCTTTTTTTCGTAGGCGGGCAAAGAGGGGTACCATCGCTGGACGAGCTCCTTGATCGAGCTCACGTCCACGTTTCGATAGTGCAGAAAGGCCTCGAGCCGGGGCATGTGCCTGATGAGGAACCGCCTGTCCTGCCAGACCGAATTGCCGCACAGAGGTGATTCGCCCGGTTTGCAGTGACGGGAGAGAAATGCGATGGTCTCCTGCTCGGCGCGGCCGAGGTCATATTCGGATTCTCTGGACCGATCGAAGAGGCCGGATTTCCGGTGCTGCTCGCTGCTCCAGGGCTCCATGTTCAGGAGGACCTCCTCCGGGTAGTGGATAGCGATGTTCGGGCCTTCCGAAGAGATTTCCAGCATCCCGTCTGTGACCAGAGACGCGATCTCGAGGATCACGCACCGCTCCGCGTCCAAGCCGGTCATTTCCAGGTCCACCCAGATCAGAGGAGGGGAATCACCGTCGCCCATGCCCTTTGGTCCTTTCCATTGATATTGAATATAATTTTTATTGAATATAGAAGAAGGCCCCTCCGGAGTCAATGTAACCGGCCTGGCCCTCTGGAATTCCCATAAACACAGATTATATATAATTAGGTAAAACGATGGTTAATGAATGGGCCTGCGGTCCCGTCCATTTTTCCTCACCACCTGCCCGATCATTTTCGTTGATTTTTCGCGAGTGTTCTGTATATGTGGTGTGCCGAAAACACAGGCACACAACAGTAGGTGGTCCGGTGCATGCGCTTGCCCTATCTCCCGGGAAGATGGTCCTGCAATGATTAGTCGCTATACCCGCCCCGAAATGGCTCGAATATGGGATGACCATAATCGGTTCGCCAAGTGGCTCGAAGTGGAGATCCTCGCCTGCGAGGCCATGGCCGAGCAAGGTTTGGTCCCGAATGGATGCCTGGAGAACATCCGGCAGAAGGCGGATTTCTCCGTCGAACGCATCCTCGAGATCGAGAAGATCACCAAGCACGATGTGATCGCCTTCCTGAC
Organism: Deltaproteobacteria bacterium; assembly: GCA_020060215.1. The sequence continues at coordinate 19,717 of JAGVAP010000032.1, read as the reverse complement.
CAACGTGGAAGAATACGTGGGACCCGATTCCCGCTTCATCCACCTGGGGCTGACCTCGTCCGACGTCCTGGACACCAGTTTCGCCATTCAGCTCAAAGAGGCCATGGAGCTGATCATCTCGGGCACAAGAGAGATCATGCAGGTGATCAGAGACAGGGCCCACGAGCACAAGAACACGGTCATGATCGGGCGCTCCCATGGAGTCCATGCGGAACCCATCACCTTCGGTCTGAAGCTCGCCGTCTGGTATTCAGAGATGAGGCGGAACCTCCGGCGGCTCGAAGAGGCGCTCGATGTCATCAGCTATGGAAAGCTCTCCGGGGCCGTGGGGACGTTTGCGAACGTATCCCCGCGCGTGGAGGCCTATGTATGCGAGCGCCTGGGACTCAAACCCGCCGAGGCGTCCAATCAGATCCTGCAGCGGGACCGCCACGCCCAGTATTTCACCTCCCTGGCCATTCTTGCGGGCACCCTCGAAAAGATCGCGGTGGAGATCCGGCATCTCCAGAGGACCGAGGTCCAGGAGGCGGAAGAGCCGTTCGGAAAGGGTCAGAAAGGTTCTTCCGCCATGCCCCACAAGAAGAACCCCGTGGGCGCAGAGAATATCGCAGGACTGGCAAGACTGGTGCGGTCCAACGCACTCGCCGCCATGGAGAACATGGCCTTGTGGCATGAGAGAGATATCAGCCACTCATCGGTGGAACGGGTGATCGGTCCGGACAGCACGATCCTCATCGATTACATGCTCCATCGGCTCAAAGGCATCCTGAAAGATCTTGTGGTCCATCCCGACCGGATGAAGGAAAACCTCTGGAGCATGAAGGGTCTCATCTTCTCCCAACAGGTGCTCATGAAGCTTGCCGCCATCGGCATTCAGAGGCAGAAGGCCTACGAAATGGTTCAGAGGAATGCGCTCAAAGTCTGGGAGACGGGCAGGGATCTGAAATCTCTCCTCCTGGAAGACCAGGAGATCGGGACCCACCTGAAAGAGGAGGAGATCGAAGAGATATTCAGCCTCGACTATCATCTCAAACATGTGGAAGACATCTTCAAGAGGGTGTTTGAATAAGCGATCGCTCGATCCCCTCCTTGTATCAGGAGCAGATCATATGGAATCTCGAAAGGCACCCGGGTATTGGAGCGGTATGAAGTCATTCCTTTGCTTCCTTTTCTTCCTTCCCCTGATCGTCCTGACCACCGCCGTGCCCGATCCCGGCTGGACCACGACCAATGCGAACCTCGTCCCCGCCTCTTTCCTGAAGTTCCCGGAAAGGGGCTCCGATCATGCCATCCTCGTGGACAAGTCCCAGCAGAAGGTGTTCATCTACAAGAAAGACGACCTCTCCGCACCCGTGAAGGTATACCCCTGCTCCACGGGCGAGAATGAGGGGAAGAAGGCCAGGCAGAACGACCGGAAGACCCCGGAGGGGATCTATTTCTTCATCAATGTGTTTGAGCAGAAGGATCTCGCGCCCATTTACGGGACCCGCGCGTTTCCTCTGGATTATCCCAACCCGGTCGACAGGAGGGAAGGAAGGGACGGTTACGGTATCTGGTTCCATGGTCTCAACAAGCCCCTCAAGCCCAAGGACACCAACGGGTGCGTTGCCCTGGAAAACCAGAACATCGAGGACCTCTCTTCCTACATCCGATTGTACGACACCCCCGTGATCATCAGCTCCAGGGCGGAACTGGTCGAGCCCGAGAAGCTCCGGAAGGAAAGGGATGAGCTGGAAAAGGTGGTGGAGGGCTGGAGGAAGGCATGGGAGAGCAAACAGGTGGACCGGTACATGTCCTATTACAGCCCCCATTTCAGGTCGGGGACCAAGGACTGGAAGGCCTATAGGGAGTACAAGGCCCGCCTTGCCCGGCAGTACAAGGAAATCCATGTGAAACTCGACAACCTTGCGCTGTTCAAGAACGACGGTGTGGCGATGGCCGTATTCAACCAGCAATACAGCACGCCGGTCTTTGACAGCAACGGGATCAAGAGGCTTTTCCTGCAGCAGAACAGCAGCCAGTGGAAGATCATCGGCGAATACTTCGATACCCCGGAAGAGAGGCCGGTGATCGCCGTCGTGCGGAAGCCTGCGCCGCCGGCTTCACCGTCACCTGCGCCGGCGTCGGAGGAAAGGGCGGCCGCGCCCGTCCGGCGAGCTCCTTCGACTGCATCGGCCGAGATCAAGGAGTTTGTGGAGTCCTGGAGAAAGGCATGGGAAAAGAAAGACCTCAAAACCTACATCTCCTGCTACGACGCGAACTTCTCCTCAAGGGGGATGAACCTGAAGGAGTGGAGGACACACCGGGAGGGACTGAATGAGCAGCACCAGACCCTCTCGATCGAGATCAAGGATCTGAAGATACGAGAGACTCGGGGGGATCACGCGACGGTCACCTTCATCCAGGACTATCGCGCCGACTCCTACCGGGACATCGGTGTAAAGAACATCCTTCTCACCAAGCGAGGATCGCATTGGAAGATCAAAAAGGAGGAATGGCGAGCCCTGAAGAAGCCCCGCCTCTAGAGGTCAAACCGCGTCGAAAGCGACGTCTGACCGTCATGATCATGGGGAGCGTCGGCAGGGTCGTGTCTTTTCAGATCTCCTCCCGTATCTTCATCGGCAGCATTGTCTTCTTCGTCGGTTATCTTGCCTTATCCCTGTTCATCCTCAACGGATACATTCAGCTCCGAACGGCCTCCAGCGAGAACATCGAGAAATGCATACGACTTGAAGACGAGAACGCCGCGAACAAGAAGGCGATCGCCAGGTCCAGGCAGCAGATCTCACTGCTCGAAGGATATATCAGGCACATCGAGGAAGGGGCGGAGGGCCTCACCGGAAAAAAGGAGCAGACCCGAAGCAGCGGCGAGAAGGCGACGGCGACGGCGGCCCTTCCCGAAAGGACCGCCAAGACCCCTCAGACCGTGGATGTTACGGACATGGTGATCCAGAAAGAGGGATCCACCATGAGCATCAACCTGAAGGTGGTCAACGTACAGGCCGGAGAGGGGGCGGTCGGGGGATATATCCATCTGATTGCCTATGACAGGAAGGGCCAGCCTTCAAAGGAATGGCCCTATCCCCAGCAGAAGCTGGAGAAGGGAATGCCTGTGAATTACCGAAAAGGGCAGGTCTTCCTCATCAACAAGTACAAGCAGCTTCATGTGAGGCTGAACCTCGGGAATGCCTCCGAGTCACCCACGGGGATTAAGGTGCTCGTCTACGACCAGGCAGGGGAGATCGCGCTGCAGAAGGAGATGGAAGTCACCCAGCCTTCGTAGGAGGAAGAGAAGATGAGAGGTTGAGAAGTCTAGAAGTTGAGAGTCAGGAAGATCAGGATTCGAGCATACAGGACTCTCGGTTTCTCAGCCTCTCATCCTCTCAACTTCTCAACTTCCGCCTTGCTACGCCGGTCCTGCATACTCCAGCCTCAGGATATCTTCCCAGGGGTCCACCTTCTTCACCTTGGCCAGGAACCGCTGCCCCTCCCGCAGCTCCTGCCCGTTCTGCCTTTTCATCTCCGTGATCAGGAGGTAGTCCGTAAGCGCGATCTTGTACTTGGTCTTGGCCGCCGCCAGGACCAGCGCTTCAGAGGTCTTTGGCTGCTTCTGGAGCAGGTGCTTCAGGATCCAGTACCGCAGGCGGTTTCTCTTCAGCCTCTCCAGATCCCTCAACATGGGCTCAAGGATCATTCTCTTCTTCTCGAGATCCTCCGAAGTATAGGGAGGGGCCGAGCCCAGGAGGACATTCCTGATCTGCCGCTGAATCAGGAGATCGAAGTAGCGCCTGATGGGTGAGCTCACGTTCGTGTAGACATCCAGCCCAAGACCGGAATGAGGCCGCGGCTTTTCATCGATCTCAAGGGGGCTCACCTTTCCTCTCTGCTTGAGGACCGTATACAGAGGATCCCTGTCGTCCGCGCTCACGATCTCGCTCGGCCCGGCCTGGGAACGGTAGAGCGCGGGGACACGCTGGTCCCTGCAGAACCTTGCCGCCATCCAGTTGTAGAAGATCATGAGCTCGGAGACGATGAGCTTGGACGGGGTATCCTGGGTGGCGAGTTTGATGGAGACCTTGCCGTCCTCCCCGACTTCCGCATAGACCTCGGGCAGGGGCAGGAGCATTGCGCCCTTTTCGACCCGGCTCTTCCTCAAGATCGTACTCAGCCGGTGGAGCTCTCCCAGTCTCCGGTCCTTTTCGAAGAGCTTGTCGACCTCCTCGTAGATCAGCCGCTGCTTCACCCGCACCAGGCTGGTCACAAAGCGCGAGTCCAGGAGATTCCCCTCGGAGTCGAACCTGCTGATCAGTGAGATCGCAGGACGGTCCTCATCCTGCTTCAGGCTGAGCGCGTCCTCTGAGAGCTCGGGCGGCAGCATCGGGATCTGGCGCCTGGCCAGATACAGGGATGTGCCCCGCTCTTCGGCGATCCGATCGAAAAGGCTTCCCTCGGGAATCATCGAGGCGACGTCGGAGATGTGGATGCCCAACTCAGTCACCCCATCCCTGATCTCCAGGCTGAGCGCATCGTCGAAGTCCCTGGTGAACGGCCCGTCGATCGTCAGGACGGTCTCTCCCCTCAGATCCTCTCTCCCGGAAAGGTGGACGGGAGCCCCGGCCGTCTTGGCGGCCTCCTGGATTTCGCCTGCCGTAAAGGAGGTCCTCACATTCAATCGAAGGAGATCCAGGTTCTGGTCCTCCTCCCAGACCCCGAGCCTGACCAGCAGACCTCTGACTTCGGTCACATCGTTGATCCCGGCCCGGGCGAGGAGCTCTTTTCCGAACTTGTGGTCCACCGCGTCCTCGCGATAGAGGGCGAGCTGTACCAGGAGATCGATGATCTCCTGCCTGCAGGCGGGTTCGCCCGTCTCCTTTCCCTCCAGGATCCTCTTCAGCCAGCGGCCCCCCTCCTGGAGTGTCTTCTCTCTCTGTTCGGCCTCCTCCTTTTCCCGGAGGACCAGCTCGATCCGCGTCTCCGAATTCGGGAGAAAGGCCCCATCCTTGAGTTTGAAGTGGAGCTTGTCCTCAAACACGGCTCGCACCAGCCCGGAGATGTGGTCGTCGGTCACCTCCTCCCCGAAACAGAGCTGTGCAAGGTATCTGAAGCTGAAGACCTCGTTCTCTTCTCGAACCAGTTCCCAGAGCTCCCCGACCCTGACCTGCTGCTGCAGCCGGATTCTCCTCTCGATGACGGCCTTCAACCGTCCCAGGAGATCTTCGCGGCTCGTATGGGTATTGAGGGGTGCGCCGGATATGAGCAAGGCCCTCTTGGGCGGAAGGTTGACTTCCCGGTTGGATGGTGTAAGGAGATGGAGCCTGTTCCCGTCGTCGAGGAGACAGACCGCAGTGACAATATTTCCGGCTTCGATGTATTCAACGATTTTGCCTTGATTCATAAGATACCCGAACGATTAGTAACAAGCGGGGCGGGGGATGTCAACCTTGCGTCGGACCCATTCTCTCGCGCCCGCCTGTCCCGCCCTCGGCGGGGCTTCGCCAGAGCCGCTTTAGAGCACAGAAAGACGAGCTGGTCTTTCATCGTCGGTGAGGACCGGCAATGAAGAAGGCCGTCTTCGGCCCTCTTGGGGAGTCTGTGTTCTCCCTGGTAGATCGAGAACCCGGCCGCGCGGGAAGCGCGATATCTTGACTTGTGAGGCCATGTTCATTAATGTCTGGTCGGGGTTCCCGCGGTTCAGGCCTTCCCGCGTCCTTGGGGTTCCATTTGGAACTTCGTGTCTTCGTGGCGGGATTTTGCTCCTGGATTAGACAACGAGATCTACCATCTGGAAAGAGTGGAGATGAAGTACCTCAGCACGCTCTTGACCCGATCCCTGCTTTTGGCCGCTATCGTCCTGGGCGGAACCGCCGCTCTGGCCGATCAAGGCGAACCGGGCCCGGAAACCCGCACCAGGCGGGAAGAGCCCAAGGGTGTTGCCCAGCGCTTCCTGTCCTTCTACCGCAATCACATCTCGGCAGTGGACGGGGATCGATGTCCCAGCTATCCCTCCTGCGCATCCTACAGCGCCGATGCATTCAGGAAACACGGCTTGGTCATGGGCTGGCTTATGACCGTAGACCGCCTGATCCACGAGGGGCGGGAGGAGGCGGCCGTTTCACCCCGAGTTCGCTCCGATGGGACATGGAAGATCTACGACCCTGTAGAGAACAACGACTTCTGGTGGTACCGTCCGGAACAGAGTGGACATGAAAAGGATTAGCCGCTTCCTGCTCCTTGCCCTGATTCTCGTTTCCCTGGGTAGCCCGAATCCCGGCGCCGGCGCCGAGTTGACCATCCGAAGCGAAGAACAGCTCCGGCTGGCCGAGGAGGCGATGTCCCGGTCCGAGTACCAGCGCGCCATTGTGGAGTTGGAGCGGTTCCTCCATTTTTTCCCCGGCGATGAAGAAGTCCCGAGGGCAAGGTATCTGATCGGCCTCTCCTACATGAAGCTTAGGGAGTTTCAGAACGCCAGGAGTGTGTTCGAGGAGCTCATGGCGGCTTACCCCGGAACGCCCGCAGCAGAACAGGCCCGCTTCATGATCGCCGAATCCTTCTATGCGCAGGGACTCTTTGAGGAGGCTGAAAAGATCTATAGAAGGATCGCCGCGGAGGAGCCTGACTCCGAGCTCCGGAACCGCGCGATCTACCGTCTGGGCTGGACCATGATGCAGACGGGCCGTTGGAACCAGGCCTCTCGGGCCTTTGACGACGTCTCTCAGACCAGCCCCCTCTTTTCAAATGCCCGGGACCTCTCGCGCAAGAGCCTGCTCGGCGAAAGCCTGCCATCGAAAGATCCGACGACCGCAGGTATCCTTGCCGCCGCTCTCCCGGGGCTCGGCCACGCCTACACCACCCGCTACAAGGACGCGGCCGTAGCCTTTCTCCTGAACGGGCTGTTCATCTGGGCCGCCTATGAATCCTTCAACAGGGATCACGAGGTGCTGGGCGGCATCCTCACGTTCCTTGAGCTGGGGTGGTACTCCGGAAACATCTACAGCGCCGTGAACAGCGCCCACAAGTACAACCGGGCCGCAAAGAACGAGTTCCTCCGCAGCCTGGGAGACAGGCTCGATGTCGGCCTCTACCCCACCCGGGAGGGGCTCGGGGTCGCCTTCCGTTGGACCTTCTAGCCAGGGGGCTCCGGTTGGAGCTATCAGCCGTCAGCGTTCAGCGTTCAGCCAAAAATATCCTGATCGTTCCCACGCCCTGTTCATCGTGCCCACGCTCCGGCGCGGGAACGCAAGGCCTGGGACGCTCCTGCGTCCGGTTTGACCTGCTACCCGCGAGCCCATCCCTGACAGGCGGCGGCCAATCTGTCCTGTACCCCTCGATCACGTCCACAAAATTTGATATTCACCCACCCCTCTGTTACACTCGGACCCAGCACGTGCCGGCAGGCCGTTCCGGCAGCCCATTCTTCTGCAAGCCGTACAGACTGCAAAACCTTGACAGGATTACAGGATCAACAGGATTGTAATAAAGCTTCTCTCAGGCCAAAGTCTCCCAGGGACAAGATCGGCCGCAGGAGAGGCAACGCTCACATGAAACCTGAAACAGGATAACCTGCCAGCGCCAAACAGGATTCTGAGACTCGAAAGGCGAGCCATGAAAAAAGAGATCATACGGAACCGGATCCGCACACTGAGGCGCAGACTCAAGGATCTCCCCCAGGACACCGTCTGGATCATCAAGCCTGAGAACCGGCGATATCTCTCCGGCTTCAAGGCGCTCGACACCATGTTCACAGAGTCCTCGGGCTCGCTGTTCATCACGGCCAAGTCCTCCATCCTGGTGACGGATTCGAGATACACCCTCGAGGCGGAGAGGGATTCGGTGGATTTCGAGGTCATCACCATCAGGAGATCTCTGGTCGACAGCCTGCCCGGGATCCTCAAGGATATCGGCACCCGCCACCTCGCCTTCGAAGAGGACTATGTCCCATGGGATCTCCACAAGCGGCTGCTCCAGGGGATGAGAAAGACGACCAAGGGGGCGAAGATGTCCCCCCTCAAGGGGCTCATCGAGGATATGCGGGAGATCAAGGACCGCCAGGAGATCCGGTTGATGGAGGCCTCCTCGGACCTGATGTCCCGGATCCTGGCCGAGGTCATCCCCGGGGTCAGGCCGGGCCGCACCGAAAAGGAGATCGCCTGGGAGATCGAAAACCTCGCGCGCCACGGCGGGGCGGAAGGCCTCGCATTCCCGTCGATCGTGGCCTCGGGGCCCAACAGCGCCCTTCCTCACGCGGAGCCCACGAACCGAAAAATACGGCCCCGGGAACCGGTCACACTGGACGTGGGGGTCCGGGTCGAGGGATACTGCTGCGATATGACCCGGACCATCTTCCTGGACGAACCGAAGCGCGAGTTCGCGAAGATCTACCGGATCGTCCGTGAAGCCCAGCTTGCCGCCCTGGAGAGGGTCCTCCCCGGTGTGGAAAGCACGCTCGTCGATGCCACCGCCAGGGAGATCATCCGGAACGAAGGGTATGGGGAGTACTTCGGCCACTCCCTCGGTCACGGCGTCGGTCTCGCCACCCATGAGCGGCCCAGGCTCGGCCCTGAGAAACCGGTGAAACTGGCGGAGGGGATGGTGGTCACGGTGGAACCAGGGATCTACCTGCCCAGGAAGGGAGGCGTCCGGCTCGAGCACATGGTGGCCGTCACCCAAAACGGCCCGAGGATTCTGACCAAGGACAACCATTTCTACGACTTCCAATGAGCAACGACCGGAACAGCCTTTTTACGGACCAGTTTCTCAATCACCTGCGGGTTGAAAGGGGATTGGCGGCAAACTCGATCCTCGCCTACAGCCGGGATCTCGCCGGATTCTGCGATTTTCTTGAGAAGAAGAATATCGAAGTCCTCGAGGTGACCCGCGAAGACCTCTCGGCGTACATGGATATGCTGGGCTCCGCCCTTTCGAGGCGGAGCGCCGCCCGGGCCCTTTCCGCACTGAGGCAGTTTTTTCGCTTCCTGGTCCTTGTGGGAAAGATCAAGACCAGTCCTGCAAAGCTCCTGGACACCCCCAAGATCCCCCTCCGACTGCCCGGGGTCCTTTCTCCATCGGAGGTCGAGCTCCTCCTGTCCCAGCCCGACCCGTCGACCCCCATAGGGGATCGGGACAGGGCCATGCTGGAGCTTCTCTATGCCACGGGTCTGAGGGTCTCGGAGCTGGTCAAGTTGAAGATCCAGAACATCAACCTCGACGGGGGTTTTGTAAGGACGATGGGAAAAGGCTCCAAGGAACGGGTCATTCCCATGGGGACCAAGGCCATCGAGGCCCTGAGGGAATACCTCCTGGACGGCAGACCGGCCCTCCTGAAGAAAAGGGCTTCACGCTACCTTTTCCTGAACCAGAGGGCCGACGGGATGACCCGCCAGGGGTTCTGGAAGATCATCCGGCAGTACGGGAAAAAGGCGGGGATCGAGAAGGACATCACCCCCCACCTGCTCCGCCACTCCTTTGCAAGCCACATGCTCGAATACGGGGCGGACCTGAGGGCGGTGCAGGTGATGCTCGGCCATGCCGACATCTCCACGACCCAGATCTACACCCATGTGACCCGTGAGCGGCTCAAGGAAGTCCACGCGAAGTGCCATCCAAGGCCGTAGAGCGCTGGAGCCTGGGGCATGGAGCATAGCGTGAAGATCTTTTTCCTCCCGCAGAGGTCGGAGGTGCGGAGGGCAGAAGGAGTCGGAATCCCGTAGGAGCGACCTCTGGTCGCGATCGATTGGGTCTTCTTTGGCGTCGATCGAGGTCAGACCCTCAGCCGCTGAGCGGCAGGGCTAAACGGGTATCTTGAACCTTCGTGTCCTCGTGGTGAGAAGCCGGAACCAGAGATCCTGATCCTGTTATCTCGTCTCATTGTCCGTATGGCCAAGATCATCCAATTTCACCCCAGAAAACCACACGGCATCATTACCCTGAAGCCGCTCGAATTCCGGCGCGCAGACTGGGAGTCCACCTATTTCCTGCTGATGCTCAAGTCCCAGTCCGAAAGACTCGAGCAGCACAGGAAGGAGGTGCAGGAGAAGGGGGGCGCGGGTGTGTGGCAGCTCCCTCCCCACTATGTGCTCCGAGGGGGGCTGGAATGCACGGTGACCGGCCTGTACCGGCACCGGCAAAACGAAGAGAAGATGAGAGACGCCTATTACCTGGCGGGTCTGGTGGACTGCATGGTCAACCAGGTGAATCCGGTGCTCCGAACCGGCCTCAACCATGAGCTGTACCAGAAGGTGATGACGCTCCGGACCATTCTCGGGGTGAACTGGTACGGTCCGATCGACCACGTGCTCTTCCCGCTGGACAACCAGTTCTTCAACGAGCTCGAGTACCGGCAGGCCCTCACCGAGGCCAAGGAGATGTCCCTGCTCTACCGGGTGATCCGGGAAGGGACCGAAGAGATGTTCGACATCCTCTCCCTCGAATACTGCTTCTATGCCCCCGGCCGCCTTTCCCTCTGAGATTTCCTTCGGACCTGTTGACTTGGGCCAAACCCGGTGCTATACTTCATTTCTATCGCGGGGTGGAGCAGTCAGGTAGCTCGTCGGGCTCATAACCCGAAGGTCGTTGGTTCGAATCCAGCCCCCGCTACCAAGAGTTCCAAGGGGTTAGCCGAAGAGGTTAACCCCTTTTTTTCGGCCGGGTGCGCGGGGGGTGCCACCGGGTGCGCCGATAAATCGTCCAATTTGTCCACAGCGGACCTGTTCGAACCGGGCACGAGGTGCCCATAGGTGTCCACAGTGAGCTGAATCGAGGCATGTCCGAGCTGCTCCTGGACATAGGCAGGAGATTCCTTTTGGGCCAGGAGAATCGAGGCATAGGTATGCCTGAGATCATGGAATCGAATCCGACGCAAGCCCGCCTTCTCAAGGCACTTGTGAAAGACCCGTTTGCGCAGGTTGTCCGTGTCGAGATGATCTCCCTTCTCGCTGCAGAAGACCAGCTCCGGCACCTCTTTCCAGCCCCTCTTCAAGGTCTCTTTCTTCCTTTCAACTTTCAAATTCCTCAAAGTCTCCGTCAGCTGGTTGGACATGTCCACCCGTCTCGTTCGGTGATTCTTGGGTGAAGTGGACCTGCAGCGGACGATGCTTTGTCTCACCTCTATGAATTGCCCGTTGAAATCGATGTCTCCCCACTTCAGCCCAATCAGCTCTCCCATCCTCATCCCGGTCCTGAGCGCACAGAGAAAGAGCGGATAGTAGCGAGGATAGTGCACCCAGGCCGCATCCAGGAAGAGCTTGGCTTCCTCTCTTGTCAGCGGATTCACGTCCTGCCTACGATCCTTTCTCTTCGTGAACTTCCCGGTCCGTGCTGCAGGGTTGGCCTCCACAAGCTCATCTTCTATGGCGGCCGTGAAGATCCCGCTCACACAAAGTCTCGCGTTGTTCACCGTGCTCGATGCGAGTCCCTCCGCCAGTTTTTTGTAGATGAATCTTTTCACGTCACGCCTGTGGATATCCTCCAAAGCCTGGTCTCCGAAGAATGGAATGAGATGTTTGCCGAGACAACTCTCGTAGCTCTTGTATGTCGAATACTTGCAAGCGGTCGCGGCATGCGTGTTGAGCCATTCCATGGCATAGACACGAAAGAGCGCCGAGGACTTCTTCGCCGATTCAAGTTCGAGATCCCCGACATTCAGTTTCTGCCTGATCGTCGAGGCTACCTGCTCGGCCGCATTCCTGTCCCCTATCCGTTTCGATTTGCGCTTGCCATTGTGGCGGATGAAAATCCACCACGCTTTCCCCTTTCCTGGTTGTTTCTGCCGCACAGTTACTCCCATAATCCCCCCTTTCCCTGTGCAGAAAACAACCCATACGCTGGGGACATTTTTACATGGAGTTCTTCCACTTTCAACCCTACCTCAGTTCATCGAGGATTTCGTCCACAAGACCGTTCAGATCCCCGGTTTTCCCCCGGTGTTTTTCCATCCAGGCATCGAACTCCGATTGTTTCACGATAATTTTTCTGCCGATCCGAAATGAGGGGATGGGGTTATCCGTTTTGGCGATGTAGTCTCGGAGCGTTCTTACGGAAAAGGATGAATAGCGGGAAAGCCTTCTCAGGTCGAAATACCGGTCCGCAGTTTCTTGATTCTGCAGATGCACGGTCTCAACAAGATTCTCGCCCATTTCCCCCCCCCTCTATCGAAGTAATGTCAGGGGGGACCCGAAAGGGGACAAAATTTCTTCATGTTCTCAGAAATTTTTTTGGAACGAGGGGAGGGGATTAGAAGGCGGGGGGAAAAGGCCCCCAGATGCCCCCCCGCCTGAAGAAGTATGCACAATTTTTTGTGCATGGCTGCACAGAAAATTGTGCATAAACTCAATGCTTCCCTTCCCATGCACGGCCTTGTGTTGAAACCCTCACAAATATCTGCTGCACGGAATTATGGCTGATTTTCCATTACTTACCTGCCACAGGATTGGCGCACCAATGAAGAATGCTTCTTTCCCTTGGATAGGCATGGAACCTGCTATCGTAAAAGACAGAGCTCTGCTCCTGACTCTATCTGACCAGCGAGGAATGATTATGGAAGACAGAACGGTAAAGCGTGTGCAGCCGAGACGATCCAAAGGACAAGATCCCCGATTTTCATTCAAGGTATCTCTTCTTTCCAAGACTCCCCTCCTCTGGCCCTACTATTCTCAATACCTCGCCTACTAAGTAACGGGGGATCTGAGTCCCGTCCCCGGAAATCACAACATCTTTTTTTTCAATCACTGGACCCTTAAAGGACCTTGGATACTTCTGTTCCCCCGGCCCGGAACCGTCGTCGATCCATTTCTCGTGGGCGCCGATTCCATGAGAGCAGGGAGAGTCTGCCCGAAAAAAGCCCGCGATCGGTTCGAATAACCGAACCGGCGTCATTTCCCTCCACTGTTCTATCTCTCCAAACCTCTGTCCCGGGCAAAGCAATCATGTACGAGATCCGCTGTCCCCATGACGGGAAGCTGCTGGCCCGTATCGCCAGGCCTCCGCTTTCGGAGTTGAGGTATGCGCATGAATGTGCGTGCGGCAGGAGTGTCAAGGGGAAGGTCCTGGTGGAGGCCGCCACAATGAGGATCATCGGCCAGGTCCACTGTCCTTGTGGAATGAGCACGACAAGGATCCTGGGGTACCTGGTGACGGTGAAATGTAAGAGGTGTAAGGCCATCGTCAAATTCTAATCTAAACCCCAAATTGAAAGCTCCGAGGTTCGCGAAGCCCATGCTTTCCGCATCGGGCTTTTTCCTTGGAGCTGAGACGAATCAGGGAGGAACTCTACTCCCCTCCGTTCAGGGGACTCTACCGGAGGTTGAGAGAAGCACATCCTCTCCTCGACCCGTTCCCCAGCCCCTTTGACCTGATCGCATTCTTCCATGAACAAAACAAAGAGTATGAGACCAAGGATACGATCCTCACATCCCTCATCCGCGATTACAGGCAAGGACCTCCGTACGATCGTCTGGCGAGCCTCTTCATCGTCCTCTTCACGCCGGCGATCGTGAAGACCTACGCAATCGCCAGGAAAAAACTCTTTCACCTCGAACCCGACGAGATCCTCCAGCAGATCTCACTCTTTCTCCTGGAGGAGTTGAGAACCGGACCTGCGATTCTGATCAAAGAGAAGGCGGCGAGCCGCATCATAGGCAGGGTCCGGAACCTCATGCGAGGCTGGGTCAATGAGCGGATCCGGGAGGCTTCAGGCAGAGAAGACCTCTCTGAAGATGAAATCTACCAGCCGCTCCCGGTCATTGAGAAAAGCGTGACCGCCGTCGACATGGAGGATGCCATCCGATTTCTGGACTTCTTTGTGAAGGAGGGTGTCATCACTGAGCGGGACAAGCTCGTGATCCTCGGCTCCAAGATCTCCAAGAGGTCCCTGGCGGATATCGCCGGCGACGCGGGTTCCTACCAGAAGATCAAGAAGAGGAGACAGAGGGCCATCGAAGCAATGGAGGCTCATCTCCAAAAAATAAGGAAGGCCTCCGCCAAGGGCCTTGGCCTAAATCTCGAAGATATCACCATTTCTGATCTCCTCCGCGACCTTCTCAAGAAAAATGATCCCCGATGAAATATTTTTGTCCCCTTTGGGACCCCCGCTGACATTACTCAATCAGAAGCCATTTTTTTCGCACCAGGGAGGAGGGTCTCTGAATGGCAAGAAGCGCGGAACACATGAAAAAAGACCATGCCCGGGAAAAGACGATCGCGATTGTGAGCGAGGCCTTTCTCGAACTGACCCTCTCTCTCGAGGCGATCTTCCTCATCCACGGGGCGGACGAGGACCTGGTGGAGGCCATCATTCTGAACATGGAGGAGGTCTACCGGGACGCACTGAAAAACCTCAAGAGCTATGGAGGACGGAAGAAGACCTACCCGGCGGTGGAGAGGTTTTTGGGCAGGCTGGCGCCGGGACGTTATGCGCCGCAGAAGAATTCGACCGAACTTTCATGAACCTCGTTGCTGCCGCGTGGGGCGCGGCAGTCGGGTCAAACCTGTCGCCGGGGTGAATGTCGCAAGGGAAGGAAGGGACACGTTATCATGAAGATATCCAAATCAAGTCTTATGAGCTTCATCACCTGCCCGCAGAAGTACTTTCTCGGCTATGAAGTGAAACTCAAACCGATCAGGACCTCCTCCGATCTCCTCGTGGGGAGATCCACCCATCACCTCATCTCTTCGCATTTCGCCGGGAACATGCAGAACGAGACCTGCGATCTTGATCGCGTCCTCGAGGAGTTCTGGTCTCCATTCAACCTGGAGAACACAGATTTCATGAACGAGTGGGAACTCGAGAGCAGCAAGCGGGAATCGCTCCAGTTCGCCAGGCTGTTCATGAGGGAAACGACCCTTGAGCCTTCCGAGGTGGAATACCGTTTCGCCCTCCCGGTGATCGACTTGGAAAGCGGCGAGGTCCTCGAAGATGTGGACCTGGTGGGGATCATAGACCTAATCGATCGGCCCGACGGCGCGATGCGGGCGGTCGAGATCAAGACTAAAACGAGGAAGCCCGACGACTTCGCCGCAAGGACCTCCATTGAGCTCACCTGTTACGCCTATTGGCTCCGCTTTCTGGAAGACCATGCCTCCGAAGGAATCCAAGTGAGCTACGTGAACATCATAAAGAACAAGAAGCCCTACATCCACTGGCAACACCAGGAGAGGAGAATCGAGGACTTCATCGACCTCTTCCACGTCGTCAGGACCGTCACCCGAAACATCATGGACCAACGTTTCTACCCCAACCCCGGCATCCACTGCAGCTGGTGCGACTACAGGGTTCTCTGCGCCAGGGACGCGGAGGGCGTGAAGGAAAAGTTCGGCAGCAAGGCGCTCGAGGATCTCAGGGAGAGGAACCTTGTCCGGATCTGATCGGACCTGTCCTGAATCGAAAGGAGGGGATCCGATGAGACGACTCAGCATGATCGGAAAGCTCAAGGGGAAGAAGTCGATGGTCGTCGACCTCCAGGCCTACCGGGAGCTGAAGCGTAAGCGACGGGGAAGAAGGGATCGTGAAAAACCGACGAAAGAGACGGCACAGCAAAAAGAGCCGGATGCAAGGCGCGCGAGGATTGAGGAGTGAGGCGTACACGATGAGGTACGTCGCAACAACGAGAGACGAAGCGCAACACAGCAGACGGCCTTTTGGCGAAGCCGCAAAAGAAGGAGGCAACCATGCTGCAATTCCACAAGGCGGAAAGAAGGATGAGTAAGCTCAGGCTCGGCATTGCCGGACCTGCAGGATCGGGAAAGACCTATTCGGCGCTCCTGATCGCCTTCGGCATAGGCGGGCGGGTGGCGCTGATCGACACGGAGAGGGGCTCGGGCGAGCTCTATGCGCATCTCGGGGAATACGATGTCTGCTCCATCACCTCCCCCTTCGAACCCGAGAAATACACCGAGGCGGTGAAGGCAGCCGAGGCAGCCGGCTACGGTGTCATCATCATCGATTCCCTATCCCATGCCTGGTCCGGGGAAGGCGGGCTCCTCGATCTTCACGGTCATCTCTCGGACCGAAGCGGCAACAGCTGGGCCGCCTGGCGGAAGGTCACTCCCAAGCACAATCAGCTCGTGGAGGCCATGCTCCAGTCCACGTGCCACATCATCGCCACAATGCGTTCCAAGATGGAATACACGCAAGTTACCGAGAATGGGAAGACCGTGGTCAAGAAGCTCGGCATGAACCCCATCCAGCGGGACGGCATGGAGTACGAGTTCACCCTGTTCCTGGACCTCGATCTCGATCACATGGCCTCGGCCGGCAAAGACAGGACATCCCTTTTCGACGGGAAGTTCTTCAAGCCCAACAAGGAAACGGGCAAATCCCTCATCCGGTGGCTGGAAGAGGGAAAGGTCAGTGAAGAGCCCGCGAAGGTCGAGAGACCAGAGAACGAGGGCACGTGCCGGGAGCCGAAGCCGGACGCTCCTTCCAAGACCTCCGAACCTGGCGCAAACGAAGAGAAGAAACCCGCCGCACCGAAGCAGGAACCGAGCGGAGGAGGAAACGGCCTCCGGTTTCTCTTCGCAAGGCTCGGCTCCTTCGGGATCAGCAAGGAGACCTACAAGGCCTATTGCCACCGCAAATACAACATCCAGTCCATGAAGGAGATGACGCCGGCCCAGCGGGAGGAGCAGATCAAGATCCTCAACTCGCTCAAGAACAGTGACCGGCTGGAAGAGTTCAAGAAGATCCTCGCGGAGATCGGCTCCAAACCGGAGGCAAAAGAAACGCATGAGGCAAACGGGAAAGAGGCCGTGCCCGGCGCCCCTCCCGCGGATCCGGCCCAGGGCCAGGCACAGGAGTTCAATTACTTCTGAGTATCTCCGGTGAAAGGAGGGGAATTGGTATGAGACTCCATCAGCTGAGGCTTCACGACTTCAGGTGCTTCCAGGATCTGGATCTCACCTTCGATAAACCAGTCAACTTCATCTTCGGCCCCAATGCGTCGGGAAAATCCACGATCGCTGAGGCCATGGAGATGGCCTTCACCGGCAGGTGTAACGGCTTCAACCCGGGCTGGAAGGAACGGTCAGCCCTTGCCCGGCAAGGGAGCAACGCCTTCAGGATCGATCTGGCCATCGATCTCTCCTCGCAAAACGGTGACGCGGGCGTGCCGGGATCCCGCGTCCGGAAAGGATTGAAGATCGTCCACCGGCCTGAGCTCAAGGAGTGCTCCCCCAGGCCCGAGGAGATCGCGAAGAAGCTGGGGACAAGTAAGGAGGTGCTCGCGGCGCTTTTTGACACAGGCCATTTCTTCTCTCTCCACCCGGACGAGAAAAAGAGAATCGTCTTCGACCTTCTCGGTCTCCGGGTAACGAGAGAGAACATCGAAGCGCACCTCAAATCCTGGCTCAGGGACAAACCCGGTCTTTGCCAAAAACACAGAGTCGATCCAGAAGGAAATCTCGTTTCTATCCTCGGAGATGTCCCCGAATCCCTGGAGCAGGCCTATCAGCAGGCATTCGACGAGAGGAGGCTCCTGAAGAGGGAGATGAAGTCCGTCGTCCTGACAGGCCAGCTTCCAGAGGGCGTGACCCTTGAGGGGATCAGGGAAAAAGTGGAGGAGGTCCAGGAAAAGCTGACCGGACACCACACCCGTCTGGGGGAGCTTAAGGGCATGGCGGTCGCGGAAAAGAGGCAACTCGAAAAGGAGATGGAGGATGCCTCTTCCACCCTTGAGCGGCTCCGGGCCGAGACGAATGGCTTCGACAAGGCAGCAGAAGCAAAGAAGCTGAAGCAGCTCGAAGAGAAAAGGATCGAGGTTCTCCGGACGATCGAAGGATTGAACAAGGCTCGGAAGAATCTCGAGAGCGAGATATCTCTGCTCTATACCGAGGAAACGAGGAAGAACGCCATCCAGAAGAAGTTCGAGAGCTTCGACGGCGCCTGTCCCGTGCTCCTCGAAATCTCCTCAGGCTCGAAGGCCCCCTCCATCAAATGCAAGAGCGCCGAACTGCTCGCGGCCGTTTCCAAGATCGGAAAGGCATTGCAGTCCGAAATCGCCGAGATCCGTTCGAGGAGGGAGAAGCTTCAACAGAAGATTGAGGGGAACTTGAGACTCCTGCAGGAATCCGAAAGGGAGATACCGAAGATTGACGCTCGGATCTCGGAACTCCTTCTTCGAAGAAAGCGCCAAGAAGAAACGCTCTCCCGTATCACCGAGCTTGAATCCACGAAGGCCACGGCCGAAAAGGTTCTTTCAGGTCTCGACCAGGAAAAGGTCGCGGAATCCGAGCGCATCAAGGGAGAGGTCGCGCAGCTTCAGGGGGAGCTTGAGACAGAGAGGCGTCTCCTCACGCTTTCGGAGCAGCATCAAAAGAAGGCGGCCCTGGAAAAGAAAGTGGAGACGCTCGAGTTCCTCACCCTCGCCTTCTCTCCCAAAGGCATCATGGCCGATCTCCTCTCATCCGCGGTCAAGTCTCTGAACGCGTCCCTTGCCAAGGCCATGGAAGGGATCTCCGGGGGCAAGTACTCCATGGAGATGCATGTCAACGAGGACGTGGATCTCTTCCTCATCGATCACGGCCTGGGGACGAGAACCGGAATCCGGCTCATCTCGGCGAGCGAACGGTTCAGGGCCGGCATCGTACTCCAATCAGTCCTCTCGAAGCTCACGGGCCTCAGGTTCATGCTGATCGACGGGCTCGACATCCTGGACCAGGAGAACAGGGGGTTTTTCTTCCGGTTCATCCAGGAGGTGAAGAGCGAGTTAGACAGCATCTTCGTCTTCTCCACCATCGGCCGGTACTACCCCAAGAACCCCGGTCTCCCCGAGATCGACTTCTGGATCATAGAAGACGGGAAGGTGACCAAGATTCCCGAGGAAAAAAAGGCGGCATGACCTGTCTGCGTGCGCAACCCAGGCAGGCAGAAGGGAGGACTTTATGAGAATCCGGCGGGTGGTTTTCGAGGAACGTGCGTTTGGAATCACACAGAGGTCCCTGCAAATGCTCAGGGACACCCTGGCAAGGAGCATAGATCAGCATGTTGCAGTGTTTGAAGTCTCTACGAATGACCTCTGCTGTGGGTACCTCATACTCAACAGGGATACCGGCACGGTCACTTTTACCGGTGATGGATTCAGGACCGATGGCGGAGGAGAAGGGGGCGCCGGGTACCGATCGGCCCATGCCCTTCTTGACTTGTTCGGAATCAGGGCATTCCCCATCGGGCCTGTGGACACCGAAGAGATCTACCAAGGCCACACCGAGCCGGTAAGGCGGAAACTCCTTGCCTTGGCCCAAGAGCTTGCCGGGACCCTTCAGCAGCAGGACTTCGTCATGATCGCGGAGCATGGGCCGGGTTATGTCAGGGGATAGAACGATGAATCTGGAGAAGCTCAACGAAAAACAGAGAGATGCTGTTTTAGCAGAAGGGATCGTGAGGGTGATCGCTGGCGCGGGCTCGGGAAAGACCAGGGTGTTGACCCACCGGATCGCCTACCATGTCTCCTCGCGCGGGGTCGAACCGTGGAACATCCTGGCCGTGACCTTCACCAGGAAAGCCGCCTTCGAGATGAAGGAGAGGCTGAAAGGCCTCATTGGGGAATCAAGCGCCACAACGCTCAACTGCGGGACCTTTCATTCCATCTGCCTCCGGATCCTGAGGGAGTCTCTGCCTGACGGCCGGAACCTGGACATCCTGGATGACAAGAAACGAACCACGTTCCTGAAAAGGGTCCTCGGACCCGAAGGGGTGAACCAGGATCTAGAGGTGGGAAGGGTCGGCGCC
>JAGVAP010000114.1 GCA_020060215.1 Deltaproteobacteria bacterium | reverse complement strand
GAATAAAGGGGGCAAGTCAAGGTGGAGAGGGCTTAGAGATGCGTGGGGGAGCCAAAAAAGATCTCCTTTAGAATATGGTGCAGTGATCTTTTTTGGGGGGACCTCGCAGCTCTTAGCCCTACTACCTTGAGTTGCTCCCTTTATGGAGGGACAATGGAAAGCGTTGTTGAGAGGGGCTAAGAGTCCTTCCTTTAAGGGTGGGTGGGCGGGTCCTTCTTGGAGGTGGAACCAGGATTGTTATAGAGGAAGACGTGGAATCGAGCAGGGCGGAGTGCCGGCGCAGTTTTTGCGGGCGTGAACGGAACGATGGAGAGAGCGCTCAGAAAGGGCTCCATTTCGTTGGACAGCGATAAATCCGGATTGCAAAAACTGTGACGGCACGGTCCAGGAAGCACTGAGCATGGAACCAGGGGGCGGGTGGGCGGGGGCAGTATAGTAAGCAGGCTCACCTAAAAGCTCATTACATGTAAATGATGTTGAAGCCTGCTTCCTCAGCCAAACCACCTATCTCGTGGGACTCACCAAGGCTGTTTCAGGTCCGGTCGTTCAGACCGGACCTGAAGCACAGAGCGATGCACTACCACAAGGAGGGCCGTCCAGGCCCGACTCCATCAAGGCTGATCAGCAAGACCCGTCCAGGGTCTTGCCCTACCCACCAGGCTTGCCAAGAGCAAAGCCGCGCCCGTCCAGGGGGCGGCCATCCTCTTCTCCTGTCCGGGATCCGAATTGCGAAAGGCTTTCGCTGGGGTTTTTGTATCTCATTGGAGGCTCAGGCAGGGTGTGAATGGAAGGGTCGCGCGGGGATGAATAGGAAGGGTTTGATGAGCTTACGGGGAGTCCGTTCAATGCCTGCGACGGGTTCCTTTGATTCAGTTTATGCCCAGGAAGGACATGGGGTTTTCTTCCATCAGTCTCGTCATCTCCTCCTCGGTGAATCCGATGCGGCACCATGGGATCTTCCTCGAGTACAAAGTGAACCAGTTGAGGTAGGACGCTTCGGTCCAGAGATACCTTCCCATGTACCAGTCCGATCCGTAGAGAATCCTATCCTGAACCTTGGGCGTATTGAGCATCATTTTGATGCTCTTGAAATATCTCGCGGGCTTGTAGAACATCTCCCTGTCGTAGGAGATATCCGTGTAGATGTTGGGATACCTCATGATCAAGTCTCTGATCACCGGCTGCCATGAGCTTCCAGTCCGGTCATTGTGGGCGAGGTTCAGCTTCAGTTCCGGGAAATCCGATAGAACGGTTTTCCAATAGCTGGGGTGGGCCAGGTGGTAATAGTCGTCGAGCCCAGGAATGCCTCCGTTCTCGCAATGGGTGGTGATGGGTATCTCGTTTCTCATGCAGTGTTCGTAGATGGGATAGAGTCTCCGGTCATCCGGAGTGAATCCCATGACCGGGTAGATCTTCACGCCTTTGAATGCTCCTCCTTGAAGTGCACTGATCACAACATCTACAACATCTACCCTCCGGGGATCGGCGGCAACGAACGGCAACATCCGCGGCCGGCCGTACCGCCTGTTCACCACTTCCACCGCCTCAATCGTCCCCTTGATCTGATCATCGAAACTCTTCACTCCGCCCCCGAATGCCTGGCAGAATTCCATGTCCATCATGAGCGGCGTGCAGATCTCGATTCCTGCCTCATCCATCTCTTGGACCAGCCTATCTGCGATTTCGGAAATGGTAAGGGACGCAAAATCAAAAAAGGTCTCGAGTTTGGACCCATCAGGAAGGATGGTCCTGAGCAATCGGTGGACAAATCGATGAACAGGATTCCGAGTGTCCAGGAGGAATCGATTCCGGAACTCCTTCGGAACATAGTCCAGGCTGAAGATGTGGCAATGGCAATTGATCATCATGACAGCCCCACAGATACGGCTTCGATCACAGGCCTTTTCCCTTCCCGGATCTCGGCAAGAGTGAGACCGGATGTGTACTGAAAATGGGGATACTCCCTGAACCTCTTCCACTCTCCGGCCCATTCGAGTCCGACGGCTTTCCCGTTATTCCCTATCTGCTGCCAGACGGGATGAGATGTATCCCATATGGGCTTCCCGCCATCAAGGGACACCACGTCAAAGGCAAGCCCGAAGTTGTGGAGAGAATATCCCGGCCTCGCATTGGTGACAATCCTGTTCTCAGGCCCAAGCGGCGGCATCCCTGCAAACCTTCTCAGTTCGTTGACCTTTGCAGCGTCCTCTCTTCCCTGGGCGTAGAGTGCCGCCTGTTCTTCCATAGTCCGCAAGGTGCACGTGATCAGGATGGCAATACCTTGCTCTCCACATTCATGAAGCAAGGCCTTCGCCTTGTCCCTGACGCTCTTATGAAGATCCTCAATCCTTCTCGATGCCATCTGGCGCCCCTTCGCAAAAGCTTTTAGAGTAAGATTCCTATCTCTGGAAGCAGCTCCTGAAGGACATAGTTGCGGTGAAACCATGCAGCCATGAAGAATCGGTTAGGGTCGCAGTCCTCCGGGGATGCCTCCCCGATCGCACAGGGCCTCCAGAGAGCCGGGTCATAGCTGATCTCACAATCAACTTCAGTGACATCGCAGAACTGGCCTGATGAGATGGCATCCTTCCATGTCCGGATCCTTTCTTTCAAGGGGGCCTCTCGCCTGAGGATCCAGTCGACCTGGTCCATGACTTCCTTCCATGCCCGTTGGCCGCAGAACTCGCGCCCATCGAGATAGATCTTAGAGAAATCCCGGAAGAAGACATACAGGCCCCTGCACCCATCCATGAAATGGGCCACATTGTCCCGATCCATCTCCTCCTTGGTGTGGTTCCCATCCTCATATTCGAATCGCCACTTGAGATAGGGCCGGTCAGGGTAGCTCGCCACCGATCCATGACCCACGGGGATCATCTCGGCAAAGCCGCCGGCAAACCTCATCTTGAAGTCCTCAAACTTATTTTGGATGTAGTCGAGGATTGACGGTGAATGTTCTTCCGATGCCTCGATGGAGTCGCCCTTCACCTTATTCCATTGATGGGCGATCCCGACAAATCCGAAATGTGAGAAGGTATCCGCATAGACATGGGCGGCAATGCCGATCAGGTGTGGCCAGTAAGCACTGCTCTCAGGATTGAGTGCATGTGCGAGCATCCTCCTGGCCGGGTCGCTGTCCTTTCGGCATACCATCCTCTCGATGAAGGTGGTTGATTCAGGGTCGTTCCCTGGAAGGAAGTGGAAGGGTATCCACACCCTCCATTGATCTCCGGGGATGGTATTTTCGTAGTCGATCGGCTTGTGGCTGGTGATGGTGGGAAGGATGGCCTTCTGATTGGCAAGGATTATCGTTTCATCATCAATGGCATCATCCACGAACTGTGAGACAAAGGCGATTGTTTTGGCCGTTTCCGGGTCGATTCCGGCAGCACGGGCAAGTGCATAAACCCCATAAAAATGGATATCCTCCTGCATTTTTCCTCAAAAAATGATCAATTGATTGAATCAATTCCTTATATACCCCTCACCCCCCTACCCCCCTCTCTCCTTATGTTCCTCTCTCCCCGGGACCCGGGCGTCTGTTTATTCAACGTGGTCCAGAGAGACTCGAACTTGGAGGAGAAGCCAGCGATGATCGCAGAATCTTCCGAGACGATCATGAACTCATGGTTTCGGAAATTGGCGTCATTGGTGAGGTTCGCGCTTCCGGCAATCACCTTGATGCCATCGATCAGCGTGAACTTGGTGTGCATGGAGCCGCCGCTGACACGAAGGGTCCTGACATCGATGCCCTTCTTGAGCAAGGATTTATGCGCCGAATACCTGGTTCTCCCTACCTTGCCGTCGATGATCATCCGAATGGCGATCCCTCGCTGGTGCGCCTTGAGGATGGCATTGGCCACGGTCTTTGACCCAAGGAGGTAGACGACAATGTCGATCGTCTTCCGGGCAGAGAGGAATTCCTTCAGGAGGAGGTCCATGAGCCTGTCTTCAGGAGCGAAGAGGATGTCGATGCTCGGTTCCATCATGAAGCTCCATTTGATGGAAAATGAGGGAGGAGACCGGGGGCGACACTCCAATCCCCTCCCTGAAGGGGGTTCTACTTCTTCCGTTTCCCGGACTTACCTGCCTTGGCCTTCTCCGCCTTGGCGGCGAAGCTCCCGCCGAGCATCTCCTGCTTGAAGGGCCTACCTGGTTTGAAGCTCACCCTGATACCGGGCGAGAAGGTGACCTTCTGCTTGGTCAGCGGGTTGGTGCCCTCCCTCTCCGGGACTGCCTTGGCCTTGAAGGCCCCGAACCCGGGGAGCTTCAGCTCGCCGGATTTCGCCAAGATGAGCTGGATCACCTCGAGGATGATCCCGAGGTACGCCCCG
>JAGVAP010000134.1 GCA_020060215.1 Deltaproteobacteria bacterium | reverse complement strand
GACGATCTTCAATCCCTTCCGGCCGCGGGATGCCGGCACGGCCGCCTCTCCGTGTTGGCACGAGAGGTCGACGGCCAAGTCGATCCTGAATTCGTTGCTCCCCTGCCGGGCAAGGGCGGATCGCTCCCTCCAACCCGGGTTGAAGCCGTTACACCTGCCGGTAAAGGCCATCTCCATGGCCTCAGCGATCGTGGATTTTCCCGATGCGTTGGGGCCGAAGATGAAATTCACGGGTTTCTTGAAATTGAGCTCCAGATCCTGGAAGCACCTGAAGTCGTTAAGCCTCAGTTGGTCGACTCTCATCGCTGACCCCTCCTTTCGCGGGGTGGAAGATCTCTCAGAAGTAATTGAACTCCTGTGCCTGGCCCTGGGCCGGATCCGCGGGAGGGGCGCCGGGCGCGGCCTCTTTCCCGTTTGCCTCCGGTGTTTCCTTTGCCTCCATCTTGGAGCCGATCTCCGCGAGGATCCTCTTGAACTCTTCGAGACGATCACTGTTCTTGAGCGAGTTGAGGATCTTGATCTGCTCCTCGCGCTGTGCCGGCGTCATCTCCTTCATGGACTGGATCGCGTACTTGCGGTGGCAATAGGCCTTGTAGGACTCCCTGCTGATGCCAAAAGAACTGAGCCTTGCGAAGAGGAACCGAAGGCCGTTTCCTCCCCCGCCCGGTTCCTGCTCGGTTGCGCTGGTTTTGCTCTCGGCCTTCGCGTCTGGCTCCGTGGTCCCCTGAACCTGGGTCTTCTCCTTTTCAGGTTCGGAGACCTGCGGTTCCTGCTTCCCGGTTGCGGGCTCCTCAACGACCAGTCCCTCTTCCAGCCAACGGATAAGGGATTTGCCGGTATCCTTCGTAGGCTTGAAGAACTTGCCGTCGAAAAGAGATGTCCTGTCCTTGCCGGCCGAGGCGACGTGATCGAGATCGAGGTCCAGGAACAGGGTGAACTCGTATTCCATGCCGTCCCGCTGGATGGGGTTCATGCCGAGCTTTTTGACCACGGTCTTCCCATTCTCCGTGACCTGGGTGTATTCCATCTTGGATCGCATGGTGGCGATGATGTGGCACGGAGACTGGAGCATGGCCTCCACGAGCTGGTTGTGCTTGGGCGTGACTTTCCGCCAGGCGGCCCAGCTGTTGCCGCTCCGGTCCGACAGATGTCCGTGAAGATCCAGGAGCCCGCCTTCACCGGACCAGGCGTGGGAGAGAGAATCGATGATGATGACGCCGTATCCACCAGACTCGGCCGCCTTCACCGCCTCGGTGTATTTCTCGGGCTCGAAGGGGGAGGTGATGGAGCAGACATCGTATTCCCCTAGATGCGCATAGAGTTCGCCCGATCCCCTCTCCGTGTCGATCAGCGCTACCCGCCCGCCAATGCCGAAGGCGATCAGAAGCGCCGAATAGGTCTTCCCCGATCCTGCAGGTCCGGCGATACCGAGCCGGAGTTTACTCATCCTTCTTTCCGCCTTGTGGAATACCAACATGGTTGCCTCCCTTCTCTGCGGCTTCGCCAAAAGGCGCTTCTTTGTGCCGCGGTTTCTCACGATTCCTTGTTCCCAGTCGCTCGGGCTTCAGCTCTCTGTAGGCCTGAAGGTCGACGATCATCGATTTTTTGCCTTTGAGCTTCCCGATGATGATGAGCCTTCTCATCGGATTCCCTCCTTTCAATTCAGGACAGGTCCGATCAGATCCGGACAAGGTTCCTCTCCCGGAGATCCTCAAGCGCCTTGCCTCCAAATTTCTCCTTCACGCCGTCCGCATCCCTGGCGCAGAGAACCCTGTAGTCGCACCAGCTGCAGTGGATGCCGGGGTTGGGGTAGAAACGGCCGTCCATGATGTTTCGGGTCACGGTCCTTACGACGCGGAAGAGGTCGATGAAGTCCTCGGTCTTCCTCTCCTGATGCTGCCAGTGGATGTAGGGCTTCTTGTTCTTCACGATGTTCGCGTAGCTCACCTGAATCCCTTCGGAGGAGCGGTCCTCCAGGAAACGGAGCCAGTAGGCATAACAGGTGAGCTCGATGGAGGTCGTTGCGGTGAAGTCGTCGGGCTTTCGTGTCTTCGTCTTGATCTCGACCGCCCTCATTGCTTCGTAAGGCCGATCGATCAGATCGATCACGCCGACAAGGTCCACATCATCGAGCACCTCGCCGCTTTCCATGTCGAGCACCGGGAGGGCGAAACGGTATTCCACCTCGGAAGGATCGAGGGAAGTTTCCCTGAGGAAAAGGCGCGCAAACTGGAGGGAGTCCTGCTTGCCGCTCTGGAGCTCCCGCTCGGTCGTGAAATCCGTATTCCCCAGGTTGAATGGAGACCAGAACTCCTCGAGGACGCGATCGAGGTCGCAGGGCTCGCTCTGCATGTTCTTGGTGAAGTGCGTAGAGATGAGGTGATGGGTGGATCTCCCCACGAGGAGATCGGAGGAGGTCCTGATCGGTTTGAGTCTCAATTCATAGCCGAGAAAGTACTTCTGTGGGCAGGTGATGAAGCTCGTGAGACTGGATTTCGATATCTTCATGACAACGTGTTCCTCCCTTCCCTTGTGACATTCACCCCGACCACAGGTAAGAACCGAACTGCCGCGCCCAAGCGGCAGCGACAAGGCTCAGGAAAGGTCGGTCAGATTCTCCTGCGGCGAATAACGCCCAGGCGCCAGCCTGCCCAGGAACCTCTCCACTGCGGGATAGGTCTTCTTCCGCCCTTGCCGGCTCTTGAGGTTTCTCAAGGCGTCTCGGTAGACCTCCTCCATGTTCCGGATGATCGCCTCCACCAGCTCCTCGTCCGCGCCGTGGATGAGGAAGATCGCCTCCAGGGATAAGGTCAGTTCGAGAAAGGTCTCGCTCACGATCTCGATCGTCTTTTCCCGGTCATGGTCCTTTTTTACGGGTGCTGTCGTTCTCGCCATGGGGGCCTCCTCCGGTTGCGAAAAATGCCTTCTGATGGAGTAATGTCAGCGGGGGTTCCAAAGGGGACAAAAAATCTTTCATCGGGGATCATTTTTTTTGAGAAGGTCGCGGAGGAGATCAAAAATGGTGATATCTTCGTGACTTAGCCCAAAACCCTTGGCGGAGGCCTTCCTTAGTTTTTGGAGATGAGCCTCCATCGCCTTGATGGCCCTCTGTCTCCTCTTCTTGATCTTCTGGTAGGAACCAGAGTCGCCGGCGATCTCCGCCAGGGGTCGCTTGGAGATCTTGGAGCCCAGGATCACGAGCTTGTCCCGCTCCGTGATGACACCTTCCTTCACGAAGAAGTCCAGGAAGCGGATGGCATCTTCCAGGTCGACGCGGGTCCCGCCTTTTTCGATGACCGGGAGTGGTTGGTAGATCTGATCTTCTGAAAGCTCCTCCCTCCCGGAGATCTCCCGGATCCGCTCACTGACCCAGCTTCTCATGAGGTTCCGAACCCTGCCCGTGATGCGGCTTGCCGCCTTCTCCTTGATCTGCGCTCCGGTTCTCAGTTCCTCCAGGAGAAAGAGAGAGATCTGATGGAGGATCTCGTCGGGCTCGAGGTGAAGGAGTTTCTTTCTGGCGATCGCGTAGGTCTTCACGGTCCCGGGCGTGAAGAGAACGATGAAGAGGCTCGCCAGACGATCGTAGGGATGCCCTTGCCTGTAATCGCGGATGAGGGAGGTGAGGATGGAATTCTTGGTTTCATACTCTTTGTTTTGCTTGTGGAAGAAGTCGATCAGGTCAAAGGGGGTGGGAAATCGGGCGAGCAGGGGATGTGCTTCTCTCAACCTCCGGTAGAGACTCCTGAACGGAGGGGAGTCGAGGTCCTCCCTGATTCGTCTCAGCTCCAAGATATAGGCCCGGCGCTGAAAGCAAGGGCTTCGAGAACCTCGGAGCTTTCTATTGAAGGGTTAGATTAGAATTGGATGACGGCTTTACATTTCCTGCATTTGATGATGACCAGATACCCAAGAGTTCTGGTTGTCCTAATGCCACAAGGACAGCGGACCTCGGCGACGATCCTCTTCGTCCTTGCCTCCACCAGGACCTTGGCTTTCACCCTCCTGCCGCATGCGCAGAGGTGATCGAGCCTAAGGTCAGGAAGTGGAGGCCTGGCAATATGGGCCAGCATCTTCCCGTCGTTCGGGCAGCGACACTCGTACATGGTCAATGACCAGAGGGATCGGTGGTTGATTAACTGGGAAGCGGATATCGCAGAAGGGAGGAAAGGGAGCGTGGTCTTAAAGGGGCATATGCGCCGTTCTAATTCTGGTCAAAGATGACCCAACCGATGGGCCGGCGGCATCACGGGTTTATCGCACCCAAGAAACTCGAACCGAGTGAGGAGGAGGCCGGGGGGAGAACCGGTTAATGCAGGATCTCCCTCGCTTGGTAGTTTGGAGTCGTTTCACCTGACCGAAAAGACTGCTCCCAGATCCGCTCTCATTCTCACCCACATGTCGACCTTTTTGGGTTTGATCAGAATTAGACCGTGGAGTGCTCCTTCCCTGCCCTTGCGAAAAAACGAATCCCTCAATTTTGAACTCAGTTTCCGTTTCCCATTGAGAGGTCTTCCTGCAAACCTCCGCCTCTCGACTTCTCAAGACCTCCTTTCTCGTGTTCGAAGCGGTTTCGCTCCGAAAAACGGCTTTTGTTCGGGACCATCTATCTAAGCAGGTTTCGTGCCTGCGTTGGAGGCAAGAGCTCCGTAAATACGTATCATGAGTAGGTACTGGAAACTCGTTACTAAGTAGGCGCTCGAGTTATCCGCAAGACCTCTAAGGAGGGCGCGCAATCAACCATGTTTGCACAGAAATCTGTGCAGCCCATTGCACAAGAAATTGTGCATTCTTCTTCAGCTGGGGGAAAAGACCCCACAATTATGCCCCGCCTCCCAATCCGTTCTCTTCAGTTCCGTGAAAAAATTTCTGCGAAATCTAAAAAAACTTTGTCCCCTTTCGGGGTTCCCCTGACATTACTTCGATAGGAATCAAAAAAATCCGGGTCAGGAGATCATGCAACCGACAAGTGAAAAGCTGGAGAGGCGGATGATGGGGATCGAGGAACTGGCCGAATACATCGGGCTTAAGCCCCAGACCATCAGGAACAGGATCAGTCTGGGGACGTTCCCGATTCCCACCAAGAAGATCGGAAGGCTACTGAAATGGGACAGGAAAGAGGTGGATCAATACCTTGACCGGCTCCCGCGGGTAAACTGATTGACAAGACGGGGGTCCACTGGGTAGCCTTTTTTCCAGATCTCCCCTTGAAAATTCTCCCCCCAACGAAGCGGTGAAGGGGAGAAACAGGAGGGACGGAAAGGAGGTGATGCCACGGTTTGCCTGTCTTGCCAATTCCTTTCGAGTAGAAAGGAGTTGTGCCAATGGGAGTTTATAGAAGGAAGGGCAAAAACGGAAAACCTTACGGTCCCTGGATCATCCAGTATCCTCGCGCCCTGGATCCTGCTACCGGCAAGATAAGATACACCAGTGAAAAGGCGGGGCAGAGCAAGAGGCTTGCGGACCGTGCCTTCGCCAACAAGATGGTGGAGTGGGAGAAAAAGAAGCACCTGGGCCTGGAAGCCAAGAAGGACTTCAAATTTGTAGAACTGGTTCACTGGTATCTTGGACTGCCTGTTGCCAAGAAGAAGAAAAGTTACGTCAAGGATGTGGAAAGATCAAAGCATCTGGTTGAGTACTTCGGGCAGAAGCTGGCCCGGGAAATAAGGCCCGTGATGATCGAGAGCTTCCAGCAGGAGATGCTGGATAGGCCTTGCTGTAAGGGTACAGGCTACAGGCCCGCAACGGTGAATCGGATGCATGCCCTGATGAAGCGGATTTACAGTCTGGCTGTCAGGGAGGATTTGGTGGAAAAAAACCCGTGCCTCAAAGTACCCATGCTCCCTGAAAACAACAAAAGGGACAGGGTGATCAGCCATGGAGAATACCAGGCGCTGCTGTCCCATCTGCCAGAATATGCGGCTGATGTTGTCGTGACCGCCTATTACACTGGAATGAGGTTAGGGGAGATCTTGGGCCTGACATGGAAAAGGGTGGATCCCAAAGAAGGCTTTATAGAACTGGAGGAGGAGGACACCAAGACATCGGAGCCCAGGCGTATCTATTATAACGGTGTTCTAAAGGATATTTTCCTGGCGCGAAACAAGGTAAGGCGGATTGATCACGGATTCGTATTCACTTACCGCGGGAAGCACATCCAGAGGATATACAAGTCTTTCAAGAAGGCATGTGAGAATGCGGGGATAGAGAATTTTACGTTCCATGATCTGAGGCACACCTTTAACACCAATATGAGAAAGGCCGGGGTGGACCGCAGCGTCATCATGAAGATAACCGGTCATAAGACCACGTCCATGTTTGAGCGATACAATACGGTGGACAAGGGTGAGGCCCGGGAAGCGATGCAAAGGCTTGATGAACACCTGAACACGAATTCAGGCGGTGAAATTACTTCATTATTACTTCAAGGCGGTACCGGCAAAAAGAAGGGGGGTCGCCTCTCTAAGCTAACCCCCCTCAAGAACTGAATTTTCGGTATGCCGAGACACAGAATCGAACTGTGGACACGGGGATTTTCAGTCCCCTGCTCTACCGACTGAGCTATCTCGGCACAGGAGGAATTATAAATGGGGCGTGCTGCTCAGGTCAAGACCAAAGTAGAAAGGAGACGAATCATTGGGAATGATGGAATATGGAAAGAATTAAACCCAAATACCTGGAGATGAATGCGCTGCAAGATCTGCTTTATCGCTTTGGCTGGCTGAAGAACCGCCCCAGGCGCTGTCGCCGTCGTTCCGGCGGAAGCTGGAATCCAGGGATCTCATGTGCTTCCGGATCCTGGTTTTCACGGGGACGAAAAGGAGACTCTTTCAGCAGCCTCTTACCGCCATTATTCCATCTTTCCACTGTTCGACCGTTCCTACTGTCCCGAAGCGCGTCACTTCCGCTCCGGCCCTTCCAGGTCCAGCTCCAGGTCCAGGTTCTCGAGATCCAGCGTCTGCACAGACTCCCCGGGATCTGAAGAGACCTCGATCGCATCGTCGGCGAGGAGAAGACTCAGGTCGTCTTCGGCCTCCTTCTCTTCCGGTTCCACGGGGGTCTCGGGTCTCGGTTCTGTCCTGGGAGCCTCGGTGCGGGCGGCGGCCTCTTTCGCCCTGGAGATGGCGGCGATGTTTCTGCCGATCTCGAGCTGCCCCGTTTCATTGACCTGGAGATCGTCAAGGCTCAGGGTGATCTCATCCTGCTCATTTGCGGCAGGCGCATTGCCCTCCTTTTCCGAGATCAGTCCGAGATCGAGGGCCAGCGCTCCGGTATCGGAGAGAGGCGGCTCGGATTTCTCCTCCAGGCTGATGCCCGCATCCTCCAGGGAGAAATCCCCGAGATCGGCCTCGACCATCTCCTCGGGCGGCTCTCTAACGCCTTTCTCTTCTTCCGGCTCCGCGCTCTCCATCGTGATCTCTTCGAGCTCGAGAGAGATCTCGTCCTGTTCCTCGGTTTTCCCTTCACCGGAAACAGGAAACACTTCGGATTCTTCCAGGGAGATGGTACCGACGATCTCGGTCTCCCCTTCACTCGACCTCTTGGCCGCGGACGAATCTCCCAAAAGGTCACCGGGCTCGATACCCGGCTCCGGCTTCTCGAGGATCCCCTCCAGATCAAGACCTTCCCTGTCCTCGTGCAGTTCCAGTCCCAGATCGATCTCCTGGGAATCGTCCAGTTCTGCACTTGCGACCGCAACCCTGGAGGCATCCTCAAGTGAAATTCCGGACGGTTGATCGGTCTCAGGCATATCGCCCGACCCGCCCGGATGAGCTTCCCCAAGCAACCCGCCCAGGAGAGAAGGTGGGGCGGGTTTGAACGCAGGGATGTTCAGTTTCTCCTGCTCAACGCTGATGTCCTTGCCGCACTTGGGACAGGTCTGGTTGTAATCGAAACTGACGTAATTACACTTGGGGCATTTCATGGCCTTCTCCTGTTCGAGTGAAGGTGAATCGGTATCCGGCCGAAATTGCGGCGTAAGCTATCTTCACTCCTTACAAAAAGTCAAGTCATTTTGAAGACAGCCAAGATCCGCCACGAGTCTTTGTGGCGCTGATCCTCACCTTTGCTTGCCGCTTGCCGCGTCTTCCAGGCACTTCAGGATGGCGGCCCTTGCAAGCTGATCGCACCTCTCATTCTCCATGTGCCCGGCATGTCCCCTGATCCACTGCCATTCGATCTGGTGGGGCCGGCTCAGCTCGATCAGCTCCTCCCAGAGGTCCCGGTTCATCACCGGTTTCCTGGTGGAGCTGATCCAGTTCTTCCGGATCCATTGCGGCACCCACTCGGTCATCCCCTTGACCAGATAGGTGGAGTCCGTCATGACCCTGATCCTGCTCGGCCTCTTGATCAACCGGATGGCCTCCATGACCGCGCGAAGCTCCATGCGGTTGTTGGTGGTCCTCAGCTCGCAACCGGAGATCTCCTTCACCTTGTCGCCATACCTCAGGATCGCGCCATACCCCCCCGGCCCGGGATTTCCGCTACAGGCTCCATCGGCAAAGATCTCCACCAGCTTGACCACTCGTTTGACTCCTTCTCTCATGCCAACCTGCGAATCAGCAGCTCGGGATCAAAAAGACTTTTTACCGCAGTACGCAGAGAAAAAACCTTCTTTCTGTCCGACGGGAGATGCCGTCAGACGAAAAGAGGCTCTTGATACGTGCTACCTGACTGAACAATGCAAAAAGAGAGCCATCTCTGGGAGAGCAAACCAGATGACAGAGCGGGGGCAGAGAGGCTCTCCAGGGCGATTCTTCTCCCGCCCTGGAGAAAACACACTGTCCCGCGTGCTCTGCGTCTGGAATATCCCTCCTCGACGATTACGACCCGAACTGGTAGCGGATCAGGATGCTGATCACAGGCTTCTCGGGATAGTTGGTCTTGAACACCAGCTGGCCATAGGAGACACCCGACAGGCCCGGCGCGTTTTCCAGGTGAACCCGGTACATCTTTCCCGTCTCCGCCTCTTCGAGCGAATACGTCACCTTTTCCCCGAGATCGAATTGGCTCGGTTCGAGGCGAAGCGGCGGCGCATCCTTTTCGGCCCTGACCTCCACCGTCGCTTTTACGACCTCCCCTGCCTGACCATGGAGGAACACGGTTGCAGGCGAAAGGGTGATGAGCGATCGAATGGACGCCTCCAGGGAGATGAGGCGGGACTTTGCCTTGGGATCGTTGGTATAGATCGTCGCGGACTTGCTGACACGTCCGGAGTAGCCCCGGGTATCCAGCTTCAACGTGATTCCGCCCTCCCCTCCGGGGAGGATGCTCTTGTCGAAAGAGGCGACTGCGCATCCTCAGGATGGACGGACCTTGTGGATCAGCAGGGGCTGATCCCCTCGATTGAAGACCTTGAAGGTATGCTCGAGGGTCGCTCCTTCAACCACCTTCCCGAAGTCGAAGCTGGTCTGTTCGAGGTAGAGCCGCGGCCCCGGGACCCGGTCTTCGGCTGCGGCGCAGGCCACACCTGCGGAAAAAAGAAGGACTGCAGCCATGAGTGCAGCAAACCTGTTTCTCTTCATGCCATTCCTCCCTCCGTCAGAGATAGTCCATTTCTGACGCACACCGGCCAACCAGCGCCGATCCGGAGATCCAGGACTTCCGGATCGAGCTCTCAGCCGTCGGCTTTCAGCCTTCAGCCAAACACATGCTTCCTCTATCTCTTCAGCTGACCGCTGACTGCCGATCGCTGATCCCCGCACATCCGAATATATCATTTCCGGATGGGCACTTTAACTAACACGGCAGGAAAAAAGATGACAACAAAAATGTCGTGGCAAAGACGCTTGGTTTCCGCTACAGTTGTGATTCCGCCCAATCGCGCAGCACAGCGCACCGCTCACGGCAGGGCGTAAGCACCACGCACGAGCCCTCTTGGACGACATGAAGAAGACCCAAGAACAAGGGACCGGGCCCGCACATGCGGGTCGGCCCGAAAACTCAAACAGCCGCACGTCCGATGCCTCCTCCGAGAGTTCCGGGGCTTCCGAAGAGCGATACAGGGCATTCATCGAGAATATCGACGACGGCGTGTATGAGGTGGACCTTCAGGGCAATTTCACCTATTTCAACAAGGCCCTATGCAAGGTGTTCGGCTACCCGGAAGAGGACGTCCGTGGGCGGAATTTCAGCAGGTTCATGGATCCGGACCGGGCCAGGGCTGCATTCGACCTCTTCAACGGAATATACCGCACGGGCAAAGGGATCTCCGATCTTCTCTGGGAAACCATCGATAAGGAGGGCCACTCCCGGCACGTGGAGCTCTCGGCCAACCTGATCACGAACGCTGAAGGCGAGAGGGTGGGTTTCAGGGGGATTGCCCGGGATGTCACCGAGAGGGTGCGGGCTCAGGAGGCGCTGCGGGAGTCGGAGCTGCGGCTTCAGTGGGCCTACGACGCAAGCCACGTCGCCGAGATGAGGTACAGGACCCTCCTGGACTTTCTCCCTTATCCCCTGGTGGTCTTCACGCTCGACGGCAAAGTGACCTACCTGAACCCTGCCTTTACCGAGACCTTCGGCTGGACACTGGAAGAACTGCAGGGGAAGCGGATTCCGTACGTCCCCCCCGAGCACGAGGAAGAGGTCCGCAACAGCATCGAGAGGCTGAAAAGGGATAAGATGATCCTTCGGCACGAGAGCAGAAGGCTCACCAAGGACGGAAGGCTGCTGGATGTGCTCATGAGGGGGGTGGTCTTTTCGGAGGCAGACTCCGAACCCGCAGGGGAGCTGGTTCTCCTGAGGGACATCACCCAGGAGAAACAGCTGGCCAGGATACGGGAGGCCATGATCCACATCAGCACGGCCCTTCCGATCTATCCGGATCTCGAAGACCTGCTCGACTACGTCAGCGGAGAGGTCAGGAGGGTCCTGGGGGTGGAAGGCGCCCTGGTGATCCTGCTGGATCAGGAGAAAGGGGAGCTCTTTTTTCTGGGTGCCGCTTACGACGACGAAGCCACCCAGCAAAGGGCCAAGGAGATCCGATATCCGGCGGACAAGGGGGTCTCCGGCAAGGTGATCAAGACCGGCGAACCGATCATCGTCCATGATACGTCCAAGGATCCGGACTACTATGGAGTGGTCGATCAACAGCTTGGATACAATTCACGGTCCATGCTCGACGTCCCGATAAAGAGCGGCGACCGCATCATCGGGGTCCTCTGCGCCATCAACAAGAAGGAGTCCGCTTTCGATCAGGAGGATGTGGAAATCCTGAGCATGATCGGCTCCACGGTGGCCCCCGCCATCGAGAACGCCCGCTTTTCCCGGGAGATCAAACGGGCGTACAGGGAAGTGAGCAGCCTCAACCGGGCCAAGGACAGGATGATCAATCGTCTGAGCCACGAGCTGAAAACCCCGGTCGCCGTTCTCCTGGCCTGTCTGAACATCCTGTCCAGGCGGATGGGTGCCTTGCCAGAGGAGAGCTGGAAACCGACCATCGAAAGGGCCCGAAGGAACCTCGACCGCATCCTCGGTATTCAGTATGAGGTTGAAGACATCATGGAGGGGAGGTCCTACAGGGTCCATGACCTCCTGAACCTTCTCCTCGACCAATGCGAGGATCAGCTCCAGGCCTTCGCGGCCGACATGGCGGGAGAAGGTCCCCTGGTGGAATCCATCCGCCGGAGGATCGGCGAGGTGTATGGGCCTCGGGAGGCCCGGCCTGCGGAGGTCTCCCTGCACACTTTTGTGAAGGAGCGGATCGAACCCCTGCGGTCCATGTTCGGCCATCGGCAGGTGGAGATGAAGACCAGCCTGCATCCTGTGCCCCGGATTTGCGTGCCCGTAGAGGTGCTGCGGAAGGTGGTGGACGGCCTGGTCCGCAATGCAGTGGAGGCCACCCCTGACGGGGGCAGGATAGAGGTCATCGTACAGAAGAAAGGCAACGGCGCCGAACTGGTGGTGGCCGACCGCGGCGTCGGGATCACCGCGGAGAACCAAATCCGCATCTTCGAGGGGTTCTTCACCACCCAGGAGACCATGGCCTACTCCTCCAGGAGACCCTTCGACTTCAATGCCGGTGGCAAGGGCGCCGATCTGCTCCGGATGAAGATCTTTGCAGAACGATATGGCTTCAAGATCACCATGACCTCTTCAAGGTGTCGTCACCTGCCCAAGGACAGCGATGTGTGCGCGGGAGACATCGGCAGGTGCGTCTTCTGCAGGGAAAGAGGTGATTGCGAGAGGTCGGGAGGCACCTCCTTCCATGTCTATTTCCCGGCCGCGCCTGTGGGCGGGTGCGGGGACCCCGAGAGCGGAGGCACCAGCCTTCGTGAAGCGAAGGCCCTCCCCTGCACCGGCTGATGCTGGATGCTGGTCTCTGGATGCTCGTTATCTCAGCGATACCGGAACTCAGGAGGTTTATCTGTGACCAAGGACCCGATTGAAGCCCTGAAGAAGCGCGCACGGCAGGAGAGGTATGCAAACCTGATCGGAATCACCCTGGTGGAACTCGGGCCGGGGCGCGCGGTGGTGGAGATGAAGCCTCGGGAGGACCATTCGAATATCTTCGGCACGGTCCACGGGGGGGCTATCTTCTCCCTGATCGATGCGGCGTTCGAGTTCTCGTGCAATGCGCACGGCACGGTCGCCGTTGCCTTGAGCATGACCCTGACTTACCACAACCCGCCGGAACCAGGCTCCACCCTCCGAGCCGAATCGCAGGAGATCCACCGTTCCCGCAAGACCGCGACCTATGAAATCAAGGTGAGAGACCGCAACGACGTG
The DNA here is from genome assembly GCA_020060215.1 of Deltaproteobacteria bacterium. Next base: position 33,876 of record JAGVAP010000134.1, on the reverse strand, counting down.
CTGATCGCCTCCTGCCAGGCCCTTGCATACAGGAAGGAGGTGCCGCTCCCGTTCCTGGACCAATAAGGGGTCATGCGTTCCCCACTCCTGCGGCACACGCCGCGCCGGCGCTCCGGGAGCGCGCCGGTCGTCCCCGGACCCCGGACCTTTCCGGACCCGTGGACCTTGTCGCCGCTTATCCCATTGACAAAACAAAGTAAATACCGTAAGGTGCACAGGCAACGAAAATCTGATCGGCCGGTGTGATGCCTCCCATGGCGAAAGGAAACCGGGAATGAACAGGGAAATCCTCATAGAGCGCCGGGCCATTCTGGCCAGGGTCGGCGAATTGGCGGCCGAGATCTCTTCTGACTATCGTTCGAGAGAACCTGTCTTTATCGGGGTTCTCAAGGGCGCCGTCTTCTTTTTTTCCGATCTGGTCATGCACCTGACGATCCCCTGTCAGATCGACTTTATCGGTGCCTCGAGCTATGGTTCCGGCCGAAACTCCTGCGGGGATGTGAAGCTCGTCAGGGAGGTTCAGCTCCCCCTTTTTGGTAAACCTGTGATCCTTGTCGAAGACATTGTGGATACGGGGTTGACTTTGAACCGCATCATCGACGGGCTGCGGCAGATGGGTCCTGAATCGGTTCGGCTATGCGCCCTGATCGACAAGAAAGAGCGTAGGGAGAAGGCCGTTCACATCGATTACTGCGGGTTCGAGGTGCAGGAGGGTTTCCTTGTGGGATACGGTCTGGACTATGACGAACAGTTCAGGTACCTGCCGGACATTTGTGTGCTCAAATAAGCAACGAAAGATGGAGGGCAACCATGATCATTGAATGCGAGGGGTGCCGATCGAAATTCAACCTGAACGAGGCCCTGTTGAAGCGAGAGGGCTCCAAGGTCAGATGTTCGGTCTGCAAGAATGTCTTCACCGCATATCCCCCTGAGCCGGAGACCGGAAAGGGCTCCGGCCGCATGGAGCTGGAGGAGACGGTGGCCCTGGACTCCCCTCCGATCCTTGCGGAACGGGAGGAATCCCGGCCGGGAACGGGCCGCGACGTGGATTTCGACCAGGCATTCCAGAAGGCGCTGGATGAAGAGGTCCCGGCTGCGGGTCCGATGGATGGGGTCCCGGGCGAAGAGGACGCCGTCGGTGACCGGCCGCCGGATCATGAAAACCTGGATCTGGAAGAACCGGATGAAGAGGCCGAGACTCCCCGCCAGGGAAAGAAGTCCTTTCGCGCTCTGCCGGTCATTCTCATCCTGGTACTGATCCTCCTGGCGGGTACGGCGTCGGTCTACTACTTCGCCCCCGGTCTGCTTCCTGAAAGTCTCTCCCTCCTGAAACCGCCCCAGAAGGTAGACGTCTCCGACATGGGGGTGGCCAGGCTTTCTTTCGCCAATGTCAAGGGCGGCTTCGTCCAGTCCGATAAAGAGGGACAGCTGTTTGTGATCCAGGGAGTGGTCACCAATCACTATCCGAAGGGCAGAAGCTTCATCCTGGTGAAAGGTTCCCTGCTGGACGACAAGGGCCAGGTCGTGAAGACCAAGCTCGCCTACGCCGGAAATGTCTTCGCCGAAGAGCAACTCAAGACCATGAGCATAGAGGAGATCAACAAGGAATTGAAGAATCGCGCCGGCCGGGAGAATGCCAACGCCCGAGTCAAGGCCGAAGGGCAGATCCCGTTTTCCATTGTGATCGAGAGCCTCCCTGAAAACCTGAGCGAGTTTACCGTAGAGGCGGTCAGTTCTTCACCTGAGCCGCAGTGAGCGCCTTCCACACAAGGAGCGTCGAACGCCGCATGAAGGGGCCTTTTGGCCCCTTCCGGGTTTTCGCGAAGGGGTTTTCGGACGGATTACGAACAAGAGATCGCGATCCTGGACATCCTCTTGACGCTCCCTTTCCCTCCGGCTATGTTGAGAACGCATTCGATTTCCGGAGACGAAGTACGTGATGACCAAGACCAAGGGCAAGGCCGTGAAAAGGGCTGTTGTGGAGATCAACCGCGAGTGGTGCAAAGGATGCGGCATCTGCATCGCCTTCTGCCCCAAGCAGGCGCTGACCAGGGATGAGCGCGACAAGGCCGCCTGGTCCCATCCGGAAAATTGCATCGCCTGCGGGGGTTGCGAGATCCGCTGCCCGGATATGGCCATAGAGGTAAGGCAGGAGCAAGGAGGTCCCGAATCGGAAGACCCATGAGCGGAAACATCCTCTTTCTGCAGGGGAACGAGGCCTGCGTGGAAGGCGCCCTCTACGCGGGTGTCGATTTCTTCGCAGGCTACCCCATCACACCCTCCACGGAGATCGCCGAGGCCCTTGCGCGACGCCTTCCGGAAAGGGGGGGCAAGTTCATCCAGATGGAAGATGAAATCGCTTCCATGTGCGCGATCATCGGGGCGTCTCTCACCGGCCTCAAGTCGATGACCGCCACCAGCGGCCCCGGTTTTTCCCTGAAGCAGGAAGCCATCGGGTACGCCATCATGGCCGAGGTGCCGTGCGTGGTGGTCAACGTGATGCGGGCCGGGCCCTCCACCGGCATGCCCACGCGCGTGAGCCAGGGAGACATCATGCAGGCGCGCTGGGGAACGCATGGGGACCACGCCATCATCACCCTCACCGCGTCCAATCATCAGGACCTCTTTGCCGTGACCGTGGAGGCCTTCAACCTGTCGGAGACCTACCGGACGCCCGTGATCCTGCTGCTGGACGAGGTCGTCGGCCATATGCGGGAGAGACTCGTCATGCCCGAGCCCGACGAGATCCCCCTGGTCAAGCGGCTGCGGACCTCGGTCAAGGAGGGAACCGATTACCATCCCTACCTCCCGAGGGAAGACGGCCGGCTGCCCATGAGCGATTTCGGAGGGGTCCACCGGTACAATGTGACCGGACTTGCCCATGACATGTGGGGTTTCCCCACCGACAGCCCCCAGGTCGCCCACGGCCTCATGCGCCACCTGGTGGACAAGATCGAGGGCAGGGTGAAGGAGATCACCAGGTTCAAGGAGTTCTTTCTGGAGGATGCGGACGGGGTGCTGATCTCCTATGGAGCGCCCGCCAGGTCCGCCCTTCACGTGGTGGAGAACAGGAGGGCCCGGGGCGAGAGATTGGGGCTGATCGAGCTGCAGTCCCTTTGGCCCTTCCCCGCTGAAATCGTGCGGGAGAGGTGCGAGAAGGCCAAGTTCGTCATGGTGGTGGAGATGAACATGGGACAGGTCCTCCAAGAGGTCAAGAAGGCGGTCGATGACCCCGAAAAGGTCTTTCTGGCGAACCGCATCGACGGCGTGTTTATCAGCCCTACCGATATCCGGAACATCCTGCGGTTGATCCAGGGGCGGGGCGTCTGAAGACAGAGGTCGGAGGTTAGAAGTGAGCGGGGCCGCTTGCCGCCGCCCGAGGCCAGTTGGATCGGACAGGACAGGGTGTCAGGTGTCAGGTTCCGGGTGTCGGCCGGTAATCCATCGATCTCATGACACCTGAACACTGAAACCTCTGACTTGACGATATTTCAGGAGGCAAACGGAGCAGGAGCGTCAATGCCAGTGAGAGAATACATTAGAGAGCGCTTCATGCCGCACATCTGGTGCCCCGGGTGCGGGCACGGCATCGTGATGAACAACCTCATCAGGGCCATTGCCGGACTGGGGATCCGGAAGAACGACATTGTGATGGTGACCGGCATCGGGTGCTCGGCCAGGATATCGGGCTATCTGGACTTTCACACCCTGCACACTCTCCACGGCAGGGCCCTCGCCTTTGCCACGGGCGTCAAACTCTCCCGTCCCGAGCTCACCCTCATCGTCCCCATGGGCGACGGGGACGCCCTCGCGATCGGAGGCAATCACTTCATTCACGCGGCCCGAAGGAATATCGACATCACCGCCGTCATCATGAACAACAGCATCTATGGCATGACCGGAGGCCAGTTCTCCCCCCTCTCCGGTTACGGCGCCATGGCCACGACCGCCCCCTTCGGGAACATCTATGAATCCTTCGACATCGTGGAGCTTGCCAGGGGAGCCGGCGCATCCTTCGTTGCCCGAACGACCACCTACCATGCAACCGGCATGAAGGACCTTCTGATGAAGGCGATCAGCCACAAGGGGTTCAGCGTCGTGGAGATCCTTTCCCAGTGCCCCACCTATTTCGGAAGGAAGAACAGGATGGGGGACGCCGTGGAGATGATGAACCACTACAGGGACCGGACCACCCCGGTCGGCTCCGGGAAGAAGGAGCAGGACAAGACCTTGATCGAGAGGGGAATCTTTGTGGATGAAGAGCGGCCGGAATACTGCGCCGAGTATGCGAAGGTCGTGGAGAGATCGAGAAAGGGCCGGTAGCCATGGAGAAGGAAAGGTACAGGATCGTCTTTTCAGGCTCCGGCGGACAGGGGGTCATCACCGCCTCGATCATCCTGGCGGAGGCCGCGGTCATCTATGAGGGGTTGAACGCCGTCCAGTCGCAAAGCTACGGGCCTGAGGCCAGGGGAGGCGCCACCCGGGCCGACGTGATCATCTCCAACAGGGAAATCCGCTTCCCCAAGGTGACCCAGCCCAACATCCTCATCTGCCTCACGCAGGAGGCGTACACCAAGTTCTCTTCCAGCATCAGGCCGGGCGGCCTGCTTCTCACGGACAGCCACTTTGTGAAGCAGGAGAGAAAAGTGGATGCCCGGCAGCTTGCGCTCCCCATGTATGGGACGGTCATGGAAAAGGTCGGTAAGCCCGTCGTTTACAACATCTGCGTTCTTGGGGCCATGCTCGGCCTCACACGGCTGGTGAGCACGGAGTCCGTTACGAAGGTGCTGGAAAACCGCGTCCCTCAGGACCTCCTCGACCTGAACAAGACAGCGCTCGAAGCAGGCTTGAAGCTGGCCGAGTCCCACATCTCAGGGAAGAGTTTAGACAGGATAACAGGATCAACAGGATAGGGAGGCACGAATCTGTCACCGCACTGTAGGATGGGTGGAGCGGAGCGAAACCCATCCTGCAAGCTCTCCTGACCGGAGGAATCCCAATTGGGAGCTTAGAAATACTTCTAGGGGCCTCCATAGTAGAATTTTGTCTTCGTAATGTAATCTTATCCTGTTGATCCTGTTCATCCTGTCCAATTCTTTTCTTCGAGGGAGATAGAAGATGCTCCAGGACGTGCTGCTTACGAAAGAGGAAAAGGCGCTCAAGGAGGAGGTCAGGGATTTCGTCAAGAGGGAGGTCGCTCCCGACCTCCTCAAGAGGATGGACCGGGACGAGATCACCTATCCCCGGGAATTCGTGCAGGCCCTCGGGGAGAGGAACCTCCTGGGCTTGAGGTTTTCGCCGCAATACGGCGGGCGGGGGCTCGGCTGGACCGCAGAGATCGCCGCGCTGGAGGAGATCGGGGTCCTCGGCATGGCCCTGGGATGCGCCTTTTCCATGCCCTCCATTGTCGGGCAGGCGCTGGAGGGCTTTGGCTCGGATGGGCTCAAAGAGCGTTATCTCAAGCCCATGCTGGAGGGCCGGATGATCTCTGCCGAGGCCCTGACCGAGCCCCGGGGCGGCTCCGATTTCTTCGGGGCCACCACGGTTGCGGAGCTCAAGCCCGATCACTTCCTGGTGAACGGCCAGAAGCGGTTCGTGGTGGCTGCAAGCGGGGCGGACTTCTTCGTGGTCTACTGCAAGACCAATCCCAAGGGAAAACCCCACGAGCGCATCAGCCTCCTCCTGATCGATGCAAAAGCGGACGGGGTCCAGGTGGGACATCTCTACAACCTGATGGGCACCAGGGGAGGCGGTACGGGCCGCCTCGTCTTCAAGGATGTGAAGGTCCCCCGCTCGAACCTGATCGGAGGCCTGAACCAGGGGGCCGAGATCTTCAACTCCATGATGGTCCCCGAGCGCCTGACCTCTGCAGGAGGATCGCTCGGTCTCGCAAGGGCGGCCCTGGAGGTCGCTGCACGCTACAGCAATCGCCGCCACGCCTTCGGGAAGAGGATCCGTGAATTCCAGGCCGTGAGCTTCAAGGTGGCGGATGCCGTCACCCGGCTCGATGCCGCACGGGCCCTGACCCACGCGGCAGGCAAGGCGGCTCAGGAGCGTCTGCCTTCGGCCCGCCGCCTGGTCAGCGAGGCCAAGAAGTTCGCCACCGACATGTGCTGGGATGCGTGCAATCAGGCCATGCGGATCGTCGGCGGGATCGGATATACCAGTGTGTTCCCGATCGAGCGGATGGTCCGGGATGCAAGACTCTCCCAGATCTGGACCGGGACCAACGACATCATGAGCCTGCTCATCCAGCACGAGTACTACAACGAGGTCCTGAACGATCCCAACCCGCCGCGCCTAAGCGAAAACGATGCCGAGGAGGGCCACCTCGAATCGGAAAAGGTCTACGAGGACGGAGAGATGTGGACCAAGGGCTGGTGATTTCACATCCACGGTGCCTTCGGTGCACCATCCAAACGGAGTAACCGAATCGTTCGTGCCGAGCTATCGAAGCGCAAACCCGTCCTCCGCCCTACGGACGAACGGTTGCCGGCAGAAGATGATCCCTACCTAAGACCCTATCCTATGGAGGAACAGTGATGAAGAAGATCGATTTCGAAGCCCATTTCTATACCCAGGATTACATGAAGGCCATGTACGGGAACACGGGATACCCGCGGTTTGCGGACGAGAAGGAGGGCCGGCGGCTGTGGTACAACGGGGCGATCGGGCAGCCGTTCGCCGATCCTCTCCTGAACCGGCTCCTGGACCTTGGAGAAAAGAGGATCCAGGACATGGATCGGTGCGGTGTGGGTGTCCAGATGCTCAGCCTCTCGGCCCCAGGGCTCGAGCAGCTGGACCCGAAGACCGGGACCGAGCTTGCGCGCAAGGCCAACGACAGCCTGTACGAGGTCACCAAGAGATATCCGGACCGGATCATGGGGTATGCTGCGCTCGCAGTCAGGGACCCGTCCGCGGCCGCGGATGAGCTCGAACGGGCGGTCACGAAGCTCGGCTTCCGGGGATGGAACACCCACTCGAACTACGGAGACACCATGCTGGACGATCCGGCCTATCGGCCGATCCTGAAAAGGGCCGAGCAACTGGGTGTCCCCATCTACCTTCATCCGACGGTCCCCGCGGCCGCCCAGATGAAGGGCTATGGGTTTGCCCTTGCAGGCGCCGCCTTCGGGTTCGGCATTGACACGGCCCTTTGCATGCTCCGCCTGATCTACAGCGGGATCTTCGACGAGTGCCCGAAGCTCACGATGATCCTGGGCCACCTGGGTGAGGGCCTGCCCTTCCTGTTCAAGAGGATGGATTGGGCGTATGTGAGGCCTTTCGATCCGAAGGCCAGGCCCAAGCTGGAGAAGAAGCCCAGCGAATACCTCAGGAACAACGTGTTCATCAGCACGAGCGGCAACTATTACCAGCCCGCGTTCCAGTGCGCATATGAGGCGATGGGGAAGGAGCGCATCCTGTTGGGCACGGATTACCCCTACGAGGATATGGAGGAGTGTATCGGGTTCGTGGAAGGGCTTCCCCTCAAGAGAGAAGACAAGGAGAGGATCTACGCGGGTAATGCAAAGAGCCTCGGGTTCGGGGCGTGAGACCTTCATGGCCTCTTTGGGGCCTCAGACCATAAATCTCCCCCTCGGTCCCCCTTTGGAAAGAGGATCTCCTTCTTTTTCCCCCTGAATGAAGGAATAATCCACTGGCATGCCAGTGGTATGAACAATGGCTGTGCCGGTGATTAGTACTGAGAACAAAGAAATCACTTCCTGGAAGATCGACGAGCGCACACCGAAGGTTCAAAAGGATCAGAACTTTCATCAGTAACCGGGAACGGTCGTTTCTGTAGGAGCAAGCTCCTGCTTGCGATTCTTTCGGATCGGAGAAAATCGCAACCGGGAGGTTGCTCCTACAAACAGAAAACCGAGAAAACCACCATAAGTTACCCCGCGATTGCATCGGATCTTTGTGAACGACAGGGGGGCTGGTGTGAGACCCCTTCCAGGGGGGGGTTCCGATACCGCCAGTGAACTGGTGGTATTCATTCCCCCAACATCCTCGGCAGCCAAAGGGCGAGCTGGGGCCAGGCGATCACCATCCCGATCACGAGGATGTCGAACAGCATGTAAGGGACCGTAGCCCAGACGATCTTCTCATAGGTCACATCCCTGGGCGTCACCCCCTGCATGACGAAGATCAGCATGCCGAAAGGCGGGGTCATGTTGCCCATTTCCAGGTTCACCAGCATGATCACGGCAAACCAGATGGGATCGAAGCCCAGTGCGGTGACGATGGGCATGAAGATGGGGATGGTGATCAGCATGATGGATACCGGATCCATCAGGCAGCCGAGGACCACCACGATCACCTGCATGGAGACCAGGATGAGGATGGGGTGGACCGAAAGCCCCTGGACCATCTCCACCATGCCTTCGGTGGCGTTGGTGAAGGCAAGGACCGAGCTGAAGGTCTTGGAGGCCGCCACGATCATCAGCACCATGGCGGTTACCTCCAGGGACCCTTTCATCGATGCCTTGAGCATCGGCCAGTTGAAACGACCCATGAAGATGTTGACGACCAGGGTGGCCAGGGCGCCCAGGGCGGCCGCCTCGGTGGGTGTGGCGACACCCAGGAAGATCAGCCCGAGGACCGAGAAGATGATGAAGCCGACCGGCACGAGATACTTGCCGGTCAGAACGAGCTTCCTCGAAAGGGTCGTCGGCTCCGTCCGGTAACCCGGGGCGCAGGAAGGTTTGATGACGGCGCAGAGGACGATGAAGGCGCAGAAGATCGCCCCCAGCAGGACGCCCGGGATCACCCCGCCCATGAGCACCTGGCCTACCGAGATCTGGGCCACGCTGGCGAAGATGACGGCGAGGGCGGAGGGCGGGATCAGCATGGCGAGCCCGCCCACGCCGATGATCGGCCCGACGGCCATGAACGTGCTGTAGCCGCGCTTCCTCATCTCGGGCACGAGGACGGTCCCGAGCATGGCCGTGTTGGCGAGAGAGGAGCCGCTGGTGGCCGCGAAGATCGTCCCGCTGACCGCGGCCAGCACGCTTAACCGACCCGGGATCCAGCTGAGCCACCGGTCCAGCACATCCAGGGTGTCGTTGGCCAGCTTCGAGTGGAACATCAGTTCACCCATCAGGATAAACATGGGCGCCGGGGAGAGGACGAAGGAGGCCAGGGACCCGTAGATCTGCAGGTTCAGGATCTCCAGACCCGATGTACCCATCAGGTAGGCGGTGAAGACGAGGTCGGTCAGCAGAAAACCGAAGGCCACGGGGAAGCCGAGGAGCAGAACGAAGATGAGACCGCCGACGACCAGGATCAGGGAAGCCCACCACTCCATCTCAGCCTCCCTTCTCTGCGGGGGCTGCCGCCCCTTCGCCCCCTGTCAGGGCGCCTCCCGGTCCGCCGCCGGTACTGAACCGGCGGATGTCCCGGAGCGCTCTGATAAAGAACTGCAGCGTCAGGAGGAGGAACCCCATCGGGATCACGATGAGGACCCACCCCTTGGGCACGTCGATGCTCCCGACGTCCATCACCTTCTCCCGGAAGTGCTCCCAGGTGGACAGGCTGCAGAGGTAACAGAAGACCGCGCACAGGAGCGTGCTCACCACGTCCTGAATGAAGAGGAGGACGTTCTGCCCCTTTCGCCCGAACCTGGACATGAGGATGTCGACGCGGACGTGCTTGTTCACCGAAAGGACCCAGGCCGTGGCCAGAAAACAGACCCAAACCAGGTTATACTCGTTCACCTGAACGATCCAGATGGGGCTCGGCAGACCCAGGCTGCGGGTCAGGGCTCCATAGCTGATGGAAAACATCATCATCAGCAGCAGGACGGCACCCAGAAGGGCAAACCCCTCGTTGATTCTGGAAAACCACCTCTCCATGGATCCTCCTCGAGTGTGCGCCAAGCGCGCCCGGGGTCGGAAAAGATCATGGCCATGCTCAAACCATGATGTTCACCCCGACCGGGTAAAGGCGCCATTCCCGCGCAGAGGCGCAGAGGCGCCCCGGCGTTCACCGGGATGGCGACTTCTTGCGAGACCGTCAACATTTGGTTTCGAATTTCGGATTCGATATTCGGGATTTCAAGGTCCCTTTCACCCCCGGAACGGTCGAACCTCCTCGGGTCCTCCGCCAGAGGTGAAGGGGCTTATCCATCACTACGGTTTCTTCTGCAGGTACTCCAGGATCTTCTTGCCCTCGTTCGGCGCCTTCTCCATGACCACCTGGATCATGGTGTCGTCCGCAATCTTCAGGAGCTTGTCCGCCTCCGGTTTGGGCAGGTCGATGAATTTCATGCCCTGCGTCTTGAAGAACTCCTTCTCGGTTCTCTCCAACTCGGCATTGTAGGCCACGAAGTTACGGGAGTGTTTGTCCGCCACCTCGGTCAGCAGGTCCTGGAGGTGCTTCGGCAGCTTCTTCCACGTGTCGAGGTTGACGATGAGAATGTTGGGCGTATCAAAAAACATGGGGGACAGCAGGTACTTGGTCACCTTGACCAGGCCGAGGGTCCGAAGCATGATCGGGGGTGTGATGTGGGCCTGGACCACGCCCCGCTCGAGGGCGGTGTACACGTCGGCCGGGGCCACCTGCACCGGGTTTGCGCCCAGGGTCTTCACGATCTGGACGGTGGTGGGGTTGCCCCGGATGCCCATGCCCTTGAAGTCATCGAGCTTCTCGACGGGCTTGGTGAGGCCGAACTGGAACCCCCGGCCGATGCCGTTGCGGCACAGGAAATGGGCGTTGACCTTCTCGTTGTGGAGCTTGTCGAGGTAGTCGTAAAGCCCCACGGCCTTCTCTTCCCACGGCTTCAGCTTCGTCAGGTTCATCATGTCGAGCTCGGGCATCTTGGAGACATAGAACCCGGGCGCCGAGTACATCAGGTCGACCATGCCCTTCTGAAGGGCGACGATCTGTTCGTTGATCGGAACCAGCTCGGGACCGCCCTTGAACACCATCTTCAACTGGCCCGGGTACTTCTCGTCCGCCGCCTTCTGGACCGCGTTCATGAAGTCGTTGATGAAAAAGGTGGTGACCTGGGTGGACTTGGCAAATCCGGCGATGCAGTTGATGGTGTATTTTTCCGCGGCGTCCGCGCTCGCGACAGGCCCACACACCAGGACGGTTGCACAAAACGTGAAGATGCAGAAACGTTTGAACCTTCTCATGACTTCCTCCTTTGGGATTTGGGTGAACTAGTTCCTGCCATACTCGAAGACCGCTTCGGTCATGGCTTCCACGTTCTCCGGTTTCGATTCAGGCGGGGGCCCCGTACTCGAGGCGTCCACGATGAGGCCGCCGTTGTCCGCAAAGACGTCGATGAGATCCTTCACCTCGTCTTTGATCTGCTGCGGTGTGCCCGCGATGAACAGCGAGGACGGCACATTGCCCCAGAAGCACATGACGTCCCCCAGGACTTCCTTGCACCTCCTCCTGTCCACCCTGTCGAAGTGGCCCAGCACCTTTCCGGGAGGAAGCTCGGCGAGCCTCTCGAGCCTCGGGGTGTAATCCCCCTCGAAGAACGGCACCGGCGTGAGCCCCTTCTCGATGATGGCCAAGAGCAGGTTTTTCAGGCACGGCCAGTAGAACTCGTCGAACTGGGAGTCGTTCATGAACCCGGCGGCCCCCCGGTGGAGAGGGATCCAGACCCGGGGCACACCACTCCTGGCCGCGGTCGTCAGGGCCATCTGAACGGTCATGGGTTCCAGGAGCTCGATGGCCGCCTTGAGCTTTCCGGGGTTGCGGTACATGTCCAGCATGGACCCCTTCATCCCGCGCAGGCAGTCGGAGATCCAGTCGAACGCGCAATAGGTCACACCCAGCGTAAACAGGGGGTACCCCATCTCCTCGAGGTCCTGCCGCAGCCTCTGCTGCACGCTGTCCCACTTCGCCTTCTCCTCCCCTGCCTTCCGGAGCCGCTCCATGAGCTCCTGGATGGCGGGCAGCCCGGAGATGGTCGGTGCCATGGCCAGAAACGTGTAGCCTGTGCCGAGCCAGGCGATCGGCGGGAGCCCGGCCAGGGGCTCCATACAGCTCGCCATGCGCGGCATCAGTTTGCGGATGGTGAAATCAGACGGGTCTCTCAGGAACTCGTCGTACTCGTCCGCCAGCATGTACTCCTTTTCCACCCACTGGTAGTAGCTGTTCTCGGGCAGGTCGTGGCCGGGCCACTTGAAGGTCTTCATGCCGAGCAGCTCCATGGTGGGCCCTGAGCGGATGGCGTGTTGCAGGGGAGCCATGTCCCAGTTGTACCGCCTCATGGATCTCTTCCACGCCTCGGCCATCTTGTCGTAGTCGTACATGGCCTCGGCCGCGGTCAGACCCGCAGACCGCACGAAGAACATCTCGGTGGCCGAGACGATGGGGACCCGATCGGGTCTCTTCAGGGCGATGGCATCCTGGACCCTCTTTTCCCGTTCCGCATAGAGCTTCCGGTTTTCAGCGGACATTGCACCTCCTTCCGTGCCTAACCATACCGGCCGTATTCCTTCGTGAACTCGAACATGGCCCTCAGATTCTCCGGCCTCACGTCGTCGAGATTCGTCGAGGCATCCATGATGAAGCCGCCCCCTTTTCCCGCCTTGTCGATAAGTCTTTTGCAGCAGGCCCTGACATCGTCGGGTGTGCCGGCGTGCAGGATGGAAATCGGGACGTTTCCACGAATGCAGATCACGTCCCCCAAGACCTCCTTGGCCCTGAAGATGTCGGTGGACTCGAACATGTAGACCGCCTTCCCCTTCGGGATATCCTGCCCGATCAGCTCGAGGCGGGAGGTGCAGTTCCCCTCCCAGAACGCAAAGGGGGTCAAACCTTCCCCGATGAGGGCGAGGAGGAGTCTCTTCAGGGTCGGCCAGTAGAAGGTCTTGAAATGATCCGGGGACATGAAGCCGTCGATCCCCTTGTGGAGAGGGATGAAGACCCGCCGGACCCCGCGCTCCTTTGCCGCCAGAGCGTTCCGGAGGGTCATCGGGTAAATCCGCTCCACCGCTTCCAGGACCTTGTCCGGCCTCTTCCACATGTCCAGCATGCTCCCTTTCGTACCCCTGAGGAAATCCGAAAGCACATCGAAGGGTGCGTGGGTCATGGAGCCGAACTGCGGAGGGAACCCCAGCCGATGCATCTTCTCGGAGAACTCCGCCGAACCGGAAAGCATCCTCCCGGCTTCCCGGGCGGCGGACATCAGGGCCTCCAGCGCGGAGCAGACTTCCGGGCTGCCGTAGGCTGCCAGCCTCCCGAACCCGGCGTAAGAGTAGATCGAGGCGAGGGGCGGGAGGTCTTTCAGCGCGGCCAGGCTCCCGAAGATCCGCGGCCAGTATTTCCGGAGCATGAAATCGCCACGGTCGAAGAGGAGGTCGTCGTACTCCTCGCCCTTCATGTACTCCTCTTCCACATACTGGAAGCTCAGGTTGGAACCAAGCCCGTGACCGGGCCAGCGAAACTGCCTGTAGTCGAGCCTTTCCAGTACCCTGCCGAAGAAGCGCCCCGTGAACGGGTCTTCATAGGCATCGGGGGCGAACTCGACCATGGCCTTCACCCAGGCATCCATGGTTTTGCCGTAGTCGTACATGGCGTCTTCACAAGTGATGCCTGCGAGCCTTGCGGGGAAGAACCCGAAGATGCAGAGGATCGGCACCCGATCGGGTTCCTTCAATCCGATCGCATCGTCGATTCTCCCCACCCTCTGCCGAAGGAGCTCCGAGGGAGTCTCTCCCATCACGCCCCTCCGATCCGGCCCCTTGCAGGGGCCGTACCTGCCGCTGCACCAATCGATTCCCCGGACATGGCACTCCTCCTGATCCTGTTGAGGCGGGTGGTCCGCCCGGCCTATTTCCTTTCGATGACCCACCTGCACCACTGAACCCCCATGATGGCGTCCCTGGTCCAGTAGTCTGCGCCCGCATATTCGCAGACGCTCTCTTCGAGCATGCTTCCGCCGATGATGATCGGGAGCCCCGTCCTCAAGCCGGCCTTCTTGACGGCGTCGATGGTCTGTTTGAGCCCGTCGAAAGCGGTGGTCAGCAGACAGGAAAGCCCCACGATCCTGGGCCGGTACTCGAGCACCGCCTTCACGAAGGTTTCGGGGGGGACATCCACCCCCATATCGATCATATGGAATCCCTCGCAGCTGAGCAGCATGGCCCCCAGGTTTTTCCCGATATCATGGATGTCTCCCTGCACGGTGCCGATCACGATGTTCCCCTTGCTGCGACCGTGCACGCGACCATGCAGCTGGGGTCGGATCAACCCGATCACGCTCTTCAGGATCAACCCGGCCATGATCAGCCCTGCTATGAAGTAGCGCCCTTTCTCATATTGCACCCCCACCAGGCGGACACCTTCCTGACAGGCCTCGATGATGCGGAAGGGGTCATAGCCCGATTGCATGGACTCCCGCACCGTCTCCAGCACGCCCCTCTCGTCGAGTTCGGCAATCTGTGTGACGAGTCGATCCTTGATCGGGTGCATGATCTTTTCCCGCCTACCAGAGTCCGACCCTGGTCGTGAAGCCGAGCAGATCCCCCCGGCACAGGAAGCGGCCCCAACTCGCGACCCGGTCGGCAAAGTCGTAAAACAGGTGCTCCAGCCTGAAGGCCGGAGACATGACCGGGACCTGGAGCAGTTCAGCCTCGGTCTCGTCGATGACCGCCGCGTGCAAGCTGAGCTCCCCCTTCTTGAAATCGGACCGTCCGTTTCCGGAAAGGAGGCCGTCGAGAGAGGTCACTTCCATCTCCGATTCCACCAGGGGCCGGGTGGGGTCATAGACGAGATTTTCCGTGTGAAGGAGGGCCGGTGCGCCGTCCCGGAAGACGAGGCTTCTGATGTAGACTACGCGATCCTCCCCGGTCACGGAAAGTCTCGAAGCGGTCCGCTCATCCGGAAAAACCAGGTCCACCTCGAGCAGCTTGACGGTCGTCCTCTCCTTTTCGGAGAACAAACGATGGAACTCCTCCAGATCGAAAGAGCCCATCCCCAACTTCATGGACCGGACAAACGTCCCCTTGCCCTGAGCGGTGGAAACGAGCCCCTGCTCCTGCAGGAGGTTGATGGCCCTGCGGACGGTCATCTGGCTGAGGTGGTATTGCCGGCGGAGCTCCGATTCGGAAGGGAGCTGCTCACCGGCGTGGAACTCTCCGGACGCGATCTTCTGTCGCAGCAGATTCGACAGCTGCAGGTAGGCCGGGCCGCGCGTCTTTCGGTCGATTCGACCCCTGCGCAGATGCGGAATGGTTGTTCTGCCGGCCATGCCTATCACTCCTCTATATAAGCTGTTATCAGAGGGGATGGATTCACGTCAAGGTCTGTTTTGAAGGGGAGGAGGCGAATTTCTGCAGAAAAAATAAATGCCTATATTTTCCTTATCTTATACCTGTCCCAAATCTACGGTTCAGCCGTGTTGACTGCTTATTTGAATAAGTATACCCTTGCTGCAGAGAGGGGTCATGATTCACCGACGTATTTGGGAGAACCGAAGCCGGGTCTTCACACCATGAACAACCAGATGCTCCTGAGGGAGAGAGAGGCGCGCATCCGTAAGGCCATTGCATTGGAAAGGCCTGACCGCACCCCGGTGGTCCTCCTCTACGCGCTGTTTGCGGCAAGGGTTACCGGGATGCCGTTTCCCGATTTCTGCAGTTCGATCTCCGGCTCCGCCGAAGCCATGATCGAGACCTTCAGACGGTGCGGCGATGCGGACGGCACCGATTACATCGGGTTCTACGCATACGATCTCAGCCGCATGTGGATGTCCAAGGTGAAGCTCCCGGGCAGGGAGCTCCCGGACAACGTCGCGTACCAGGTGTCCGAGACGGAACTCATGAAGGTCGAGGACTATGATGACGTCCTTCGATACGGGTGGGAAGAGTTTTACGACGATTACCTTCAGAAGCGCGTCCTCGACGACCTGCCCCCGTCCCTCCGGCCCGGCCGTCAGCCGGTCTTCAACGCCAGATCCGCCTGCGACCCCCTCGGTATTCCGGTCCTCACCCCCGGGAGTCCCATTGTCCCGCCGTTCGACAAGTTGTGCGGGGGGCGCTCGATGGTCCGGTTCATTCACGATCTCTACACCATCCCGGACAAGGTGGAGGCGGTCATGGACGCGATGGTCCCAACCGCCTGCGCCGCGGCGATTGCGACCGCGAAGGAATGGGGCTATCCGGCCACATGGGTCGGGGGGTGGCGCTCAGCCAGTGCGAACCTGGAGCCCGCCTTGTGGGAGCGTTTTGTCTGGCCCTATCTCCAAGGGCTCGTTCAGGAGGTGACCGGCGCCGGTCTGGTGGCCATCCTCCATCTGGACGGGGACTGGACCAGAGACCTCAACCGGTTCAGGGAGCTTCCCAGGGGTCGGTGCATCCTCGCGACCGACGGCACGACAGACCTGTTCAAGGCCAAAGAGATCCTGGGCGATCACATGTGCCTCATGGGGGATGTACCGGCCGTCAAGCTGACCATGGGAACCCCTGACGACGTGTACGCGTATTCCTCGAGGCTGATCCGGGAGCTGGGGCCCGAAGGGTTTATCCTCCACTCCGGCTGCGACATCCCCGCCAACGCCAGACTCGAGAACGTAAAGGCCATGATCTGCGCGGCGACGGGCAAGTAGAGGGGTGAGAGGTCAGCGCGGCCGATTGCCCCTCTTTGCGGCTTCTCTTATGTAGGAGCAAGCTCCCGCTTGCGATCTGCCCCCACCACCCGGCTTTCCAGAACGACCACGCTTCTGGGTTTCACCCGAATCACCGCTTCCCTGACCATCGGCTGGGCGGCCGGGGAAAGGATATCCTCGGGCGGACCCTTTGCGGTGTCGATCGCGATGTTCCAGCACCGTCCCTCGACCTCAGGGACCGGCAGTTCGAGGAGGCTTTCGGACATATTGAAGACCACGTGCAGGTCCTCTTCCTCGGGACCCGCTCCAGCGAGGGTGAAGGCGAGAAGCTGACCGTCGGGATCGTTCCACAGGGGCTTCCCCAGCATGAGCCCGTGCCAGGTGACGTCCGGCAGCCTGTTCCCCTCGTTTCGGATGCCGCGCAGGAAATGTTTTCGCATGAGAGCGGGATGGCGTTTCCGGAAACGGATCATCTCCTGCACGAACCGGAGCATCTCCCGGTTCGTTTCCGGGAGGGTCCAATCGAACCAGCTCACCGGGTTGTCCTGGCAGTAGGGGTTGTTGTTGCCGCGCTGGGTTCGAAGCACCTCGTCTCCCGCAACGAACATGGGTACGCCCTGGCTGAGGAACAGGACGGCCATGAAGTTCTTGGCCTGTTTGCTTCTCAGGGAGAGGACCTGCGGATTCGCCGTTTTCCCCTCCACCCCGCAGTTCCAACTGAAGTTCTCATCCCATCCGTCTCGATTGGACTCACCGTTCATCTCGTTGTGCTTGCGGTTGTAGCTCACCAGGTCATGGAGGGTGAATCCGTCGTGGCAGGTGACGAAATTGATGCTGTTGATCGGAAGCCTTCCCTGGGACTCGTAGAGGTCGCTGCTTCCGCTGATCCGGGTGGCCACCTCCCCGATGAGCCCCTTGTCTCCGCGCACGAAGCGGCGGATGACATCCCTGTAGCAGCCGTTCCACTCGGCCCACCGAAAACCGGGGAACCCGCCCACCTGGTAGAGCCCCCCGGCGTCCCAGGCCTCTGCGATCACATGGGTCTGCGAGAGAACGTCGGAGAACTCGATATTCCACAGGACCGGGGCGTTGTACATGGGCTCTCCGTCTTCACCCCGCGTAAGCACGCTCGCGAGGTCGAAGCGGAATCCATCCACGTGCATCTCCCGGACCCAGTACTCCAGGCAGGAGACGAGAAAGGTGGACACCACCGGGTGATTGCAGTTCATGGTGTTTCCGCACCCGGTGTAATCCTTGTACACCCTGCGGTCCTGGCGGTCCAGGAGGTAGAAGATCTCGTTTGCGAACCCCTTGAAATGGATGACCGGGCCGTCGGCCCCCGCCTCTGCAGTGTGGTTGAAGACGACGTCGAGGATGACTCCGATGCCCGCCTTGTGGAAGGCCTTCACCATGTCCCGGAACTCCTTGAGACGTTCATTCCGTCCGCAGGAGGAGCAATACCGCGGGTGGAGGGCGAAGAAGCTGTGCGGGCTGTACCCCCAGAAATTGATCAGATTTCTCGCAACGGCCCGATCAGGGACATCCTGCTCGTCAAAGGCCATGACCGGCATGAGCTCCACGTCCGTGACGCCGAGATCGACGAGGTAGGGGATCTTCTCCGCCAATGCGGAAAAGGTGCCGGGAGCGGTCGCCCCGGATGAGGGGTGGCGCGTGAAGCCGCCCACGTGCATCTCGTAGATGATCGCGTTTTCCGGAGAATGGTTGAGGGGCCGGTCTCCCTCCCAGTCATACTCCTCGTCCACCACCACGGCCCTCATGGACGAGGCCCGATTGTCCCCGGGCCTCCTGGCCCTTCTCCTGCTCCAGAGCCTGTCCGTGATCGCACGGGCCCAGGGATCCAGCAGGTCTTTTCCCGGGTCGAAGCGGTAGCCCTTCTCCTTTGTATGGTCCGGGCCGGAGACCCGCCACGTGTAACAGGCGCCGGGCCTCAGCCCCTCGACAAAGATATGCCAGAAAAAAAAGGTGCGGTTTTCCTGTGGGTCCAGCCGTACTACCTGAAAGGGCGCGCGGCTCTCCTCGCGCTCATAGAGGTAAAGCATGACGCCCGTGGCGTTTCGGCTGAACACGGAAAAATTGACCCCGTCGGGAAACACCCGGGCGCCGGGCGGGTATCTGGAGCCGGGACGGGTCTTGTACCTTACCACGAGTTCGGTACCCCCTTCGTGTTTTCAACCCATTTCGCCCCGGATATGGGCGACCAGGAAATTCGAAGCACGAATCCCGAAATCCGAAACAACTCCAAATGACCAAAATCCAAATGATCAAAACCGAAGATCATGAACTTTCATTCCCGGTTCTCTTCGTTGAGAACTACGGCATTTCCCGGGGCTGCCCGGTGGAGGAGAGCACATCGCTCCAGAATCTGCCCTTCGGATCGATCTTCTTCCGGGTGGATGTGGCCAGACGGATCGGGACATGGGTGAACCCGCCCTTCCAGAATCCGACCAGCATATTGGTCCGGCCCGTCATCCCGGCGTGGACGGCATTGTGCCCCAGGAGCAGGCAGAACGCGGAGTCGCGGGGGTTTGCCGGCAGGCTTCGGATCGTATAACTCGGGTCGATGTACTTGAGATTGACTTCCATCCCCGCTTTCTTGAAGTACAGATTGATCCTCTCTTTCAGGAACAGGCCCACGTCGTTGAACCGGGTGTTCCCTGAAGCATCCTTCTCCCCGGTCCCGGTCATCAGGGTCTGTCCGGCGCCCTCCCCGACCACGATGACCGCGTGGCCCCGAGCCAGAAGCCTCTCCTCCAGGGCCTTCTGGAGACCCTCCAGGGAAAACGGCACTTCGGGGACCAGACAGAAGTTGACGTCGTTGTTGGCGAGTGCCGCATTGGCCGCGATGAAACCGGACTCGCGCCCCATGAGCTTCACAAGGCCGATCCCGTTTCTTGCGCCGACCGCCTCGGCGTGGGCGGAATAGATGGCGGTCCGCGACTCGGCCACCGCCGTCTCGAACCCGAAAGAGGATTCGACATACGAGATGTCGTTGTCAATGGTCTTGGGGATACCGATGACGCCGATCTTCAGTCTTCGGCGGCCGATCTCCTCCGCGATGGCCTTCGCTCCTTTCAGGGTGCCGTCCCCGCCGATCGTGAAAAGAAGGCCTACGTTCATCCTCTCCAGCGTATCCACCATCTCCAAGACGTCCTGGGGGCCGCGGGATGATCCGAGGATGGATCCTCCGAACTTGTGGATCTCCTCGACCACGGTGGGGTTCAACTCGAGGGGGACATGCCCGTGGCGGTACGTCAATCCTTCGAATCCGAATCGAAAACCGAAAATGGTTCTCACCCCGTAGTGATGAAACAGCCCCAGGACAAGGGCGCGGATCACGTCGTTCAGCCCGGGGCACAGCCCTCCGCAGGTCACGATGCCGCACTTGAGCTTGGAGGGATCGAAGTAGATCTTCTCCCGCGGACCGGCGGTCTCGAACTGCGGGGGATTCCGGCCTTCCTCCAGGATGGATCGGACCAGCCGCAGATCGTGATGCAGGAGGACGAATTCATCGTCTTGCACCACATGGTTGGATTTCATCGGTGAAGGGATTCGGCACTCGCCCAGCCGGTGAATCGTCAGATCGAGATCTTTGTCGTCCATCGTTCCTCGTCCGTTTCCACATCCTTTGAGTTTGCACCAGCGAAATTGCGGTGGGGACGTTCAATCCCACGATCTCCTCATCGGTCACAGGGTCCAAATACTTGATGAGACCGCCTCAGACTGTTTCCGTGGGCGGCGAGGGACCACTCGCTCCCCTTGCTAGACCGCAACATATAGCCAAAGGAGGCGGCAAAAGCAACAAAAGGTTGGAGGCTTGAGGCCAGAGGCTTGGGGGCAGGAGATCAAGTCAGGGGTGAGGACGATTCGCTTCCTTGCCTCAAACCTCAAGTGAAGCGAAGCGGAACGATTCTCCGACCTTTTGCACCCTTTATTGACCTTGACAGTGAATGGCATTCAGGAAACAATCAAACAGATGAAAACGAGGAGTTCACCCCTTTTTTCATCCAACCGGAACCCTCTAGCCACGGAGTCGAGCTATGGCCGATCAGAACCTCAGCAAGGTCACCATGTGCATGCAGTGCGGTATGTGTTCGGGTAGTTGCCCTGAGTCGGGCATCACTCCCTTCAACATACGTAAGCTGGTTCGGAAGAAAACCCTGGACCGCGCCATTGAAGAATCCATCCCCTGGTACTGTACGTCCTGCGGCGAATGCACCCTGAGGTGTCCCAGGGACGTAAAGCCGTCGGAGATGATCATTGAGATCAGATCCGCCCTGGTGGAAGAAGGGGAGATCCCCACCACCATACAGAAGGCCCTTGAGAACACGTACGTTCAGAAGAATCCCTGGGGCAGACCCAAGCCGAAGCGGGGTGCGTGGACCGCTGAGCTGGACTTCGCAATCCCTCACGTGAAGGATACGAACTCCAAGAAACTCCTCTTTACCTGCTGCATCCAGGCCTATGACCCCAGGTGCATGGTCATCCCCGTGAATGTGGCGAGGATCTTCAACAAGGGGGGACTGGAATTCGGGATCTTAGGCGCGGAGGAGGCCTGCTGCGGCAACGAGATCCGGAGGATGGGCGAGGCGGGGCTCTTCGAGGAGCTCCAGGGGCAGAATGCGGCCGCCTTCGAGAAATACGGAGTCCAGGAGATCATCGCCCTTTCGCCCCACTGCATGAACGCGCTGAAAAAGGAATACGGCGACCTGGGGATCAGGATCTCCCATTATACCGAACCCCTTGCCGAGATGATCGCCCGGTCCGCCATCGTTTTCAAGACCCCGTTCAACAAGAAGGTCATCTATCATGATCCCTGCTTCCTGGGGAAACAGAACAAGGTGTTCGATGCGCCGCGCGAGGCGCTGAAGGCCGTGTCGGGCCTCGAGCTTCTCGAGTTCTCGTGGGCCCGGGAGAACTCACTCTGCTGCGAGGGGGGCGGAGGAAGGATGTTTTTCGAGGCGGAGCATCCCTATCAGAGAAACAGCGAGAAGAGGGTGATCGAGGCCGTGGAGAAGGGGGCCGAAATCCTCGCCACGAGCTGCCCGTTCTGCGTCATGACCCTGGAAGACCCGGCCACGGAGAAAGGGATCCCGGTAAAGGAGATCTCGGAGATCCTCGTCGAAGCCCTTTGATGAGGCTGTCAGCGGTCAGCAGGGCCGCTTGCCGAGGAAGCGTCAGGATTTGATCGAGGAGAGACGGTACAGGGTGTCAGGTGTCAGGTTTCGGGTGTCAGCCCGGTAATCCATCGACTGAACACTGAAACCTGAAACCTTCAAGGAGCTTTCAGCGAGGAGCTTCATCATCTCATCGTTCCCACGCTCCTTCGTCACGCATTCCATTCCGTTTTCAGCCCTGCGCCTCGGCCGTGGCGGAGATGCCGGCCCGGCCGCCCCTGTTGGCCGCCGAAACGGAGTCGGGAAACCACTTCATGCCGATCTCCCTGATCGCCTCCAGCAGTCCCGGGTAGCTCGCCGGCTTGGTGATGAAGGAATCGGCGCCCGCCTCGTTGCACCTCGTGATGTCTTCCTCGAGATTCGAGGTAGTCCACACCACGACCGGGATGTTCCGCAGTTTGGCGTCCGATTTGATTTCCTTAAGACACTGGCGGCCGTCTTTCTTGGGCATGTTGAGGTCGAGAAGGATCAGGATCGGACGGGGCGAGCGGACAGGGTCGGAGTAAGTCCCGCGGCGGCGCAGGAAGTTCATCAGCTCCTCCCCATTGTCGACGAAATGCAGTTGCCCCGCTATCTGCAGATCCCTGAACGCCTGTTCTATAAACAGCCTGTCATCGGGATCATCCTCAGCCATCAGAATCGAAAATGGGATGCAGTCATGAGGTGGTTTCATTCCTCACCTTTCCCGTCCTGGAAACGTCAAAATGAAGGTAGAGCCTCTTCCGACGGCGCTCCTGGCCGCAATGCCGCCGCCGTGTCGACTCATGATCTTCTTGCAGAGGGCAAGTCCCATTCCGGCGCCTTCAACCTCGTCCTTTCCGTGAATCCTCTGAAAAGGATTGAAAAGATCGGCCTGTTTCCCTTCCTCGAAGCCGATCCCGTTGTCTTCCACCAGGATCCTGCACGTCCCCGCCTCGCACGGCGCCTGACCCATTGCCGGATCGGCCCAGATCCTGACATGCGGGCGTCTTCCCTCCGAGTGGAACTTGAGGCCGTTTTCGATCAGGTTCTGGAAGAGGAGCCTGATCTGCAGGCTGTCCCCATGGACGCGAGGCAGTTCGCCCACCTCCACCTCGGCCCCGGTATCATCCATCCGTTCTTTGAGAGAAGCGACGGCTTCTCTGACGGTCCGGCCGAGATCCACTTCTGAAAACGGCACCACCCGGCTGTCGAGCTGTGCATAGGTCTGAAGTCCTTCGAGCACGGCCTGCATCCTCAGAGCCGCTTTCTGCATGCGGGCCAGATACTCGCGCCCTTCCGTGGACCCGGACCATTTGCTCTCGATCATCTCCCCGAAGACCCTGATCTTGCGAAGAGGATCCAGCAGGTTCCTGGATGCTGTGGACGTAAGATCCTGAAGGTCCCGGTTGACGGACTCCAATCTCTCAGCACGAAGCATCCACTCCCTGGCTTGCGGAACCTCCGCTCCCCGCGCGGGAGCCTCTGTCGATTCTTCGGCGGCCGGCCGGTCGCAAACCTCCATCACACATCCGATCGCATTGCCCGGGAGACCGGGCGCGCCGCTGTAGCTCTGCATGACTTCCTCCACACGGATATAGTGACCGGCCTTGTGACGGATGCGGTATCTCAAACGGCAGCCTGTGCCTTCTTCAACCGCCCCCGCAAACCGCGCCTCCATCCACTGCCTGTCCTCCGGATGGATGCGATCACGCCACCAGGAGTGGGTCAGGTCCACTTCCTCGGGGTCGAATCCGAGCATTTCACGCACTCCGTAGAGCATCCGGAACCGGCCGTTCCCCAGCCCCAGGTCATAGATTACCGATCCGGAGGCCATGGAAGCGAGCCCGACGATCTTCTCTGTCCGGGCCGAGACCTCCCGCGCCTCATCCTGCTGGCCCGCAAGACTCGCCCCAAGCTCCTCGATTCGTTGATGCAACCATCTCAACTCGCCGCGGTCACCCGATCCGACCTTGCCCCCCGAATTCTTCCGGACTGTCCCTGTATCCAACTTCAAACCCGTCATAAAAGCCCTCGCAAAATCCCGGTTATCTCTGCCTTCTGATTCCAACCGAACCATGGACATGGAAATGGGTCGTAAATTCCCAGAGAACAGGTTTCGAGTAAATGGGGGTGTTCCTGTATTCTCCGGGTAGGGTGGACAAGTACCGTTCCTAGGGGTGCGTAGACATTCCTCCAGACTCAAGTGGAAATGAATTTGCAGACCCTTCGGAAATGGTGGCCGTAAATCGCGCAAGTGATGGCCAGGGTGAGCAGCTGGGGGCGGCGGAAGAGCGCCCAGAAGAGGATCCCCCAGTACTGGAACCGCTCTCTTCCGAAGACTCCCAACCGGAGCATGGAACGAAAAAGGGCAAGGACCCGTTGCAGGTCCGGACGAGCCTTGATCTTGGGCGGATTATACTCTCTCAGGAATGTTCTGATCCTGCGGTAGTAGTTCTTCGGTGAATAGATGTGGCGCATCAGGTTGGCATACCCTTCCCGCAGCGCTCGGAGATCCATGCGCGTCACGATGTTGGTCGTGCCGTCCGTGTTCCCGGACATCGGGCCGCTCAAGCGGCCCTCTTTCAAGAGCCGGTCGTAGAGCTTGGTACCCGGAGGGGCCTGGAGCAGGCCGACCATGGCCGTAACGATCCCGCTGTTCTGGATGAACTCGATCTGCCTCTGGAAAATGGATCGTGTGTCGGTGTCGAACCCGATGATGAACCCGCCGTGGACCTGAAGCCCCTTCCGCTGGATGCTCTTTACACTTCCAATCAAGTCCCGCTTCGTGTTCTGCTTCTTGTTGCATTCGGCGAGCCCTTCTTCACTGACCGTTTCGATTCCGATAAAAACCGCATCGAAACCCGAGGAGACCATCATCTCCATCAGCTCCGCGTCGTCGGCCAGATCAATGGAGGCCTCCGTCAGGAAAGGCATGGCTGCTTTTCCCTTGCGCCATTCCATCAGCGCCGGGAGAAGATGCGTTTTCAGGTACTTCTTGTTTCCGATGAAGTTGTCGTCCACGAAAAAAACCTGCCCCCTCCACCCCTGGCGGTAAAGCGCATCCAGTTCACCGATGACCTGCTCCGCGGTCTTGATCCTCGGTTTTCGGCCGAAGAGCGCCGTGACATTGCAGAACTCGCAGTGGAAAGGACAGCCCCTGGAGAACTGGACGCTCATGGAGGCATAATCCTTGAAATGGATCAATTCCCACATGGGTGCGGGGGTGGTCTTGATGTCGCAGAACTCGTCCGTACGGTACACCGGTTTCGCGCACCCCTTCTCGAGGTCTTCCAGAAAGGGGGGGAGCGTGATCTCGGCCTCGTTCAGGACGAAATGGTCGACTTCTTCAAACTGTTTGTACTCACTAGCAAAAAGCGGCCCTCCGGCCACGATCTTGACCCCCGCCTCCTTGCACCGCGTCAGGATCCGGTGGACCGAGTCCCGCTGCACGGCCATGGCGCTGATAAAGGCCATATCCGCCCACAGGAGATCCTCCTCTCTGAGGGCTCTCACGTTGATGTCCACCAGCCGTTTGGCCCAGCTCTTCGGCAGCATGGCTCCCACGGTCAGCAGCCCGAGGGGGGGATAGGCCGCCCTCTTCCGAATGAACTTGATGGCGTGTTTGAAACCCCAGAAGGTATCGGGAAATTCAGGAGAGATCAGAAGGACATTCATTGCGTTTCACCTTCTAGAAGGGAGTGTGGCACAGCCCGGCGGTGGTCGGGCCGGCTACCCGTCTTCTTTCAAATGGAGACGCCCGGGGCGGACGAGACGCGAACTTGATCAACGGTGGAACGGCTGGACAGGAGCGGCCCGAGCCGTGATTCAAACCCTCTTCAAGCGCCCCTACTGCGCGGACTTCCACGAGATTCCGTCCGGGGTCGAGCCTTGTTCACCGTGAGCGCTCTCCCCTTGAGGTCCTTCCCATTGAGTCCGGCAATCGCCGCTTCGGCCTCGTTGTCCACCGGCATTTCAACAAAACCGAATCCTTTGGACCTGCCTGAGTAGTTGTCCCGGATGATCTTGGCGGATTCGACCTGACCAAACGGCTCAAAGGCCTTTTGGATATCTTCCTCCGTGACCTGGTAAGACAGATTGCCGATGTAGATGTTCATCTTCTCCTCCCCTTTACGGTTTTTCCCTTGAATCCCTCGTTCCCAAAAACTGATCCCGACCTGAAGCCGGGATTGTTCGTGACGATTTCGGCTATCCTATGCAGTGAGTCAACAGGGGTCTTCCCAGTAAAAGGGGTGCAGAACGGAGGTAAGTCATCGGCTTCCTGGCAGCCAACAGATGGTTGTTATCGCTGATTCAAAAGCGGAAGAACGAAATTTCAAACATTGTATATCCGCCGGAGCAATAGTCAAGGTTCTTCTCTCCTCATCATAGGAGGCATGCCGCCCTCGGTGGAACCCCCTCAACCTCGAGTGAGCATGGTTTCATAAGTTCGGTATCAGCCCTTCGTGTCCTTCGTGGTAAGAGAGGCAATCCACCACGAAGAGCACGAAGGGTGAAATCGATCCGGAATTCGTTACCGTGGACGTGAAAATGCGTGCCAAGATCCAGGGACTGTTTCCATGAAGGAAAGCAATAGCTTCGCTCCTGCGGCCCTTGCCTTTCTTCCTCTAGCTGATCAGTCCGAAAGACCGGATACGGCGGATCAGTTCCGCCTTTTTGATGGGCTTGACGAGGTAGGCGTCGCAAAGGGACTTGAAGGCATCGAAGACATTTCGAGGATCATCCAGCGCGGTCGTCATGATGACCTTCACGCCGTGGCCCGGCCGGACGGCACGGGCGCGCTCCATCTCGCGGATCTCCTTGAGAACGCTTTGCCCGTCCATCTCCGGCATCATGACGTCGAGGCATACAAGATCGTAGGAGCTCCTGCTTTCTCCGGCCGACCTGAAGGCTTCAATCGCCTCCCTGCCGTTCACCGCAATGTGGCATTCGCCAAAAGGGGAAAGAATCTGCTGAAGCAGGATCCGGCTTGTAAAATCATCTTCCACGATCAGTGTTTTCATGGTCGGTTCCTCCCTTGCTGTGCGGTCTTCATACAACTGGAAAATTGAGCATGTCGAAAAGCTTACGAAACCCCTCTTCGAGTGCGGCGAAGCTCTCGACAGCCTCCTCGAGATTCCCCTCTTCGGCTGCGCTCTCAACGGCCAGGGCGGCTTTCCGCATGGCTGCGGCGCCCACGTTGGCCGCCGCCCCCTTGATCGTATGCGCCTGCCGCCTGATCTTTATCGCATCGCCTTCACCGAGAAGATTTCTCAGGCTGAGGATCTGCCTGGGCATGTCCTCGAGGAATGTCTCGATGACCACGCGGGCCGTCTCCTTGTCCCCGGCCAGCCTCTGAAGGAGATCCTCCTGGTCCAGAAGAGGTTCGCCCGCTTCGATGTTTCGAGGTATGGAAGGGGATCTGAGCTGACGGGACGTTTCGCCCTCCGATACCTCAGGGCGAACGGTTGGCGAGCCCGGCTCGGCCAAACCATCTGTTGATTTTCGCTTGGCCTCTCGCAGCCATTTCCTCAGGAGCCGGCCCAGAACGCCGGGATCGATCGGCTTGGCAAGATAGTCGTCCATGCCGGCATCCATGCACTTCTCCCGGTCCCCTTTCATCGCGTGTGCGGTCATGGCAATGATCGGGAGGTCTGGATTGAGGGCGCCGCCCAGGGGGTCCCGGATGGTCCGCGTCGCCTGATAGCCGTCCAGCTCCGGCATCTCGCAGTCCATAAGCACCAGGTCGTAAGGAGCCTGTTGAAGGGCCTTCACCGCCCGGCGGCCGTCCTCCACGGCGTCGACCCGATATCCCAGCTTCTCCAGCAGGGCAAGCGCCACCGCCCGGTTGGTCGGATTGTCCTCTGCCAGGAGGATCCGCGCCGCGCCATGGACCGATTCGGCCCGAACCGTGAAAGGAGCCTTGGCGGCCGTCTTCCCTCCATCTTCGCGGGCAAGGTCCTGCCCAGGCACCATCCTCTTCGGCTTTTCGAAGGCTGCGGTGAACCAGAAAATCGATCCGATCCCCTCTTCGCTGTCGCAGCCGATCCGCCCCCCCATCAGCTCGGCGAGCTCCTTTGATATGGCCAGGCCGAGACCGGTGCCGCCATACCTGCGCGTGGTCGATCCGTCCGCCTGAACGAATGGTGAAAAGACCGAATCGATCCTGTCCCTTGGGATGCCGATCCCGGTATCCGTGATCGTGAACCGGACTGTCGGCGAACCCTCGTCTTGCCCTTCGCGGGCAACATGAATATCGACCCTCCCCCGCTCCGTGAACTTGACGGCGTTGCCGGTCATGTTGATGATGATCTGCCTCAAGCGGCCCGGATCTCCCCGAACGAGCGCGGGCACCTCAGGCTCTATCCGGCAGGTCATCTCCAGACCTTTTTCATGGGCGCTGATAGACATGATCTCGACGAGGTCTTCCACTGTCGCACTCAGGTCGAAATCCACCATTTCCAGCTCGAGCCTGCGCGCCTCCACCTTCGAAAAGTCCAGGATGTCGTTGATGATGGTCAGCAGCAGCTCACCGCTCTTCCTGATGATCTCCGCATAGCGGCGCTGCTCCGGGGTAAGGCCGGCATCGAGCAGGAGCCCCGTCATCCCAATCACCCCGTTCAAGGGGGTTCGGATCTCATGGCTCATTCTGGCCAGGAACTCGCTCTTGGCCGCATTGGCGGACTCCGCTGCGCGGATCGCTTCACGAAGCGCGTCTTCCGCCCTCAGCCGTTCAACTTCTTTGAATACCCCCTCCATGAGGAGGGAAAGCTGCAGGATGTCCGTCTCGGTGTAGTCCGAAGGCTTGTTGGCGAGCCCTACCACGGCCACGATGCGCCCGTCGAGGAAAACGGGGATGCTGATGTACCTGCAAAGCTTCGCATGGCCTTCGGGGTAGCCCTTCTTGAGCGGATGATCAGACTCGAAATCGTTGATGATGATCGGTTTCCGCTGGCGGACCACCTCCCCCCAGACGCCCGTATTCTCCAGAGCGTAGCGGGTTTGGGGCCTGGTGATCCTGCACTCCTTCATCACCTCCCTGGACCAGCTGTTCAGGACGAACTCCTTCCCTTCCTCGCTGTAGTGATAGATGTAGCCGATCCCGCTTTCGGTGAGCGCGATGGCCTCGTGCAGGGCATAGTCCAGGAAGTCCTGGACATTCTTTGCACGGTACTGCAGGATCCTGGTCAGGCTCCTCAGCCGGTTCTCGCTCCGGCGGATTTCCTCCTCCGACTTCTTTCTCTCGGTGATGTCCCGGAGGATGCTCTGGTGATAGCATTTGCCCCCGATTTCCATCCTCTTGATGCTGCACTCCACCGGAAAGACCGACCCGTCCTTCCTCTGGTGAAGGGTTTCAAAGATCAGGCCGTCGGTGGAGTCGAGGGTCCTGATCCTGCGGTCATAGTCTTCCCGCATCTCCGGTGACCGTATCTGCCGCATCGAGAACCCCCTGAATTCCTCGATCGAATATCCGTAGGCTTGGACGGCCCTCTCGTTCGCCTCCAGGATATGGTGGCTTTCGTCGGTCATGAAGATGATGTCGTTCGCCTGCCTGTACAGGAAAAGAAGCCGCTCGGACAAATTGCGCTGTTCTTTTTCGGCCTTCTTTCGTTCTTCGATTTCTCTCTTCAGTCGCCGGTTTGCGCGTTGAAGCTCAGCAGTTCTCGTCTCCACCGTCTCTTCCAGATGGTCCCTGCTCTCGCGGAGGCTGATCGACATCTTGTTGAAGGAGGCGGTCAGTTCGTCCAGTTCCCTTCCACCGGGCAGCGGCATGACCTCTCCGACCTTCGCGGGATCGTCCGAGATGTTCAGCGCCTTTTCGCGGAGGGCGTTCAGTGGTGCCAGTATCCGCCGGTTTCCCCACCAGTAGAGCACCGCAAGAACGATTATCAGGATACCCAGTAGCCCTGAAGAAAGCTGGAGCGAGAGGCGGTCGGCAGCGCCGAAGGCCGCAGAGACCGGCAAACGGATCGAAATGGCCTGAGCCACCTCCCCCACTTTGCGGTGAAACCCCCCTTTGTTCCCATAAAGGCGAACCAGATCGCCCGGCGCCTGGTCGGGTCGGCCGTGACAGCGGAGACAGGCCTCCTCCATCACCTCCCCTCTGCGCAGCACGACCAGGTACTCGCCCCCGTCCAGGGATTGAACACCGGATTTCACCACCAGTCGGGGATTCCTTTTCAGCTCTTCCAGAAACGCCCGTTCGTACGCATTCGCTTCGTTCTCTGGGTTCCGTGCATCGATTGCGCACTCCCTGTAGTAACCGCCGTTGCCAAACTCTCGGCCGTATTTCTCGATTTCCCGGATCGCATAGGTGGAGGACATCCAGACCGGATCAAAATAGTCTTTCGAAAGGATCGGATCGGTTAACTCGAATACCCTGGGTTTCAGCTGCTTCGTGAAATAGGTATGGATGGCCAGGTGTTGATCCAGTATCTTGGTTGCCCGCCGCTCCGCGGCCAACAGGGCCCCTTTTCGCATTTCCAGGTTCACAAGCAGGATACCGGCGGTGCCGCTAATGACGAGCAGCGCAACGATCAGCAATAGAAATCCCGCTTTGATTCTCATGGCTTCAGCTCTCCGGCCGGGGGCAGACCGGAACCGGGATCTCTTGCAGTGGCCTTCCCCTCAGGCCCGCTCGGAACCCGGAGAATAGGAGCGCCGGTCTCAACCAGTCCTTCCTTCAAGGATCCTCCTGACCTTCTGCTCGACGATCTTTACCGTGTACGGTTTGATGATGAAGTCGTCCGCACCGAGTTTCACCGCCTCCACGATCTTTTCGGCGGTGTTGTCGCCGCTGATCATGATGACGGGTGTGTCCCGAACCGTCTCCCTCCTCCGTATCTCCTGGAGCAGGCCGATTCCATCCATTTGCGGCATGTGGATATCGCAGAGTACGAAATCGAACCTCCGGTTCTTCTCTTCTCCGGCCTTCGTTCCTTTCTCGATGAGGGCCAGCGCCTCCAAACCATCGGAGGCCTCCTCCACATCTTTGATCCCCATCTCCCTAAGCACCATCCGGATGAGCTTCCTCAGTTCCGGCGCGTCTTCCACCACCAATGCGCGTACGTCCATGTTCGAATCTCCCGCAAAACATCCGGAAACTGGAGTTTCCGGATGGAGCTTTCAGCTGTCAGCGTTCAGCTTTCACTGGTCTGGACCCTGCCTGACCCCTGATGGCTGATCGCTGATCGCGCGAATCCGGGACGGGTCGCCAGGATAGCACAGGGTTTAAAGGTGTCGGCCCCATCAGAGTGCCCTCAGTTGAGACAATGGGCCAGCACGGCGTCTGCAATCCGCCCGAGGGGGAGAACCCTGGCCGCAGCCCCGCGCTTTATGGCCTCATGGGGCATCCCGAAGACCACACAGCTGTTCTCATCCTGGGCGATCGTGAAGGCGCCGGAGTCCTTCATCTCCCGCAGGCCGCTGGCCCCGTCGTCCCCCATGCCCGTCATGATGACGCCTACGGCGTTCCCGGCGGCGTAACGGGCGGCTGAGCGGAAGAGCACGTCCACGGAGGGGCGATGGCGGCTGACGAGGGGACCGTCCTTCACCTCCACGAAGTACCTGGCCCCGCTCCGCTTCAGCAGGAGATGCCGATTCCCGGGAGCGATCAGGGCCCTCCCCCTCAGGACCGTATCGTTGTCGCAAGCCTCTTTCACTTCGACCTGGCAGATCTTGTTGAGCCGCTGCGCGAAAGCGCTGGTGAAGTGCTCGGGCATGTGTTGAACGATGACGATGCCCGGGCTGTTCTTGGGGAATGTCTCCAGAAAAAGCCGCAGGGCCTCGGTCCCCCCTGTGGACGCCCCCACGACCACCACCTTTTCCGTGGTCTCGATGACGGAGGGTCGCGCCGATTTCGGCAGGATGACGTCCGCGGTCATCTTGGGCTCGATCACCGCGGGTGGCGCCACACGCTTTCTTCTGGTCTGGGCCGCGGCCTTCACGATATCGCAGAAGAGGACCCGCGCCTCCTGCAGGAACTGCCTGGTCCCGATCTTCGGTTTCTGGACAATCTCTACAGCGCCGTACTCCAGGGCCTTCAGGGCGTTGTCCGAGCCCTTTTCCGCCATGCTGGAGCAGATGACCACCGGGATCGGATGCTGGCTCATGATCTTCTGGAGGAATGTGATCCCGTCCATCCGGGGCATCTCCACGTCCAGGGTGATCACATCCGGGGTCTCCCGGGCGATCCTGTCGGAGGCGGCAAACGGATCGGCGGCGGTACCCATGACTTCGATCTCCGGGTCGGAGGCCAGGATCTCACTGAGTGTCTGACGCACCAGCGCCGAGTCGTCTACGATGAGGACCCTGATCTTCCTCTTCATCCGGCTTTCCCCCTGTTCACGATTCCTCCCGCAATCTGCTCGACCAGGAACCGGCCGGTCCCCGTATAAGACTGGGGACTCATTCGCTTCATAAACACCTCGCCGTTGGCCGCATTGAAGAGAAGCTTGCGGCCGACCTTCCCCCCTACATCCGAAGTGCCGAGCTTGAACCCCTGCTCCTCTATGGTTTCCCTGGCCTGGGCGACGTTACGGGCGCCCACTCTCAACGAGCTTTTCGATCCCGCATGGATCGACAGGCTGTCGGCCCCCCCGAAGAGCTTGACCTCGATGTCGTCGGCCTTGAACCCCCTCTCGAAGAAGACTTCCCCCATCCTTCGGACGATGCACTCCGCATATCTCGCGTAGTTCCGGCAGGGACCACAACATCCCCTCTGCTCATCACACGTCGGCATCAGGGCGTGGCAAATAGCCGAGAGCCCCGATTTTCCGTGAAACATCGTCACTGCAACACATGAACCAAGGATCGTCTTGACGTAGACGTGCTGCCGGCCGTAGAACCATTCTCCCGGCTTGAGGTAGACGATGGGTTTTTCTTCCGGGGTGCCCGTCATTCCACCTTCCTGTAGACCGTCAGGGCGACAGGCTCCAACGGTATCTTGAAACCGTTCAATGTCTCGGAATGCCCCATGAACAGGTATCCTCCCGGCCTGAGGTACCGAACCATGGTGTTGAGCACCTTTTCCTGCGTGGGCCGATCGAAGTAGATGATGACGTTTCTGCAAAAGATGACGTCCATCGCTTCCTGGATGCCGTATTGCTCCTCCATCAGGTTCAGTCTCTGAAACCGGACCAGGGACCGCAACGTGGGGACGATCCGCACCAGTCCCTGCCTCCCATCCTTTCCCCTGAGCAGATACTTCTTCCTCAAGAGCGCGGGGACGGGTTCGATCTTCTCCTCGTCATAGATGCCGGCCATGGCCGTTTCCAGGACCCTGGTCGAGATGTCGGTGGCCAGGACGGAAAACTGGAACCCCGGGCACCTCTGTTCGAATTCGCTCAGGACCATGGCCAGCGTGTAAGGCTCCTCGCCGGTCGAGCAGGCCGCACTCCAGACCTTCAGCTTCCTTTTCAAGCCTGCAAAGTGCTGCTCGACCAGGTGGGGAAGGACCTGGCGGACCAGGACCTCATAGTGTCTCGGTTCGCGGAAGAAGTCCGTTTTGTTCGTGGTGACCGCATTGATGAGGTGGTAAAGTTCCACCTCCATCCCCTCAGGACTGAAGACATATTTCACATATTCCTCATAGGACCCGAGCCCCAGGTGGCGCAGTCTCTTCTGCAGCCGCCCCTGGAGCATCGGTCTCTTGGCGTCGGTCATCTTGATGCCCAGCTCCGTATGGATAAACGAAGCCAGGCGGGAAAAGGTGGCATCCTTCATTGTCCCGAAAGTCCTGTCCCAGCGGCCGGTCTTATGTGATGCGGTTTCCATGGTCGAATTCATGGATGCTGTCGGTCTTCTTTCTCCTGCCTTTCGAATAAGCACTCACCGTGCTCCACCCGACATGGATTCTCTCCTCCGCCTCCTTGCTTCGGGGGAGGATTTTCCCATCGTTCCCACGCTCCGGCGTGGGAACGATAAGATGAATAGGAGCATGGGCGATCAGATGAAAAGCGAGCATCGCATCGATGCGATATCCGCTATTAAGCCGCCGCGGCGGTCTGCACCTCCGGTGTTTCCATCGCTCCCCCCGCCTCCTGCACAAACGCCAGCTCGTCGGTCGAGAACACCCGATCGATGTCGATGATGATCACGAACTCGTCCTTTCGTTTGCCCATGCCCCTGATAAACTCCGAGCGCCATCGT
>JAGVAP010000093.1 GCA_020060215.1 Deltaproteobacteria bacterium | reverse complement strand
GTTCCTGGCCTCGGGGATGATGTGCACATACCCTCGCGACACGAGATAATCGATGTCCCCGGCCTCGATCGACCCGTCCCAGAAGGGGGAGTCGTAGTATTCCTGCAGATGGTCCTTGAGCCACCTTGTGGTCTCCTGCAGCTCCTTCCCCCAACCGAAAAAGGAAAGAAGGGCAGGAAATTTCTCTCCCGCCACATCGGGACGGTAGACATCGGTGGCCAGAAGCGCACCGTCGCGCATGCGTACCATCACATCCTTTTCCACCTTGACCGAATAGACGGGCTTGGACTCCTCTTCGTTGATGAGCTGGGGGTAGCCGTCGAAGAGGACCCCCTTGACGTCGGCGTCGCGGGGGAGGCGCTGCCCGAAGATCTTGGTCCCCTTGACCCTCACCCGGATGTCGTCACCGCGGTAGATCTCGAGATTGGGCTGATGAGCCTCAATTTTCAATGCCATGACGATTCTCCTTTCTCCAGAGAAGCTGCGGTTTATAAGGCGGGAGCGGCTCGGATGAACCTTCCCGAGCGTCTAGTACAAGAGATTGGGCAACCACGTAGACACGGACGGAACCAAAACGATGAGGATCAACGCTAGGATCATCGCAATGAAGAAAGGCCAGATTCCACGAAACACCTCGCTCGAATCCACCCTGGCTATGCTGGCAATCAGAAAACAGACCACCCCTATGGGAGGGGTCACCACGGCGCACCCGGAGAGGAATACCAGCATGATGCAGATGGTTACCGGATCAAAGCCGAGCCCCGTCAGGATCGGAGCGAGGATGGGCACGGTGATGATGAGAAGGGAGAAGAGCTCCATCACACATCCCAGGATGAGATACACCACCACCACGACGGCCATGACGGTCAATGGGCTGAGCCCCGATTCGCTGATGACTCTCAGGGCGTCATTCGTCAGGCCCGTCCGGGCAATGAAACGCCCGAACATGTACCCGCCGATGATGATGGGAAAGAGCTGCACGTTGACAATGGTCATCTCCCAGAAGGATTTCCACAACACCCTGGTTTTTACCCCGCGGCCCAGCGCATAGACCAGGACCCCGGCAGCGCCTATGGCGCCCCCGGTGGTGGCGGAAAACCATCCGGCGTACATCCCGCCGATCACCAGGAGAAACAGCGCCATCACCGGCCAGAGGAGCTTCACGGACGCGAACCGCTCCCTCCAACTCACCCGGATTTCGCTCCTCGGGATCAGGGAGGGGTTGAACCATCCCACCAGGATGATGGTCAGGACAAAGAGTCCGGTGAGCAAGATGCCGGGAACGATTCCGCCCACCAGCGCCTTGCCGATGGAAAACTCCGCAAGGACGCAAAAGATGACGATCGGGATGCTTGGAGGGATGAGGCTTGCCAGGCTGGATGCCGCCGCAATGGCGCCCATGGACAAGCTCTTGTCGTAGTTCATCTTCCCCAGCTCCGGGAGTGCGATTCGGGTGAATACCGCGGCGCTCGCCAGGGAGGTGCCGGTGCAGGCGCCGAAGATCGCATTGGCCCCCACCGTGGCCATCAGGAGTCCTCCGCGTCTTCGGCCCATCCACTTGCTTGAGGCCACATAGATCTCCTCGGCGAGCCCGCACTCTCCGGCTATGATCCCCATCAGGATGAACATGGGAACCACCCCGAACACATAGGTTGCCGATATGGTGTATGGGGCGGTCTTGAATTGCATCAGCGCATAACCATACCCCCCTACGAGCGAGAAACCCACAAAAGCCGCTGAAAACATGGCGATGAAAATAGGCACGCCGATGAGGATCACGAACAGCATGCCCAGGAAGCAGTAGACGCCCACCCAGGCCTCGTAACTCATACCTTCTTTCTCCCTTCCCTGGACGAACATGGCGACCCGGCTCCGCTAAAGGGCCGGGATCGGCCCCCCCTTCGACCAAGCCCTGATCTCCAGCGCTATGAGCAGCACATACATGATTACCAGGAGAGCACAGCCCGCGAAAACCACTGCGATGAACGGCCAGCGCACAAAGTCGATGACACCGAATTTCTCGAGCGGAACCGAATAAGCATAGAGGCCGTATACCCCGGACGCATAACATTCGAACGAGAATATCAGTATGCCCATGACATACCCCAGCAACTTGAAGATGCGTCTGACGATGAGCGGCATAAACGGCTCCAGCACCGTGATACGGATATGGCCCCTCTCCCGCGCAACATAGGCAATGGCGAAGAAGACCAGCACCACATTCAGCTCCTCGATGAATTCGGTCCCCATGGGAATGGAATAACGAAATGCGGCATGGCCGATGACCTCGATGACGGCTATGGCCATCATCACCCCGCCGGCAAAGGCGGCTACGGCGGTCACCCACTTGCTGACCCTGGTCAAACAGCGATCGGCTGCGACCAGGCGGTTGCCTTCCTTTCTCAATACCGTCTGCGCCGCCGCCACACCTGTATTCTCTCGGCCCACGTTATCGTCTCCTTCATTCGAAGGGGTGAAGGACAACCTCGGGGATATCGCACGAAACCGGTGCAGTCTCCCGGGGATATCCCCCCCCCCAGACTACGGTCCTAGTTCGTGAACAGATCCTGACCCAGGCGTTCCTTGAACACCTTCACCACGTTGGCGGACTGCTCGACCAGTTTCTTCTTCTTCGCCCGCTCCATGAATTCGTCTTCCCAGTCCTTGAAGTAGAGCTTGAAGTGCCGCCTCTTCTCCGCGTCCGAGAGCGACACGATCTCCAGTCCCTTCTCCTTGAAGGCCGTCATGGCCTTGTCCTTCTCCTTGATGGCATTGCCGATGCTGAACTCCATGACGTCCTTTCCCGCATCGTCGAACACCTTCTTCAGATCGGGGGGAAGCTTGTTGTAGGCAGGCGCGTTCATGAAGATATGCCCCGTGACGAGCGCCAGGCCGAGATCCATGTATTCCCTGGTGACCTCGTGATGCTTGTACTGCATGAAGGCCGAGGCCGAGAGCATGAACCCGTCCACCTGTCCCCTGGAGAGGCCCTCGTAGATGTCCGGGATCGCCATGACCACGCTGTTCATCCCGAATTCCTTCATGTACGGATCGTCGCTCAGGGTGCCCATCCGGATCCCCTTGAGGTCGGCCAGGGTCCTGATCCCGGACTTCCGGAACAGGAACCCGATCTCGCCGTTGGCACAGACGTTCATGAACCTCAGGTTGCGCTTCTTCCACTCATCCCTGAAGTAGGGAGCGGTCAGGGCGTTCTCGAACCAGATGTGGTAGAGGTTCCTCGTGGCCTTTTCGATCGTGGTGAGCTGCTCGTGCTGCATGGCGGTGAAGTGAAGCTGATCCGGGAAGAGGCTGGAGAGGAGGGCGGCCACATGTGCTCCACCGGAACCGACCAGCTCGAGATGTTCGGGGTGGCTCGCCAGTTGCCCGCCCGGATATCGCTTGAAACGGACCCTGCCTTGGGAGTGTTTTTCCACATAGTCGCAGAAACGCCAGAGGCTGTCGGCGACGACCCCGGTTCCGGGGAAAGGATAGGAAGCGATCAGCTCTATGGGTTTGGGTTTTTCGGGCGGTGCCGCATAGACGGCCGTAGCGACGCTCATTCCTACCAACATGGCCATGGGGATCAGGAACAGATTCTTCTTCATTTTCCTCCTCCTTCAGGAATGCAGTGATTGGGTTCCATCCCGCAAGTCGTTCTGGTCGCTTTGACGCTCCCCGGAACGGACTCGCCTTCTACCGGACGTATTCACATCTCGCCAGCAGTGAAGAGGTTGCCCGTTCGGCAAAGACCGGATCGTTGATGTGGGCGTCGATGGCTTCCAACTCCACCAGCGGGTTGGTCACCCGCTTCTTCAGGACGCCCATGAATCTCGGCCCGGCTTCCGGCTCGTAAAAGGGGGCGGCTTCGCCGTGGTCGAGCAGAGAAAAACCCTGCAGCGGAACCAGTACGAACGTGGGTCCCTTGGTCTTGTTGATCTTCTCGGCCATCCCTTCCGCGATCTTCTCTTGTTCCGAGGAGGTGGTTTTCACGAGGGTGACCATGGCGTGGGACAGGTGGCGTCTCCGGGCGTGTTCGGCGGAAAGGGGTTCCGAGGAGTACAGGGGGAAGAAGTCAAGCGCACCGGGGGCGATCACCTGTGGTATTCCCTTCTCGCATGCCGGTCTGTACTTTTCCTCGCCGTTTCTTACGATGCCGCCGCAGACCTGGTTCACCAGCTCATAGGCGGAGAGATCCAGGATGCCGCAGAAGAACCCTTGCCGGACGAGTCTCTCCAGGATGGTGGTCCCCACCGAATGAAAGACGATGGGCTGGTATCCCCTCTCCTCCAGGAGGGAGCGGCAGCGATCCACGTAGTGGTGCACCCCCAGGCAGCTGATGCCCACCATGGGCTGGTCCTTCTCCGCCTCCTTTTCTTCGTCCGCCTGGGCCATTCCGCAGATCGAGCCGGCCGCCCTCTGCAGGGCCATTCTGGTGATGCGGTTCATCCCCCAGAGGTCGGCGGTGGACTGCATCATCGCCTGGTCCATGCTGACCATATCGGTGGTGATGGCCTGGGAGACGAAGGCGACCGTAGAGAGCGCCAGTTTGGGAAAGTCCATGGGCAGCTCTCTCATGATCGACAGGGCCTGGCTGGTCCCCAGGCTTCCCCCGATGGAGAGGAGACCCTTCATCCTCCCTTCGGCCAGCAGGTCCAGGATGATCTTCGTGGCCCCTTTGGCCATGGCAAAGAGCACCTCCGAGTAGCCCGCCGGGCCGGCGTCGGATCGAATGTCCTCAAGGCTGCGTCCGGTGGCCAGGGCCACCTCCTCCCGGGGGATGTCCGGCTTGAACGGGACCTTCCCGCTGATACCGATATCCATGATCAGGGGGTTGAATCCCTTCTTACGGATCAATTCCTTTGAATAGAGCGCTTCCTCCCACTTGGTATCCATGGTGCCGATCACAACGATATTCCTACCCTCTTTCTCCATCTGAGACCTCCTTCCCCTTTACGAGGTTTCTCCATGGATCACAGGGCAACCTGCTTCCCCCCTTCTCCCCGATCCCGCGGGGAGCAAGGGGGAAGCCGACCTCCCATCCTTCGATCAGGAAGGGATATACGGCATCAGCAGGTGCGAGTTGCCGAAGTGGATGGCATGCGTCACCGTCTGCATGTGCGGCAGGTAATGTACGCCCCAGGCACCGAGGTGCGACATGTAGTCATCCTGGTTCCGGATGATCAACTCGATCCTATGTCCCTTCTCGAAGATCCACGCCGTCGGCATGAGCGCGATGGCGTACTCGATCACCTTTCGGGGCGGGACAGGCACCGGATCCTGGCGTGGATGGATCGGCAGATAAGGTCTCGATTTGGCCAGATCCAGTGCACGGTGCTCCGCCGCCAGGCCCCCTGTCGTGACGAGCTGCTTTTTGCCTTCGGGGGAGACGTCCACCACGTCGATCAGCCAGTTCGTCTCGTCCTTGTCGATCTCCGCGTCCAGATACAGGGCCACGTAGCCGGTAAACTCGGTATCCTGTGCCAGGGCCTCGGTCTTATAGGTCAGGCAGTAGACGGTCGGATCCAGATAGGGCGCCTGCTGGGTGAAGACATCGGGTTCAATCGTCCCCTTCACCGGTTCGGTGGAGAGGCCGCCTTTCGGATGGAGGTAGAATTTCACATACTCGGTTCTTGCCAAGGGCCATTCGTTTTCGAAGCGCCACTTGTTGACCCCGTTCACATAGATCTTGAGCGGCGGCTCATCAACGACTCCCGTGTCGATTCCCTTCAGGAAGTAGTCGAACCACCTCACGACCTCGTCGGAATACTGGACCTGAGGCCGGTCCGGGGACATCGGAGGCCATAGCAGCAGCTTCTTTTGTTTAGACCCGATCTTCTCCCAAGCTTCAAAGGTGCACCAGGTATGACCGGCTACGATCCCCGAAGTCGAGAGATAGCTCGGCATCTTGATCTGCGGGAGCTTGGAGGGGGGCAGGGGCGACGGATGAAACCCGTCCATGAACTGATCGAATGCCATCGCACAACGCATCGGGTATTTGAGAAGGGTATACCATTTGCTGTTGTATTTGATATCCGGGTGATTCAAGGCCTCCGCAACTCTGCGCTCCAACTCCTCCTTGGGAAGATTGAACAGGAGGGGAGGGGTGGGGATGTTCTCGGGGACAGGCGAGCTGTCGTTGCCGTGCCTGCCGGTCAGGACGGAAAAGCTCTTGCAGTTGATGATGCCGGTCCATCCATGCTCACCGTGCCTGGGGTAGATGTTCAGAAAAGGGGTTATGGCCTTCAGGGCAGGGTGCGGCTCCTCGGAGGCCTCCAGCTGGGTCCCACCGAAACCGCATGCCCCCGTCATGCCCACCTGGCCGTCACACCAGGGCTGCTTGCTGATCCAATCGATCATATCGAAGGAATCTTCCCGGGGAATCCACATGCTGCCCGGTATCTTGCTTTTCCCGTTCGACTTGCCGATGTTCCTGGCCTCGGGGATGATGTGCACATACCCTCGCGACACGAGATAATCGATGTCCCCGGCCTCGATCGACCCGTCC
>JAGVAP010000042.1 GCA_020060215.1 Deltaproteobacteria bacterium | reverse complement strand
GCAGGTAGTGATCGTGTCCATGGCCACATCCAGCGGAGACGACCTCCCCAGATACATGGAATTCCTCTACAGCAAGAACCGGCTGAACGTCGCGCTCTCGAGAGCCAGGTGTCTTGCCCTTCTCGTAGCCAACTCGCCGCCCGTATGAAAAGAAACCCATGTCGGACGAGGGGTAATGGGGTGAGCTCGACCATTCAAGACATCGTGCCCGCGAGAACGACCTATCCGGACATCCTGACGGAGATGGTCATGCGGTATGCAACCATGGTCGGGTTTTCCGAGGATGACCTGCACAAGATCTCGCTCTGCGTGGAAGAGACCTTCGTCAACATCGGGGAGCACAGTTGCGTGGACCCGGAGACCTCGCCGACCGTGGAGATCTGCCTCTCCGTCAGCGAGCCCCATGGCCTGTCGATCCGGATCCGCGACAAGGGCAAAAGACAAACCTCGATGCGAGATTCATCTTGGAGCCGCCCGCCCGTTCTTGACTTGTGAGG
The DNA here is from genome assembly GCA_020060215.1 of Deltaproteobacteria bacterium. The sequence goes on along the minus strand of JAGVAP010000042.1, from coordinate 30,921 downwards.
AAAAACGACGTCTATGTCTGTTTCCGGGAAGGCCGCAGGTGATCCTTCACATCACCCGGTTTCGTCGAGGAGAATCCCTGGCTGGCTCCGTGTGACAAGAGATGGTAGCCGCATCAGTACGTAGACAGCCAGTGGCAGAAGACAGGGTCCACCACCCGCCAAACGTTCTGGTGTTCTTCGATGAGATCAAGCTCGATCAGTCTTTTCCGCGCGTACTGAACTCCCCCCACCGTGAGCTTGTGACGACCGATGTAGTCGCTGGAGAGGATCTTTGCGCTCGGTGATTTCGCAAGGGCTCGGAGGAGATCGATCTGCGAGCTTGTGAGCCCCTGGATGACGGCCTCATAGCCGTATCTCTCGGAGGACAGAAGCATCTCGAACCCTGCCTCCACGTCCTCCATCTTGACGGCTTTTCCGGATGATTCGAAAACGTTGTAAGCTAGAGCCTGGGCATAATAGGGATACTGTGAAGTCCTCCGCGAGATCTCTTCAGCCGCGATCCGGGTACAGTTCTTGCCCCCTGCTGCGAACTGTTCAACCAGAAAAGAGACCAGTTGCTCATGCGGAAGAGGCGGGACAGGGTACATGATCGCACTTTGGTAGAATGGCCGGCTCCTCTGATTGAAGATATCGAGCAGCACCCTGCGCCGGCTGCCCACGAAGAAGTACGATGCCCGGTGGCGCTGAATATGTTTTCGGAACACCCCTTCCAAAGAAGGGCCTTTCAGCTCCGTGATCTCCTGAAATTCGTCCAGGACGAAAAGGAATTTGGATTTTTCCTTCTGAATAAAGAGGCCGAGCTCCGCCAGGACCGTATCCAGGAGCTCTTCTCCGGGAGTGGAAATGGATGCCGGCTCCACGCCCAGAGAGAAACCACTCTCGGGAGACGGCTTCAGAACGGGTCGAAACGTCTTAAAGGTCTTGAGATATCTCGCACCTTTTTCCAGCAAAGACTCCCTCTTGTGGAGGATGGAGTAAACGGATTTGGCAATCCTCTGGGCCACCTCCTCCACTGTGGTCACCATGAAAAGATCAATGTAGAAGGTGAGAAAATCCTTCTTCTCGATGTCCGCCTGGATTTTCTGAACCAGAGAGGTCTTTCCGTATCGACGAGGGGAGAATATCACGACGTTGGCCTGATTGGTCGCGTGGCTGCTGAGCTCGGCAAGCTCTCGGCTTCGATTGCAGAAAGGGGAATCAGGGGGAATGACGCGCATGGTAAAGGGATTGTTCATGGCCTCCTCCGTTCACCAAAGACAATTATTGAATCTAAATAATTGAATGGCAATAATCTGTCAAGGGGTGTCGATTCGGTCTGGGGGAACTACCCCAGGGCTGCAGAAGTTTACTTTCCTGTCCGGGAAAGTGACGGTAAAGAGGAAAATACCCACCTGGAGAAAAATTAGCGATAAGCTGGGTTTGGGTTTACGCTTGACGTAACGCATAATTGTGGCTTGATTACTCATTATCGTGAGCTTCAGAGACAAGCGAACGAGAGAATTTGCTGAAGGTAAGCGTGTCAAGGCTTTCGCCGACACCTCCCTTCTTGATCTATCCTTGCCCGGTAACCATCTTGAGACTCTGAAGAGTGATCGCCAGGGCCAGTACAGCATTCGCATCAATGACCAGTGGCGGGTTTGCTTCAAGTGGCCGAAAGGGAGCCCGGGGCCGGTCAACGTCGAAATCGTCGGCTACCATTAAGGGAATATATGGGGACGGGAATAAATATATAAATATCTCGAGAGCGAGACGCCCGTGAGTTGTTGGCTATTCCCGTTTCGGATAATCGGCTAAGGCAGCGCATGCTTGAAGTATTCAAACTTATCTTCGAAGCTTCGCACCGACAGAGGTAGGGACCGTTACCCTGCTATCACCTGCCATCGCGCTCCGCACAAGCCTTTTCTCCTCCTCTCTGCCATGGACCTGATCGCCGAGGGCCAGATCACCCGGGACCTCATCGAACCCTCCTTCGATCTTGTCGACACCTTCAATGGTTACTGGTCGACTGTTATGCCACCGGGATCGAAGACATCGACGGCCTATCCGTTCCCCCGCCTTCAACCTCGCTCTCGATAACACCTTTATGCCGGCGCCGAAGGTACGCGCGGTGGCTTTTGACAGGATCCTTGAAGACATCGCTCCATTGAAATAGCTGCTACGCGATTGTCGCTTGGACTTTGCCCGGGGAAAACCAACCTCACTCATGGATGGGGACAAGTGGATCGGCCTTATTGCCGAGGTTCAGAAGATTTCGATCCGGCGAGCGCGGGTCCAGGACAAAAGAAAAGAGTGGGTCTGCGTTATTGAAGGCAAGGGACGGGCCCCTTGCCGTTCCGGAAAGGCAGCGCGCATCAGATGAGTGTGGGTGCCGCTGCTCTTTGGTATTGTCGAATCACCCGCCCATCATTGTGCTGGGAAGGAAAAGGGCTATCTGAGGGAACAACGCCAGGATGATCACAATAAAGATGTCCGCGAACAAGAAAGGTACAAGCCCCCGAAAGATTGTAAACATGGGAACATCCTCGCTCACGATGCCCTTGATTACAAATACCACCATACCCACCGGCGGGGTTATGAGCCCCATCTCCACCACCATGACGATGATCACGCCAAACCAGATCGGGTCAAAACCCAGCTGTTGCGTCAGGGGATAGAAGATCGGCACGGTAATCAATACCATGGACATGCTGTCCATGACGCAGCCCAAGGCCAGATAGAAAAGCATAATGATGGCAAATATGAGCCACTTTGAAACCGGCAGATTGCCCATAGTGTCGGCGATGGTGCTGGAAACGCCGGTTATTGTGAGGAAATAGCCGAAGATAAGTGCGCCGGTGAGAATGATGAAAATCATGGCCGTTGTCTTGCTGGCATCAACCAGTGCACCCTTGAATCCTTCCCAGCTTAGTCGTCTCATAACCAGGCCCAGGAAAAAAACCAGGAATGCGCCGGCGCCGGCGGCTTCATTGGCACTGAACCATCCCAAGTAGATCCCCCCCAGCACGATCAGAAAGAGGAGGAGCACCGGCCAAGCCCGGCTTAAGGCGGTCACTTTCTCTTTGAACGTGGTGCTCGGTCCTTCGGGGCCCATTTTGGGGTTAATCCGGCAGATAATGTAAATCGTAGCCAAGAATACCAGCGCCTGGAAGATGCCGGGGATGAATCCCGCCATGTAAAGCTTGCCGATGGATTGCTCGGAGATAATGCCGTAGATGATGAAAATCATGCTCGGCGGGATGAGGATACCGATGGTGCCGCCGACAGCGATGGAAGCGGTGGACAGTCTGTTGTCATACTTGTATCTACGCATTTCAGGGTAAGCCACCTTGCCCATGGTCGCGGCGGAGGCGACGCTGGCCCCGCAGATGGCAGCAAAGCCCGCGCTGGCCACGACGGTGGCCATGGCCAGACCTCCGCGCAACCGGCCGAAAACCTTGTGAGCGCTGTCATAGAGATCCTCGCTCAAGCGGGTAGCGTAGGCCAGGGTTCCCATGAGGATAAAAAGAGGTATGACGATGAACCCGTAATCGGAGAAGGTTGAATAAGCCACTGTCCTGACCACGCTCATGGCGCCAGCCCAGTTAAATGCCAGGCCATAACCAATCGTGCCGATCAGCACAAAGGCCAGTCCCAAAGGCATGCCGGCAAATATCAGGAAAAAGAGAAGTATGACTCCGATAAAACCAATCCAGAGGGGATCCATCTATTTTTCCCCACTCCCTTCTAGTATGTATTCCAAAAAATGGACGAAAAGCACAAAGCAGAACAGGACAAACCCGAATGTGACCAAGGCGACAAAAGGCCACATTGGGATTTTGAGGACGCTACTGACATTATTAACTTCCTTGATGATGAAAATGTAGTTGAAAAGCTGCCACGTCACCAACAGGCATGATCCAAGAGCTAACATCCCGGTGACTATCCCCAGCAATGCCTTGGCGCGTGTGGTTAACCTAGAAACAAACAGGTCAATGACTACGTGGCTCTTGTCAATAGTGCACTGTGCCAATCCAAAGGAAACGCATATCGCCAGCATGAACTGGGTAATTTCGATAGATCCCAGTATCGGCATGCTGATCAATTTTCGTAATGTGACATCCAAGGTCACGAATATCATCATCACGGTCATCATCACCATGCCGATAGCATTGGCCACACTACTTACCGGTTTTATCCCTTTGTAAAGAGATTCAATTACTTTTTGTAGCCGGTTCACCGGGATTCCTCTCAAAATGTTATTTGTTGCCTTGCTTAAGCATTTCTATTGCGTCATCAAGAATCTGCTTGGCATTGGTAAAGCCCCTGGCTTCATTGTCTTTTATCCATTTGCCCCAGACCGTCGGTGTAACGGCCGCTTCCCACTTCGCCAATTCTTCAGGGGACGGCGTAAAGAACTCGGGATTGGGGCCCTTGGTCTCGGCCTGTTTTCTTGCCGCCGCAACCAGGTCATCACATACCACTTTGCTCTGCCGGGCGGATTCTTCCAGACCGGAGTTTTCCATGATGATCTTCTGATGCTCCGGTGACAGGCTTTCCCATTTCTTCTTGTTCATGGCCGTAATGAAGATATTGGAGCCCATGTTCATCAAGCTGTACCGATTTACCAGTTCAAAGAGCTTGAAGCTTGTATTGGCTTCCCAGGGATTGATACAGCCGTCAATAACGCCTTTTTCGATGTTCGGGTATACCTCATTGATCCCCATGAAGACCGGACTTCCGCCAAGGGTTCTGATGACATCCGCCTGTACGGGACTGGCTACGCGGATCTTGGCGCCCTTCACATCCTCTATGGTCCGGATGGACTTGTTTTTCATCTGCCAGAAGTACGGTTGCAGGATCATAAAATGCAGAACATGGACATCCTCATATTGCTTGGCATATTCAGGATATTTTTTGTACAGCTTCCACGCAACCCTTCCGGCGGCGTCTCCCGACGGAAAAGGGATAAAGGGCAGCATGGCCCATTCAGACAGCGATGCAACCCCGGGGAAAAATCCCATGCACACAAATCCAATGTCAGTCTGACCCTGCTTGACGGCCTCCCAGGCATCAGTTCCCTTAAAGAGCGACTGGCCATAATAACCCTGGAACTGAATTTCTCCGTTGCTGGCTTTGGTCACACGCTCTTGCCAGGGGATGGAACCCTCAGATTCAAAGTTCCCTCCCTTCGGATTCTGGGTTCCATAAATTAACCTGATCTTTTTACCCGCCAAAGCAGTACTGGCTGTCATAACCAGCATGCTTGCCACAAGAACGAATGCCACAACTAAAAAACCTGCTCTGCTTTTCATCAATTTGCCTCCTCGTTGTTTTTGTTGTCTCCCGTTCCGGATTTAACACCACCGAACAACGGACCCTCCTCTCATGGAGATTGATCGCGTCATTGCGCCGACGCACAGGTCTTGCCGACCGATATCGAGCCTTATGTCGACCCGGTTAGCCCCGCGGATTTCACTGTCTGAGATCGAACTCAACATGCAGCGAACCTTGGCCTACCGCACGGTGGAGGAGATAGATGGGGCATCGATCCTGCTTCGGCTCAAAAAGCAGGCCGAGGCCATTGATCCGACTTTGAAAGTTGCCAGGGACAAAGACTTGGATGAGCATAATGTCAAATTGAAATGCGAAGGGCTGATCATCGCAACAGAGGCCGCTTCCGTCAGGTCACCCATTGGAGGCATGGATCTTCTCGAAGCCTTCTGTCTCCGCTGGATGAGAAATGCCTTTTCTGTACAGGGATACACGGAAGCGCATTCTCCATAGAGGCAATCATCCCCTGGATCAAATCGGCATGGAGATGGCGATGTACCGAATTGGAAAGGTATTTCAGTGACTGTGCCGGAGAGAACCGCGCCCACCTTGATGGAATCCGGCACGGCCCGGGCCGAAGCCAAAAACGCCATCAAGAAGAGTTAATGCCGAGCAAACTCCAAAGAACCGATTTCTCTTCACCATCACACTCCCTTTTTCTCTTGCCGGGCGAACAGCGTTGCGATTCAGATTCGATGAAGGATGAAAGCTTGGCGCCAGGAGCGTTGACTTGAACAGTCTCATAATACGAGATGAGTTATCGCCATATGGGACATGGTTTCTATATGAAATTTGAAAGTTTGTCAAGTACAATCACGCTGAGTGTCGTAAGCAAAGGAGATGTCCGCCTTGAAAAGCAAGGGAAGCGTCCGCTTTTCCGGGAGTGGGTGGGCGTTGTAGAGGAAGAGAGGCTGAATGTAAGAGGGGGGGGCGTTCTTGCTTTTTTGACTTGTCAAGTTAGAGGGTGAGCAGTCCTTAACCTTGCGCAAGACTCCGATTGTAGGCCCATTCAATCATTCTTGGATCGCGTGCAGCCTCCGTACAGAGCCTGTGCGGATCCGGCCTTTCACCCACTCGCCCGAGATCCAGCCGGTCCGCATCCCAGCAGGTGAGAACCGTGATGTCGCCTTGCATCAGGCCGTCGCAGTGCCCGCGGCAGGCGGTCGTGAGAAGTTCCAGGTCTTCCGGCTCGAGAACAAAGGCTGAACCTGCCAACTCTCGCGCAAATTCCGCGGCACGCGATCCGTGTTCCGGGTCTTCATAGTTGTTCAGACGCCTGGAATCGTGCAGGTAGGCGAAGAGCTCAACCACGCTGACCTTTGCGCCGGTGAGTTCGGCGAGGCGTAGTCCGTTCTCGCGAACGCGGATCCAGTGGGGCAGCCCGTGGATGCCGTTCCACTCCAAGGCGAACTGGCTTCGAATTTTGCTGAAGAGAGTCTCTTCGATCATGATTGATTTTCCTATTCAAACGATAGTCTGGTCAAGAGGCTAGCCCGCCCTCTTGCCGGCAGGGAAGCGGGCCGCGTTCTCTGGAAAAGCTGAACCCGCAGATATTCTCCCCGCCTCACTGGTCATGCCCTGCGGAATCGTTCTGCGCGCAGGAAGGCGAACACGAGGGGTTCGAAGAGGAAGAGAGCAGCCGGGCCCTCCGCGCTTGACACTCTCCGGGGCTCGATCTATATTGTAGTCACCTCATAAAGGACAGGTGACTACAATGCGCAAGCAAGCTCCTCCCAAAGGCAAAACGAGCCGCCGGATCAAAAGTCCCAGGGGCAGGCCCGCAGTCGGCATCCGTGAGCTCAAGGCTCGTGCCTCGGCCATCATCGATGACGTAAAGGCTCGAAGGGTCGTATATGAGGTAACGAAGCGCGGCGAAGTAGAAGCTCTGATCGTTCCCGTGGATGCCGGTGAGCAGCTCCTTTCGCGTTCCCCGGCAGACGGCGCTTGGGAGGCGTGGCAGTCCCTTGCGGATCAACTGGCTCAGGAAGCCCGGGGTCGCGACACGCGGTCGGCTGTAGACGAACTGGAGCGAATGAGGCGCTGAAATGCGACTGATCACGGTCGATTCGAGCGTCTTCGTGAGTGCGGCACGACCCACCGAGCCGGGTTTTCAAGAGAGCACCACCTTCCTCGCGTGGGTTCGGCAGGGACAGCCAAGGCTGTTTCTGCCGACCCTTGTCCTCGTCGAGACGGCTGGCGCCCTCAGCCGGACTGGGAGCAGGGAAGACATATCGCATCAGTACGCTTGGTCCATCGGCCAATTGCCGAATACCTTCCTTGTCGCGCTGGATGAGAGTCTTGCAAGGCAGGCCGCCGCCTTTGGAGCAAGGCATAGACTTCGAGGTGCAGACGCGGTCTTCCTGGCCACCGCCTCGATCTTTGCGGCCGAGCTGGTGACGCTCGACAAAGAGCAGTTGGAGCGCGGTGCCAGGGTCGTGCAAACCCTGACCCCGGCCGGATTTGTCGCAACCACCTGAGGGACAGAACCATGTGAGGAAATGGGGACGGTACGGGTAGCTGCGATCTCGCCCGGTCCGTCTCCAGTGGGCCAAAAGCCCGTGTCGGTTCGATTCCGACCTCCGCACCAGTCATCCTGCTGATTTTTGCCGTATTTTTCGATAGCGATCGTGCCCGCCGAACTGCCCTTCTGAATCCATTTCCGGATCAATTCCTCTTTGGTTGTTCGGATATACCGAATTCACCCCATTGATTCCATCTGCTCGAAAAGGCTTACTTTTATGCAGAGGACCCCCGAGCCGGTGAGGATTCCCGGTAGGAGTCCGGAGGAGGTAGTCTTATGGGCAGCCGAGCCCTCTGGAAGGCGGTGATCCGGTTCGGTTCGATCGCCGTCCCGGTGAAGCTCTACTCTGCGGTGCAGGAGCGGGCCGTACATTTCAGGCTTCTCCATGAAAAGGACCATACGCCCGTTACACAGAAGATGGTGAATCCCAATACGGGGGAGGTGGTCCCGTACGAGGAAATCCGCCGCGGGTATGAAACGAAGGAGGGGGAGATCGTTCTTCTGGAAAAGGAGGAGCTGGAGGCCCTCGAACCCCCGCCTTCCAGGGATATCGAGGTCCTCCACTTCGTGGACCCCGGCCTCATCAGTCACCAATGGTATGACAGGCCCTATTACCTGGGTCCGGACACGGATCCCGAGAGGTACTTCGCACTTGCCGAGTCCCTGGAGCAGGGAAGAATGGAGGGCTTCGCCCGCTGGACCATGCGCAAGAAGAGGTATATCGGGGCGCTGCTCGCGGAAGGCGGGTATCTGAAGATGATCACGCTGCGGTTTGCCGAAGAGGTGGTCCGGGCCGCCGATCTGCCCCGGCCCGAGGGCCGGCCCCTCGCAAGGCAGGAGCTGCAGATGGCGGAGCAGCTGATCCGCGCCTTGGAAGGTGACTTCAATGCGGATGACTATCGGGACGAGTACCGGGACCGCGTGCGGGCGCTTGTGGAGACCAAGGCGCGCGGCGGTAGGGTGGAGCTGAAGAGGGTCAGAGAAAAGAAACCGAAGGTCGTCTCCCTTGCGGACTTGTTGAAGCAAAGCATCGAGCGTGCACATGGCGAAGGAGCGAAAGAGAGAAAGATCGCCTGATCAGCCGGGTGAGGAGGGGAGCAAGATCCGGAGACGCGCCTTCTGGTCAGGCGTTATTACCTTCGGGCTGGTCAGCGTCCCCGTGGCTCTCCTGGCCGCGAACCGGGCTCGGAAGGTGTCCCTCAGGATGACGGCGCCGGACGGGACCCCGCTCAAGAGGCGCTTTTTCTGCCCCAAGGAGGATCGGCCGATCGAACGGGAAGAGATCGTTCGAGGCTACGAGTATGAAAAGGACCAGTTCGTCGTGGTGACCGATGAGGAGCTGGAGGCCCTCGAACCCAAGAAGTCGCAGGAGATCGATCTTCACCGTTTTGTGCCGATAGAGCAGATCGATCCCATGTACTTCGACCGGGCCTATTTCTTCATCCCCACGGGACCCTCCCTCAAGCCCTATCGCCTCCTGGCCGAGGTGATGGAAAAGACGGGCCGGGCCGGGATCGCCACGTTCGTCATGAGGGACAAGGAATACCTGATCGCCATCCTGGCCGAAAACGGCTTCCTCCGGGCGGAGACCTTGAGATTCTCCGAGGAGATCCGTTCCCCCGGGGACGTGGGGCTCCCCGAACCCGTCCGGATTGGCTCGAAGGACCTCGGCGGCATCCAGAATGAGATTCAGGCCGCCACGGCAAAAGGGATCGATCGGCGTGAAATGGCGGATGAGGAATCGGAGAGACTCCTGGATCTGGTCGAGCGGAAAGTGAAGACGGGCGAAGGCGTGATCCATCCCGGAGGAGGGCAGGATGAAGAAGAGGAAGAGGAAGGGGGCAGGGTGATCGACCTCATGGAGGTGCTCAAACGGAGCGTCGAGCGGCAGCGTCCCAAGAGAAGCGCACCGGCATCCGGAAACGGTGACCGTGGAGACCTTCAAAACAAGACCAAAGAGGAACTTTACGAGCAGGCCAAGGAGCTCGACATCCCGGGTCGAAGCGCCATGAAGAAGGAGGAGCTCATCGAAGCCATCCGGAAAGCCGTATAGCCCTGGAGTATACGAAACGGAGAGTCGGCGAATCGGGGAGCCGCTTCTCCGTTTCTCCCCGTCCCCGGCTCGGTGCCATTCAGGTCAGCGCTCGCTCAGGATGATCCCGGGATTTTACCCGGAGCCCTCGCCACCTCTTGGATGGTGGACGCTTAATGTCCTCGCGCATGGTTCTCTCGTTTTTCGGGTCGCATCCAGGGGGAACCAGTTGTTCTTCGGTGGGTCTCAAAAGGTGATGATCCTGTCGCTTTCCTTGATGAGTGCGTAGAGATCCTTCTGGGCCGCCCTCTTGTGAAATCCTTCCTTCACACCGTGAAGGTCCATCAATTTGCCTCAGGCAAAAAGGCTGCCTTCCGAGAGCGCAAAGGTCTTGGCGAGCTCTTTCAGCGGAAACTGTCTGGAGTCCGACTCCTCATATCGGACCGACGGTCCGTTCAGGAAGATGCTGACGTCCTCCATTCCTTCGAGCATCATGTTGGCCAGCCTGAACGCGTTCCAGACGACCTCGGGGGTATCCTGGGTTAGGATGAACGTAACCTTCATGCGCGTTATTCTCCTCCGTACATCAGGAATCCTGAAAATATTTTGACCATGGAGGAAAACGCGCTCATTTGCAACCCCTAAGTTGCGCCTTTGATCTTGAAAAGGAATCAAGCCGTCAGGAACGATCCCTTGCCCCACATCGCAAATTCCCCAATGGCGACGGCCCCGAGGGATGGATTGACAGCGCCGCTTCAGTGGCTAAGAAAAGGCAGGATTCGATGCGCTCCCCGCGGGGATCGCCGCCTCTGAAAGGGAGGGGCCCATGGCCATCAATTTCCGAACAATCGTCAGCCGCGAACACGACACCCTTCACCTGAGGCTCGAGGGAGACTTCGACGGTTCCTCGGCTCTGGAACTGGTCAACGCCCTGCTGGAGAACGGTGGTTCGGTCAGCCGCGTGATGATCCACACCGACGGGCTCGGGGAGGTCCATCCCTTCGGAAAGGCCGTGTTCCACAGGCATTTGCCGGTGGCCGGAAGGCTCAAGTCATCCGTTTCCTTTGTCGGGAAAAACGCCGGGCTGATCGCACCCGAGCAGCTGTGCGACGGAACAGGGGTGGTCACGCAGGTCCAGTTCCAGGGGGCGTCGCTGATCCGTTTGAAAAACCCGTGAAGAGGGCGATCGGTACCTTCCCGCGAATGGTTGACCTTCTCACGGCCTCCCGGTTCGGGGCGTCGGAAGATCTCGGCATGGTCAAGGGCTGAAAGGATCCCAGAGGATCATGTGATCATCTTGTGAACACAGATCTTGCTGTATCGGCAATGCGCCTGGTCGCAGTATCCGCTGGCTGTCCCAAAACAGTCGAAGTACCCCTGGCTCTTCTGCTGTCTCCGATAGAGAGGCTTCAGGGCCTCGATGAGACACTCCATGCACAGTCCTGAAGAGTCCACGCCCTCATCCACGCCAGGGCGGATGATTCTGCCGCAATGGAAACAGACGGTTCTCATTCATTCACACGGATCAAGCAAGAAACTGCGCGTCATCTCACTTTCTAAGATACAGGCCGGTCATAGGCCGGCCTGAAGATCAGCGTCATGGACTCAAATGAAGCGCTTCCAGGGTAGGATATCTCCAGCGGTACGAAAATGGGTTGTGGAACGCATTACGCAGGCGGGATTTCCGTATTTTTGCGGGGCAGGACCACGGGGAATCCCTCGTTCCTACCTTCCCCAGGGTAGCCCCCGATCTCTCGATGCGGCCAACGGGAACCCGCGGACCCGCCGAGGGCGTCCAAATCCTTCTCGTATCTTGCGACCCACCCGTCCGCGCCGCACTTCTTCATGGTTCCAATCGCCCTGGCCAGACTTTCCTGCGCTCTCAGGGTATCGCCTCTTTCTCTGAAGCGCTCCGAGAGGAGCGCGTAAGCCCTCCCCAGTTCAAAGGACATCCCGCTCCCCTGGTCCGCTTCGACGGCCTTTTGAATCCAGCGCTCTGCATGGGAACCGTGGCCCATTCCCAGCAGGACTTCCCCGATGTATCTTGACGCCCACCCGTCGACGACCCTGATCCTGATCTTCTCTGCCAGCGTGAACATGGATTCCAGATCCAGCTCACTCTCGCCCATGGCGACCTTGCACCTCATCAGACCCAGTTTCCCCCAGCTGATCCAGGACGGCCATCCGCCGTTCTGCTCCAGGACCTGAACCAACCTCTCATACAGCTTCATCGCTTTGGCGTAGCTCCCCATTTCGAAGGAACACTCGGCGAGACAGCCGTATGGCGCCATATTGTAGGCGATGTTATCGACCCGGCCGCAATAATGGATCCCTTTCAGCAGGTCCTGTTCCGCTTCTTCGAACAGTCCCTTCCCGAAGCAGAAGTGGCCGTGGGAGGTGTAGGCGTATCCCTTGGAGTAGCTGTCCCCGCTCTCTTCCGCGATGCGAGTCGCCTCGGCCGAGAGCCGGAACCCCGCATCGATCCTGCCCGGGAAAAAATGGCCGAAGTGTGCCATGCCCGCCTTCCCCGACGCAATCCCCCACAGGTTCTTCGCTTCTATATTGGCGTTGATCGATTTCTGAAAATAGCTCAAAGCCCGATCAAACTCACCATTGAGACTCAGAGCGCACCCGAAGTAGGAGTTCGCCAGTACTGAAGCGATGACGTCTTTGACCTCTTCCGAGATCTGCAGGGCTTGCCGCAGGCAACGAAACGCCTCCTCCAGGTCTTCGGCGACGGTGTAGTGATAGGCCCCCAGGATGGTGTAGATCTGGCCCAGTCTTCTCCTGTAGTTTCCCGCCACGGCCATATCCATGACCGGGGCAATGACCTCCTTGGCCTCGATATACTGAAAGGACTGAACGAGGTAAAGTCCCAGGATTGTCCTGGCATCTACGAGATCCCTCTGCCGCTCCTCTCCGCAGAGTCTTTCGACACATGAGACCCTGCTTCTTGCATGGACGATGGCGTCGGGAAACGACGCGGCCCTTTCGGCCTTTCTCGCCGCCAGTCTGCAGTACTCCGCCCCTTTCTCATCATTGCCGCCGGCCACGAAATGCGCTGCCAGGACGTCGCAGTGTTCGTCGACCTTTCCGAGCTCCTCGATCGCGTTCCCGATTTCTCCATGGAGGATTTTCCTCTTCTTGGCCAGGAGGGACTCATAAACCACCTGCCGGGTCAGGGCATGATTGAAGACGTAGGTGCTATGGGGAGAAATACCGCATTCGTACAGCAGTTCGGATTCCTTCAAGAGGGAAAAACCGGCGGAGAGTTCCCGGTCCTCAAGCCCCGTGACACGCTTGATCAAGCGGTAACTGAATTCACGCTCGATGACCGAGCCCGTCTGGAGCAGCTCTCTTGCCTTCTGCGGCAGCGCGTCGACCCGGGCCATGATCACGTCGTGAATTGTAACGGGGATCCTGAACTCCTGAATATCCTTTGCCAGCCGATATCTGCCTTCTTCTTTCCGGATGATCTTCAAGGTCTTGAGAGATTTGATGAACTCTTCTATGAAGAAAGGTACTCCCTCGGTTCTGGAGAGGATCAACTCCTCCACCTGCCAGTCCAACTCATCGGTCCCGAGCAGCCATTTGGCAATGGTCAGGCTCGCCCGACCGGAGAGGCGGTTCAGGGTGAGTTGACTCTGATAAGACCTTCCTCCCCAGTTGTGGACGAACTCCGGCCGATAGGTGAAGATCAGCAAAACCCGCATCGCCGGGATGCTCTCCAGCTGGTGCTTCAGGACGTCTTTTGTGCCCCCGTCGGCCCAATGCAGGTCTTCAATCACCATCACCAGCGGGCGCATCTCCGCACCCCTGTATACGATCTGCTTCATCGTCTCGATCAACCGGTCCTTTTTCCCTTCAGGGCTCATCAGTATCTGCTCCATACCGCTGTCTCTTACGGACAGGAGCTCCAGGAGATAGGGGGCGGACGCCGCTGCGTCGATCCCCATCATCTCCAGCCCTGTTTCGACCTTCTCCCGGATCGCCGCATCGGCGTCGCCGTCCTGAATCCTGAAGTTGGACTTCATCATGTCGATGATCGGATAGTAGGCGGAGGACTTGCTGTAGGAGAGGCACTTGCCTTCCAGGAAGGTCGCTTCTTCGTTCGCGATGGCCTTCCTGAACTCGTAGAGGAGGCGGGACTTGCCCATACCGGCTTCCGATACAATCGACAGGACCTGCCCCCTGCCTTCCTTTGCGCGACGATAAGCGTCCAGGAGGATCTCCAGCTCCCGCTCCCTTCCAATCATCGGCGTGAGCCCGCTCTCCGCGCTCACATCGAATCGGGTTCGACGGCTGCTGGGGGCCAGGACCATGTATACCCGGACCGGGTCGTCCTTTCCCTTGATCTCCCTCTCGCCGAGGTTCTCGAACCGGAACATGCCCTCCGTCAGCTTGAAGGTCTCCTCCGTCACGTACGTCGTTCCCGGTTCGGCCATGGATTCCAGGCGCGCAGCGAGATTGACCGTGTCCCCGATGGCCTTGAAATCCACCCTGAGGTCATTGCCGACCGTACCGACCACCACCGGTCCCGAGTGGATGCCGGCCCGCATCCGGACGGGGGGGATCCCCCTGGGGATCATTCTTTCACTGAAGCGCGTGATCTCCCTGTGAATGGCCAGGGCCGCGCGAATGGCCCTCTGGGGTGCATCCTCCAGGGCAATGGGGGCGCCGAAAAGGGCCATGATCCCATCCCCGGTCAGCTCATTGACCGTGCCGCCGAAGTCGTTCACCATGTGGATCAGGATCTCGTAGACCTCGTCCATGAGGGTGTACACCCCTTCGGGGCCGAGCTTCCGGGATATGGTCGTGTACCCTTCCATGTCGCAGAACATGACCGTCACGAGCTTGTTCTCCCCTTCGATCCTGTCACGCTCCGAGAGGATCTTCTCCGCCAGGCCTTCCGGCAGATAGCGCTGGATCCTTGTGATCTTCTCTTCAAGGGAGAGGTCCGTGGGGGGAGGGTCAAGAACCGGCTGCAGGGACTGCCCGCATTCACCGCAGTATCGCGTTCCGGGGGGCAGGTTCGCCTTGCACTTGGGGCATTGCAGCGCGACTCTTGTGCCGCAATGCTCGCAAAACCTTACGCCCTCCCGATTCTCCGCCCGGCACTTCGGGCAATTCGACAAGGTCCCTCCGGGTGCCGCCTGCGCCGCAGAGAGGATTTCTTCATGGTTTCTGCTCGGGTTCATCCTGTCGGGAGGACATCGGTCCTGCCATGAGATGAGCTTGAACAGGGAATGTTCTCTGGTCATTGTCCTTACACCCCCCCCCCGGGGATCTGCCGATCTCCCCATCCCCAATAGGCCGAGGATGTTCTCAGGCATGGAGGATATCACTCCGATCGATCGATTCCGTGATCGAGGTCACTTTCCCCAGGTACGGATGGTCACAAAACGGTCGCCCTGCCGACCGCTCCCTGAAAAGACATTGATCCAGGAGGGGGATCGGAGGTATAAGGGCCGCAGAACGGAGGGTTGCATGATCGACCTTGATATCATCGGGAAGAGGCTGGGTCCGGCTTCCTTCGATTACACCTGGAAGGACGTGGTCCTTTACGCCCTGGGCATAGGTGCCCAGACGGAAGAACTCTCCTTTCTCTATGAAGGCGCACCCGGAGGGTTGAAGGTCTTTCCCAGCTACGGCGTGGTCATGGGTGCGGGCATTTTGATCCAGGCCATGCAGACCATGGGGGTGGATCCGGCCCGGTTCATCCACGGAGAGCAGGGGATCAGGCTCTTCCGGCCCCTTCCACCGGAAGGCAGGACCTGCACCGAGGGGCAGTTCACCAACATCTACGACAAGGGAAAAGGCGCAGTGTTCCTCTTCCGCTCCAGGACCGTCGACGACCGGGGCGAACCTCTCTGTGAAGGGGAGTGCAGCTTTTTCTACCTGGGCGAGGGCGGTTTCGGAGGAGACCCGGGACCCAAAACGGATCCGTTTCCACTCCCGCGGGGAAATCCGGCCTTTGCGATCTCCTATCCCATCCCTCCAAACCAGGCCGCCCTTTACCGCCTGAACGGAGACCTCAATCCGCTCCATGTGGACCCCCTGTTCGCGAAAAGAGGGGGGTTCAGCAGGCCCATCCTTCACGGGCTCTGCACCTACGGTCATGTGACCCGGGCGATCGTCCATGGCGCATGCGGGGGGGAGGTCTCAAGATTCAGGGAGTTCAAGGCCCGTTTCTCAGGGGTGGTCTATCCAGGGGAGACGTTGACCACCGAGGGGTGGGAGGACGGACCCGGGCGGTACCTGATCATCGCCAGAACCGATCGGGGCGAGGTGCTGAACAGGGCCTATGCCTCGGTACAATAGGATGGAAGTGCCGAAAGCCGGCCCGGCCGCCGTTTCGGGCGGCATCGACTGGTGGCTCATCGGGGTGTGCGGTGCCAGGGGCCTTTCGCAGGTGATCACCATGACCTATGCGGCCGCAATCCCCGTCCTCCAGCAGGAGTGGGGGATGACCGCGGTCGGCGCCGGCACGATCTCGAGCGGGTTCCAGTTCGGCTATGCGCTCTCCCTCTTCACCATCTCCATCCTTGCGGACAGGCTGGGCCCCAAGGTCCTGTACGTGTGGTCCATGTTCGTCGCGGGGGTACTCTCGGCCGCGTTTGCGGCCCTGGCCCGCGACTACTACTCCGCTCTGATCCTGTATTTCGTCCTTGCCTTGGCCCTGGGAGGGAGCTACACGACCGGGCTGATGATCCTGGCAGAGCAGTACCCGTTCAACAAGAGGGGGAAGGCGAGCGGGTATTTCATTGCGAGCTCGTCCGCGGGTTTTGTGCTCTCCCTCGCATTGAGCGGCTGGACCATCCCCATCGGCGGATACCGGCTCTCCTTTTCAGCGGCGGCGGCATGCTGCGTTGCAGGATGGTTCTTCTCGTGGCTCCTGCTGAGGAAGGTCCGGCTCTCCCCGGTCGTGCGCCAGGAACGACAGACCCTCAAGAGCGAGGTGCTCGCCAACAGGCCCGTTCTGATGCTCATGGCGGTCTACACGCTGCATTGCTGGGAGCTCCTGGGCATGTGGGCATGGACCCCGGCGTTCCTGGCCGCTTATCTCTCGACAAGGGGTTTTGACGGACTGAGCTCCGCGGGGCTGGGCTCCTATGTCACGGCCGCGTTCCACTGCGCAGGCCTCTTCGCATCCTTTTTCATGGGCGGACTGTCCGACCGGCTTGGACGCGCCCTGGTCATCATGCTGGCCTCAGGGGTCAGCACCGTCTGCTCGTTCGTCTTCGGGTGGACGATGGGCTGGCCTTTCATGGTCGTCTTCGCACTCGGGCTTACCTATGCCTTCTTTGCCCTGGGGGACTCACCCGTCCTGTCGGCCGCCATGACCGAGGTGACCTCAGCCCCCTTTCTCGGGAGGGCCTTCGGGCTCAGGTCTCTGCTTGGATTCGGGGCCGGGGCGATATCCCCGGTCGTCTTCGGGGCGGTCCTGGATTGGATGAACCCTCTCGGCTCCCCGGACCTGCAGGTGGGCGCCTGGGGGTGGGCCTTCACCTCTTTGGGACTGCCGGGGCTGGCCACCTTCTGGCTGGCCTCCCGCCTCCGAGGCACCCTGGCGGGGAGTCAGAGAAACCCATCGGCGTAAACGCCTTTGTAGATCGGTGGACCCCCGCAGGCTCAAGCCGGGGGAACCCATCGATTCACAGGGCGCAACAACATCAAAGTCGATGGGTTCCGCTTTGCTTCACCCATCCTACGGGAGATGGGTTCCGCTTCGCTTCACCCCATCCTACGGGAGATGGGTTCCGCTTCGCTTCACCCCATCCTACGGGAGATGGGTTCCGCTTCGCTTCACCCCATCCTACGGGAGAAGAGGGGATCGCTCAGTTCCCGGCCCCGACGATCAGCTTCTGCCCTGGCTGAATCGGATCGTCCTTGGAGAGGTTGTTCAGGCGGCGTAATTCATCGGGCTTCATTCCGTACTTCTTCGAGATGCTGAAGAGCGTATCTCCCCGGCGTACCTCATGCAGACGCCTCTCGGCCTGAACGGGCTTTTTCTGCGGGGGCGCCGAGGCCTGGGGTTGCGGCGGCTTCGGAGGGGGGGCGGCCTGGGCCAGCTTTTCCGCCTGCTCTTTCATGGATCTGGTCAGGCCTTCGAGCCTGGTGACGGAGGCCTGCAGACCCTTGATCTGGCTTTCCACGGAAGAGATCTTCTGTTCCACTCCCTCGACCCGGACCAGACGCTTTTCCAGCCCGTCCAGTTTGGCCTTGACCGCGTCGAGCTCCTTCGAACCATCCTTGTCTCCGCCGCCGAAGAAGACGATGAGAAGGATGATCAGGAGCACTGCGCCGGCCGCTCCCATGATCAGGGACTTCTTCTGAGGGTCGAGCCCCGATGCGCCTCTCAGGCGGCGCTTGGGCCTGTCCCCTCTCATGGTTCCTTCGAATTCGTCGGACACGTCTTCCATGATGTCGGGTCTATCCAGGTCCCTCTGTAGCTCCATGCAGGATCTCCTTTCAATGCCAAGGGTGATTCAAGGCCGCCGGCATTATAGAGGAGAAGGGAGCCCACTTCAACCCATCTCTCCTGCCAATCAGAATCAGGAAGTTGATCATTCCTTCCAGGCTTTCCTGCTCCGCTCGATCTTTTTCCGAACGAGATCCCATGTCTTGGTCGTCAGGAAGGATTCGCCGGAGCGCCCGACCATTCGGAGGAACAGGTCCCTCGAGACCGTGAGCGAGAGCTCGTCGGTCTTGAAGAACTTTCGCGCGGAGGGGTCCCAGCCTCCGAGCACCGCCCGCTCTCTTCCCTGGGACAGGTATCTCAGCGGCCAGGGAATGAGGTTGGCGCATCCGGCGCCCCACGGGGAGGCCACAACCTCCGGGTCGCCTGTGACGAAGGCGGTCAGCTGATGGAGTCCGCAAAGCGACTCGGGTCTTGCAAAGAAGGCCACCAGCTCGGGTTCTTCTCCCGGTCCGAAGAGGCCCAGGGGCTTGACCACGCAATACCCGGCGGGTGCGGGCCTCGGATCGATGGTCTGAAAGATCTCCCGCAGCTTGTCCGGGGAGTCGCAGTAGAGCTCCCCTTCCATTCGGCCGGGAAAGCCCGTGGAGATATAGTGGATGATCGTTTCGGTCTGGGGTTTCATGAATCCCATGAAAAAGGCCCCGCCCGGACACCCGAACCGGGAGGAATCGAAAAAGGCCGCTGTCCTCTTCCTGCGCGCACGCCAGATGTGACCCATGACACAGGAGAAACCCGCGAAGACCTCCTGCCAGTTGATCCGGTTCTGCATCTCCTTTTCCCTGGTAGGGAGGTCCAGAGGTTCCGGAGCGTATCCCTGCTCCGGCTCCTTGTCCGTGTAGTGGATGCCCATGGGTTCCTCGTCCAGCCCCAGTCGATCCAGAAACCTGTCCAGGTCATCTTTTTGAAGCCCGTCCATGTCGTCCTCCTTTGGCCATTTTTCTTTGTCATTCTACATTGATCATGGGTCATTTGGGGAGTGAAAATCAAATTTCTTGAAAACGGATCATGATTGGAGCATGATCGATTCAACCGGGTCCAGGGATTGGAGAATTCACATGAAGATCAAGGTGGAGAGCGACAAGGTCACCAAGGCCGTCAAGAAACTCAACGGGATCGAGGTGGTCCTCGAGAATGCGGAGGATGCCAAGGAGGCGATCGATCTCGTCCTTAGAAAAGCGGACCTGGTCAAGAAGGAGCATTACTCCAAGCTGAAAGAGGTCGTCGTCACCTCCCTCCAGGAGTACAAGACCTCGGCCGTGGACTACAGGCTGGTCTTCCTCCTGGAATTCGTCTTCCATCCGGATGCGGCGATGGAGGAGAAGGTGGCGCTGATCAAGGAGGTGCAGGACTTTTTTCAAAAGACCTAGTTGCCAAAGCTGACGCCCCCTGTCCGAAACCGGACGGACCGAGAGAGTGATCCCCCCCAAGTACCGGAACCTGGAAGAGTTTCCCCCCCGATACCCATGGCATGTTTTGTGCAATTTTTCCAGCCCGAAGCGTGCCTTTCAGAAAGCCATGTCGCAGAGGGGGTGAAGCGTGGAAAAGGATGCGATGGGAGTCTCCGAATGCACCGAGAAAATGAGATCCGGATCCAAGATCGATACGACCCTATATGACTTGATCGAAGCCGTCATGGATGAAGCGGGGGCGGGGGACAGCGGCCTGGTCACCCTGGTGGTGCTCCGGCTGCTCGGAAAGGCCAAGCCCCTCGAAATGGGGGTGGTCTACCACTGATCCGTTGGCAATCCTCAACCGGCCTTTCCCCGCTCCTTGAAGAAGTCGGCCACGATCCGGTTGAAACCATAGGCCAGGGGTGTGAGCGACGCCTCCTTTTCGGTGAACCACCTGAGAGATTGCCCTTCGGTGAGCTGAATCTCCTCTATCCTCAGATCCGCCTCCTTCCAGAAGACATATTCGACCCTGTCCTCGAACTCCCTGATACAGAACAGCTCGAACCCTTTCAGGTCCAACCCCATCTCTTCGGCCATTTCCCTGACTATGCACTGCTCCGGCGTCTCGCCCTCTTCGACATGGCCTCCGGGCACATCCCACGTGTCGGGGTAGGGGATCCCCGGCTTGTCGTCCCTCAGGAAGAGGAGGACCTGCTCACGCTCATTGACGAACAAGATGCTGCAGCCTTTCCGCTTGGTCATTTCGTTGGCCTATGAAACTTCGTCAATCTTGAAGAGGTTTCAGGTTTCAGTGTTCAGGTGTCGGGAAATGGACGGAAGGCCAGGCTGGCACCCCGAAGCGTGACACCTGGACACCCCGTAAAGCTTCCCGTCTGACCAAGCCGGCGTCGGCCGGCGGCCCCGCTCGCCTCTGGTCATATCCATTCATCTTGCATCCTGCGCCCTGGATCCTGTATCCTGGCTCCAGTGAAGAAAACCTTTGAAATATACCCCGTGGGTGTGATCCGCAACGAAGGAGAGACCGTGTGGATCGAGATCTCGGAGGAGTTCACGGACGGGCTCCTGGGTCTGGATCCGTTCTCCCACCTCATCCTGTCCTGCTGGTTCGAGGGGAGCGATACGCCGGAGAAGCGGGCGACGCTGCGTGTCCACCCGAGGAACGACAAGGCCAATCCGCTGACCGGGGTCTTCGCGACCCGTTCCCCCCGCAGACCCAACCCTGTCGCCATCTATATCTCACGGGTCCGCCGCATCCATCAGAACCGGATCGAGATCGACCGGATCGATGCCTTTGACAACACCCCCGTGATCGATATCAAGCCCTACATCCCCTTGAGCGATTCCGTCCCGGATGCGACAGTGGCAAGCTGGGTGACAAGGAGGGAAGAATAGTCACGACCGCCGGCCGGGGAACGTACCCTTCGTGCGCTTCGTGTCTTCGCGGTCGAAAGAATCCGACCCTTGCGACGACCGCTTCATGAAGACCGAGGCGCCGGAAAGTACACCGAGAAGACGGTCCCCCCGGAGACGGCGCACCCTTCCGCGTTGCCGACGTGACGGCAGCGGCTGATCCGACCCGGGCAAAGGTCCTTTTCTGTGGGGATGGCCCGGCACCTGGAGGAGGCCATGTCGATCTGAAAACCGAAACGGTCGGAAAAGATCTTCATCCGCAGGAGGTCGGCCCCTTTCCCCCCCGCACCGAAATCGAAGGGCTTTTTCGTGGAGTAGGCCAGTGTATCCCTGGTCGTGAAAAACCCCTCGAAGATCCGCTTCCTGGCCTCTTCCGGGATCCCCGTCCCATGATCGCGCACCAGGAGGAGGGAGCCTTCCCCTTTTCGACAGACCTCGACCTCGATCCTGCCTTCATCGGGCGTGTTCTCGACCGCGTTCCGCACGAGCCCGTCGATGACCTTGCGGAGCACCTCCGGGGGCAGGGACACCGTGCCGCCCGGCTCGAGGAGGGTCTGAATCCGCACGTCCCGGTGGGCGAGCGAAGGTGCGAGATGATCCAGTCTCTCCTGCACCTTCCGGGCGAGGTCCATGGTCTCGGGCACGGCCGTCCGGGGGCCGAATATCTCCTCGATCTTCCCCCTGACCTCATCGAGGATGCGGCCCGACCCGGCGGCCGCCGCCTGCGCCACGAGCATGGAGATCTCGTCCGCACATTCCTCGAAAAGCGCCGTGAGGAGCGGGTGGACCATGTCGTCCCGGCCGGCCATGATGTCCTGGGCCTCATCCTGGATCTCGCTGATGCGGTTCACGTTTCGCTCGGCCATTTTCAAGAACGGCCGCCAGCGCTCTTCCGGCAATCCCTCCAGGTTGCGGGAGAGGAGACCCAGGCTTCCCAGGAGGACTGCAACCGGCGTCTTCAGTTCGTGGGAGAGGTGATTGATGACCTTGTCCTTGGCGCGGTTGAGACTGGATACCTCTTCATAGGCCTTTTTCAGCTCTTCGGAGACCCTCGCGTTTTCGATGGACAAAGCGACCGTGCCCGCGATCATCTCGAGCAGCTCGATATCTTTCTGCTCAAAATCTCCTTGCTTCTTGTTGTTTGCGCAAACGGTGCCGCCGATCCGATCACGTCCCCTCCAGGGCACCACCGCCAGGTTCCTTGTCCTGTAGCCGAGTCTCCTGTCCCTCTCTTCATGGATGTGCCGGTATTCGGAAGAGTCGGACACGATGATGGGCTTGCCCGTCTTGACCGCCATGCCCGAGACGAGCTGGTCCACCGGAAAACGCAGGTCCTTAACCCTCTTCTCGGTGTCGGCCGCGTCATAGGAGGCCCCCAGGATGACGAACTCCTGCCGTTCCTCGTCGAGCAGGCTGACGAGCGCGCCCTCGGTCCCCAGGAGCCGCTTCACCTGATCGTTCACGTAGTCGAGCAGGTCCCCCAGGCTGGGGTATCGGGGCAGGGCCAGGCTGATCTGGAGCATGGCCTCGTTTATCCGCGCGATCCGCTTCTCCTCTGTGATGTCCCTGAAGATCGCGATGACCCCTCCCGGCTCTTCGTCGGATACCGAAAACACGGCCGCCCTGATGGCTACGTCCAGGAGCTTGCCCTCCTTCGTAACTCTCCTGGACTCGTGCCGGACGAGGATCTTTTCCCGGTATAGGCGCTCCTGATTCTGCAGCGTCTCTTCTCTCGCCTCGGGAGGGACGAAGGGGATCCTCCTCCCTCCGAGCTCTTCCACGGTCCAGCCGAACACATGGGTGAACCCGGGGTTCAGATAGGTAGGCCGTCCATCCATCGTGAAGACGGCGATGGGGTAGGGCACGAAGTCCAGAAGCGTCCTGAACCGCCTCTCCGAATTTCGTAGGGCCTCCTCCGCACGCATGCGCTTGGTCACGTTCTGGATGGTCTCCACGGCGCCGACCAGGCGGCCCTGCTCGTCGATGAGGGGTGCGGCGGTAAAGAAGAGCCACTCCCCTTCCTCCCCCAGATCCGGAAAGAAGAGCTCGGCTTCAAAGGCGCCTTCCGCAATCGGTGACCTCCTGGCCCTTCGGCCGAAATGCCGCAGGATCTCCTCTTCGGGGACCCTGTCCACGATGAAGTCCATCATCACGGGCCTGGGGCGGGAATAGAAGGTCATCCACTGGTTCCTGGTGCCGATCATGCCCTCCGCGGCGATGCCCTTGAGTTTTTCGTAAGCCTTGTTGCAGTGGGTGATCACGTGGTTCGCGTCCACCACCAGGGTCGGTATGGAGCTGCTCTGGACAATGAGCGTGAGCGTCTTGTTCTCGTCCTTGCAGCGGGTGAGTTCCCTCTGAAGATCCTCGTTCCTCCGGGACAGCTCCTTATGGGACGGATCTGCTGACACGACGGGCCTCCTTCGGCAGCCTGCTAACTGCCCAGGCGCGCAGGGGGAAAGTAGATGGAGAAGGTCGTTGAGGCGTTCCGGTGACACCCTTGCGGCCCGGCGCAGTGGGGGCAGCTGCTGAGCCTGCCCGGGCATACATCGTCCTCTTTGGGGATGAAGCGGCACCGTGTGGAGGTCATGCGGATCTGGAAATGGTGACGTTCCGAGAAGATCCGCATCCGCAGGAGGTCAACGCCCTTGCCCCCGGCCAGGAAATCAAAGGGTCTCTTGGACGAGTAGGCAAGCGTATCCCGGGTCGTGAAGAGCCCCTCGAAGATCCGCTGCTGGGCATCCTCCCCGATGCCGATCCCGTAATCGCGGACCTGCAGTTCCGCCCCGTCCCCCTTCCGCTGGACGACGATCTCCACCTTGGACTCATCCGGGGTGTTCTCAACGGCGTTCCGAACCAGTCCCTCGATCACCTTGTGGAGCACATCCGGGGGGATCAGGATGGGCGGGGCCGGATTCAGATCCATCGCGATCTGCACCTCTCGATGGGAGAACTGGCCCCTCATCTCGTCGATCTTCTCCCGGACCGCCTCGTGCAGCAGGATCTCCCTGGGCACGGTCTCCTTCGGGAGGAAGATCTCGTCGATGCGCTTGCGGAGCCGTTCCACGATCGGACCCTCCCCGATCTCCTGCACGGTCAGGGTCTCCAGTTCGTCCGCACACTGGCTCAGCAGCTTGGAGAGGATCTCGTGGGCCCTGTAGGAGCGGTTTTCCATGATGTCGGCCGCCTCGTACTGGATATCCACGATTCGCTCCAGGTTCCTCTGGAGTCTTTCCAGGGTCGGCCTCCAGGTCTGCTCCGGAAGGGCCTGGAGCTTCTTGGCCAGGATGGTCAGGGACCCGGAGAGGATCGAGACCGGGGTCTTGAGTTCGTGGGAGAGGTGGTTGATGGCCTTGTCCTTGGCGCGGTTGAGGCTGCTCACCTCGCGATAGGCCTTTTTCAGCTCCTCGGAGAACCGGGCGTTTTCGACGGAGAGGGCGACGGTACCGGCAATGGTGCCCAGCAGTTCCACATCGGTCTGATCGAAGTCCCCCCCCTTCTTGTTGATGGCGCACAGGGCCCCGATCACACGCTCGCTGCTCTTCAGCGGCACGAGGAGCAGGTTCCTCGTCTTGTACCCCAGCCTGCGGTCCCGCTCCTCATGGAGCTCCCGGTCCGCGGTGGTGTCCGAGACGATCATCGGTTCCCCGCTTCGAATCACCCTCCCCGCAATGAGCTGATCCATCGAAAAGCGGATCTCCTTGATCCTCTCCTGGGTGTCCGTATCATCATAGGCCGCCCCCAGGATGAAGAGCTCCTCCTTGTGCTCGTCCAGGAGCACCACGATCGAGCCCTCGGTCCCGATCAGATCGTTCACCTCGGAGTTGATGTAGTCCAGCACATCCTCCAGGTCGGGATATCGCGGGAGGGCCATGCTGATGCGGAGCATCGCCTCGTTCTGGCGGGCGATGCGCTTCTCCTGGGTGACGTCCCTCAGGATCACCATCTCTCCCGAGGGCGTCTCCTCCCCGGGCTCCGCAAAGACCACCGCCCGCACGATCACGTCCAGGATGCGCCCGTCCTTGGTCAACCGCCTGGTCTCCCTGCGCGGGATCACCTTCTGCTCAAAGAGCATTCGGATGTGTTCCCTGGTCTCCTCCTCCAGCCCCGGAGGCACGTAGGGGATATGCTTCCCTTCCAGCTCCCGGAGGGTCCATCCGAAGGTCTCCGTGAAGGCCGGGTTCAGGTAGGAGACCAGCCCGTCCAGGGTAAAGACCACCACCGGGTAGGGGGCGAAGTCGAGCATGGCCCGGAATCTCCTCTCCGACTTGCGGACCGCCTCCTCGGCCGTCTTCCTCTCCGTGATGTCCTGGAGGGTCTCGATGGCGCCGATGATCTCCCCCTCGTCGTCCGTGAGGGGGGCGGCCGTGAAATAGAGCCACCGGCCTTTCTCGGAGACATCGGAGAAGAAGGCCTCGGCCTCATAGGCGCCTTCGACCAGGGCTGATTTCCTGAGCCCGATGCCATAGTAACGGCTCATTTCCTCGGGACCGGCCCTGTCCACAATCAGGTCGGCCATCACCGGACGCTCTGAAGAATAGAAGTGGACCCACTGACCGCGGGTCCCGATGAGCTCGTGCGCCTGGATGCCCGTGATATGCTCCAGGGCGCGATTGCAGTGAGTGACCGCATGGCTGTTGTCGATGACGAAGGTGGGGATGGGGCTTCCCTGTATGATTTCCTGGAGCCGCTTCTGCTCCTCCCGCAGGGCGTCTTCGGCATCTCTTCGTTCCGAGATGTCCTGGATCGTTTCGATGGCCCCGATGATCCTGCCCCCCGAATCCAGCAGAGGCGCAGCCGTGATGAACAGCCACCTCCCTTCGGGTCCGATTTCCGAGAAAAAGACCTCTGCCTCGTAGGCATTCTCGACGATCTTGGATCTTCTGCACTTCCCCCGGTAGTACCAGGCCATTTCCTCCTCCGGGGCCTGGTCTACAATATAGTCCGCCATGAAAGGGCGCTCTTCGGTCTCCTGATCCAGCCAGTCTCCGTGGGTGCCGACGATTTCCCCCGCCGGTATGCCCCTCAGCCTCTCATAGGCCTTGTTGCAGTGGGTGATCACATGATCGGTGTTGATCACGAAGGTCGGTATCGGACTCCCCTCAATGATCTGCGAAAGCCGCTCCCCCCCCTCGATCAGACTCTTTTCGTTCCGCTCCAGTCGACCGACCTGTTCCTCCAGATGCCTGATCTTCTCCTCCAGTTTCTCTTTCGTCGTTGTTGACGGCATGAATTCCCTCCGGGCGAGGCTCGGGGACGCGCTCGGGACCCGTATGCTGTTAAAAAACAAAAGAATAGGATACGGCACCTGAAATCTCAAGTCTTCTTTTCTGCCGGCGCCGCCATAAGCCCGTGGGCGGGGATTCTGTCCACCCGGGATGGCTTCGGGCTTCGTGGTTTGGTGGGGGGATTTGCCCGGATCCCGCATACCCCATCGATAATGGGCTTGACTTCTCGCAGGAATTGCATCTAATAGGCCAGATTTCGGTAAACATTAATGACTTATGGCAAGACTGCAAATCGCCTTTAAGACCGAAAACGAAAAGGATGGACCTGCAGAGAGCGAGTCTTTTTTCTGTCAGGACAATCTCTTTCTTGTCGCCGAAGGCGTGGGGGGGGATTATCTCGGGGAAATGGCCAAGGATACGGCCTACAAGGGGATCCCCAGACACTTTTTCGATCATCTCTCGAAGGACCGTTCGCCGGGCACGGCGTTGGCCGCCGCCCTGAAGAATGTGAACGGGGAAATCCTCCTGGAGAGAAAGAAGATCGGAAAAAAGATGGCGGCGTCGGTCAGTGTCGTATACATCTCCGGTAAGATCATGCACTTCTGCCACCTCGGAGACTCCCGAATCTACTGTCTTCAGAGAGGGGAGATCGTCCAGCTCACCAGGGACCACACGGT
Organism: Deltaproteobacteria bacterium; assembly: GCA_020060215.1. The sequence goes on along the minus strand of JAGVAP010000042.1, from coordinate 3,852 downwards.
GGGCGAAGAGAACTCCTTTGCCGAGATCGGAGGGAAGGACCCACGGATCCTGAGGGCCTTGACGGATGGGCTGGGGATCCACGAGAACCCCGACATCAAGGTGAAGACCTTTGCGCTGAGGGACAAGGACATCATTCTGATGACGACCGAGGGATTGACCCGCTATCTCTCGAACATGCAGATCCTCAAGTTGTCCATGAAACAGAACAGCGTGAAGAGGCTGGCCGCCCGGTTGATCGAGGAGGCCAAGCGAAAGGGCGCGCGGGACGTGATGACCTTGGGCGCCGTCCGCTTCAGGGAGTTCCCCATACCGCTGGATAAGAGGACGGCCGCCGTCTCAGCCGTGGTCATTGCCGTGGCGGTGCTGGGCGGATATGCGATACGATCCGGAAAGGAACCCGGGCAGCCTGTTCCGGAAAAGGATCGGGAGGTGATCGCGGCGCCTGCGAAGCCGGTCCGGAGACAGCCCCCCCCGCCGAAGCCCCAGGAGGCGGTGCGATCCGCTGCCCCGGCGCCGAAGCCCCAGGAGACGGTGCGGGCCGCAGCCCCTCCACCGAAGCCCGCGCGGACCCCGGAGGAGCCGAAAAAGAGGGAGGCCGTGTCGGAGCGGCAGATCCATCAGTTTCTGGAGGAGTGGAAGACGGCCTGGGAAAACTCTGCAGGCCGGCAGGGCGACATCTCCGCCTACATCTCTTTTTATGCCGACGATTTCCATTCTCAGGGCTTGAACAAGAACAGCTGGCGCCTGGAAAAGGCCGAGAGAAACAGGAAGAAGCAGTGGATCAAGATCGAGCTCAAGGACATCACGGTTGGAACGGCCACCCCCGACCAAGGTCTGGAGGTGCGGTTCCTTCAGGAATACAGGTCATCCAATTTCTCCGTATCCGCGAACAAATCCCTTGTCCTCAGGAAAGAAGACGGAGGCTGGAAGATCGTCTCCGAAAAGGCGACCTAGCCTCGACACCGAGGTTGCAGGATTTCGGTCGTCCACGCCAAGAACTTCACCCCTCCGGGGTGCGCCAAGCCGGCCTCTCGGCATCACCGGGAACCTTTCTTTTCGCTTGACTGCCTATACTCTTCAGCTTATTTTGTGGCCGCTTTGCGCCCGGCCGACGGGGGCGGGCTGAGCCATGACCATGGCGCCCATCCCGGCTGTTCACGAAGCCGAAGTGGCAACGGGCGGATGTGCTGCGCGGGGGCCTCTTCGCTGATCCGGATCGGCGGCTGTAGGCGGTGTCTCCAGGCTGTGGCCTGAATGAACAGGTTCAGGGGTGTTGAGATGAAAAGGTTGGTTCTGGCCGTTGCGGCGCTATTTCTGCTGTCGAACGCAGCTCATGCAAGACAGTCCGCCCAAAAGGGACATCCGGACCGAAGGGGTGCCCAGGCCGTGGAAAAAGAAAGGGAGGCCCCATGCCAGAGCTACATTGTCATGGAGGCGAGTACGGGGATCGTCCTGGACGGGAAGGAGTACGACATGCCATGGCCGCCTGCAAGCGTCGCCAAGCTGATGCTCGCTGCCGTGGTAGCCGAAAAGCTCAAACGGGGGGATATCAAGCTCACGGACCGGATCACGGTGTCGAGACAGGCCTCGAAGATGGGCGGCAGCCAGGTCTTTCTCAAGGAGGGAGAGGTCTTCACCCTTGAAGAGCTCATGAAAGCGGTCCTCGTGGCATCCGGAAACGATGCGGCGTTTTCCATCGCCGAGTACATTGCGGGCAGTGCGGACGCCTGCGTGGCGCTCATGAACGAAAAGGCAAAGGCCCTGGGCATGGCCAACTCGGAGTTCCGATCGGTTCACGGACTGCCCCCCTCCGAGGGCGATCCGGAGGATATGACCTCCTCCAGGGACATGGCGCTGCTTGCAAGATCGCTCCTCGCCTATCCGAAAGTCCTCGAGTGGACGTCCATCAAGACGGAGAGTTTCAGGGGCGGCAGCTTCATCATGAACAATCATAACAAGCTGATGTTCAGGATGCCCGATGTGGACGGCATGAAAACGGGTTATTACCGCAAGGCCGGGTACAACCTCGTCGCCACGGCCAGGCGGGGGGATCTCCGGTTGATTGCCGTGGTCATGGGGAGCCCGACCGCCCGGACCAGGGACACCTTTGTGGAGGAGAAGCTCAAGAGAACCTTCTCCCAGTACACCATGATGTCCATAGCGAAAGAGGGAGATCCCATCGATCAGGAGATCCTTCTTCCCGACGGTAAGCTCAGGAGCGTCAAGGGCGTGGCCGGTGCCAGCTTCTCCTACCCGGTCCCGCATGCAAAAAAGAACGCCGTCAGGAAGGAGATCATCCTGCCGGAGAAGGTTGCGGGAGCGATCAAGGCGGGTCAGAAGCTCGGGGAGATGGTGGTGAGCTTCGATCAGGAGACGGTCGGAAAGATCGAGATCGTTTCCCCCGAGGATATCCCTGAGGCGAGTTTCTTTACGAGGATATTTCGAAAACTGGGCCTCGGGACCTGAAGAAGAACCGCCCACGAAGACACAAAGAGACGCAAAGCCGTCGTATCACGTGTCCCTTTTGAATGCGTCACGTACTTATCGTCTTTGTGGCTTCGTGGCGGAAAGGACCTCTCGCTCGATCTCCTTGCGGGCCCACTCGAGGTCTCCGGTCCTCTTCCCTTCCTCAAAGATGTGGGTGACGGCGGCCGCTCGGCCACTCGCCCTTTGGTAGGCTGCGGCCGCGGCCTCCTCGATCAAGGACCAGTCCCCGGTCCCTGCAAAGGCGTCAAAGGCCGGCGGCAGCTCCGAGAACATCTCCCTTTTCAAACCGTCCAGGAAGGCCGTATAGAACCCAAGGGAAGAACCCTTTCTCTCTTGGACGATGTGGCGGATGGTCCCGTATCTCCCCGTGTCCGCAAGGATGTCCTTCAAGGTCCGGGCGAGGATCTCCGCCAAGGTATGGGGAAAGACGGACAGGAACTCCCTCCAGGTAGATCGATCGAAAGCGGTCTCCCGTATCTCGCCCAGTTCATGCTGAACATAGGTCTCCAATTCATGGCCGGAGATCAGGCGCAGATTCCCCCGCAGCGATGCAGGATCACTTCCGTCCACGCCGTACGTCTTCAGGGCAAACTGCAGAGCGGGCCTGCCGGAATTCTTGACAAAGAAGATCTGGTTCCACAGGAAGAGCGCGGCCGACTCCTTGCGAACGAGGATACAGCGGTTCTGGGTCATGGCAGGGAGCGTCAGCAGATCCCGGGCAAGCTCTCTTCCCAGAAACAGGACTTCCACACCGTCTTCGTTCCTCTTCTCCTCCAGAGGTGCAAGGAGGAACGTCGGCTTCAGGCCATGCACAAAACCGGCCCCATAGTGAAAGCCGCAAGGCCGGAGGAGGGCATCGATCTTCTCGAGATCGAAGACGCCGTATGAGTTTCCCTGGATGGTGATGTCCTCCAGTTCCCTGTCCGCGAACCTCTCCCATTTCTCCTCCTTGCGGCCGATCCATTCGAGGATGAGAGAGGGCTCGTCCTCCACCCATGGCTCCAACCCCTTTTCCCACTTGTAGAGGTCCCTGAGGCGCATGCCCAGGCCGCAGATCGAATAATTGCCCGCGTATTGGGAATCGGAGATGTCGCAGTTTCGCTGGACCTGTGCGGCGATTTCATCCATTTCGATCATGCCCTTGCGGCCTCCTGTTCCACCCGGAAACGATAGCCCGTCCTCGACGGCGAGTCAACCGGCGGGGAGCGGAAAGAAGAAGATGAGAGGTTGAGAAGAGGAGAGGTTGAGAAGAGGAGAGAAGAAGACCGTGAAACCTGCCGGTTGGGGGTTTTCCCGATTCACCCGCAGGCGTCAGATGCAAGGCGCCCGACATCCCGAGGAGCGAGTCGTACAGGCCGGTACGT
>JAGVAP010000122.1 GCA_020060215.1 Deltaproteobacteria bacterium | reverse complement strand
GGATACCTCCAGGGATATCTGCCCCCGGATCAGGCGCCGAACAGCGCGATGCTCCTGCCGGCGCCGCCGGCGCCCGGATCGGCCGCCTTTGCGGCGGACCAGGAGGCCTTCCGCCTATCGAGACCGCTGATGGACGGGCCGCGGTGGGCGCTGGCCGCCAGGGATGCCAACCTGCACCTCCCCGAAGCGGTTGGAAGCCTTCTCCTGCGCCCTGGATGCCCCCATCACCCGGGAGGCGATGCCGAATCTCTATACCCTGATGCAACGCACCCTGTCCGATGCGGGCCACGCCACCGGCGCGGCCAAACAGAGGTACGGCCGAACCCGCCCCTTTGTGGAGAACAAGGCGCGCAGCTGCACACCGGAGGACGAAGCCTGGCTGGCCAGGAACGGCTCCTACCCGTCCGGCCACACATCCATAGGCTGGACCTGGGCCCTGATCCTTGCCGAAATCGCTCCGGAACGGGTCGACGCCATCCTCTCCCGCGGCTATGCGTTCGGCCAGAGCCGGGTCGTCTGCGGCGTCCACTGGCAAAGCGATGTCGATGCGGGGCGGGTTATCGCGGCGGGCGTGGTTGCCAGGCTCCACGCCGACCCGGTCTTCCAGGCACAGCTGGCCGCCGCAAAGAAGGAGTTGGCCGACGTGCGGGCCAAAGGCATGAAGCCTGCAAGGGACTGCAGAGCGGAGGCCGCGGCACTGGCCGCCCAATGAAAGAAAGGGTGAAGCGAAAGAATAACTGGGAAAAGGGGGGCCTCCTTGACACGTTTTGAAAAGAACGCTATGCCGTATCATCGGCATGATACAGTCGAATCCGCTCCAGGAGAGGTTTGTGATGGAGACCCTCAACAAGGGAAGTACTGACGGCATCCGGGCGCGGTTGACCGTCGAGTTGATGAGGCGCGGTCTGAAACCGAAATCCCGTATTGCGGTTCATGTCTCCAGTGTCTCGGATCCCGGGTTTCTGTGGGGCCAAGCCAGGTGCGACGATTTGGAGAAGCGAACGGTCGATGTCCAGTTCAGTGCGTACCTGAACTCCGGCGGGTATTTGCGGGGGTTGCGTGTGAGCTCTAAAAAAGAGTGGAGATTCCTGCCTGTCCTGAAAGCCAAGGATCTGCCTGAGAACTGGTCCAAGGAGATATCCCGTGCGACTTCAGGCATCGAAAACGCCAGAGAGAGAACCAGGGAAATGGAAGGGGTGCTTCTCGCATGCGGGAGCAATGACCCGATCCTTGACATGCTCCAGACCTATATGAAAAAGACCTACCCGGAGTTCCTTCTGTTATCCGCGAACACGGGCAGTACGGAGGGATTGAAATCCCTTAACCGAGGCCACACCGATCTTGCGTGGTCTCACCTTTTTGATCCGGAGAGCGGCCAGTACAACATCCCGTTCCTGCCCACATACCTCCCGGACCTGGAGCCCGTGGTGGTGAATCTTTTCCACCGAGAACTCGGGTTGGTCCTTGCCCCCCGAAACCCGCTCCGCATCCGGGGCTTCGAAGACCTGGTGAGTAAGAAATCGCGATTCGTCAACCGTCAGAAAGGGTCCGGCACGCGCCTCCTTCTCGACCACCACCTCAAACGGCTGAACATCCCTGCTTCCAGGATCGAGGGGTACGGTCGGGAAGTGTACACTCATTTCGAGGTCGGCCTTTCCATCCTGACCAAAGAGGCAGACGTGGGAGTCGCCACCATTGCGGCAGCGAAACTCCTCGGCCTTTCCTTTGTCCCGATCGCCAGGGAGAGTTTCGACATGATCCTCGATCAATCAATGCTCTTCCACAAAGGGATACAGGCTTTCATCGAAACCTTGAACTCCGCCGCGTTCAGAAAAAGGGTGGAGCGGATAGGCGCGTACGATTTCAAGGATTGCGGAAAGATCCTCTATTCCGCAAAAGGATCGTCCGGTCTCCCGGACGGACGGTGATCGGGGGCATTTGTGCCTGTTGCCCCACTCCCCTGTTCCCCTGGAGTCGCACGCCACCTGCTCATTGGACGCTCTCTCGTGATGTTCCCCAGACACCAGGTTTACTATGACCGCAAGACCTTCTATTGCGGTTGCGACTTCACTCCTGACATAAAGGTGATCCCTTCAAACGGATATGTCCCTAAGAATGGCTCGAACCGGGCTCACAGAGTCGAATGGGACCACATCGTGCCGGCTGAGAACTTTGGAAGGAGTTTCAGAGAATGGAGGGAAGGGGATCCGGGTTGTGTTGACCGAAAGGGGAGGTCCTTCAAAGGAAGAAACTGCGCCCAGAAAGTGAACACGGAATTCCGGTTCATGCAAGCGGACATGTATAATCTGGTCCCCGCGGTCGGAGAGATCAACGCTCTGAGATCCAATTACAGTTTTGCAGTGATCCCCGAGGAGAAGAGGGAATTCGGATCATGCGATATCGAGATCGAGGACAGGAAGGTTGAACCTCCATCTGAGGTGAGAGGGGACATCGCCAGGACCTATATGTACATGGACCGGGCGTATCCTGGACATGGGATCATCTCAAGGAAGAACAGGAAGCTTTTCGAAACCTGGGACCGGGAAGATCCGGTCGATCAATGGGAATGCGAAAGGTGCAAGAGGATCGAGCGGATTCAAGGAAATGAGAAACCGGTCGTGAAGGGGAGGTGTGTGGAGAAGGGGATGTGGTGACGCTTTTCAATGCTGTCCCTTCCCTCCTAAGTAAGACAATACCTGCCTTTGATTGCGCGTGGCGTCTCGAATTCATCTCAAAATTGCGTTGACTATTACATTTAACAATATACAAAAGCGGCAAATTCCTTGACCATGTCAGAAAATGGAACGCTTTTATATCGTTGACAACAAGTCGAGGAGGTCCTACAACGAGATTGGTCCTTTTAGAGATGGCGGAAGAGCACTTCGTGAAAAAGGCCTGTGCTTATGAAGTATGTCGGTTACTGGTTTCCTATATTGGAATTGGGACAGGACTGAGCCTCTCGCCTAAGACAATATCATAGGATGGATATTTAAGGCCTGTCTCCTCGTCCAGGATCTTCCATCGCCTTTCCAGTCTGTTCAGAATCTCTTCATCAGAAGAATAGGTATGCGGGATATGGTAGGCTCGCGGGTTCGTCAACATCCCGGTCTCCTCGTGTATTCTCCACACTCTTCCAAACCGTTGGATCATTCGCAGGGGACTGAAAGCAAGTTCGAAATGGACAAGATCCTGATCGGCCAAATGCAGGCTGAAACCCTCTGCCAAAGCATCCGTCGCAATTAGATACTGGAGAGGATCTTTACGGTTATGACGATCATTAAAAGCGCGCCAGATTGTGTTAGTAAGTGTTTCGCGAACGACTATCGCCCGGTTTTCTCCAAAGGCCTGCGATAGTGTTTCCCCCAGTGCTATCGCAGTTGCATGATAAGCACAGAAGATGACGTATTTGCGGCCAGGACTACGCCGAAGTAGACGAAGGAGAGTCTGTATCTTTAGATTCCCTGCTTGCTTTCCAAGGCTTTCTTCAACACGGGAGATTGCCGAACGCGTCCCGATTCCGTAGTTATCCATACTCCTTAGATGGCGGCACCTCGCGCCGCCGAACCAAAGATTTTCTACCACGTAGGGAGGGAAATCTTGGTTAGAGCCGTATGCGACGCTAGCGAATTGATGATACTGTTCAAGCCATGCCCTTATGTGGAATCCATTCACGAGGAGACACTTCTTCCTGGCAGATCTGAGTCCTTTAAGAGCCTGCTCCCAAGCTGCCTCATAAGCTTTCTTCGAGGCGCTGTTCTTGCGGTGGATGAGTTCAACAAAGGGGTGACCGCCGACCTCCTCCTTGTCGCCAAGATAACGTATTACACTTTTCCATCGCTCGACCTCTCTCCGCACATGCCTTCTATAAGTAATTTCTCCGTCGTCATCGGGAGAACTGTTCCGGCAATCGAGATACTCCTCGCGAACCGGGTTCACGGGCGTGGCAGAAACCAGCACTAGAATCAACGGGCGGTCGCTTTCAGCCATCCCGAGTCCTTCCCGAAATAACGAGTACATGCCCTCCTTTTCTTTTAAGTGGAACTCAAAATTCTTCCTATGCCACTCATCAACGACCAGAAATACCGGTCCCTTGGTTCCCAGTGCTTCGTAGGCTTTTGCTCTCCTGCCCCCCTGAAAGATACGTTGCCATACCCGATTGTTAACACGAAGGACTCTCAGTTTTTTGAGTGAGTTTCCCTTACGAATACAGGCCATATGAATCGTCTCTGGTGGTTTCCGCTTTTTGTTGAAGTCGGGGATAGGCTCAACTTTTCTGTCTTCCTTGTCTGGACAAGCCTGGATGGTTTTCTGATCACCGGCACACCATGCAACGCATCGTCTCCAGGGCTGAACCAAAGTGCCACTCCTTGGGGCAAGAAGAATCGTCGGGGTTCTCCCTCTTAGACCCTTTGAGATTTCTTGGATAGCTTGGCATAGAATTCGGGTTTTTCCCCATCCAGTAGGCAACGCAATCTGGACGACATGCCTAGTTGAAGAGTTGTTCAAGCATTTGCGAATCTGCCTCACTACGTCACGTGTAAAGGCTGTCTGTGCGCTTATAATGTTCGTGGGCATCACAGTCCCCCCTCCTCTTTCAGCAGCATTGCAAAGAGACTACGCCACCAAGTGAAATTCAAACCCTGAGGATGCCCCTGGCAGGTCCTGTCTAACAAGTCCAATGTCCGGATCTTCTGCCTGATTTCTGCCACTATCATTTCGTTTATGGACGATATATCGCTTTTGGCTGAATTTGCTTTCCTGAGTGCATTCTTCCACAAATAGAAGTTATGATAAGGGAAACGGAGATTCGTATAGTGGCCGGACTCTATTGAAGTGCTTTTTTCCCTGCGTCCTTTCACGATCCGCTTCTTCTTCGCAATATGCCCAAATGAGCTGAGAGCAAGGAAGTCTTTGCGAATTTCGGCATCAGTGGGTAAGAGAACCCGCTCAACGCAAACCATTACTAAAACTGGCGCCATTGCTCTCGGCACCAACTCCACCGCTAGTCTCGTGTAGACTTCCCCGCGCTCCAAAACACGGATCCCAGTATCCCCCATTCGCTCGATCTTCCATCTTCCTTGGAGCACCTGATTGAGAACAGACAAGAATTTTTTGGCCTTGGTAGGATATGTGTATACATCACAAAGGGAATTCTTTAGAACTCGAAATCTCTTCTCTCTTGAGGACAATACTCTATTTAATTCCTTGATCAGCTTTCGCCTCTCGAAATTGTCATTACCAAACAAAAGGTCATCTTCCTCGACCGGATCTTCGCTATGCCCATTGTCCTTGGCCGTTCTTTTTCGACGGTCGGAATCCGCAAGTTTAAGAACGCGCAGCCTGCCCCATCGATTTCCCCTTATGCCCTCATCGAAGTGGGACTTCAGCGCTGAAGCGCTCCTTTCTTCCTTTGACTTGTAGAGAACTCCGACCTCAATGTTCCCAGAGTCATCTTTGCCAGTTCCACCCCAAAAGCCTTTTGCCGTAAAATTCGCAGACCCAAAATAGAGAAACGCAGCAGTTCCTTTTCCGGAAGAGCCAGAAAAGATCCCTGCTTTGGTGTGGACGAAAGGTCCCATTCTGTAATTGCCACCGCGTTGAATGGCCCAACGCAACCTCAAATTTGCCTGTCGATCAGCGCAATATTTTGAAGGAGGGAGATGAATGCGTTCAGCCCAGGTTTCTCCCTTCTTTGGAGAGGCTTTGTAATTACAGCTGGCGTAAACGTCTATGCTCTTGAGCCTCTTAAGTTTCTTGCAGAGTTCGTTGATTGTCTTTTGAGATCCCCAGGGACCAAGGATACTCGCTTCTTCAATGCTGATTTCCTCTCTGGAGATCTCGGCCAGTATTCCTTCACCTATGGAATTTACGCGCTTTAGAATCAGCTCGCCACTGCCCATATCTATACACGCTAATAAACACTTGTCCGGCAAGGCTGGATTTCTGGATAGGACAACTCGTTGAACCCAATCACGCACTTGCTCGGCCTTATCCGCGTCAATGACTATCCTTGTCCAATGATTGACGTGCTCTGCAAGGGAAAAGCGCAAGTTCCCCGTCAGGATGTATAGTAATGAGTTCTTGGCTCTTTCAGCCTGGGAGATGAGTATTAGCTTGGAATGGACAGTGTGATACGCGGACTGGACTATCTCATAGCCCCTACCGATAGAGGGTGAAAGCATCACACCGCCACCATCTACATATACTCGCAAATGGATTGAATTTATGATGTCTCCAAAAAAAAACCTTACAATGTCATCATGAACGGTATACGAGGTTACCCAGATTTCACCAGTATTTATTTCTTTAAGGTCTGACTTTAGAACGGCTGGAAAGTAGGTTTGGCTCTTCATTTGTCTTTTACCTTCACCCAGATCACCTGTTTGTTGAGGTTTACCCAAGTGGGTAACCGGAAGTTCTGTAGAATCTGAAATCTGCCTGTCATTTCATAGTAGTTCCTGAGAGGGGGGCGAAATACCACTCCATTTCTTTTTAGCTCCTCCGAAATTTTTCCAATTGCCATCCCTATTCGAACATCTTGTCCGGCAGAATCACGGATCCCGTTCAATTTCCTGACGACCGATTTGGCGAAATTGGGGGTGTAGCCTTGGTTGCCGTTCCTCTCCTCCTCTTGGTCGAACCTCACGCCATAAAGCAATTTGAGCGTTGCACTGGCTAAAATGACCCTCAGAAATGGCTTCATCGAGAACGATCTTCTGAGCCGGACGACTTTAGCAAGAAAATAGTTGAATCCGAGGTTCTTTTCTGCAATTTCTCTTAGTATTTTGCGAACTTCGATGGGAGGGCGATAAGGCTCCAACTGCGACTTCACCAACAATTGCCCAAAAGCCTTGGCTGCCACTAATCGCGCCTTGTGGTAATTCGTCCCCCCAAGCTGCAAAAGGGGATTCCCTTTCTTCTCCCCATGTCTTATCAGCAATTCAGAGTACCTCTCGAATTTTGAGATGTTTTGCTCGACAAACTCATTGTCCCACATCCCTCCATCGGTAAAGTCTTGACGAAATGGTCCATAAGCCTGCTCCAACCGACTCGAGTACTCAGTTGAATTTTTTCTCAACTGGCTACTTGCACCAGGACCAAACCTTCCATTTCGGTGAGTTGGGTGGTAGTACTTTGACGCATTTGGGTCAGGTTTACCCGATAGCACGCTCAGTGCGATGTTTGGGACAGTGGGAGTTCCAATGACGAGCGCACAGTACTCCCACCTGTTCATTGTCGTCCTTATCCCAGGAAAGCACTTTTCCCACTCATAAGGACCCATTATTGCTCTGAATACCTCATCCGGATTGAGGATGAACTTACCGGTGCCCATTGTTGAGTACTCTGTTAAATCTTCTATTTCTATTTGCATCGGCAGTTGGATCGTGCGGGTCATTACCTGTCTCCTCGAAACGGCTTGGTTGAATCTTATAACAGTAGTATTTTAGGCTCCGGACATTTCAATGGAGATATTTCCGCGCCCTCGAGCCAACGAGATGTTAATCTTAGTCTGTGTGATTTTCACGTTGATAGACGCTGGCCAGTAACTTTCTGCAGTTACTTATGATGGCATTCAGCACAATTCTTGGCTTGATGAGTTTCGCCTCATCTCCCAAAGAAAGCACCCATGAGACTACCTCTGGCTCTGATGCTGAAGTAAATGAGAGGGAAATCCTTCCATCAGGTAAGGTCTTTATCTTCTGATCCGGGCTCCATACCCGCTCAGATGCATACTTCGCCGCCCACCCAGTGAGTTCAACCTGGACCTTGAACCTGTCGTCCTTGATGACTCCAAAGTCTCTGTTAAAAATCTCCCCAAAATCGTATCCGGTAGGCATTTTGTAGTGGGTATCCGTGATCTCAACATTCCTGAGTCTGTGGACTGCGAGCATTGGGTCGAACTCCGGTTTCTTATACCTCTTCCCAGGTTCTCTTGCCAAGCCAGCGTGAAGGTAAATCGTATCTTTATGGGAAAAGAGCTTGTAGGGTTTCACGTGGTAGGTCTTGTCGACATCTTCCCAGAGGGGATGATAAGTGATCCTGCAGACTCTCCCTTTCTCCATCGCGGTTATAAGCGTCTTGATGGTCTGTTGATGGGGGGTATAGTCGATCGTACCCATGAGAACGGTCCCGAAGTGCTTTTCGGAGGGGAGGTCACATGCTGCCACAAAGCTTCCGCCCTTTTCTAATCCTCTGGTTGCTTCTTCGAACAGTTCCTTCCCCAAAAGGTGCTGGGTGAAGGTCTTGCACATCTGAAGAAGGCTCATTTCCATGGGTGTGAGGGGGACGCTCGGTGCCTGCTGGGGTCTTTTTATCCGATAGATGCTTCGATTCCCCTGCGTTTCCTGTTCGAGGTCCAGTCCGTAGTAGCTCTGGATGTCATCAACCAGCCTGAGGACCGTCTGTTTTGAGCACTCGAGCATTTTAGAGAGTTCTGTCAGGGAGTAGGAGTTGCCGGTAAAGAGCAATTTCGAGAAGAGCTTGATGAGCTTGGCGCCGTACGATTTGTCCGAGGCTTTCTTCGGCATCCGTTCACTCCGGGAGATGGAGGGCTTGTCAGTAAACCCTTTAGTTCTTATCGACCATTCGCTGGAAAACATTAACGAGATCCAATCAGTTGCATCGATCCATTCCAAAAGAAGGAACGATGTCTACGATTTTCAGAAAAGAAGTCTGCGTCACAAAAATCTGCCTCACCTTTCCGGGGTATGGAACGGTCCCGAAGCATGATGAGCACAAAAGGAGATATAGAGGAGGACTCATTATGCCAAGACCACGCCGAAGATCTACGCGCTCTCACTCCATACTGCAGGCTGGAACGAAAGACATAGGCGACCTGGATACTCAGTTTATCTCCCAAAAGTCGCTCGAATACACAGGTCGGTTGCTTCAGCGGTTTCTTATCGTCGACGAGCGGCTGTTCAAGGTGGTCGTATGGGCTTGGGGACGTAACATCAGCTCCTTGGTCAAACAGCTATCAGTGTCCATCGGTCCCATTGGTGATGACGAAGACGATGACAATAATCCTTTCAACGTTCCTGATGTTCCAGACGCTCTGGTTGCCAAATTCAAGCTCATGTCGAGGTCACGGTTGAGGAGAAGCATTGCGATACTGAATGAACTGAACGAATCCTGGAGAAAGAGATTGTTGAATAGGAGCCTTAGCGGAATAGAGAAAGCGATGGCGTCTCTGAAGAAGGCTTTCTCATTGACCGGGACGGAAACCGAATTGTGCGGCTTTGTCTTTCTCACCGGCAGTTTTGAGGAGCTGCATGATCTCTTTTTCGATTGCCTGGAGTGCCAAAAGCTCGGTAGGAGGCATTATCTTGCAACGGCTCTCGGAATGAGCGGCGATGAGCTTCGGAAAACCCTAAATGGAACCCTGAAACGAGTTGGGCTCATAGAGGTCGACAAGCATGAGATCGAAATCAAGCGGGAATTCATTCAAACCATTTTGACAAATCCAAGTCCCGCCGAGTTCAGTAAGAGTTTTTTTCTCCCAGTTCAAATGACTCATGTCCCTCTGGAATCCCATTTCATCGACAAAGCTGAAATTGAATATATGAGGCGGTTGCTTTCGCGCCGACCTAAGTCCTCCACACAGATCCTTCTCTATGGTGATCCAGGGACCGGGAAGTCCTCCTTTGCAAACCGGCTGGTTCAAGAGATCGGCGTTCCTTCCTACGACATCGTGAAGGGAGATGAAAACGAGACCATGCAGAAGAGAAACGCTATTCTTGTGTGTCTGGAAATGACAAATCATAAAGAGGGTTCAATCCTGATTGTCGATGAGGCGGACAATGTGCTCAACACCCGTCATTCATGGCTTTCTCGGGGAGAAACCCAGGACAAAGGATGGTTGAACCAACTGCTGGAGAAACCTGGTGTCAGGATCATCTGGATTACAAATGAAATCGAAGACATTGAACCTTCTGTTCTCAGACGTTTCGCTCACAGCGTCCACTTCAAGAAATTCGGGAATAGACAGCGGATCCAGATCTGGGAGTCAGTCCTGAGAAAGTATAGGGTAGGAGCGCTTCTGAAAAGTAGTGAACTGGAACACCTCGCCAGGGAGTTCAGGGTGAGCGCCGGCGCGGTCGAAATCGCTGTCAGAAAGGCTGTAGAGAGTGGAAAACCTCAAAAGAAAGAATTCCTGGACACCCTGAAACTGACCCTCAAGAGACATGAAACTCTGTTGAACGGCGGTATCGAGAAAATTCACAAGGATCAGATAGAGGAGAACTATTCCATAGAAGGGTTAAAGATCGTCGGGGATCTTCCTTCCATTCTAGACGACCTGGGAGCATTCGATTCCTATCTGAGGGGAGGGGAGAATGAGCGGAGGGTCAACATGAATCTCCTCTTCTATGGTCCCCCAGGAACAGGAAAGAGCGAACTGGCCAGATTTGTCGCAAGAAGGCTGGACAGGGAGCTGATCGTGAAGAAAGCGAGCGATTTCTTGAACCCCTATGTCGGCATGACTGAAAAATACATCAGTGAAGGTTTCAGAGAGGCTGAGAGGGAAGACGCAGTCCTGGTGATTGATGAAGTGGACACCATGCTCTTTAAACGTGATCGTGCACAGAGATCCTGGGAGATCAGCCAGACGAACGAGTTCCTGACCCAGATGGAGAGATTCAGGGGGATACTCATTTGCACGACGAATCGGTTTGAAGACCTGGACGCAGCTTCAGTCCGAAGGTTCAATCACAAGCTCGAGTTCAGGTTTCTGACGTCTGAAGGTGTCCTGCTCTTTTGGGAGCGAATGCTCGGACACTTATCGGATAAGACGCTGAAAGAGGCGGAAAGGCTTGAGATAATGAGCCTGAGAGATCTCTGTCCGGGGGATTTCAAGATGGTGAGGGATAGGTTCATATTCAGAGATCCGAAAGAGACCAACCCATCCATTCTGATTGAGGCCCTGAGAAAGGAAGTGAACACAAAGAAGATCCAGTCGGGGGAGAAGCGAGCCGGTTTCTAACCGGGCAGTTCTATGTCACAGCAGAGGTTTGAAGAAGCAAAAGGATCGTCCGGTCTCCCGGACGGATGGTGATCGGGGACATCAGTTACTCTTCTTCAGAAGGCGGTAGGTCTCCTCGTAAATGACTTTTCGTGGACCTACTGCAATGAGATCATGCTCCATGGTGATCGGTGCAATGAGGCAGTCGATCGTGCTCCTTACGGAGATACCCTTCTTCCTGCACTTGAAGTAAATCTGTGCGGCCGATCGGCAAGAGTCAACCGGATCCCGGGGACAGGGGGGAAATATCGCAAGCCGGAGCTTGCTCCTACAGAAAAAGACAAAACCTAGCAGAGGCTTCAGAAAATTCCAGGAACGCATCCTTGTGGACATAATGCCGAGATCCCAACGCCCGGGTCCCCGCAAGATCTTACCTGCATTCCAGACCGAATTCTGGTATATATCGCTCGCGAGCTTCCTTTCTCGAGTCGTGGCCGGCTTCACCTGCATCCACTCCAGGAAAGGGGACTGAACATGATCGCGAAGGTTCTCAGCGCTGCGGTGATCGGAATCGATGCCTATGTGGTGGACGTGGAGGTGGATATCTCCCAGGGGCTGCCGAGCTTTGCCACCGTGGGTCTGCCTGAAGGGGCGGTTCGGGAGAGCAAGGAGAGGGTCAAGGCCGCGATCAAGAACTCGGGCTACCATTTCCCGGCGGATCGGATCACCGTAAACCTCGCGCCCGCCGACATCAAGAAGGAAGGGACCGCCTTCGACCTCCCCATGGCCATGGGGATCCTCGCGGCCATGGATCTCGTCCCCAGGAACGGCTGCATGGAGTACCTCATCCTCGGCGAGCTTGCCCTCGACGGCATGGTGCGGCCCATCAAGGGGGCACTGCCCATGTCCATCACCGCCAAGGAGAAGGGGCTGAAGGGGATCTTCCTCCCGCCGGAGAACGCACCCGAGGCCGCGGTGGTGGAGGGGATCGACATCTTCCCGGTGAGGACCCTCTACGAGCTAGTGGAGGCGGTATCAGGCATCTCCGGCATAGAGCCTTTCCGTGTGGAAGCGGACGGGCTCTTTCAGAGGAATGGCGACGAGGTCGATTTCGGCGATGTCCGGGGCCAGGAGAACGTGAAGAGGGCCATGGAGATCGCCGCGGCCGGCGGACACAACATGCTCATGATCGGGCCCCCGGGGGCGGGCAAGACCATGCTGGCGAGGCGCCTCTACACGATCCTGCCCGAGCTCAGTTTCCAGGAGGCGCTCGAGACGTCCAAGGTCTACAGCGTCATGGGCCTCATGCCCAAAGGGTATGGGCTCATCCATTCCCGTCCGTTCCGCTCGCCCCACCACACCGTGTCCGACGCAGGACTCATCGGAGGAGGGCAGATCCCCAAACCCGGGGAGGTGAGCCTCGCGCACAACGGCGTGCTGTTCCTGGACGAGCTGCCCGAGTTCAGGAAGAACGTGCTGGAGGTGCTCCGGCAACCCCTGGAGGACGGGCAGGTGACCATCTCCAGGGCGAGCTCGACCGTGACCTATCCGGCAAGCTTCATGCTGGTCGCCGCCATGAACCCCTGTCCCTGCGGGTTCCTCGGCGACCCCAAGAGGGAGTGCATCTGCACCTTTGTGCAGATCCAGCGCTACCGATCCAGGATTTCGGGACCCCTCATGGACCGGATCGACATCCACATGGACGTGCCCCCGGTCCAGTTCAGGGACCTCTCGTCCCCTAAGGACGGCCAGAGCTCGGCCGAGATCCTGGACCGGGTAAAGAGGGCGAGGGAGATCCAGGCGGCCCGCTTCCAGCGGATGAAGATCCACACGAATGCCAGGATGAACAGCCGCCAGATCCGGCAGTTCTGCAGCCTCGACTCCGAATCCGAAGACCTCCTGGAAAAGGCCATGAACCGCTTCGGCCTGAGCGCCAGGGCCCACTCCCGGATCCTCAAGATCGCCCGCACCATCGCGGACATGGCCGGAAGCGCCCCCATCCTCTCCTCCCATGTGGCCGAAGCGATCCAGTACCGCACCCTGGACCGCAAGGTGCTGCGGTAGGGGGTAGGCTTCATGGGGTCTGTTGATTGATGGTTTGCCGGCTTGTATGCTTTTCGGTGGATGGGGCAACCGTGAAAAGTGAAGAAGAGGGCCCGGAGGACAGATGGTCAAAGATCGAAGGCTGCTGGAAGAATTCAACAGAGAGCAGATCCGACAGGAGAAGCCGGACTATTTCCACGCGCTCAGACTGTTTGAAGAAATGTGGAAAGAAGGCGTCTCGCTTGGAGTGCTGCCGCTTTGCCCCTTGCGAAAGACAGGCCATTGAGAGATCCAACCCCGTTTCCCTTCGTGCGCCGGCGCGGTGGATCACTGAGCCTGTCCTCGCCCGCTTCAGACCCTCATTAACTCGCCTGGAACTCTCGGCCGCGCCTGCTGCAGGGGATCGAGGGGCCGCAATTGACAAGCCACAGAACCGCTCTATCTATTAGGCATGTTCAGGGCCAGCAGTATCCACTCGAAGTACGTCCGTTTGGTCGTCCAACCCGCAGCCAATGGATTCCTGAGGATCGGTGTAGGCCCCTACCTGATGTCGGCCATCGCGGCGGCCTCCGCGATCGTGGCATGCGCCGTCCTGGCCTACAGTCCGACGTGGGGAGGGCTCCTCGTCGTCATCTCCGGGTTCCTGGACACCCTTGACGGCCAGATGGCGAGGAGTACCGGCAACGCCGGGCGCGCGGGCGCCTTCCTCGATTCCATGCTGGACCGCTATTCCGATTTCCTCTTTGTCTTCGGCATCCTGCTCCATTACTACCGGGTGGATGCAATGGACTTTACCGTGGTCCTGATCTTCATCTGGCTGGCCTTCGGGACCCTGATGGGAAACTACGCGCAGGCCAGGGCAGAGGGCCTCGATGATTCGTGCTCGGTCGGATTCTGGGAGCGGCCGGAGATGGTCCTCTTCCTCGGCCTTGCAGGGATCCTGAACGGCCTTGTCCGGATCGATTGGCCGTCGGGGGTAGCGCTATTCCGGCCCGGGGCGGTCCTGGGGCTGGCCCTGGTCGTGCTCGCCGCAGGGGTGAACTGGATGGCCCTCAGGCGGCTCTTCTTTGGTTTCAACAAGATGCGACGAGAGAACCCGGAGCATCCGGATTTCGTTGCCGGCCGGACGGAAAAACAGGCACCGGATTCCCACGGGGCTTCAAGAGACAACGCATAGAATACAGTTTTGCCTGCGAATAATACCGCCCCCACCTTATTCTGCACACAAACCGTGCGGCTTATCAGAAGTGAGAATACGACCCTGGAGCGGCCAGGGTTTCCCGTCCACACTCTCTTTCGACCACTCCAGCGATGGTCTGACCTCTACCGCCTATGAGCACGGTACCGACCAGGGAGCCGCCGCCGATGTCCATCGTGGTCGATCTCGACGGGACCCTCGTTGAGACCGACACGCTTTATGAGAGCCTGATGGTGGCCGTCCATGACTGGCGCACCGTGCTGAGCCTCCCCCTGTGGCTGTTCTCCGGCAAGTCCAGGTTCAAGGCCAGGCTTGCCGGGCGATGTCCCCCGGACATCCGGTCTCTGCCGTTCAATCATCGCCTCTTGAACTACCTCGCAGAGCAGAAAGGGCTCGGGAGGCGGCTGATCCTGGTGACCGGCGCCCACCGGAGCGTGGCCGAGTCGATCAACCATCACCTGGGGATCTTCGACGAGGTGGTCGGCTCCGACGGATCGTGCAATCTCAGGGGGAGAGCGAAGGCGAAGGCCCTGGCGGAACGGTTCGGGTCCGAGCGGTTCTGCTATATTGGAAACGATCGAACCGATCTGCATGTATGGAAGAGGTCCTCCTCCGGGGTGCTGGTCAATGCGTCCCGAAGACTCGCCAAGGCGGCCTCGGTCCACACCATGGTGGAGGGGATCATCGAGCGGACCGCATCCGAGCGGTCGGCCCTGATCAAGGCGATGCGGCCCCACCAGTGGCTCAAGAACCTGCTTGTTTTTGCCCCCATCATCACGAGCAACGGCCTGGAAGACCTCTCTGCATGGCGGCGCGCCGCCATGACGTTCCTGGCGTTCTGCCTCGTCGCTTCCGCCACCTACCTCATCAACGACCTGTTCGATCTGGGAGCGGACCGATCCCATCCCACGAAACGGAACCGCCCGTTCGCGAGCGGGGCCCTGGCCGTCAGAACCGGTCTCCTGCTGGCGCCGCTGCTGATGGCAGCAGGGCTGGCGGCGGGCGGCATGGTAGAGGTGGGCCTGTTCCTGACGGCCTACGCGCTGGTCTCCATCGGCTATTCAATGAAGCTGAAGGAGTTTGCACTGGTCGACCTGTTCGCCCTGGCCTTTCTCTACACCCTCCGTCTGTTTGCGGGGGGAGTCGCAACCGGGTACCGCGTCTCCTTGTGGCTGCTGGCCTTTTCAGGGTTCCTCTTCTTCAGCCTCGCAGCGGTGAAGCGGATCGCCGAGCTGGTTTCCCGTCAACAGGCTGGGGAGCGCGTGCTGAGCCGGAGGGGATATCTCCCGGGTGACCTTGCCCCTCTTCAGGCCATGGGCATCAGTTCGAGTTTTGCATCCAGCTTGGTCATGGCCCTCTACGTCCAGAGCCAGACCGCATCCGGCCGTTTCGCGTCCCATGAGATGCTTTGGGGCCTCGTACCGCTGTTCCTCTTCTGGCAATGCAGGCTGTGGCTCCTCTCCTCGAGGGGCTCCATAAGGGAGGACCCGGTCATCTACACCGTTCGGGACCGCGGTTCATGGGCCGTTGCGCTCCTGATGGGGGTCGCATTCGTACTGGCGAATCTCCGGTTGGCATGAGCCGGGAAGAATGGAGTGATGGAGTGATGGGTCCCCCCGGAAAGTCCAATGTGAAGCGGGGAGTTTTCCCTAACCGCGGCACTCCATCACTCCACCGCACCGGCATCTTTCCCTCTTTCCGCGCGGACCTCCTCATGGTCCTCCTCCTTGGGGCTCTGGCGGGGTTCGGATCGCTCTACGGCTCCACCCTGATCGATCCGGTGGTCCTTCAGGAGGAGTCCTCGAGCTCCTATTTCGAGGCGGATGTCCCCCGCGTCCATACGAACCTCTCCGATCGCTGGAGCAATCATTACAGGACGAGGGTCCACCCCCTGTTCTCCCTCTTCGCCGGGACACCCGTCCTGATCCTGAAAAAGGGGCTGGGATTGTCGCCGACCCTCGGCATCCGGTTCTACATCGCCTTCATTGCATGCCTCTGGTCTGCGACCCTGTTCGTCACGATCCGGCTCCTCGGATGCCGGATCCTCGATGGTTTCGTCTTCACTATCCTCGCCATGGCGAGTTCTGCGGCCGTTTTCTGGTTCATTGTGCCGGAGACCTATTCCTTCGGATCCCTCAGCATCCTCTGGGCCATTCTGTTCGCGGCCCTCTCCCAACGCCGGAATCTTTCGGGGTGGATCGCCGTCGGTGTCAGTGCGCTGACCCTGGCCTTCACCGTGACCAATTGGATGGCCGGCATCCTGGCGACCGCCGTCACCCACTCGTGGCGAAAGACCCTGAACATCTCCTACCGCGCGCTCGCAGTGGTGATCGTGCTCTGGGGGGTGCAGAAGGGGATCTATCCCACCGCTGAATTCTTCAGCGGCCGCGAGGAGACCCGGTATATCCTCCGGGAGGACTCCGGGGGTCCCGCCAGGGTCATGGGATCGTTCCTTTACCACTCCATGGTCATGCCGGAGATCGGCGTGGTGGATCGATACGACCGTCCGGAGTGGCCGATCATGATCACCCAGATGTCGGCGCCGGGCTCGGGGAGCGTCTACGGGCTCGCTGCGGTGGCCTGGAGCGGACTGCTGGTCCTGGGCGTCTGGGCCTCCTTCACCTCACCGGCACCGGTCGCAGTGCGCATCCTGATCGGTCTCATCCTCCTCGGCCAGATCGGTCTTCATCTCCTCTACGGCGAGGAGACCTTCCTCTACGTGCTGCACTTCACGCCCATCATGGTCCTGCTCGCCTCCCTGTCCTGCCTGACCCGCTTCCGGCGATCCGCCGTAGTGCTTGCCGCCTTCACGGCGGTTCTTGCCCTGGTGAACAATGTCGGCCGGTTGGAGGAGGTCGTCGCCTTCTATCAGCAGCACGGCTCGGAGAGGCACAAGGTAAGGGCCCAGATGAATCTGCGCCCCGACGACCCCTGGCCGAGGGGAGAAGGCCATGTGATCCTGGCCATGCCCGGGAGCAGGGAGGAAGAGAAGGGGTACCACGAACCGGGAGGGGGTTTCAGCCCGTCCGTCGGCAGCTTCGGGCTTTCCCTCTGGGTGCTCAACGGCCGGGGGGAGCTGGTCGATACGAGCGACCGGATCCCCTTGACAGAGGTCGGTCAGAGATTCGTCGCCGGCGGCCTCCTCCCATCGATCGAGACCGGGACCCGGTACTATCACACAAACACGACTCTTCTCGGATCCGGCAGGAGCCTTCTGAGGGTTTCACCGCTCCAGGAAGACCTGGACATGGTGGCGGTCGTCCGCAGTGTAGGGCCTGCCGGCGGACCGGTGCATTCGATGGAGTGGGACGGCGAAATCCTCCTGATCGACGGACGGTGGGAGATCCGTTTCTCGCCCGGACCTGCCGATGTCCTGCTCGGAAAGGAAGGCGGGGATTGGGTGAGCAGGAACGAAGGTCCTCGTGTCCGGGTCTCGGACCACTCCGGCTGGTGCTATGCCCGCTGCAGGCTTGTCACGAGGAAACCCACGTCCGTGTTGATCTCGGACAGAAGCTTCCGGATGGCAAAAGGCACGGAGTCGATTTCCGCCATGCGCCCTTCATTCCGGGCGGATCTTCCGGATCCCAGGTTCATGGCGTGCATCGAGGCCCAGATCCTCCACCTGAGGATGGGAATGGTGGAAGGAGAGACCCGTCCGGGCGACCCCATGAATTACCCCCTGGAATGGCCCCGTGACGGCAGTTACATCATCTCGTCCCTGGCTTCCGCGGGATTGATGGAGGAGGCGAGGGATCTGAGCGTCTCCCTGGCTCACCACGATTTTTTCGGGGGATTCGGAAGCGAGGCCGATGCGCCGGGTCTCGCCCTCTGGGGGCTGGAAGAGGTCGCCGGCCGGGCAAGGGATCCGGAGTTCGATCGTCTCCTCTGGCCGCACGTCAGGCGGAAGGCCAAGCTCATCGAGGCCATGCTCTCCAACACCAAGCCCCTCTTCATGCCGTACAAGGGGCAGCTCGTTCCCGACCTGCTGGAGAAACTCAAATCCGGTCACTCCATATGCAGGGGCTACGGGCCCCTCTGGCCCATGATGGTGGCCGAGCCTGCCAGGGACGGCCTCATATCAGGCAAGATGGACAACCACTTTCCTGTGCTCTTCGTCAATGCCGTCAACTACCGCGGTCTCCTCTCGGCAGCGGCCATGGCCGATCGGCTGGGCCGTCATGCCGACGCGGCCCGATGGCGCGCGCACGCCCTCAGGACTGAAAAGGCCTGGGATCTTGCCCTTACCCGGGAAAGAGCCATGAATGAAAGGACCTACGCCTGCGGTCTCTGGCCGACCCGGATTGCCGTTCACGCAAAGGAGAAGTTTCACCAGGATCTCGGCCAGCGGTGGGACCGCGATCGCAACCCGGACGGGACCTATAAGCGCGTACCCCTTTACACCTACTTCGATCTGGCGGAAACACATCAGTGGCTCTTTCTCGACCGACCCGATCGCGTCTGGAAGAGCCTCGAGTGGTTCTGGGAAAACCAGTCGTCACCGGGGCTGTTCACGTGGTGGGAGGGGGAGGGCGAGACCAACAGCTACCACCTCTGGCAGAAGGTCCGGGGGTGGGTGGCCCCCAGGACCGTCACCCCCCATTACTGGACCGCGGCGGAGATGCTCCTCCTGCAGATGGATATGCTGGCCTATGCAGCCGATGGTATGGACGAGGTCGTGATCGGGGCGGGGATCCCGAAGGAGTGGGTTCCTCATCCCATGAGCGTGGAAGGGATGACCCTGCCCGGATTCCGCCTGAGCTGGTCCTGGGACACGGAGACCATGAGGGTGGAGACGGAAGGGAAGAAGCTGAAGGTCCGCCTTGGTCCTTCATTTCCGGAACATGCGCCGGTTCGACTCATCCATACCCCGGCCCCGAATCCCTACCGGCCAGCTCTTCGTACCGGAAGCAGCCCACCAGGTGGTCGTTGACGATGCCTCCGGATTGAAGGATCGCATAGCAGATCGTCGTGCCCACGAAAGAGAACCCGCTTTTCTTCAATACGGCGCTGACCCTGTCGGAGAGCGGGGAGGAAGCCGGTACCTCGTCGATCCTCTTCCAGGAGTTGCGGACGATCTGTCCGCCCGTGAAGGACCAGATGAAATCGTTGAAGGACCCGTGCTCCTCCTGGAGCCGGATGAATGATTTCGCGTTTCCGACGGCCGCTTCGATCTTCATGCGGTTCCGCACTATGGCGGGGTTCCGAGTCGCGGCCTCCAACTGCCGCCTGGACATACGGGCTACCCGTGCAGGATCGAATCCCGAGAAGACGGTCTTGAAGGCAGGCCGCTTGTGGAGCACGGTCCTCCATGAAAGTCCTGCCTGAAAACCGTCCAGCACGAGGTATTCGAACCATTTCCGGTCCTCATGCACGGGCACGCCCCACTCCTCATCATGATAGCGGCGCATCAGTTCGTCATCGCCTGTCCAGGGGCATCGTGCTTTGTGATCGGCCGGCATGATTCCTCTTGTTCTCTCTTACATCGGGGTGCCATGGACAAGCTTGTCCGTCCGTGCCACCGCTCTTGAGGATGCATCTCTTTCTCTCAACCTCTCATCTCTCCTCTTCTCAACTTCTCCCTATCTCCTCGCTGTGTCCATCTGCTCGCTCGCGACCACGAAGGCGGACGGGTAATCGCTGACGGTCCTGGTATGGGCCTTGTTGGCGGCGGACATGGACCTGTAAGGCCCGAGCTCGACCCTCCACAGGATATCGCCGTCGCGATCGACCTTGATCACCTTGATGGTGGAGGGCTTGTAGTTGAGCAATCTCATGTCCTCCATGAGGTATCGGGCATCCGCTTCGCTTCTGAAAGAGCCGATGTGCACGAAATAGCTCCCGAGGATATCGTTGTTCTTCTGGTCCTGGACCCGGCCCGAGGTGCGGACAAGGACCCTCGCCAGCCCCTTCTCCACGATGTCAAGCTCCTTTGCGGCCGCATAGGAGAGGTCGAGCACCCTTCCGTGCACAAAGGGTCCCCTGTCGTTCACCCTGAGAGCCAGCTTTTTCCCATTCTCGAGATTGGTCACCTCGATCCGCGTGTGCATGGGGAGGAGCTTGTGGGCCGCAGAGATCTTGTACATGTCGAAGATCTCACCGCAGGAGGTCTTCCGACCGTGAAAAGAGGGTCCATACCATGAGGCGATGCCCCTCTCCTCGTAGCCGTCCGCAGACAGGAGGGGGTAATAGGTCTTGCCGTTGACCTCGTAAGGTTTGCCCTTTCGTGGACTCCTCTTTCCGGGTCTGCGGATCAGAGGCGGCTGTTCGGGTGGAGGGGGCTCGGGGGGAATGACCTCGACACGCTCAGGCTGCGGGGGGGAGGGCGCCGGTTCGGTCTTGGGCTTGAAGAACGCGCATCCGGACAAGAGGGAAAGGATGAACAGGAGGATACAAGGGGCTGCAAATCTCCTCACCGTCCCTGGATCAGAAATCCGCATCGGGTCCTCACTTTCAGTCAGAGTTCAAGCGGGGCGAAAACAATCCTGTCTTCTTTTCACGACCTCGGCGTTCATGGTTCGATACCTTCGACACCTCGGGACACGCCTCACCACGAAGAGAGGTCAGACTTTTACGACATGCTTGATCCGTTCACCGGCAGCCTTCCCTGAGGGATCGAAGGGTATCGGAGGGTGAACGTGCTTTTTTCGGGAACACCAATCTGAGCAAAACGTGAGCTGGAGGATGTACGAATTGCTTCCAACAAGGTGGAGGAGGATACAAAGACGACGGCGGGATGTCAATCGTAAATGGGGTGAGTGGAACTGCATGGAGACGGATTACCGGCGGCCTCGTCCCCAATGCTGATTTGGACTGAGGAGCAGGTCGTCCTGCATGGTTTTCATGGTATCGACGCAGTCGGGACAGAGCTGCGTTCCGCGCACATCGTCCAGGATCGTGAACGCCTCCTCGCAGCTCATGCCCTTGCGGTATGGGCGGTCGCTGATCAGGGCATGATAGGTGTCCGCCACGGCCGTGATCCGGGCCCAGAGCGGAATCTCCAGACCCCCGATCCCGTCGGGGTATCCCTCTCCGTCATAGCGCTCATGATGGTGGAGGATCACGGGAAGGAGCGGTTGGATGCTGGGGATCGAACCCAGTATGGTTGCGCCGATCACCGGGTGCTCCTTGACGATTGCGTACTCCTGTTCCGTCAGCGGCCCCGGTTTCAACAGGATGCTGTCCGGAACGCCGATCTTTCCCAGGTCGTGCAGCCTCCCCGCAATGCCCAGGGACTCGATCTCCTCCTGAGAGGCATTCATGCGGGAACCCATTTCGGCTGCAAGGACGGCCACCGCCTCTGAATGACCCCTGGTGTAAGCGTCCCGCGCCTCCAGGGCCGTCACGAGACTGGTAATACTGGCGAGCATCATCTTCCGCTCGGAATCGAGACGCTCTCTTTCCTTCAGAAGAATCGTGAAATGATCCGAGAGCAGTCTTTCGACCGTGATCACCACCTGTTCAAGGTTGAAAGGCTTGACCAGGTAACTGGCCGCTCCCCACTGGATCAAGCGGCGCATGACGGCGCGATCGCCGGTGACGCTCATGATGATAAAGGGAATGGTGGACAGATCGGGATCGGCCTTAAGCCTCCGGCACAGTTCAATCCCATTCATCTCAGGCATTTCGATGTCGCAGAGGATGAGGTCGGGCCGGCTGTATCGGATCCTCTCCATGGCCGCCGATCCGTTTTCGGCGGTCTCCACACGAAACCCGGCCTCTTCCAGGGCCCCCGAGACGAGGTGGCGTATGGTCGGGGAGTCGTCCACTACCAGGACGAGGCGGCCCCGGTGGAAACGAAACTTTTCGAGCACCCTTTCGATGGTCGGGGCAAGGTTTTTCTGGGCCTCCGATTTTGAGACATAGCCATCGGCGCCGGCCTTGAACCCCCGTTCGACATCCCGATCGGAATCCAGCGTGCTCAGGAGGATGATCGGTAGACCCCTTGTTTCCGGGTCTTCCTTCAGTTTTTCGCAGAGACTGAAACCGTCGAGGTAGGGCATTTCGATATCGGAGATGATGAGGTCGAAAGGGGAAGAATGGGCCTGCTCCAGTCCCTGCCTCCCGTCTTCCGCGTAGACGACTTCCGAGCCGAATCTCTCGAGCTGTTTGGCCAGGACCCGCCTGACGATGGAGCTGTCATCGACGACCAGTATTTTCGGCGGACGATCCATTGCGAGGACTCCAGGGGGCCGGGGAATAGTTGATCGGCCTGATCTGCTTCTGCATGGTCTATCGGCAGGAGCGGGCTTCTTGATTAGCGATCTGGAGGGGGCGTTCTTGGAAGGATGGAATCATGGAATGGTGGAACCATGGGTGCCAGAGAGTCAAAGCCCGAACTTCTGGTAAGATATTTCCTTTCCGTGGTACTCCCCCGGTATTCCACCGTTCCATGGTCCAATGGTTGCAGAGACCACTTGATCGAAGGAGTGCATCATGAGATGATCATTGGACATTGACCAACCGTATGGAAGGAGGATTTGCTCATGCAGAAGATCGAGATCGGAGCGGACCGGATCCACTATCCTATGCCGTGCTCGCTGGTCGGGGCCGATGTGGATGGAAAACCGAACTACCTCACCGTGGCATGGTTCAGCATGGCGAACCCCAAGCCGCCCTACGCCATGGTGGCGATGAACAAGGCCCATTATACGAACGCGGGGGTGAAGGCCAACGGCACCTTCAGCGTGAACATCCCCACATCCCAAATGGTCGAGAAGATGGATTACTGCGGCCTCGTCTCTGGGCGGAAGGTGGACAAGTCTGCACTCTTCGAGACGTTCTACGGAAAGCTGAAGACCGCTCCCATGATCAGGGAATGCGCGTTCAACGCGGAGTGCAGGCTCGTGCAGACGGTAGATCTGCCCATGGAGGAAATCTTCATCGGGGAAATCGTCGGCGCCTACTCCGAGGAGCAGTATCTGACGGACGGCGTTCCGGATATGCGGAAGATCCATCCCCTGCTGCTCCTGCTCCCGCAGAAGACCTACGCCTTGCTCGGAGCGGAGGCGGCAAAGGCCTGGGAGGCCGGGAAGAGACTCATGAAGGCGTCATGATGATCTCGCCGATGCGCAGCCGCCTGAAAGAGAGAACTCCTAGCTCTCTCGATCGATTCTTTCCGCGAGGTTCCTGGCCCTGATCTGGACCGCTCGCGCCGCCACGGCCGAGAACGCGGCCCATGGGTCCTCGACCGGATTCACCAGACCGGATATCCTTCGACAGAACGGACTCGTCTCCGCGCCCGGGTGGAGGGCCTCCTCCACCTTCACCGAGTACCCCTGGGGATCCTCGTTCTCGTTGTACATGCGAAGAGACAGGGCGTCGAGGTTCTCGTCCAGGAGGACCACCGCTCCCCCGTGGAGCGGCTCGGCCTTTACGGTCTCCACCACCCAACCGCCCGTGTTGTAGACATTCACCCACTCCGGAAAGTACTTGAATTTCATGTCCTCCTGGAACGGCTTGTGTGTGTGGCCGAAAATAAAGGTGACGTCCCTGGGCATGTTGCCGGCCCGCTCCGACAGGATCTGCTTCCTGACCGGACCTTGCACGTAGTCTCGGAGGCCGTCTGCGGCCGGCTCGCTTAAAGGGGTGTGGGTGATGGTCCTCTCCCGCTCCGAAGCCCGGTCGACCAGGGCGCCGAATATCCATTTCAGGAATTGGGACTCCATGGCGTTTCCCAAACCGGGGAGGTCGTGCCTGCCCGCCAACCCTTCAGCCAGCTTGAAGAGGAGGTTCTTGAACCGCTCACGGTCCTGGATCTTCTCGTAGATCAGCTCGACGTCTTTTCCCACCGTCCCGGAGCGTCCCATCGTGGACCAGAAGAAGTCGATCCAGGCGAAATTTTCCGATTCCAGGTCCCAGACGTTTCCGGGCCTTTCGCGATCCGGAAAGATGAGGTTTCTCAGGGTGCTCATGAGCAGGTACAGGGGCTCTACAAAGTGGCCGTGGTGGAAGATGACGCACTTGGCCCCTTTCTCCCTGTAAAAGCCTATGTTCGGATACGCCACCTCGATCCTGCAGTCACGAAGGTGCGGGTGCCTCCTCGCCAGGCCGTTCAGGAGATAGCAGGGCACCGGGTCCGGGTCATGCTCCAGAAACAACTCCGTCGTGTGCCAGGGGATCGGCAGTTCCTTCCCCGCCGGGATCTTTGCCAGGTGGTCCACATACTGGGTCTCACGGGCGCTTTCCCAGACGTGATGGTCATGGTTTCCGGGAATGTAGATGATCCGGTCGAAGAGCCTGTAGTCGGGCCGCAGGACGATCTCCAGAAACCGCTCGAAGGCCATGACGGCCTCGTTGGTCTCGCAGAGGGCGGTCTCGAGGATATCCCCGGCCAGAATCAAGGTCGGCTTGACGGCCTTGTCCTCGTTTCTGGAGATGAGATGTTCCAGGCAGACCACGAGCTGTTCGATCACCGGGCTCGGTTTGGAGGGGTCTGTATCGGTGCTTGCGGTCTTGAGGTTCGTCAGAAGGCTGTCCTCTTCGCCGAAATGCATATCGGAGAGACAGACAAAACGGATGTCGGGCATGGCCTCACCTCCAAGACTCCTCTGAGGGGGTGTTTCTGCTCATCCGGAAACGATCCGTTCCGGATTCGGGCGATCGGCGATCGGCCGTCAGCGGTCAGCCAGGGATATGAACTGCGGAGATTGAGCTGACAGCTGAACGCCGACGGCTGAAAGCGCCATCCGGAAACTCCTGTTTCCCGATGGGCACCCATCCTGGAGAGGGGGAGTCCAGGATGCCCTGCGGGGGGCGGGTGGTTCTACTTCGTCTTCAGCCGCTTCTCGTAGTTCGCCCGGACTTCCCTGAGCTCATCCGGGGTGCGGCAGATCTGCTCTGCCTGGATGGATTGTATGTTTTTCAGGACGGCGAATCCGTACCGGTCGCTGTAGGTGGTCTCTCCCCAGACCACGTCTTCGACAACCGCATGATCCTCATTGCGGAGGATCTTCCATCCTTCGGGGGTCTCCCAGGCCAGGGGCTCTTTCTCGACCGCCTCGATGACCTTCTCCGGGTCCGTGGTGCGCGCCCTCTCTACCGCAGCCTTGATGAAGTACACCCCTGCGTAGGTCTCCTGGGCCATGTAATCCGGCCAGTCCTTGAAGCGTTCCCTGTAGACCTTGACAAACCGGCGGTGGATATCGGAATCGGGTGTCAGGAAGAAGTGCCTTGCCGCGACATAGATGCCCTCGGGCATCTCCTTGCCGAGCGGGACCAGGGTCTCCAGGGCGGCCCCGTCCGGGAAGGCGAACTTGATCTTATTGAAGATCCCCGTGGGGAGTCCCTGCCTGATGAAGTTCACCGCGTCCATCCCCCAGAGCGGCGACCATACGGCGTCCGGTTTCGCTTCGAGGATCTTCTCGATGTAGGGCTTGAAGTCGGCTTCCATCAGTTTGGGCCACTGCTCTCCGAGGAATTCGGCATTGGGCTGCAGCTCCTTCAGCTTCGCCTTGAACTGTGCCCAGGAGTCCCATCCATAATTGTAGTTGGGACCGATGCACATCCACCTCTTGTACCCCTTCGGCGCCACGTAGTAGGCGCCTGCCCGGGAGTGCATCATGGCATTGCTGAGGGTGGCGAACTGGTAGCGGCTGAACTGCTCCCCTGTGAGGGAGTCTGCAGCGGCCTGGGTCAGGACGAGGATCTTCCCATGCTCCGTCACCACCTTGGAAACGGCCACGGCGATGCCGCTGGAAGTGGGGCCGATGATAAAATCAACCTTTTCATCCTGGACGAACTTCCTGGCAATCTCCGCGGCCACGTCCGGCTTGAGCCTGGTATCCTCGAAGATCATTTGAACCTTTCGTCCGAGGATCCCGCCCTGTGCATTGATCTCGTCGAGCGCCAGCTGCACCGCCTGCATTCCATGCTTGCCATAGCCCCCCATCGGACCGCTCGCGATGAACATCACCCCGATCTTGATCGGCGGTTCCTGGGCCGATACATTCCCGGGAACAGCGAAGAGGCACAAAACCAGCAGGACCCATCCAAACACCCGTTTCCCCTTTTCCATACAACCCTCCTTCTGCTGCTCTTTTTATCCCCTCCCGATAAAGGGCATCTTGGTGGCCATGATGGTCATGAACTGTACGTTTGCGCTCAAGGGCAGGCTGTCCATGTACACGACGGCCTTGGCGACATCCTCCACGTCCATGATCGGCTCCACGGCAACGGCGCCATGGGCCTGCAAAATGCCTTTTTTCATGGCGGACGTGATTTCGGTCCCGGCGTTGCCGATGTCGATCTGGCAGCAGGCGATATCGTACTTGCGGCCGTCCAGGGAGGTCGATTTGGTCAGGCCCGTGATCGCATGCTTCGTGGCCGTGTAAGGAGCGGAATTGGGCCGCGGTGCGTGCGCGGAGATGGAGCCGTTATTGATGATTCGGCCCCCCCGGGGCGACTGGCTCTTCATGAGCCTGAATGCCTCCTGGGTGCACAGGAAGGTCCCGGTGAGATTGACGCCGACGGCCGCCTGCCATTCCTCGTAAGGAAGATCTTCCAGGGGGAGGGGCGGCGAAAATACACCGGCGTTGTTGAACAGGAGATCGAGGCGGCCGAAGGCCTCCCGCGTTCTCGCGAACAGGGCTTTTACGGCCTCGGGCTTGGAGACGTCCGTCGGCACGACCAGCGCCTTGGAACCGAATGGCCCGGCGTCGACCACGACCTTTTTCAGCATCTCCTCCCTTCGGCCCGCCAGTGCAACAGAGTAACCATCCCGCAGGAGCGCAAGCGACGTGGATCTTCCTATGCCCGACCCCGCCCCTGTGACAATCGCCACCTTACGTAAGCTGTTCACCCTTTTCCCTCCCGTCCATGGACCCGAATTGGGGTGCCCCCAAGCGACCGCGGGGTTCCATGCCCCGATCGTTCAGACCTGATCCCCGGCCTAATCTTTATCACATGTGAGGAACGGGGACCAAGCCTCATTGCGCCCCCAAGGAGAGAGGCGGCCTCGCCTTGGACCGAAACATCTGAGTATCTTATGAAAAATGGAAACGTGAAGACTGGATCAAGGACGGGGGGAGAGAAACGGTTTCGCGCAAGGGACGGAGCTCAGGGCCGGCCGGGAACTCCGGCGTCAATGCTTGCGGGGGGTCTCAGAGAAGTCCCAGAGCGTGCCTTCCCAGTTGCTGATGTACCCTCCGTCCTTGCACTCCGGGCACCACCAGACGATCTCACCCGTATCCGGGTCCAGAAAGGATTCGATGATCCCGGGGCACGGCCTGCGCTTGGGTCGGCGGCGGCAGCGGACCTTGGGAAAGCACACGGAGTCGCCGAGATCGGCCGTGATCTCCGCCACGATCGAGGTAAGGTGCTCGGCCAGCTTCAGCGCCGGGCCCGAACGGGGCTCGATCGAACCGGAGGGGGAGAGCAGATGCTTCAGATCGGTGATCCACAGGTCGGCCATAGCAGTAATGTAGCGAAAAGCACTGGTTCGGGCAATAAGGTTGTTGCAGAAATGTTGTTCCATAATGGAAAACCTCCTCCTGCCGCGTAGCCGGAGAGGACCGGTCCGGCCGGGGAATCCTGGAACGACCTGCTCACTCCTCCCTGTTCGCCGTCTCCGGCGGCAGGCATACGACGAGGGTGGTGGTGTTCTTGCCGAGGCGGATGTCGATCTTGCCCTTCATGAGGCCGATGATGCGGTGGGTGATGTAGAGCCCCCTCCCCCTTCCTTCCCCCTCGAGGAGCCTCAGCCGCTCCTCTTCGCTGATCAGTCCTGAGTTGGTGATCTCCGCGCATGCCCATTTTCCGTCCATGTAGGTCCTGATGGTGAGGATCCCGCCCTGAAGCGGCACGGCATTCGTGGCATTGTTCAGGAGGTTGTCCAGGATCCGCTCCAGATGGAGCGGGTAACAGCGCACATACAGCGGATCTTCGAAAGGCCCTTCCCTCAGCTCGATGTTCTGTTTGAGGAGCTCCCGGATGGCCTCCTTGTTGATCTCGAACCGGTTCTTCAGAACCTCGGTGAGGTTGACGATCTGCCGCTCCCCTCGCTGATAGAGGCTGAGCGCCATTTCCTGCAGCCGGGTGGTCTCGTCCAGGAGGATATCCAGGTACTTCCTGACGGTAGGGTCGTTCTGTTTGAGATCCCCGCGCTCGAGCATGGACTTCAGCCTTCTCGCAAACCCCGCGGTGGCGAGGGCGGGGTTCTTGAAGTCGTGGAGGATGTCGTCCAGACGCTCCATCCTCTGGGCCTTCATCAGCTCCCTTCCCAGGAAGAGGAAGATCTCGATCTCCTCCTCCGTGTACCGCTTTCGCTGGTCCAGGGCATCGAAGGTGATGAAATGGGTGATCTCTTCGCCCACGTTGAGGGGAACATAGAGGATGGAGTTGATGTTGTGGTCTGCTGCAAAGTGTTTGAGGTTCTTCGAGACGACCCGGCTGTTCTGAGGATCTCTCACCAGGAGATAGGAGGGGGTGATCACTTCCGAGGGGGAATCCTCCACGAAGAACCTGCGGTTCAGGACCGCCTCAAAGGCCGGCTCGCTCGCCACCGGAAAGCTCTTGCCGATGCCGTGATATCCCGCATAGTCCGGGTACCCCGCCTCGAGCACGACGTGTTCCATATCCTCGGAAACGGAAAAGAGGGCGCAGCTCTGGACATTGACGATATCCGCGATCTCGGGCATCACGCGGTTGAAGACATCCCGCATCTTCACGCCTTCCCGGAGGCCGAGGGTGAGAAAGATCTTGCGGACGATGGCCTCTTTCTTCTCGTTCACCCGGAACAGGGAGAGGATCTTCTTTCGTGCAATGGCGAAGCTGAGGCGGCGCGACATCAGCTCGGCCGCCTGCACCTCCAGGGGGGCGAAGGTTCGCTGATCTTCCGAATAGTAGATCTGGATCACCCCGACCGTGTCGCGCTCGTGGGGATAGAAGCGCGGGATGGACAGGGGTATGGCCATGAGGGAGTTGACGCCCTTTTTCTGGATGACGCTCTTGTCGCGGTAAAGAGGCTCCTCTCGGATGCTGCGGACAAAATAGGGTTGCTGGGTCTTGATCACCTCGCCGGCGATGCTGCTCTCCAGCGGGATGAAGGTCTCTCTCTGCTCCTCTTGGAAAGGGTAGGAGCCGAAGGAGAGCAGCCGGCCCGTGGACGGGTCGTAGATCCTGACGGATGCGGAAAGGGCGCCCAGGAAGTCGACGATGTAACGGGTGGCCTTGGCGAGGATCTGGCGCTCGGGGAGGTCAGGGTCGATCTCCACGATGGAGTCGACCTGACTGACCACCTCGGCCAGAAAATCAGGAAATATTTCCTGCTTGATCCAGTCGACGAGTCCGGACAGAAATTCATCGGTGATGCGGCAATGTCTGGCCCACTCCTGTAACGAGATCGTTTCCCTGATGGTATCAGCTTTTTTCCACATCCCCGGATTCCACGTCCCTGACCCCCTTCAGGATCAGATCGAAGAGCTCCCGGACATCTCGCTTCTCTACGCAGGAAAAGGCCACGCGAAGGTCGTGCTTCCCGAGGGAAATCAGCCCTACCCCATATCGGTGAAGCAGGTGCACCCGCAGGGGTTCCGCCTCGACGGTCTTGAGCTGGAGGCACATGAAGTAGCCCGAGTTGAAGGGATAGTACTCCCATGCCCCGGCGTACTTCGCGTCTGCGAGGACCCTTTTGACCTCCAGGGCCCTCTCCTTCATGATTTCAAACTTCGCCTCTTTTTCGGCCCTGTAACTCTTGGCCCGGAGGGATTTCAAGACAATGGACTGGCTCAGCTGCGAGGCATTGGAGATGGAGCCCCTCACTGCGCCGGCTGTTTTCCGCTCCAGGGCATTATAGACGGAGTCATGGTCCTTGGCAAGGCAGCCCCCGTACGTGATGAAGCCGACCCTCAGGCCCCATACGAAATTCTCCTTGGTGGCGGCGTCGAGTTTGATTGCGAACAGCCTCTCATGGCGGTCCAGGAGCCTGCTGAAGAGCGACTCCTTCAGGACGTTCTCCTCGAAGAAGAGCCCGAAATAGGCGTCGTCCAGCACCGCCAGGATGTTTTTCCCGCTTCGGGCCAGGTCCGTGAGGATGGAAGCGATCCCGTCGGCCTCGGAAGGCGAGATCGAGTAACCCGTCGGGTTGTTCGGGAAGTTCAGGATGACCACGAGCTTTGCGGCCTTGGCCCCCTCCGCCTCCAGGCACCTCCGGAAGCCATCCAGATTGAAGCCGTCGGCTGAGTGGAAGAGGGGATACTGGGCGACGCGGGCCGATCGGCGGACCGCGAAGATGAGGTTGTAGTTTCCCCAGACCTTGTCCGGCAGCACGATCACGTCGCCGGGGTCGACCCACATGTCGGCCACGACGCTCAGCCCGTGCGTGATCGCCTGGCTCACCACGGGCAGGCTGACCTTCTTCCCGGAGAGGGAAGGGTTCTTTTCCAACAGGGCTTCCTTCCATGCGGTCCGGAGCGGCATGCTCCCGAAGGATGGGGCATAGGTGAGGGCCTCTTCGGGGTTCATTCCGTTGATCATGGACATGACCGAGGGAAGGTACATGGTCCTGCCTTCCTCCGTGGCCATGCCGATGGTGGCATTGAACCGGTGGGCCTTTTCCTTGGCCTCCGCGCTCTGGGTGAGGATGCCTTTCGGAAAATAGAGATCCTTCCCGACCATGGAGAGCATCTCGTAGATGTGGACGTTTTCTCTTCGGATGACTTCGTTCAGTTCTTCGGCCAACGGGTTCATGCGGTTTCCTTGTATTGGAATTTTGCCTTCCCAGGAAAGCAGGGCGCGGGTGCTGATCCGGCAGTCTACGACTCTATTGAAATCGGCCGTTCAATGCAAGGGGAAACGAGGGGGGAGCCGAAGGGGTGCAAGGTTTTAAATTCTTGATTAAAGAGGCCTAAAGCTCTATATTCTGCTTTTGTTCGACAGCAATCCGGTTTGAAAGGAGACGGCATGAGAGAAGTGGTCATTGCGAGCGCGTGCAGGACCCCCATCGGCGATTTCGGCGGCGCCCTCAGCACCGTGCCGGCCACCGATCTGGGGGCCCTCGTGATCAAAGATGCGATCCGGAGGGCGGGGATCGGGCCGCAGGATGTAGACGAGGTGATCATGGGGTGCGTGCTTCCCCACGGGCTTGGTCAGAACCCGGGCAGGCAGGCCATGGTGAAGGCCGGGCTTCCGTGGGAAGTGGGGGCCATCACCGTGAACAAGGTCTGCGGCTCCGGTTTGAAGGCGGTGATGCTGGCCGCCCAGGCCATCCAGTGCGGGGATGCGGACGTGGTGGTGGCGGGCGGATTCGAGAATATGAACCTCTGTCCCTATATGCTCGAGAAGGCGAGGACAGGGTACCGCATGAACAGCGGGAAAGTCATTGACGGCATGGTCCATGATGGGCTATGGGACCACGTAAACGACTTCCACATGGGGATGAGCGCGGAGCTGGTTTCGGATAAGTACGGGATCAGCCGCGAAGACATGGACCGGTTCGCCTTTGAATCCTACCGGAAGGCCTGGGAGGCCGTCGAAGAGGGCAGGTTCAAGGAGGAGATCGTGCCGGTGGAGGTCGCCGGCAGAAAAGGGGAGACCAAGGTCTTCGACACGGACGAGGTCCCGCTGCGAAAACCGAGGAGCACCCTGGAGGCCCTTTCCAAGCTCCCCCCGGCCTTCAAGAAGGGCGGCAAGGTCACGGCCGGAAATTCCTCCAAGATCAGCGACGGCGCTTCGGCCCTGGTGGTCATGTCCAGGGACAAGGCCGAAGAGCTGGGGAGCAAGCCCATGGTGCGCGTCGGCCATCAGGGTGCGGCCGGGCTGGAGATGAAATATGTGCTGGTGGCGCCCATCCTCTCCATCCCCAAGGTCCTCGGGAAGTCGGGTCTGAAGATCGAGGACGTGGACCTGCACGAGATCAACGAGGCCTTCAGCGCCTCCTCGGTCGCGATCAACCGTGAACTCGGCATCGATCCGTCCAGGGTGAATGTCAACGGCGGGTCCGTGGCCCTGGGACACCCCATCGGCGCAAGCGGGGCGAGGGTGTTGACCACCCTGATCCACGCCATGAAGAGTCGCGGCGCAAGGGTAGGAGAGGCCTCCCTGTGTCTGGGCGGGGGTGAGGCCGTGACGCTGGTGGTCTACAACGAGAAGTAGTGGTCGATGTTCGGGGGTTGAGCGTCCCGTTCATCGGGCACTCTCTTGTCCCCTGATCGCTGACTGCTGATCGCGGGTATCCGGGTTCCGCTTTTCATTCCCGGGCAAGCAGAGATGAATGATCGGACCGATCTGCACCGATCTATATGAGAGAGCAAAGGAGAGACAGGTATGAAAAACGTGGTGATTGTCGCCGGTGCGAGGACGCCGGTGGGTTCGTTTGGGGGGACATTGAAGTCCACGCCCGTCGTGGAGCTTGGGGCCCTGGTGCTCAAGGAGACCCTGAAGCGGGCGGGACTGAGACCGGTCGCCGATGAGGATGTGACCCGGTTCGAGCCGGACATGCTCAAGGGAAAGGGCATGGTGGAGCTGGAGAAGAAGGCCCATGACTACGGCCAGTCCTTGAAGGCGGTGCGCGTGGACGAAGTGATCATGGGCAACGTGGTGGGGGCCGGTCAGGGCCAGAACGTGGCCCGGCAGGCGTCCATCAAGGCGGGCATTCCCAAGGAGACGAATGCGTTCACCGTGAACAAGGTGTGTGCCTCGGGAATGAAGGCGGTTGCCCTGGCGGCACAATCCATCCAGGCAGGGGAGGCCGAGGTGGTGCTGGCGGGCGGCATGGAGAACATGAGCCTCATCCCCTACAGTCTCCCGGCCGCAAGGTGGGGCGCGCGCATGAACAATGTGGATCTCGTGGATCTCATGGTCTTTGACGGGCTCTTCGAGATCTTCTACGGTTACCATATGGGGATCACCGCCGAGAACATCGCCGCCCTTTACGGTATCAGCCGCAAGGAGCAGGACGAGCTCGGCGCCCTCAGTCACCAGAGGGCCAGGAAGGCCATTGCCGACGGGCTTTTTAGAAATGAGATCGTGCCTGTGATCATCCCCCAGAAGAAGGGCGATCCGATCGTGTTCGATACCGACGAGCGGCCCATGGACACGAGTGTCGAAAAGATGGCCAAGATCCCGCCGGCCTTCAAGAAGGACGGCACGGTCACGGCCGGGAACGCCTCGGGCATCAATGATGCCGCTGCGGCCCTCCTGGTCATGTCGGAGACCAAGGCGAAGGAGTACGGACTGAAGCCCATGGTCAGGATCAGGGCCTATGCTTCGGGCGGGGTCGATCCGGCCTACATGGGGATCGGGCCCGTGCCTGCGGTCCGAAAGATCCTGAAGCGTGAAAAGCTGACCATCAACGACTTCGGCACCGTGGAGCTGAACGAAGCCTTTGCGTCCCAGGCGATTGCCTGTATGCGCGAGCTGAAGTGCGACATGGAGAAGACCAATCTCCTCGGAAGCGGCATATCCATCGGCCACCCCATCGGCTGCTCAGGGGCGAGGCTCGTGCTGACCCTCACGAACGAGATGGTGCGGAAGGGCCACGCCCTCGGGCTTGCCTGTCTGTGCATCGGCGGCGGGCAGGGCATGGCCATGGTGCTGGAGCAGGTTTAAGAAGATGAAGGTGGATGGTGGCCGGTCGTCGTCGGACGCGGGGAAGGCGCCGGCCGCCATCAAGAACCAAGACGAACATCGAACATCGAACGTCGAATGAAAACGATGAGTGAAGGCATTTAGGTGAGAGGAGCCCAGAATGGCATACGAGAACATCATCTACCAGGTAGAGGGACAGGTGGCCGTGATCAAGTTCAACCGGCCGAAGGCGCTCAATGCACTCAATCCGGCGCTGATGGGCGAGCTGGCGCAGGCCCTGGACCAGGTGAAGGGCGATTCCAATATCAAGGTCCTGGTCCTGACCGGAGAGGGGGAGAAGGCGTTCGTGGCGGGGGCCGATATCGGGTACATGTCCAACCTCTCGCCCCTGGAGGCGAGGAGGTGGGCAGGGAACGGGCATGAGATCCTGTCCAAGCTCGAAAGCCTTCCCATCCCGATCATTGCCTGCGTGAACGGGTTTGCCCTTGGCGGAGGGACCGAGATGGCCATGGCCTGCGATTTCATCTATGCCTCCGAGAACGCCAAGTTCGGCCAGCCGGAGATCAACCTCGGCCTCATCCCCGGCTTCGGCGGCACCCAGAATCTGCAGAGGCTGGTGGGCAGGGGGATGGCCAAGGAGCTTTGCATGACCGGCAACATGATCACCGCCCAGGAGGCGAAGGAGATCGGCCTGGCCAACAAGGTCTTCCCGGCGGACAAGCTGTGGGAAGAGACCATGAAGACGGCCAACCTGATTGCCTCCAAAGGCAGGGTCGCGCTGAGGGCCATCAAGCAGTGCATCGACAGGGGCGGGGACGTGGACCGCCGCAGCGGCGGGTACATGGAGATGGACAACTTCGCCCTCTGCATGGCGAGCCCGGATGCCAAGGAGGGGATGAAGGCATTCCTGGAAAAGAGGAAGCCGGACTTCAAAGGAGAGCTGGTGTAGGTTCTTTGGGGAAGATCTGCCACGAAGGCACTAAGACACAAAGAAGCCACAATCCTCTTTCTTGGTCTCTTCGTGCCTGCGCGCTGAAGCGCTTCGGCGCGCAAGCGTGTCTCAGTGGCGGGATTTGGTTGTGGAAACGATCTTCACCGAAACCTGAACGCTGACCACTGACCACTCCGAGGGGGGAACATGGACTTCAAGCTGGGTAAGGAGCAGGAGGCGATTCAGAAGGCCGCACGGGACTTTGCAAAGGGGGAGTTCGACAAGGAGGTTGCGCTGGAGCACGAGCGGGCGCACAGGTTCCCCACCGAGATCTGGAAGAAGGCGTGCGGCCTGGGGTTCATCGGGATCCACTTCCCGGAAAAGTACGGCGGGCAGGAGTACGGGATCCTCGAGAACGCGCTCGTCGTGGAGGAGTTCTGCCGTCAGGACTCCGGCCTGGGCATCGCGTTGACGCTCTCGGATTTCGCATCGGAGATCATCCTTCGTTTCGGTACGGAAGAGCAGAAGGAAAAATACCTTCTCCCGGTCACGAAAGGGGAGGCCCTCTCCAGCGGCGGATTCACGGAGCCGGATCACGGGAGCGACATCACCCTGATGAATACCACCGCCGTCAGAAGAGGGGATGAGTACGTCATCAACGGGGTCAAGACCTTTATCACCAACGGCACCATCAGCAACTTCGTCGTGGTCCTCTGCCAGACCGATGAGCATGCAAAGCCCAGCTACAGGGGCCAGTCGGTCATCCTGGTGGAGAGGGGGGCCCCCGGCTTCACGAGCGCGGACGTGGGGGAGAAGATGGGCATCAAGATGACCTCCACCGGAGAGCTCTCCTTCAACAACGTGAGGGTCCCGGCCGCCAACCTGGTGGGCAAGGAGAACAGGGGGTTTTATCAGGTGCTCGAGTTCTTCGACGAAAGCCGGATCGAGATTGCGGCCCAGGCCCTCGGAATCGCCCAGGGTGCGTTCGATCGAGCCCTTGCCTACACCAAGGAAAGGAGCCAGTTCGGGAAGAAGCTCTCCCAGTTCCAGGTGACCCAGCACAAACTGGCGGACATGGCCACGAAGATCGAGACCGCAAGGCTCATCGTCCACAAGGCCGGGTGGAATTACGACCAGGGTTCCATTGATCCGAAACTGACTTCCATGGCCAAGATGTATGCCGGGAAGGTGGCCGTGGAGGTGGCGGACGAGGCCATCCAGCTCCACGGCGGCTATGGGTATATGCTGGAGTATGAGGTCGAGCGCTTCTACCGGGACGCCAAGATCATGGAGATCTACGAAGGAACGAGGGAGATCCAGAAGAACACCATCGCCAGCGCATTGCTCGGGAAGATGTAGATCTTCTGGCCGACGCGATCGTGGAATTCGAACCTACAGCAGAACAGAAGGCATCCAGTCACCGGGCCGGGCGATTCATCCGGGAGGCGGTCAGGTCCGGTGCTGCCGGGCCGGGCGCGGCGGGGATGGAGCCGGGCGAGGTCATCCGGCGGCTCGGCGGGTCGCGGATGATGGGCATTGCCGTGCCGCGGGAGGATGGAGGTTTCGGCGAAGGCCAGGTCGCCTACATCCTTGCGCTGATCGAGGTCACCAAAGGCTCGGCCCTCGCGGGCGAGGCCATGTTCGTGAACCATTCGCTTTACGCTCCATCACTCCTGGAATTCGGACGGCCAGGACAAAGGGCAGCATACCTCCGCCCCTGCGCCGCCGGGGAAGGCGTGGGCTCGGTGGTCCTGAACCATCCCGTGCTGGATCCCGACCGGATCTCGATGTCGGCAACCCGGGCCGGAGGCGGTTGGCGGTTCAGCGGCACCCAGCCCGTGATCGCGACCGGGATCCTCCCGACCCATTGCATCGTGCCGGCCGGTGTGGGGGAGGGAGAGGCCAGGGAGATCAGCCTCTTTGTGGTCGATATTCGGAACACCCCGGGTCTGCGGCTGGAGGCGGGCGAATCATCGCTCCCCCCGGAGACGGCGCTGCTGGTCTCGGAGGGCGCAGCGCTGCCTGAAGACGCGCTCCTGGGCGAGCCGGGGGAGGGCTTGAACCATATGATGAAGACCCGGCCGAAGAACTGGATCGGCGCGTCCGGTTACGGCGTCGGCCTGGGACGGGGGTTCCTCGACAGGGCGGTGGATTACAGCCACAAGGCGAAGCGCATGGGCAAACCGCACTTTTCCTCGCAGGCGGTCCAGTGGGCGCTTGCCGATACGGCCGTTGCAGTAGACGCGGCGGAGCTGTTGTGCCTGAAGGCCGCCTGGCTTTCGGATGAGCGCAAACCGTTTGAAAAGGAAGCGGCCATGGCTAAGTTCTATGCATCGGATGCGGCGATGAAGAGCGCACTCCATGCGACCCAGATCATGGGAGAGGAGGGGCTCGGCCGCGACCATCCCCTGTGGGACCTGATGCGTCATGCGAAGAGGTGCCAGATCGAGCAGGAGAACAACCTGAGGATGAAGGGGGTCATCACGGACCATCTTGTAAGAGACCTGAAAGGGGGCACATAACAGAAAAGGGGTGTGATATGTCCTTGACGTACAATTCCGAGTTGTTCAGGGATTTGAGAGAGGCATACAAGAGGTGGGAGCAGGACCTGAAGGAGGTCCTGGCCGGATCGCCGGAACGGCTGGAGAGGTTCGCCACGGTCTCGGATCGGGAGATTAAGCCGATCTACACCCCGGAAGATGTGAAGGATCAGGATTTCCAGAAGGAGATCGGGTTCCCCGGGGAGTACCCCTTTACCCGCGGGATACAGCCCTCCATGTATCGCGGACGGCTCTGGACCATGCGGATGTTTGCCGGCCTCGGCTCCGCGAAGGACACCAACAGGCGCTTTCACCACCTGGTCAAGGAGGGCCAGACCGGGCTTTCCACCGCCTTCGACATGCCTACCCTGATGGGATACGATTCCGATTCCCCCAGGGCCAGGGGAGAGTGCGGGAAATGCGGGGTGGCTATCGATTCCCTCCTGGACATGGAGGACCTGTTCGAAGGTCTTCCCATCGAGAGACTCACCACCTCCATGACCATCAATCCCCCTGCAGCGGTCCTTTGGGCCATGTACATTGCCGTGGCCGAGAAACGCGGGATCCCGAAAGGGCAGCTGGGGGGAACGATCCAGAACGATATGCTGAAGGAGTTCATCGCCCAGAAGACCTTCATGTGCCCGCCCAAACCATCCCTCCGGGTGATTACCGACACGGTCGAGTTCGGGACCCGGGAGGTCCCCCGGTGGAATACCATCAGCATCAGCGGATACCACATCCGGGAGGCCGGCTCCACGGCGGTCCAGGAGCTGGCCTTCACGCTTGCAGACGGGATCGCCTATACCCAGGCGGCCATGGAGCGGGGGCTCGCCGTCGACGACTTCGCTCCCCGTTTCTCCTTCTTCTTCAATTCCCACATGGACTTTTTCGAGGAGATCGCCAAATTCCGGGCTGCCAGGCGCATATGGGCCGACATCATGCGGAACCGGTTCAAGGCACGCAATCCGAGGTCCTGGTGGATGCGTTTCCACACCCAGACCGCAGGGTGCTCCCTGACCGCACAGCAGCCGTACAACAACGTGGTCCGCACCGCCATCGAGGCGTTGGCAGCGGTCCTCGGCGGGACCCAGTCGCTCCACACGAATTCGCTGGACGAGGTCCTCGCCATCCCGACCGAGGAGGCCGCCACCATCGCCCTCAGGACCCAGCAGATCATCGCCGAGGAATCGGGCGTGGCAAACACCATCGATCCCATGGCCGGATCCTACTTTGTCGAAAAACTGACCAACGACATGGAAGAGGAGTCCAGGGAGATCATCCAGCGAATAGACGATCTCGGGGGCATGCTGAGGGCCATCGAGAAGAACTACCCGCAGCAGGAGATCGCGGACGCCGCCTACCGCTACCAGCAGCAGATCGACGAGAGGAAGAGGATCGTTGTGGGGGTGAACCGCTACGACACGGAAGAGTCCCTTCCGGTGGAGATCTTCGAACTGGACGAGGAACTGGAGCGGCTGCAGATCGCCAAGACCAACCGGGTGAAGGAGACGCGCAACGGGGAGAGGGTGAGAGAGTCCCTGGCCCGCCTGGAAGACGCGTGCGCCGGAAACAGGAACGTCATGGAGCCGATCATCGACGCCGTGAAGGAGTACGCCACGCTCCAGGAGATCTGCGACGTGTTCCGGAAGGCGTTCGGGGAGTACCGGGATCCGGGGATTTATTAGCACCGATCCAGGATGAAAAAGAGGACCGCTTGAAATCCAAATGTCAAAGCTCAAATGACCAACAAGCTCAAATGACAAAGGTCCAAACAAAAGCTCGATAGAGATGGTGATGCGTCAACTTGTTCCGTCTTCATTTTGGCTCCTAAGTCTTTGACAGTGAGTTGACATTTGACCTTTGAACTTTGACATTCAGTCGGAACGGATCAAATTCCAACGGTGAACGGATAACTGTTTCTGTACGGTGAGGGATCGCGAAGGGGAGTCCCGTAGGATGGGTGGAGCGGAGCGAAACCCATCCTCTTTCATGATCTGAAAATCATTCTCGACAAAGGGAGACGGAGCGTGAAAGGGAGAAGACTCAGGGTGATGGTGGCCAAGCCGGGACTGGACGGTCATGACAGGGGGGCTAGGATCATTGCCCGTGCATTCCGCGACGCGGGTTTCGAGGTGGTCTACACCGGTCTCCACCAGACGCCGGAAGAGATCGCCAGGGCCGCCATACAGGAGGATGTAGACATGGTGGGCCTCTCGAGTCTCGCGGGGGCCCATATGTATCTCTTTCCCAGGGTTGTGGAGCTCCTCCAGGAGCAGGGGGCGGGGGACATTGTGGTGTGCGGTG
Organism: Deltaproteobacteria bacterium; assembly: GCA_020060215.1. Next base: position 14,604 of record JAGVAP010000122.1, on the reverse strand, counting down.
GAGGGATCATCCCGGATGAGGACATCCCCAAGCTGGAATCATTGGGGGTGAAGGGCATCTTCACGCCAGGCTCAACGCTGCAGGAGATCGTGACGTGGGTCCAGGAAAATGTACGGCCAAGGGGTAGCTGAAACCATGTCGGGCATTGTGGAATCCATCGTGGCCGGAGACGTGAGGACCGTGGCCCGCGTCATCCGAGACATCGACGACGGCCTTCCGGGGGTGCGGGAGGTCCTGAAGGCGATCTACCCGCACACGGGAAAGGCGTACGTGGTCGGCATCACGGGCGCCCCGGGCGTGGGAAAGAGCACTCTCGTCGATCAGATGATCGGCCACCTGAGGAAGCAGGGCAGGACGGTGGGAGTGCTTGCGGTGGACCCCACCAGTCCTTTCAGCGGAGGGGCGATTCTCGGGGACCGGGTGCGGATGCAGAGACACAGCCTGGACGAGGGGGTCTTCATCCGATCCATGGCCACGAGAGGGTACTTCGGGGGACTCACCCTTTCTACAAGAAGCGCCATCGACGTGCTGGACGCCATGGGCAAGGACTACATCATCGTAGAGACGGTAGGGGTCGGCCAGGATGAAGTGGACGTGGTGAAGACCGCCCACACCACGGTCATCGTGACCATCCCGGGGATGGGTGACGATATCCAGGCGATCAAGGCCGGTATCCTGGAGACCGGGGATGTGTTCGTCATCAACAAGGCGGACCGGGAGGGGGCGGAAAAGACGCTTTCCGACCTGCGCCTCATGATCGACATGGATCAGAAGAAACATGAGCAGGGGGGCTGGATCCCGCCCATCCTCAAGGTCGAAGCCGTTTTTGACAAGGGTGTGGTCGAGCTGCTGCAGGAGATCGAAAGGCATAGGGGATTTCTTTCCGAATCGGCGGGCACATGGCGTCTGGGACGAAAGAGGGGGATGCTCCGCGAAGAGCTTGCAGACATGGTGAAGAATCGGATCATCCAGGACGTCTTCGAGCAACTGGAGAGGAGCGGCGAGCTTGACGAGGCGGTGGACTCGGTCATCAGCGGGAAGGTCGACCCGTATACGGCCTGCGACAGGCTCGTACTGTCGAGGCTGCGCGCGGACGTGGAAGTCCAGGCGGCAAAGAACGATCCGACGGCCGTTTCGGAATAGTCGGCCCTGTTGGGCTGAAGAGGTGCGTCCCCGATGGCCTACTTTCAAGGACTGGAGCCGCTCTTCCGGTGGCTCACCCGTATCCTGCTCACCCTTGGGGCCTGTTTCTTTCTCATGTTCGGGATCCATGTCCTGGTCGCCTCCTTCTATCTGACGGATCCGTTCATGTTCATCATGTCTTTTTTCGGGTCCTCCCTGATGGTCCTGATCAGCGCGGCGATCTTGGCCGGCCTGATCGCGCGGACCATCAGGGAGATGCGTTCCGGAAAGGGGAAGTAGATAAGGGTTCAGCAAAGAAAATGAAGCCGTCTTCGCGGACCATAAGAAAGGGAGCCCTGAAGCATGTGTGAAACCTATTACCTGTAGGAGCAAGCTCCCGCCTGCGACTCGTTCGGCTCCGAGAAGATCGCAAGCAGGAGCTTGCTCCTACAGCAAACCGGGAACCCGGACAATCTCGGTGGAGATGCTTGTAGGATATCTGACCCTCCGACTGGCTGCGCGGCAGGCAGGCGGGGCCGCTGAACCCCCCGGACCCCGAACACCGAACCCTTGTATTTCCCACGAGGTGACCAATGGCAGGAAAACACGTTCCTCAACCCTTTTCGAAAAGGGTCTCCAAGCTGAGAAAAGAGAGAAACATGTCCCTCAACCATCTGGCCAACGAGACGGGGCTCAGCCCGGAGTACCTGGCCCAGATCGAAAAGGGAGAGGTGATCCCTCCGGTTTCCGCGATCCTGCAGATCTCCCGGGCCCTGGAGATCGACTCGGGGGTCCTGCTCAAGGAGGAAAAGGAGAAGGCGGGCAGCCGCTCTGCCGAGGATTATGAGAAAAGGACCGAGGCGTACAGCTACCAGAACCTGACCCCGGAGGCCAAGCACAAGCATCTCAAGGCCTTCAAGATTCATGTCGAGCCGAGGTCCGTTCACAAGGGCGTGAGCTACCAGCACCTGGGGGAGGAGTTCATCTACGTTCTGAAGGGCAAGATGGAGGTGATGGTTGGGGAGAACAGGAATGTCCTTTCCCCCGGCGATTCCCTTCATTTCAATTCTTCCATTGTCCACAAGCTTAAGAATATCAGCAACGAAATAGCTGAACTTATAGTGGTGCTTTATACTCCTTAAGTCCGTTGGTGGAGGGTTGTTCAGGGTTCGTCGTTGACCATGGATCTTGATGCTCTCTCATGAACGGGAGCGGAATGGTTCAGCGCCTTCAGATCCAGCTGGGCTACGGGCGACGAACAACGATCACCCGATTTCCATGAAAGGGAAAAGCCTATGGCCTTCGATCTGACCGAGGAGCACAGGATGATCCGGGATATGGTCCGGGACTTTGCCCGGGCGGAGGTCCTGCCCACCGCCGCGGAGCGGGACAGGACCGGGCAGTTCCCGGCGGAGATCCTGGCCAAGATGGGTGAACTGGGGCTGATGGGGATGAGCGTCCCTTCCGAGTACGGCGGGGCAGGGGTGGACACGATCAGCTATTCCCTGGCGCTCCAGGAGGTGGCCTATGCGTGCGCGTCGACGGCCGTGATCATGTCGGTGCACAATTCCGTGGCCTGCGGGCCCATCTATCTGTTCGGATCGGAATATCTGAAGGAGCGGTTCCTCAAGAAGCTTGCCTCGGGAAGGATGATCGGATCCTTCGCGCTCACGGAAGCGAGCGCAGGCTCGGACCCGGCGAGCCAGCGATCGACCGCCGTGCGGGACGGCAACAGCTACGTGATCAATGGGACCAAGACCTTCATCACCTCGGGCAAGAACTCGGGCGTCACCGTCGTGACCGCATATACGGACAGGGGGAAGAAACACCGGGGGATCAGCGCATTTGTGGTCGAGAAGGGGACCCCCGGCTTTTCGGTGGGAAAGGTCGAAGAGAAGATGGGCCTGCGCGGCTCGGATACGGTGGAGCTGATTTTCGAGGACTGCAGGGTGCCCCGGGAGAATCTCCTTGGAAGCGAGGGCGACGGTTTCGTCATCGCCATGGCCTCCCTGGACGGCGGAAGGATAGGCATTGCATCGCAGTCGGTGGGGTTGGGACAGGCCTGCGTGGATGCGTCCGTGAGCTATGCCAGGGAGAGGGTCCAGTTCAACAAGCCCATTGCCCAGTTTCAGGGGATCCGCTGGATGATCGCGGACATGGCCACGAGGGTGGAGGCCGCCAGGTTGCTCACATACAATGCCGCCGCCATGAAGGATCGTTCCGAAAACTTCTCCATGGCCGCTTCCATGGCCAAGGTCTTCGCATCGGAGATGGCAAACAAGGTGGCGTACCAGGCATTGCAGATCCATGGCGGGTACGGGTATATGAAAGACTTTCCCGTCGAGAGGTACTACCGGGACGCAAGGGTCTTCACCCTGTACGAAGGCACGTCCGAGATTCAGAGAAAGGTCATTTCCGACGTGATCATGGGGAAGTGATGTATCCCTGGAATGCTGGATAAATGGGGACCAAGACCCGAAGAAAACCATGAAGGTTTTGGGTTGGAGGAGCGTCCCGCTGCGCTGCACTTGAGGTCTGAGGCAACCGCTTTCCCTGCCTCCAACCTCCCACTTACCAAGATTTCTCGGTCTCTTCGTGTCTTTGTGGCAGGATTTGGCCGCGGCCGTAAGGCATATACTTGAATCCACTTCAGACACCAGATCCATCTCTGTCTTTTTTCGACAGATACCGTGACATCATCCCCGACTACGCGCTCTTTCAGGAGAGCCTGAGACGGCCTCTCCCGGTCCATCTGAGGGCCAACCGCATCAAGTGCGAGCCGTCGTCCCTGATACGGAAACTCTTGTCGGACCATATCCGAGTGGAGAGGGTTTCGAGCGACGACGACAGCCTCCTGATTGCCCCTGGATTGGAGAACCCCGGCAGACTGCTCGAGTATGCCCTGGGGTACATCCATCCACAGGCCCTCACTTCCTGTCTTGCCGCGCTGGTGCTCAATCCCCGTGAGGATTCCTTTGTGCTCGACCTCTGCGCTTCGCCGGGAGGCAAGACCTCGCATATCGCCCAGCTCATGGGGAACACCGGGCTCGTGATCGCCAACGAGCTATACTCCGGCAGGCGCATTCCGCTTGGACACACCCTGGCCAGGCTGGGGGTCCTGAATGCGGTGATCACCGGGTACCCGGCCCAGGAGTTTCCACGCAGGCAAGCGTTCGATTTCGTGCTTGCGGATGTGCCGTGCTCAGGGGAGGGGAGGTTCCGAAAAGGAACCCCATTCTCCTTTTACGAAGACAGGGGGGCCAGGCACAAACTCCACAGGCTCCAGAACCGCGCCATTGTCCGGGCCTTTGATCTCCTGAAAGAGGGCGGGGAGATGGTCTATTCGACATGCACCTATGACCCCGATGAGAACGAATCCGTGGTCCAGCACCTCCTGCAGCAAAGGGACGCCGATCTGCTGCCGATCCGGTCCGGCTTCGGCGGGGAGCCGGGGCTCGCTTCATGGAAAGGAGAGGTCTATGACCCCAGAATACGGAGGACCGTCAGGTACTACCCCCACCGGATCGACTCGGTGGGATTCTTCCTGGCCAGGTTCCGCAAGTGAAGAGGAACGCATCGAGCTCCTTGGGTCCCTCGAAGAGAGGTTCGGCATCCCGGCGAGGGTGTTCGAATCCTATGTTCTGCTGAAAACCGCGAAAGCCTGGTGGCTCTTCAGACGGTCTCGGCATGTGGAGCTCGCAGCCGGGTTCAAGGTCTTCGGTTGCGGAATGAAGGCCTTTCAGCGGATCTCCCGTTTTGTGAAGCCCACGACCCGTCTCATCCAACTCTTCGGAGAGGAGGCGACCAGGTCGATCGTGGATATCACCGATGAAGAGCTTCGCTCTCTGATGCGAGGGGAGGGGATACCCTGGAATCTGGAGGACGAGGACGGGTACGTGATCCTTCGATTGAACGGAAGCGATGTGTTGGGCCTAGGGCTCCTCATCCGGGGCGTCGTCAAATCCCAGATCCGCAAGAGTTATCTCCAGCAGGTTTCCATCGCCTCCCGGGAGTGATGCTCCACAAGCAGAGCCCTGTTGCGCGGGAGCCTGGGATCTCTCAAAGCCACCCTTGTCTTTTGACTCCATCCGCCTTCACCCTATCGGCACCTGCTCCGAACGTCAGCCTGCCGGGGTTTCGCGAGGGTCTGCATCGTCATTTATACAGTTAGACAGTATAAATTGTACTGTATAGCTAAAAATTTATACTGTCTAAAAATCTGCTTGACATTATTTTAGCCTCGGTATAGAAGGGATACCATCAAGGTTTGATGAATATTGTCTAAGCTGATTTATACTGTATAAATGAGATAGCATCCACATCGATGACCGACGACCTTCCACCGAAAGAGAACCTGGTCAGCAGTAAGCAGATCCTGGAGCGCACCGGCATCTCAAGGGCAACGCTGAACAATTACATCAAGGTCGGCATCCTCCCGAAACCCCTGGTTCAGCGGCCCATGGAGGGGGGCGGAGGGACCAAGAAGATCGGCTATTTCCCCCTCCAAACGCTCGAACGGATCGAGTTCGTGCAGCGCCTCAAGAGGGAAGGGAAGAGCATGGGGGAGATCACGGATCTGCTCAGGCTCGACGACGCACCCCATTCTCCGGCCGGTGTGGAGCCGCAGCTCGAGACGAAGAGGACCGTCCCCCTCGCCGAAGAGCCCGAGTCCTGGAAGGGACCTCCGGAGCTCAGGCTCAATTTCGAGGAAATCTCCTTCCCATCGTACTTTCTCAACTACGACTTCGATCTCGCCTGGATCAACCGGGACGCGGAGCTGAGGCTCTTCAAGGGCATCATCAAGCATACCGAAGGCGGTGCTTCACAGAATGTCTTCAGGCTGCTCTTCCACTGGGAATTCCACAGGCAGGTGGCCAACTGGAAAGATCTGGTTCAGCTCCATATGGCGCATGCGAAACTGGTAAAGCCCGGCAAAACATGGATCAGCAGACTCTACCGCGGCATCTCGGAAGGGGAGATCAGTGTCCTGGAAAAGATCTATGACCAGGTCAACCCGCTGCAGCTGCAGACGATCAGGGAGACCTATGTGAGCCTCCTTTCGAAAGAGGGGTCGAGCGATCTCTTCAGGGTCATCTCTTTTTTTGCGAAGAACGGGATCCTCTTGATCTATGCCCAGGAACGATCGCAGTCTTAATGCACAGAAATTTGTGCACTTGTGCATCGCATTTTGTGCAGTTCTTTAAGGATTTTCGGAGAGAAAGGGTATCTGTAGGGTCTCGTTGAGAAACCATCACGGATAAGTACCGGATACTTCTAGCAGAGCTTTCATGTTGGCGGTAAGCGGGCGATCTGGCACAGATCTTGAGACAGGAGCGGGTACAAACCAGCGCTCTTCATACGAGCTTTGCCCGCAATCTCGCCGGCATAGGGTTAGCGGCAAAAAGAGTTCCGGACCACCCTGTAACTTAATTTTTCATGTAAAGCTTGAACTTTCCATCACTCATCCCAGCGACTGTCCAGGGCAGTGAAACGTTGGTTAAAGGGAGGGCAACATGGATATCGAAGGGGCTAAGATCCTGCAAAGAAAGGTCGGTTCTTTTCGGCAGATCCCTCAGAAAACCGGGTGGCTGCCGCCGTGGCTGTTCAAGCACCAGGACCTGATGCACGCCTTGGAGAATGCACAGAAGGTCAGCAGGGAATTCGTGACCAATCTCCTGAACCATGTCCACTTCACCGGAGGCTCGATCCTGGTGCTCCTTCGCGACACGCGCTTTGAGGGGAGCATTCTCCTGAAGGCGTTTCCAGAGCCATGCCTGGGACAGACGCTTTTCTGCCGCTGGGCAGACCCGGAAGGCATGGATCCGGCTCTCGAACACTACACGATTCTCTACCTGATCATCGACGACGGGCTTTCCATGAACCTGGTGCCTGCGGAGTTGAAAGAGGTGGACAGGGAGGGCCTGACCGTCCAGCTTCCGGTTGCCGGGTATGCCGTGGGGCAGCGCAAGTCCAAAAGGTTTTCATGCAGCGGGATCGATGCGGAACTGATCCAGAGCGGGTTCCTCGCAAAGGGAAAGCTGCTTGAATTCAGCCCGTCGGGCTTCCGCCTTCAGGTGAAGCCTGAGCCGTCCTGCTCGTTCCGGTGGTTTAACCAGGGGGAACCCTTCACCGTTCACTTGAACTACGAAGGGCAGATGCTGTTTTCAGGAGCGTGCCTCCATGTCCGGAGCAGCGCCTTGAACGGGACCGGGGAAGTGGTCGTCCGTCCCGCTCAGGAGGTCTTCAGGAGGTACAGGAACAAGCAGATCCGGAATACACGCCTCAAACTGGTCCCTTCTCCAACCCTCAGCTTTGTGCACCCCTTGTTGAGAAAGAAGGTGAGCCTTCTGGTTGAAAACATCTCCTCCAGCGGCTTTTCGGTGAGGGAAAGGCCGGAGGAGAGGGTACTGGTCCCCGGGATGATGATCCCGGACATGGTGGTGAATTTTGCCGGGGCCCTGGAGATCAGGTGCTCCGCCCAGGTCATCTACCAGACCGAGGATCAGGAGGGGGTCCGGTGCGGCCTGGCCATCCTGGACATGGATATCCAGGCGTACAGCAGGCTCACCCATATCCTGACGAACGCCATCGACGCTCACGCACACATCTCGAGCGAAGTCGATATGGATGCCCTGTGGGAGTTCTTCTTCACCACCGGTTTCATCTACCCGAAAAAGTACCGGCTCATCCAGTCCTACAAAGATGAGTTCCGAAAGACCTATGAGAAGCTTTACCTGGAAAACCCCGAGATTGCGCGACATTTCACGTACCAGCGGAACGGCCGCATCTACGGGCACATTTCGATGGTCCGGGCATATGAAAGGGCATGGATGATCCATCACCACGCCGCCCAGTCCATGGACAGCAAGCGGACCGGTTTCATGGTCCTGAAGCAGATCATGCACTACCTCAACGACATGCATCGGCTGCCCTCCGCGAACATGGACTATGTCATGTCCTACTTCAGGCCTGACAACGCATTCCCGGACAGGGTGTTCGGGGGGTTTGCCAGAGAGCTGAACAACCGAAAAGGATGTTCCACCGATCTTTTCTGTTACCTCCCCTACACGGCCCATTCCGTGGGCACCCAGCTCCCGGACGATTGGGCCCTCGAGGAGGCGAGCCCGTTCCATCTATGGGAGTTCGGCCGCATCTACGATCACATGTCCGGAGGGTTGCTCCTCGATGCGATGGGCCTTGCGCGAGGCGGCGGAGATCATCCGGGAGACGAGCATCTGAGCCAGCTCTATGCAAAGCTGGGTTTCCGAAGATCCTGGGAGGTTTACTCGCTGACCTTCAAGTCCGCCCTGAAGGCGATCCTGATCTGCAACCACTCGGACCTCGGGTTCAACCTCTCGGAGCTGCTGAACGGCATCAAGGTACTGGTGACCGACCCGGAGGGGCTCCCCTGGAATGTGCTGTCGATCGCCATCTCCACGCTGGGCGCCCGTTACCGGACCGACAAGGTCCCGGTGCTTTCTTTCCCGGTCGACTACGTCAAGGCGAAGGGGATCCCCTACGAAAAGCTCTACCAGTTCTGGGTCCTGAATGTACAGTACGGGAACGAGTATCTGGAATACATGCAGAAGAAGTTCAGGATCAGCTACCGTTGATGACCCGGCTCGAGGCCAGGTTGAAGGAGTTGGGCGGAAACCGGATCTGAAACGGCAGCGCCTGGTATTGGGATCTCAAGCCGGACTGCCGGCCCGGAGATGTCTTCGACATATGACCTCACAGTTGCATAAGACAAGGGCAATGTCGTCTTCGCAAAGGGGGAGGCTACATGAATTGTGGAGGAATATGGTCAGTCATGAATACCGCGCATTGCCCCTCTCGACCTCACTGCCGGTGAATTCCTGGTACCCGAATCTGTGCAAGCCAGGGAGAGGATTGTAGATGAAACACTATTCATCCGCAAAGGCATCGAGCTTTACCGAGTCGGTCATCCGGGACATGACCCGCGTCTGCCTTCAGCACAAGGGGATCAATCTGGCGCAGGGCTTCCCCGATTTCGCCGCACCCATGGAGATCAAGGAGGCCGCGGCAAAGGCGATCTTCTCGGACGCCAATCAGTATGCCATTACCTGGGGAACGGTGAACCTGCGGCGGGCCGTTGCGGAGAAGTTCGCGTGGTACAATGGGCTCACCATCGATCCGGAAAAGGAGGTCACGGTCTGCTGCGGGGCCACGGAGTGCATGATCGCCTCTCTCTTGGCCGTCGTGGACCCGGGCGAAGAGGTGATCGTGTTCGAGCCGTTCTATGAGAACTACGGGCCGGATGCCATCCTGTGCGGCGCCACTCCCCGGTTTGTCACGCTGCACGAACCCGACTGGCATTTTGACGAAAAAGAACTCTCCCGGGCGTTCAACCACAGGACCAAGGCCATCATCATGAACACCCCGAACAATCCTACCGGCAAGGTCTTCTCCCGGGAAGAGATGCAGTTTATCGGCGACCTGTGCATGAAGTGGGGGACCCTGGCGGTGACCGACGAGATCTACGAGCATATCCTCTACGACGGGGCCGAACACATCAGCATGGCCTCTTTGCCCGGCATGCGGGAGCGGACGATTACCGTCAATTCGATCTCCAAGACCTACAGCCTCACGGGATGGAGGGTGGGTTGGGTCGTTGCTCCGCCCCAGCTCACGGCCTCCGTGCGTAAGGTCCATGATTTCCTGACGGTCGGCGCAGCACACCCCCTCCAGGAAGCGGCCGCTTCCGCCCTGCGGATCGATCCCTCCTACTACCGTGAGCTGGCGGAAGGGTATCGGAAACGGAGGGATTACCTCCTTCCCGTTCTGGAGGAGGCCGGCTTCCGTGTCCACCGACCCGGAGGCGCATACTACATCATGACGGACGTGGCCCATTTCGGGTTTGCCGACGATGTGGCCTGCGCGTTTTACCTGGTGGAGAAATTCGGCGTGGCCACGGTCCCGGGGAGCGCCTTCTACAAGCGTCCGGAGCTCGGCAGGACCAAGGTTCGATTCGCCTTCCCCAAGAAGATGGAGACCCTTCAGGCGGCCGCGGAGCGGCTGCGAGGATTCTCCCCTCCCAGGAAACAGCAGAGGGGATCGTGAAGTTACTCTTCTCCGGCTTGCATAGTCTCTCGTAAATGACTATGATGGTCATATCAATGGACGGAGGAATGGAGATTGAAAACGGCGGCAGTCTCAGAACTCAAGGCGCGGCTGAGTGAGTTCCTGAGCCAGGTAAAGGCCGGCAATGAAGTCCTGATCACCGACCGGGGTAAGCCTGTGGCCCGACTTGTGCCCATGGCCAACTCGGACATACGGGGGCGGAAGGAATCCTTGATCCTGATGGAAAGACAAGGACTCATCCGGCTTGGCTCATCCCGACTCCCCAAAGATTTCTGGAAGATGCCAAGGGGAGAAGATCAGGGAGGCCTCGTTCGAAAAGCGCTCGCGGAGGAGCGGGAGGAGGGAAGGTGAGATTCTGGGATTCGTCCGGGATCATTCCGCTCTGCGTGAGAGAGGCCGCATCCGATCCATTGCGATCCCTTGCAGAGGCTGATGAGAGCATTGTGGTGTGGTGGGGATCCCGGGTGGAATGCATCTCGGCCCTTGCCAGGCGGCGCCGCGAGGGCGTACTTTCCGCGGATGCTGAAAACAAGGCCAGGGCGATCTTGTCCGCCATGGCTTCGGTGTGGGCCGAGATGCAGGCCACCGAACCGGTTCGACTGCGGGCGGAAAGACTCTTGTCGGTGCATCCATTGAGGGCGGCCGATGCGCTGCAGCTTGCCGCGGCATTGGTCTGGGCCGCCGAATCCCCTCAGGGCCTTGAGCTTGTCTGTCTCGATCAGCGGCTGAAGGAAGCGGCTCAAAAGGAGGGATTCACGGTTCTCCCCTGATGCAGGAGGCCGGCCTGGGTGGTGTCTTCCGGTTGCCCTCCTGAAAGCTGGGAGCCGTTAGGGCGGAGACGAATGGAGACGTGGTCCGCCTCCTCCCAGGCAATGGACAGGCTGCGCATGGCGGCTTCCACCTCGGTCCATTCCGCAGGGGTCAAGGGGAGATTCGATGCGCACCAGGTACCCGGCAGCCTTCCGAAACGCGTCTGCTGGAGCATGCGGATCGCAAGCCACAGGCTGGCACAGGTCTGAAACTGAACCCCGTTGACCCCGAGCCTCTTCCAGACCTGCTCGTGGTCCGTCTCCCAGAGCAGGGTCCTCGATGCCCCGGATGAAGAGGAACGCACCTGTACGGCAATACGATCCACGCCACGGATCGCGGCCGCGGGGGAGGGGACCTGCAGCTCCTCTTTCGCTTCCCGCGCCTCCCGGCTCGAGAGGATGTTCATCACCCGGGGGCTGAGCCCGTACACGAAGCGCGCGCCGCCCACCCCCAGCAGCCAGCCGAGATTCCAGATATCCTCGTGCCCCACCATCCGACAAGCGACCGTTTTGTCACCCCAGGAGGTTATTACAGGCAAACCTCCGGGCGCAGCGCCTTCCCGGAGCATGCCCCGCTCCACCACAAGGGAGGGGGAGACGAGCATCTCCTCCACCAGAAAGGTCGGGCACCAGCCCACCGCGGCCCGACGGTCGGGCGCCGCAGCCTCGAGCCCGTCGTGCTCGAAAATGGTGACCTCGGCCTCGGCCTCGGGGATGTCCATCCGCCGGAGGAGCATCCGGGTCACGAGCTCCACCACTCCCGGGTTGATGCCCCAGCAGAGCCAGTGAGGATAAGGGCTCTCCACCGGGGTGAGGGAATAAGGCATCATGCGGCTGTACCGGTATTCGTGGGACCCTTCGGGTGTGCAGCAGGCGGAGTCGAGATAGGCCGCGGGAAGGCGCGCCAGCGTCTCCCTGACGCGCAGATGGTCGATCCCCGCGCAGAGGTTGAGGAACAGGACCGGCCCGGGGACATCCTTGAGGAGCCCTCTAAGAAACGAGGCATCGGTGACATCCCCAACAAGGACCTCGACCGGCGGGTCGCCGTCATGCAGCGGCCGCCTGGCTTCCCGGTCCACGGCCACCAGCCTGGGAAAAGAGCGGAGGTGCTCCTTCCCTACGGCGAACATGCTGCCGCCGATGGAGCCGAGACCTGCGATCACGAGGGTTTGGAAATTCGCCATCTGTCGCCGTCTTCACCAGGATTTCTTTTATGGCGAAAATACCATATCTACTCACGATCACCAGTCAAGAAGAATCGCTGCAAAGGCAGGTAAGTGTTCCCTTCCGTCGACGGATTTCATCTCATCGTTTGACATGCAATCGGTTGATCGCTTATTACCAGGAAGACGCTTTCAATCTGCTTCACCTGCACAAACTGTCAAGGAGGACTCTGAAATGGAGATCAGAAAGGTTGCCGTGGTCGGGATCGGGACCATGGGCGGTCAGATCGGGATCGTCTGCGCCGGAGGGGGTTTCGAGACGACCATCGTGGACACCTCGCAGGCCCAGGTAGAGAAAGGGTTGAAGCGGATCAGGTCGTTTCTGGAAGACCAGGTAAAGAAGGGGAGGATGGATCACGGGGCGAGGAACGTCATCCTGTCGCGCATCTCCACAGGGACCGTGCTTGCCGACGCCGTCTCGGATGCCGATCTGATCGTCGAGGCCGTGTACGAGGACATAGCTGTCAAGAAGGAGGTCTTCAAAACGGCCGACGAGGCTTGTCCGGCCGAGGCCATCCTGGCAAGCAATACCTCCACCCTCTGGCTCACGGAAATCGCTGCGGCCACGAACCGGCCCGAAAGGTGCATCGGCACGCACTTTCTGATCCCCGCGGCCCGGACCCCCCTGGTCGAGGTGGTCAGAGGTACACACACTTCAGATGAGACCTATCAAACCGTCATGGACTTCCTTCACAGGTGCGGCAAGGAGACGGTCTCGGTGACGGATTCCCCCGGATTTGTCATCAACAGGCTCTATGTGCCCATGGTCAACGAGGCCTTTTTCGCCCTGGAGTCGGGTCTGGCCAGCGCCGAGGACATCGACAAGGCATGCACCCGGGGGCTTGCCTATCCTTTAGGCCCTCTGGCGGCCGCGGATGCGGCCGGTCTGGACGTCATGCTGGCCTGCATCCGGACCCTTCACAAAGAGCTGGGCGAGAAGTACCGCCCGGCCCCGCTGCTGGTGAAACTGGTGAAGGCCGGCCGCCTGGGAAGAAAGAGCGGAAGGGGTGTCTATGATTACAGCCGATGATCTGAAAAGCGCTCATCGAAGCTGAGTATTGGCTCGCTACCCGCGGAATCTGAATTGATCTCAATCCTCGAGTGGTGCGGGGGATTACTCTTGACAGATCCACTTATGTCTGAACACGTGCGCTATTGTATATGTACCATAGAAGGCGCCTACCCATGGACACCTCGGGTCGGCAACCCAACAGCGGGGAGGATCAGGCAAAACTGGGAATGTGGCTATGCCGTAATATTCATTGCATTTAAAGGAATCGAAATTGTTACAGCAAATTGGCCGGTCCGAGTCTGTTCGATATTCATACTGATAGGGGCCGACGATGGTGCTGTAATACGCGTATCCCCCATAAGGAGATTCAGAGCATAGAGTCTCCTGTACCCACTGTCCTCTTGTGGATCTCACGTATCCGGTGGCTTGACGTTGACAAGCGTCGACTACAGTACTCTTGGCAGTTCCGCAGGCACTGCTGCTGGCCTGAAGCTGGTTCTCTCCATTGCCTGTTGCTAAAGCTCCCAAAACAAACCCTGTACCCTCCAAACCCCATGAGAACGGTGGACAGGGTGTTCCTCCGAAACTCACATTCAAATTGACCCCCCCTCCGGGCGGTATTTCTTCTTGGCTCACGTCAATGGGGTGCCACTCTTCATCGAATATCACGGTCTCAGGGATAGTCGGGCAGGAGCAGTCCTCCTGCGCACGGAGGATACCCACCTGAAAAGGCGAGATGATGACCAAGAAGAGCCCCAACACTTTTCGCAATCGACTGGATGTGCCCATGATTTCCCTTTCAGTCTTGCGCGAATGAATATCACCCATGAACCTGGTGATATCAATAGGCCCCCTCTCATTTCATGGAGGTCAGCCCCCAATCGCGAGGTAACTTCTGGTGGTTATCTCGGTCTTCTGTAGGAGCAAGCTCCTGCTTGCGATCTTCTCGGAGCCGAAAGAATCGCAGTGGGAGCTTGCTCCAACACGAGATTCCTCTTGAAACCTCTCCGCCCGTTCTTGGTTCGAATGAAGGTTCTGATCCATTTGGACCGTCTTCGGTGTGCGGTCGGCGCTCTTGCCGGAAGTGATTGTTCCAGGCGCTAATCACCGGCACAGGCATGGTTCATACCACTGGCATGCCGGTGGATTATTCCTTTAATTAGGAATCAGCCACTAACAGCCGTCCGCCCCCGTGTCACACTCGTAGACGTACTTATCAAGGGCATCCACATATGGTTGCTCATCCCCTTGGGGCCGCCGAATGGTTTGTGGCTCATGTCGGAGACAAGAGCTACCGTGTTTGAGTTGAAGGTCGTGCTCAGGCCCTGCATCCTCT
>JAGVAP010000121.1 GCA_020060215.1 Deltaproteobacteria bacterium | reverse complement strand
GGTGAGGGCCGAGTACGAGCCGTACGAAGACCCGGCCCCGATCTCGTGGAAGGACCCGCACGGCCTTCGTGAGCTCTATCGCAATCTGGCAACTCTGAGAGAGAATCTCCCTGCCATACACTCCGGCAGCTTCATCCCCCTTCGGCTTCAGGGGAGCCCCGCAGTATTTGGGTTCCTCCGCTCCCTCGACAGGGAGAACTGGGCGCTGGTCCTGCTGAACTTCGGTCCTGCGGCCGAGGTGTCTGCGACCCTGCCCGCGGAATTCGTCTCACGGCTGAGCGGTCCTCTTCAGGATGCGCTCAGCGGAAGAGCGACCGCCCTTCAGGTGGACCCGGCCGGCGTGATGGAGACCGACCTTGATCCTTTCGAACCCCTCGTCCTGATTCCATCGAGGCCCCCCCTCCCCCACCCCCCCTCCCAACCACTTTCCTCCCCCTAGAGGGGGGGCGCTTTGAAAATCCTGGCGCGTCATCAGAGAACGGGCGGCCGCGAAATGGCGGCCCCCGGGGGTAAGCCGATGGTCACATATTTTCCTGGCCAGCAGCGTTGCTTTCGGATTAATGTGGAGAGACCCCCGAAACGCCACATCTCATGGAGGTCTGGAAATGAACGTCCTGAATGCGAAAGAGGTGAAAGAAAACAAGATCGAATCCTACCCGTACAAAGGGAAACCTCTTGCCGTCCAAGGAGTAGGGATTCGATGGCTTTCCCAGGCAGGGCCTGAGGACTCACCGGAATACGGACTGCGGCTCTTTACCGTTGCGCCCGGCGGCGAGATCCCCATCCACAACCACTTCTATTATCAAACCATGTACATCCTGAGCGGCCGGCTCACCGTCCGATCCCACGATCCCAAGACGGATCAGGTGACGGAAGAAAAGGAGATGGGGCCGGACGATCTGGTCTTCATCCCCACGATGGAGCCGCACAGCATGAAGAACTACAGCAGCAAGGAGACCTGCTCGTTTCTCTGCTGCATCGCAAACGTCTACGAAGAAGAGGAGTGAGGGTCGGATCCGTCTTCCGGCACCCAGCCCCCTGGAATCGGTCCATCCCGTCCATAGAAAGGAGCGGATCATGTCCTACAAGGTAAAGCCGATTTTCCTCGGGACCATTGAAGGCGACAAGTCGGGGTTCACTTACATGGCCTTTCCCGGTGTGCCGATCAAGCTCGAGGTCCTTTTCTTCCTGATCCAGGGAGCGCCCAAGAACATCCTCGTGGACACGGGCTCGTGGGCCGCGCTGATGGCGAAGTACTGGCCCGGCAAGGGCGTGGACTTTCAGACCTTCGAGGAGGCGCTGGCCAGAGAGGGTCTCTCCCCCGAAAAGATCGACATCATCATTCATACCCATCTCCACCACGACCACGTCGGCAACACCTCGAAGTGCGGGAACGCCGAGGTCATCGTCCAGGAGGAGGAATGGATCTTCGCAAAGGCCCCTCACCCCCTCCAGGCCCAGTACTACCCCCCCGAACTGTACAAGGGCTGGAAGTTGCGACTCATCAAGGGGGACAAGGAGATCTGCCCGGGGATCGAGATCCTCCACACGCCCGGCCACACCCCCGGGACCCAGTCCCTTGCGGTGCAGACCGACGAGGGGACCGCAGTCATCCCAGGGTTCTGCTGCACCTTCGACACCTTTTCGGATCCCGCGAAGGTCCTTCCCAAAGGCCACCCCTTCGCCCAGTGGGAGACCTTTACGCCGGCCATTGCCACCGACCTGTGCCAGGCCTACAACAGCACCCTTCGGTTGAAGACCCTGGCCGACGTGATGCTCCCCTGCCACGGACCATGGTACGAAGGGATCCATTACACGAAGTAGTCTCGTAAGACAGCGCTACCCGGCATCCGCACAGGCGAGGGGAGAAGGGAGTCACCCCCGATGCACGCCAAGCGGATTCGCCCGATCTGCGGCTGAGTCGGCTCAGGCATATTCAGGAAACACGGGGAATACACCGGCGTGGAGCGCAACGATTTCGATTGACTTTCTCCTGTCTGGGGATACATTGTTCCAATCCTGAAGGGGAGTAGCTAAATAGGCAGGGTCAACACTACGGGACAATCCCTGGTCCTGCCGTTGGTAGCCCAACTAGCGAGACCTTTGGCTGGACCTACACGGTCGTGCTGAAGAGTCTCGTTTTTTATGGAGGAGGAAGCCATGAATTGCCCCGTATGCAATGTACCCCTCACAATGACCGAAAGACAGAACATCGAGATCGACTATTGCCCTCAGTGCCGGGGAGTCTGGTTAGACCGGGGGGAATTGGACAAGATCATTGAAAGGTCCCATCTGGACGTTCCCTCCCGACAACGGGAAGAGCCCCGGTACCGGAGAGAGGAAAAAGATCGGCGCCCCTATCCGGAGCAGGGGTACCGTAAGGATCAATACCATGGGAAGAAGCGCAAGTCCTTCTTGGGGGAGATCTTCGATTTCGACTAGTGCCGGTTTGACCGGGCTGCACTTTTCTGCACGATAGGCATCAAGAACCGTTCATCTTGGTCGCACAAAGGAGTGATATTTTTCTTCACTATGGGTCGGGCCTGCGCGCATAGCTTGCATTGGCACGAACCCTGCATTTGAGTCTGCTGCAATCTGGAATCCAAGGGTAAGTGCAGGGAGTATTGACACGGATGATCCGCCCTCTATTCTCATCAGGAGTCCGACTTTGAGGAAATGCCGGGGATTGGATATTCTCTTTTCAAGGGGCCTTCTGGCCGCTCTCGTCTCCCTGCATCTGGCGGTGCTCTCTCCCAGTGAGCCCGTTTGGTATTTTCAACACAGCGACACTGCCACCGAGCAGTCCCGTTTTGAAGACCCGATCCCGACAGCAGGCCAATCCACGCGACTAGGGGAGAGGAGTTTCAAAAGGGAAAAAAGGTCCATCGGTTACGCCGCCTCTTCTCCTGCGCCGGGAAGAGAGATCCTTCCTTTTCTTCCCATTCTTACGGCCAAGACAAGTTCAGTTATTCTCCGCATTTAGAACTCCATCCCATAACATCACGGATACTGCTCGTCATACGGACTCTGCCGCTCCCGCCTTGAAGCGGCTGTTGTGCCGGACAGATCAGGACCCTGAATCAAAGAGGTGGGAAATGGATACCCTAATTAGGCTGGGACCGAACCGGGCTCAAGTATGCCCTGCAAGAGCACCAGCCAGTCCAAGGTCCGACGGGTTTGGAGAAGCTCTCAAGACATGGATCCGCACCACGGCGGAGCAGATGAGGGAAGCGGATCAGAAGACGGCCGAATTCGCTGTGGGAAAGCGGTTCGATATCCACGATATCGTGATTTCATCCGAGAAAACCGGCATTCAGTTCAGCCTGCTCATGAACATAAGAAACAAACTTCTGGAGGCCTACCAGGAAATCATGCGGATGCAGTTCTGATAAGACCCAGCTGCAAGCTCAAAACGGAGGCTTCCAGGATCTGAAACCCCTTGCCGTAGGCCTGTCCCGTTGCGGACCATTTTCACGAAGTGGCCCGCGCCGGCCGGACCGCAGCAGAGATAGCCCTCCTTGGGGCCGGGGTCCGGAACAGGGGCTGGCCACTCGTCCTGATCCGCTCATTGCAGGCCCTCACCGGTCGTCCCCCCCGGAGGATAGTTGATTCAGCCTTTCTTCTCACCCGCACGCCCTGCCTTTCAGGCTGAAGAAAAACTTGAGTCCTTTTCTCACCTGGTCGGAAAAGATCTTCGGGGAAAGATATGCCCCGGCCACCCGCTTGTTGATCTCCCCGAGTGTCGGGTAGGGGTGCACGGCGGAGGCCAGGGTGGAGAGCTTCATCTTCCCGTTCAGCACCGCCACCCATTCACTCAAGAGCTCCCCTGCGTGAGGCCCCAGGATCTGAACGCCTATGGGCCTCTCCCCCTTGTCCAAAACCATCTTGATCTTGCCGACCCTCTCCCCTTCGGCGAGACTCCTGTCGTTGTCTCTGAACGCCTCCGTAAAGACCGAGTATTCGATCCCGGCTTCCTCCGCCCCCTTCTCGTTCATCCCGATACTTGCCAGTTCCGGGTCCGTGTAGGTACACCAGGGAATGAAGGTGTAATCCGCTTTTCGGGGGAGATGGAAGATCGCATTGCTCACCACAATGGATCCCTCGTAACCCGCAGCATGGGTAAACAGGAACTTGCCGGTCACGTCCCCTGCTGCGTAGATGTGCTTCCGGGTGGTCCTCATGCGTTCGTCGACCCTGACCCCCTTGCGGTCGAGCCCGATGCCGATTCCCTCCAGGTTCAGACTCTGAACATTGGGATCGCGCCCCATGGCCACAAGGAGCCGTTCCGCTTTAAGGCTTGCGGTCTCACCGTCCCCGGCCTTGATGAGCACTTCTCTCTCATTCCCCAGATCCTTCACGCCCAGAACCGAAACATTCAGGTAAAAGGCGACTCCTTCGGCAGCCAGAACCTGCATGACCTCGTCGGCCATGTCCTTGTCCTCCTTGCTGAGGATCTGTCCGCTCCTCTGAACGACCGAGACTCTGGTGCCGAGTCGACAGAAGGCCTGCGCCATCTCGATGGCGATCGGGCCCGCGCCCAGGATGATCATGGATGCAGGGAGACGATCGAGGGAGAAGATCTCCTTGTTGGTAATATAGGGCGTCTTGTCCAGCCCCTCGATGCGTGGGCTGTCCGGCGACGAGCCGGTGGCGATGACCCAGTTCTTTGCCGAGACGCTCTCGCCGTTCAGGCGGACGCTGTGCTCGTCCGTAAAGAAGGGTTCTCCGAAGAGCACTTTGGCCCCGATGCTGCAAAACCTCTCTTCCGAGTCGTGCTTCTGAATAACCGCGATCACGGAGCGGATCCTTTCTCTTACCTTCGAAAAGTCCACGGGGGGGACATCCACAATGGGGAGTCCGAAGTCCTGAGAATGCTTCATTGCGTGATAGGCCCGGGCCGTGTGGATCAGGGTCTTGCTGGGGACGCATCCGAAGTGCAGGCAGTCCCCGCCGAGCACCTTCTCCTTCTCGACGAGGAGGGTTTTTGCCCCCAACTGAGCCGAGCCCGATGCCACGGTGAGGCCCGCTGAGCCGCCGCCGATGATCCCTATGTCGTAGTCGTACTTTGCCATGGTGCTTCTCCTTACCTCCACTTTCCTTCAACCTTTCGAAAGCAGCCATCCTCCACATGAGGGCTTCAGCCAACGCAAGCGTCTCTCGATTTTCGAATTCTCCGAGATCAACAAGGTTCCGCTGCACGATGCACATGGCAAGGTCATAGGCATCTCACCACCTGCGAGGATATCACCGAACGAAAGCGGATGGAGCAGGCCTGTTGCATTGCTCTGGCACCACTTTGCTCGCGTAGGGCAGGGTTTTTCAATCGGGGCAGAATCCGCGGAACGTTATCAGGTAAGAAGGTAGGGTACAATACAGTGTATCCTGTATTTGGGATCGATCGCTTTGCTAGGGCACTTCGTGCATCGAAGCCCGGGGCGGCGACCAAACGACGCGCTCGGCGCCGCCCCCGCCCACCAGATCAGGCACCCCAGCAAATCAAGATTACTCATGATCGTGAGTGATATGGGACGACACCCATTTACATCCAAACGAACATCTCGCCGAGCCGGCTTGAAGAGCTTGGCATGAGCGCGGCAGAACTGTCGCCAATAGCCTAAAGTGCCGTCAAATCGAATAACCGCGATCCTGAAAGAGGGACGAATTCCGCTTGAGACCGTAGGTTTGTTGACCTAAGTCAATGCGGATCCAGGATACATGCCTTATCGTCAGGCTCCGAATAAGGTCGCAAACAGGGAGAGGAAGAATGGATAGAGATCCTGCCAAAGCTCCGGATATTTCAGACGACGATGTTTACGAAGCCATGAAGGAGATCGAGGGGTACCTCGACATCACACCGGGGGACTTCAAGATTCTCTATGGTTTGGCCTACAGGCGCGCCATGGCCCGCCTGGCCCGATCGGTCAGGGCACGCGACCTCATGACTCGGGACGTCGTCAAAGTCGCCGGCGATACCTCAGTGGCACAGGTTGCGAAGGTCATGGCCGACCGTTCCATCTCCGGTCTCCCGGTGGTGGATGCCGAAGACAGGGTGGTCGGCGTCATCTCCGAGAAAGACATAATCTCTCGTCTATGCGGGGGCAAGGACCTGGGGTCTCTCATGCAGGTCGTTGCCCATTGCCTGATTCCCGAAGGAGAGACCCCTTATCCCCTCATGGATCAGGATGCAGGAGACATCATGACCCAGCCCCCCGTAACGGTAACAGAAGATGCGACCATGTCGGACATCGGGGGCCTCATGGCGGAAAAGGGGATCAACCGCGTGCCCGTTACGGATGGTGAAGGCAGGCTCGTGGGGATTGTGGCTCGCGCCGATATCGTTCAGAAATCGTGCGCCGTATTCATTCCACAATCGTGAACCGAAACAGCAAGCGCATGCCCCCGCAAACTTTTCGTGGCGGAGCGGAGATACCGCCCTTGCGGGGCCGCGGAGAGCCTCAAAGGAGATCAGAGGGCGTCATGAACTACTTCAGAAAAATGATCGGATCCACCAAGAGTCCGCCCGGGGTGAGCCTTTCGGAGATTGCGTGGTCCTGGGTCGGCGCCTTTCTCGGCATCGCAGCAGTGGGGATGAGCCATTACAGTCTCATCGGGGATGGTGGGGACCTGACGATGATCATCGGTTCCTTTGGCGCATCAGCGGTCCTGATCTATGGGGCCGTGAAGAGTCCTCTTGCACAGCCTAGGAATCTGATCGGAGGTCACGTGCTCTCCGCCGTCATCGGAGTGACTTCCTACAAGCTGTTCCATGACCAGATGTGGCTGGCCTCGGCCCTCGCGGTCGCGACGGCAATCGCCGTCATGCACGCCACCCGGACGCTCCATCCCCCGGGGGGCGCAACGGCCCTCATTGCCGTCATCGGCAGCGAACAGATCCACAACCTGGGCTACATTTATGCCATTGTCCCTGCGGGCCTCGGCGCCCTGATCATGCTGATCGTCGCCCTTGCAATCAACAACATTCCCGGCACTCGCCGGTATCCTGAATTCTGGTTGTGAGTTTCGCAAAAAACGTTTTCTCTTGACTTGGATCAAGGTAGGGGTGATCTCTACTTGTTAGACTCCCGAGAAAAGCGGCCAGGAACCGAAGCGCTTGATGTTCAAAATACAAGAGAAAGAAAGGAGTCGGCTATGTTTTGTTACCAGTGTGAGCAGACGGCAAAAGGGGAAGGATGCACCAGGATCGGTGTTTGCGGGAAACAGCCGGACGTGGCGGGACTGCAGGATCTCTTGATTCACGTTCTCAAAGGGCTCTCTCTCGTGGCTGTGGAAGGGCGCAAAGTGGGTGTGAGCGACAGTGAGGTGAACGTCTTCACGGTTCAGGCCCTTTTTTCGACCCTCACCAATGTGGACTTCGACCCCCAGAGGTTCGTGCCCATGATCAGCCGGGCCGTGGAGCTGAGGGAGCGTCTGAAGGGAAAGGTGAAGGCGGCCGGTGGAAAGGCCGACTTCCCGGCAGGCGCGGCTACCTTCAAACCGGAGAGCACACCTGAGGGGATGCAGAAGCAGGCAGAAGCCGCGGGCCTCAAGTCAGATACCGGCATCAACCCGGACATCCTTTCGCTTCAGCATACGACGCTTTTCAGCATCAAGGGGATTGCCGCCTACGCGGACCATGCCCAAATCCTGGGACAGGAGGACGAGAAGGTCTATGCCTTTGTTCACGAGGGACTGGCCGCCATGCTCAACAGGGATCTCGGCCTGAACGACTGGGTGGGGTTCGTGCTCAAGAGCGGGGAAATCAACCTGAGGACCATGGAACTGCTGGATGCGGGAAATACCGGCACCTACGGTCATCCGGTGCCCACCAAGGTGCCTCTGGGAGCGAAGAAGGGCAAGGCCATCCTGGTCTCGGGCCATGACCTGAAGGACATGGAGGCCATCCTGAAGCAGAGCGAGGGGAAGGGAATCTACGTGTACACCCACGGAGAGATGCTCCCCACGCATGCCTACCCGGCCCTCAAGAAGTACCCCCACTTCTACGGGCACTACGGCACGGCCTGGCAGAACCAGGCCAGGGAGTTCAGCCAGTTTCCGGGAGCCATCGTGATGACCACGAACTGCATCCAGAAGCCCCAGGAGTCCTATAAGGAGAACATCTTCACCACCGGGCTCGTCGGGTGGCCGGGTGTGCCCCACATCGCCGACAAGGATTTCACGCCCGTGGTCCAGAAGGCCCTGGCCATGCCAGGTTTCACGCAAGATGTGAACGGCAAGAGCGTCATGTGCGGCTTCGGCCGGAACGCCGTGATGGGGGTTGCCGGGAAGGTGATCGACGCGGTGAAAGCCGGCGCCATCAAGCATTTCTTCCTGGTGGCGGGATGTGACGGCGCCAAGCCGGGCCGGAACTATTACACCGAATTTGTCGAAAAGGTGCCCAAAGACTCGGTGGTCCTCACCCTGGCCTGCGGGAAATTCCGGTTCTTCGACAAGGACCTCGGCGATATCGGCGGGATTCCCCGGCTGCTGGACATCGGCCAGTGCAACGACGCCTACTCGGCGATCCAGATTGCCGTGGCCCTTTCCAAGGCGTTCAACGTGGAGGTGAACCAGCTGCCCCTGTCGATGATCCTTTCCTGGTACGAGCAGAAGGCCTGCGCGATCCTGTGCACCCTTCTCCACCTCGGGATCAAGAACATCCGCCTGGGGCCGAGTCTTCCGGCCTTCATCACGCCCAACGTGCTGGACGTGCTGGTGAAGAACTTCAACATCATGCCCATCTCCACGCCGGATGCGGACCTGAAGGCCATTCTGGGGTAGGATGGTGGGGAGGCGGCGGGTGGGGGGATGAACGACTCCTCACCCGCAGGCCCCCAGACGTGCAGGCGGCACAAGATTGCAGCCTGATCTTTGAATTCCACTTTTGGGATGAGTCCGATGGAAACGCCCATTGACACAAAGAACACGACGAAACTCAGCCAGGGGGGGAAATACTACAGGGAACGATTCGAGGCTCATCGGCGGATAGCCAGGAAGCTCGCCTCCACGATGGAGGTCAATCAAATACTCGAGAAGGTGAGGGAGGAGGCCAGGGAACTGGTCCCCGTGGCCATGGAGGTCTGCATCCTTCTTCTCGATCCCGATGCGAAGAATTACACCCGACCCCTTCAATGCGCCCTGTATGGTGGGCCGGTGAACTGTCTTTCCTGCAAGAGAAACCGCGCGGCGGTCCAGAAGGCGATGACCCGCAGAAAAGGGGTGGTCGTCTCCGGCAACGAGCCGCTCGTCAGGCCGGACGGCACCGTCGTGGAGACCGGCCCGGAGGCGGCAATCCCCGTCTTTGTGAACGGGAAGATCCTGGCGGTCCTGAACGTGGTCTCAAAGCCAGGGACACGTTTCACGAACAAAGAGTTCCATCTCATGAAAGACCTCTCGGAGGTAATCGGAAACGCCATCGTGAATGCAAAGGCGCACTGGGAGATCACGCAGGAGAAGATCAAGATCTCGCAGATGCTGGCGCACCTCTCTCCTTTCGTACCCCAGTCGGTGAGGCGCCTCGTGGAGGACGAACCCGACCGGCTTCTGCAGGAGAAGGAGAAGAGGGAGGTTACAGTCCTTTTTCTCGATTTGGAAGACTACACCAGGCTTACCGCCGACCGCCCCGAGGCGGAAGTGAACGACATTGTCGAGAAGGTCTTCTCGAACTTCGTGGATCCGATCCACCGCTCAGGGGGAGACATCAACGAAACGGCCGGCGACGGGCTCATGATCATCTTCAAAAATGACGATGCGAAGACGAACGCGGTGAATGCGGTCCGGGCGGCCATGGATATCGACCAGAGAAGCCGGGAGATGATCCTGAACCGCGCCGCGGGGATGAAACCCATCAACGTGAACATGGGGATCAACTCCGGCATTGCCCTGGTAGGCTTGAGCCGGTTCAAGGGGCTGTTGGATACCCGGATGACGTATACCGCCACAGGCCAGGTGACGAACATCGCTGCCCGTCTGGCGGACTACGCCAAGGGAGGCGATATCCTGATTGGGGAGCAGACCAGGAGCCTTATCGAAGGGTACTGGCCCACATATGATCGAGGCTGTGCGGTGCTGAAAGGGATTGACAAGCCGCTGAAGATCTACTCCCTGAAACAATTTTCCGCAACTTTTTGAACACTATGCTGCCCGTCTTTCAAAACGACAGGCAGAATCCTGAGGGATTCATCGACCCATCTCATGGGATGCTTTGCCCTTGGAGTCTCGGTGGCCGTTATCGTCCCTCCAAAACAAATTCAGACCAGGCCGGTTCCCTTCCCTGCGCTTTGGACCCGAAAACAGGAGTCCGGCGGCGAAACGAGTTTCCATCCACCCTTCCCTGAATCAAGGAGCATCCAATGCGTAGTGGTTTGTTTCCTCTCCTCACGGTGAAGCGGCTGAAGGTCCTGGTAGCTCTGGCCGTGATCGGGACTGCAGCCGGGCTCTTCATCGGATTCGGTCCGCCCGGCCTTTATGCCAAATCCGGCTCACCCGATTTCTGCGCGGGCTGTCACGTGATGGAGGCCAATTACGAGAACTGGTTCCAGAACGGGGGCCATCGCGGTATCCAATGCGTGGACTGCCATCTGCCGAACGACAACCCCGCCCGTCAGGCCTTCTGGAAAAGCGTGGACGGGATGAAAGACGTCGTGGTCTTTTATTCCGGGAAAGTTCCGGAGAAGATCAGCCTTTCCGCGCACGGGGCGGCGGTTGTGCACGAGAACTGCCGCCGCTGCCACGAGCAGACGGTCTCCCAGATCCGGGAAAATCGGCGCTGCTGGGAATGCCACCGGCGTCTTTCCCACCTGACCACCGGCACCTTGGATTAGAGCCAACGAAAGGAGTCCCCATGAAAGGTAAGAGGATAGCCGTCCTGATGCTGATCGTGGCCACGGCCGCTTCCTTGTATGTGATGAACAGCTGCTCCCCACCGAAACCGGAGCCGGTTCAGCCGGTCCAGATCGCGGACGGAGAGCTGGACCCGGCAAAGTGGGGCAAGGCCTACCCCCATAATTACGACTCCTGGCTTGCCACGAAAGAGCCCAGACCGGCCGGCAAGAGCCGCTACAAAAAGGGGTTTGACGGCGGTGTGGTCATGGACAAGCTGAGCGAGTATCCCTACATGGCGCTCCTTTTCAGCGGGTGGGGTTTCGGCGTCGAATACAACGAGCCCCGGGGCCATTACCACATGGTCGCCGACCAGTTGGAGATCGATCCATCCAGGCTCAAGTCCGGGGGCGTCTGTCTGACCTGCAAGAGCCCCTACGCATCCAAGCTGCAGCAGGAGATGGGCAAAGACTACTACAGCAAACCGTACCTGGAGGTGCATTCAAGGATCCCGAAGGAGGCACAGAAACTCGGCGCCTCCTGCAACGACTGTCACGACCACAGGGACATGAGCAGCAGGCTTGAGCGGTGGACCCTGAAGCAGGCCCTGAAGGACATCGGGAAAGACCCGCAGCAACTGACGAGGCAGGAGATGCGGAGCCTCGTCTGCGCCCAGTGCCACGTGACCTACGTGGTTTCCAAGGACAAGGAAATGAAGTCGGACGGGGTCTTCTTCCCGTGGCAGGGGAGCAAGCCCGGGAATATCAGCGTCGAAAACATCATCAAGGTCATCCGCAGTTCCGACACCCACCTGGAATGGAAGCAGGCGGTCACCGGCTTCAAGGTCGGCTTCATGCGCCACCCGGAATATGAGTTCTTCAGCAACCACTCGGTCCACTGGAATGCGAACGTGGCCTGCGCCGACTGCCACATGCCCTACACCCGCATAGGTTCTTCCAAGATCTCCGACCACAACCTCATGAGCCCCATCAAGAACGATCTCAAGGCATGCCAGCAGTGCCACTCCCAGGGCGTAGAGAGTCTGAAGAGCCAGATCTTCGCGATCCAGGACCGCACCATATCCATGATCAATCGGGCGGGGTATGCGACCGCAGTGGCAGCCAAGCTGTTCGAGACGACCCACAAAGCCCGGGCCGAGGGGAAACAGATCGACCAAGGCCTGTACGATCGGGCAAAGGACCACTACCTGGAGGCGCTCTACCGGGTCATATTCATGGGCGCCGAGAACTCGGTCGGATTCCACAACCCGACAGAGGCAGGACGAATCTGCTCCGATGCCGTGGCCTTTGCCTCCAGCGCACAGTCCCTGCTCCGTCAGCTTATGACCAAAGCGGGACTGGAAGTGCCGGCCCATATCCCCCTGGAACTTACCAGGTACCTGAACGACCGTGGTGTCCGTAAGCTCCCATTCAGGGCCGATCTCGAATTCAAGGACCCGTTCGGCATTCAGGACCGGATCACGCCCCCTGAAAGCTACGGGAAATGAGCCGAAGTATCATTGGGTCTGTACGAAGAAGGGTGAGATCCGCGCAAGGTGTGGACCCAGGGGGACCGGACCGGCAGTCGTAGACTGAGGATCTATCGGCTTTTCTGACATCTCTCAAGAAGCGCAAGGGACCCTCCTCCTTTCATGATCACCGAAGGATCAGCCTGTCCGGCGAGGGCTTCGTTTCAAGGTCTCTCATTTGAACCCACGTCTTATGCAAGGGGCAACTCTTCCGGAGCAGTCACGGAAGATTTCTCCACCCCTAAACGGCAAGGGCCACGGTGGCCCTCAACCCTTTCCCATCGAGGTTTTCCAGCTTCACCTCACCCTGGTGGAGCAGGGCCACCTGTCTCACGAAATTCAGGCCCAGGCCGGTACTCTTTTTCCCGGTGTCCGGCCGGTGCAAGGAGAAAAATTTTTCGAACACCCTATCCTTTGCATATTCGGGAATGCCGGGGCCTTCATCCTCAACCGTGAGGGTGAGCCTTCCGCTCTCCGAACGGGTCGTGAGCACGATCACGCCTCCCGGGGGGCTGAAATCGATGGCGTTCTGGACCAGGTTCGAGACCGCCTCGTGGAGGAGGAAGGAATCCCCATGGACCACGATCCCTTCCTCCATGCAGAGCGAAATGCTCACACCCTTTTGGGAGATCATGGGCGACTTGGCCTCGATCGCGGTCCTCACGAGAGACGGGAAAGCGACAGGCTCGGCCTTCTCGATCATCCTTCTGTTCTCGAGCGCAGACAACTCGAGCATCCGGTCCACAATGTCCTGAATGCGCGCGGACTCCGTGCGAATGTTCGCCAGGAAACGACCCCTCCGTTCCGCGGGCATGGTCTCCTCCATGAGCTCCGCGGCGCCCCGGATGGCGGAGAGCGGGCTCTTGATCTCATGGGTCAGCGTCTGAACGTACTGCTCCACGTACTTCTTTCCCTCCAGGGCCTCCTTCATCTTCTCGAAGGCGGTCCCCATCTCGCCCAGCTCGCTGCTCCCCAGGTCCGGAAGCTCCACCCTCCTGCCCTCGCGGATATCGTGCGCGTACCGGGTAAGGCGCTTGATCGGTCTCGTGATCCACACGCTGACCAGCAGGCTGAGGAGGATGGCGACGCCGGCTGAGAACACCCCGATCCAGATGATGCGGGGTTTTGCGGTCTGGAGGAAACTGTTCACATTGGTGGTGGGTTTGGCCACGGTCAGAGATCCCGCAATCTTGCCGTGGACGAAGACCGGTGCGGCCACATGGAGCACTGCGGAGGCGAATTCCGGATGCTGAGGGTCGCTGTGGGTGGTCCTGGCCCCATACCCTCCGGCCAGCGTGAGCCTGACGTCGCGCCAGGCGGAGTAGTCCGCTCCTTCATTCCGCCTGTTCCGTGAATCGAAGATGACCTTTCCCCGGGAATCCGTGATGTACACCCCCACGTCCACCTCGGTCTTGAGGAGATCGTAGATCGCTGCGGAAAAGGTTCGTCCATAGGCGCGTTCAAACGCCCTGCGGAGCGCCTCCGGGCTGAAACGGGCCGTCTCCATTTCGGTCCCCACGATGGCGGCCAGGACATTGGCCTGGTCCACCAGGGGATCTTCGATGCCCTCCAGGTACCGGCTCTGGAGGTCCGCGGCGATTCGATGAATGGGGTAATAGAAACAGAGGATGAAGATCATGAGGTATGCCAGGAAGATGCGGGTGCCGAGCTTCATAGGTCCTCTCTCAGGGAATACCCCGTGCCCCGGTGGGTCACGATAGGGTCCCGATCCGGCCGGACGGCCTTCAGCTTGCTCCGGATGTTCTTGATATGGGCATCCACGGTCCGGTCCAGACTGGACTCGGGTTCATCCCAGACCAGGTCCATCAGCTGCTCGCGGGAATACACATGTCCCGGTCTGCGGACGAAGGTCCGCAGGATCTCATACTCATACCGGGAAAGCTCCAGGACCTTCCCCTGGTAAAGGACCTGGCGTTTGGATTCGTTCACCTGGAAAGCCCCCCCTGCCGTTCTGCAACCGACCCCCTGGTACAGGGTGCGCCTCAGCACCGCCTTTACCCTGGCAGCCAGCTCCCTGGGGCTGAAGGGCTTGGTGACATAGTCATCCCCGCCGATCTCGAGCCCCACCACCCGGTCGACTTCCTCCGTGCGCGCGGTCAGGAAGATGACGGGGACGGAGAGATCCTTCCGGATCTCCTTGCAGAGCTCGAGGCCGCTCACGTCAGGGAGGCCGATGTCCAGAATGATCATGTCCACCCGCGTCCTGGCCAGGAACGGCAGAACCGGAGATCCCGAAGAGAAGCAGACGGTCTCGAACCCCTCGGTCTCCAGGGCATACTGGATGTTGTCCATGATGGCCGGTTCATCCTCGACGATCACGATCTTTGACTTCATGGCCTCCTCCACGTACGCTCGCGGTCTAAGGTGGCGCGCATTCTACCACCCCTCCGTCGTTCGAGTCACCCCTTCTTCGCCCCCTGATTCGATCGGCCAGCCTGCGCAGGAAAAGGAGACAGGCGAACGAGCAGAGTGCCGACCCCGCGCACAGGGAGAGCACCTGAGCGGAGTGCTCCACAAACCGGGGGCCTCCTGCCAGGGGTCCCTTGTTCAGGAGAGGGATCCCGAGGGCGATCAGGCAGTACCACAGAAATGGGGCGAGCACCAACCGTCCCAACCCTTTTCCCGGCCTGGCGGAGAAACAACGGGCGATCCGGTTCACCAGCAAGTACATGATCAGGAGAGACGAGAAGTAGATGAGGGTCCCTTCGACCCTGTGGGCCCTTTCGGGCGTGAGCCACCCGCCGTAGACGTCCGCCCCGTAAAGGTGGACGGCGGCAGAGATCCTGAGACCGTTTACCCCAAGGGTCAGGGCATAGGAGCATCCGAAGGCGATGCCGAGCCACAGGAATCTCCACACCCTGTTCGGCATCAGCCGTCCGGTGGTGAAGTAGAAAGAACAGAAGGCCATGATCAGGAAGTTGACCCCCGAACAGGACGGCGCGATGATGAGGCCGTGAGTCCTGCTCACATACCCTGCGTGCTGCTCCCATTCGAACGGGATGCCGGTGAGCTGCTGCACCATCCAGGAGGTGGGAGAGAGCACCCATCGCAGTTCATCGCTCCCCGCAATGGAGTAGTGGTATTTCAGGCCCGCCGCCAGGATCGCTCCCATGGCATATGGGGCTGCATACGAGATCAGGAGAGGCTTCAGCGTTTTCATCTTTCATCACCGAGGATTGACCTTCTCACCCAACTTTCTTGAAACGAGATTTCACCGCCCGCTCCGCTGGTGGCATTAGGGTTCACAGAGGCTCTTTGCTTTTGGCTTGCAGGCGGCACGTCCCGCCGGTTTTTGGAGACTCCGCGCCCCTCTGCGTCTGCGGTGAACCTTCTCCCGGAGCCGTACGACGCCGTCCAGCCTGCCGGCCGCAGCCGCCTTCGGAAGAGCCAGGCCAGGGTTGACATGATCGGGACGAGCCCCAAGAGGATGCCGAGCCCCGGCTCAGGCACCTTGGAGCATCCTCCGCCGACGGCGAGATTCGAGACGTGGAGCGGCAGAGACAGGGGCTGATCCACTTCCCTGGCCTGCGGACCGGGATTCCTGACGGTTTCCATGACCGCCACGAACGAGGTATAAGGAGTCAGGATGCTGTAAGTCATCCCCAGCGAAAGGACCTCGGCCCTGGTTTCCGCATCGGCCTTCTGGACGGCGAAGTCGGAGAGTCTCGCGACCCTCTCGCGGGCCCAGAGATAGCGGAGCGCGCCGTTCACCTCGGAAGGGGAGCTGTCGGAGAGACGGAAGGTCCGGGAGTACTCCTCCCTGCCTCTCCTTCCGGTGACCTCGGCCAGCCCTCCCGCCTTTCCCCGCCACTTCCCGAACACCGCGATCGGTCTTCGGCTGAACAGGTCAGGGACATGCTGGGGTTCCACATCATAGACCTCGAATCCCTTGAAGCCCACCTTGATCCGGGTGAGCACCGGCGACTGCACATACTCACGAAACCGCTCTGCAGTGGAGCGCCCCTCCTCCGGCCGGGTGACCACGAAGGGCTCGCCCAGACCCGCCTTGGCCATCCCTTCAATCAGAAAGCGGTTCACGCTGCCGCCGATGCCGAAGGAAAACACATTGGTGGTGTTCAGGTTGCCGCGAATGATCTCGAACACCTCCCTCTCCGCGGAGACGTAGCCGTCCGTAATGACCAGGACGGTCCGCGAGGAGTCCTCGGCCATCGGCAGGGCCAAGGCCTTGCGGAGGGCGGGCGCGAGCTCTGTTCCGCCGCCCCCCTGCTGAGACTCGATCACCTGAAGGGCCCAGCCGACGTTGGCATGGGTGGCCGGAACGGACGAGGGGGACATGACACAGGAGGAGCCGGCAAAAAGGATCACGTTGAACCGGTCCATCTCACGGAGATTGCGGATCAGATCCGAGATGAGCGCCTTGGCCGTGGCCAGCGGAAAACCATGCATGGAGCCGGACACGTCCAGGACGAAGATGAACTCCCGGGGCGGAATGTCCTCCGGACGGACACGCTCCGGGGGCTGAACCATGAGCAGGAAGAAGTTCTCCGTCTGCCCCTTGTAGAGCATCAGACCGCTCTGGATCTCCTTGCCCGCGAGTCTGTACTTCAGGATGAAGTCCCGGTTCCCGCCCGCATCCTTGGGGTCCTCGAGAGAGACCCTGGCCACGGACCTGTTTTCCCACTGCACATCCACGCGATGGGAGGGGCACGAAAGCTCCTGGAGCGGGATGCCGGTGGAGACGGCCACCTGAATGGCAAAGCCTGCGGGCACAGGGCTCCCTTCTCTCAGGTAGGGGCTCTTGACCCACAGGTCCGTCTCGGGCGCGCCGGCCTCCTGCTGGTTCGAGTACCTGGGGCCGACCACGGTGGGGTACACGAACTCATAGGTCCCATCCGAAGACACCAGCGGTTCCGTGTAGCGCAGCTCCATGCGGACCTCGTCCCCGGGCATGATGTTGGCCACGTTCATGGAAAAGACATTCGGCCTTTCCTGCTCCAGCAGGGATGAGCTTTTCCCCGCCTTCCCGCCGGCCCTGTACTCCCTCTTCGCCGCCTCCCGCTCCCTGATCGCGGCCGTCACCACCTGTTCTCCGATGACCATCTTCATTCCGTGCACGCTGGCCCGGGTGGAGGCCGGAAAGACATATCGGGCATGGATGGGGCGCGCGCCGTGATTCACGTATTTCTGGGTCACACAAACCTCGGCGATGACGCCGCTGATCCTGGCATCCACGCTGGTTTCCTTCAGGGGAAATGCGTCGACCGAAGAATCCCCCTCCTGGACGAAGAAGAAAGGAGACAGGGTTTTGTCCTTCTTCGGTTCCCCAAGGGCGGGGCGGGAGAACAAGACCAATACGATCGCCAGACAACGAAAAGTCCATTTCTGTTTCCGACTCATGAAAGTACCTCCTTGTGCCTGAAGGGACGAGACCGATATTCCTGCCATAAACGGGGTCCATTCTGGAGGCGGCGGATGAAAGGAGTTTGAATGGAAGGTGAAATGCACGTGAAAAGGAACGGCGAGCGCTCGGGAGCGGTTTCATGAATGTATGGGCGACCGGTTTCAACTGGCATCCGTTTTGCAAATGTAATGACCGCGATTCGCCCGCAAGCCTTACCTGAGCCGGGCATGTCAGGCATGTGGAATTCTCAAAGGAGGCGATCATGAACAGCGACATCAGTGATGAGATCCTTGCGCAGATGGGCATCACCCTCCCGGCCCAGGATGAGCCGAGAGACGATGGGCAGATTCTGGAAACGCTTCGTAGAATGCCGACGCTCAAAGGATTGTCCGAAAGCGACTTCAACGGGATTCTGCCGCTCAGCAAGATCAGGAAATTCAGACGGGACGATGAGGTCATCAGGGAGGGTCAGCTCGACAACTGGATCTTCTTTATCATGTCCGGCAGGTTCGCCATCCTCAAGAATGGGGAGACCATCGGGGTGCTGAAAGAGTACGGGGATATATTCGGCGAGATGTGCATCATCGACGGCTCTCCGCGCTCCGCCTCGATCAAGGCCCTGGAGGACTCCGTCTGCCTGGCCATGGACGCCTCCTACTCCGACAACCTGGAGGGGCAGGCGAAGATCTATTTCCAGTGCATCCTCTACCGCCTCTTTTCCCAGATCCTCGTGGAGCGACTGAGGAAGATGAACGAAGATCTCGTGAAGACCAGGGACGAGAACGGATTCTTGAGAGAAGAGATCCGCAAGATGAAGAAACGTCACTGATGACCAGTCCGGCGTGCGGGCGACATCCAAGCACCACCTGTGAGACTGAACGAGTTGACCTGCACCGGCATGACCCGACCGATACAAGCGCAATGTCACCCCCCCCACTGGCTTGTTCAGATCACCCTCGGGAGCGAAAGCCCTGTAGCGCCCTTCCGAAAACCCTGATTCAAGACCAGGGAAATCGAAGCTGAAAACCAGGGAAAAGGAACCGCTAAATCAGAGAATCCCCGATTGATTGGAACGATGGTGCGACCTAGAATGGAGCCGTTCTTCGAGCTGCCCCCGGGTCCAGGAGGAGGGACCGCCCTTGATCATCTGGTGATGTTCTGACATCTCTGGCTTTTTATGCTTTCGACTGAGCGGCTTATCCGATCATTGAAGGGATCCTGGACGGGAGGACTGCAGCATGGAGGAGATGGTGAGTCCGTCTGAGAGATCCGTGTCCTGGCTTCGAATCTGTGAATGGTAAGACCTGAACTGAAATGAAAATACAGAAGCGGAACCCCATTGACTCAGGCAACACCCTGTCGTCCCAGCCCAATGTTGTCCCGCATCCTGCGGCCGCCGATTTCCTGAGACCAGTTTTGGCGCGGCATCATGGAATCCGCAGTTCCTTCAAGGAATACACGGCCAACCTGAACCATGATTTGGGCGAATATCGAGACTTCTTCGATCACCTTGACGCACGTGGGGAGGGCCTTTCTGAAGGTCCAAGCGCGTCCATAGGGCAAGCCGTCATAGATTATAAAGGCAGAGTCTTCAAGAAATTTCTCGACAGTAGATTGGATGAGCTGAATACGATCGTATCGGGCTTCAGTATCGGGGAGCATCAGCAACACGGAACCTACTTCAGGAAACAACTCTGGGACTTTATCCTTTGCTGCCCTCTATTCGCCCGCACCAATCTAAAGCCCAGGGGCTATGCCGGCGATTATGAGATGATGCGGATGATCTATCAGAATCGATACCTGGGAGATACGACCTTTTCGAAGCTGATGCATAAGCATTCGGTAGAGCATGCAGCAGCGCAATCCGTTCGAAACCGCATAACCCTCATAGAGCAGATGCTCAACAGCTTCTGCGAGAAGTCCTGTGACGCTTCCCCGAGGGTATTTCGAATCCTGTCCGTCGGCAGCGGGCCTGCGTTCGAACTGGAGCACATCCTGAAATCTCCAGCCGACTGCAGAACCCGTCGTTTCGTCCTGCTCGACCAGGATCCTTTGGCATTGGCCGAAGCCGCCCGGATGGTTGATGCGCTGGGAGAAAAGATCGGCACCCCCCCCGCCGTAGAATATTTGAATGCGTCTGTCCGCAATCTGATTTTCTCCAGACACCTGCAGGAGAGGTGGGGGAAGTTCGATTACATTTACTCCATGGGACTCTTCGATTATCTCTCCCCTCAGGTCGCCAAGGCCCTCCTCAAGAGGCTCATTAGACTCTTAGCCCCGGATGGAGAGATGATGATTGGCAACTTCCACGTCTGCAACCCTTCCAGGTACTACATGGAATACTGGTGCGATTGGTTTCTTTGCCACCGTACCGAAGAGGAGTTCGTGGATCTGGTGGACCAAAGTCTGCCGGCTTCAGTATCCATTCTTTTTGAGAGTACCGGTAGCCAGATGTTTCTCCGCGTCAAGAACGGCGACATTCTTGACTGCTGAGCATCTCCTTTTTCGTCAAAGCCGTGACAGCCGTTCCGGTGTTGGAACGGAGCAGTTGTCCTCTCCGCATATCATTCCCCAGCCACTTTAACCCGCAGAATCACTATCTTAGGCCAGCTCAGAACAGGCAGGTTCATGGGCCGTTTCTTTGGCAGATCTTTTGCTTACCTTTTAAGAGGGTACTTTCGTCACCGCGACTGAGCATTGAGACTTGGTTGACTTCTTGGAGCATGACTCTGGAAAGGAGGCATATGCTTTCCAAAGACAGTGAAAAGACGAAGGAGGGAGATCGGGAAAAGTCGATGAAATATCCTGCTGCAAGATCCAAAAGCAGGCGCATGAGAAACACAGCCTTTTCGGAAAAAACAATTCGTCTTACGTTGACTTCGAAGGAGGAAGATATCCGGGAGGCGACGGAGCAAGGAAGCCGGTTTCTGAGATCTCAAGGACTCGCAAAGGATACGATACGTGCTCAGGCCCTCCTTTTCCATGAACTCGTGAGAACAGGGATTGAGTACGGAACAGACGATTCTTCACATGGCCTTATCACCGCAGACATTCGCGTCAACGCACACTCGATTCTGACGGAGATCAGACATCCGATCGATGCCGGGAGTCGTTCCAGGCTAGACGAGTTGGACAGGACCGTGCAATTCATAAAAGGCCACCAGGACCCATTCGAAGCCTACCGCAGAATGAAGGAGGGTTGGAACGACCCAACACCGGCCAGCCTGAATCTTGCACGAATCACCTGTGAGGCCGGCGCTGTCTTGGATTATTTTGTTGAAGAGGACGACTTCCTCAATCTGTCCGCGCTCAGAAACCTGGACAGGGTGCACGGCCAAAGCCGCTCCATGTAGCCTATTCTTCGGGACCGGAGGGACAGAGACTTGTTTAGCCGAATATTCCCGCCCGATACCTTCCCGATCCACTGGTTGACCCTTTCGTTCCCGCCGGTCCAGGAACGGGAGTTTCAGGAGCACTACTTCAGATCATCCCTGCGACAGGTTCGCATTGCCTACGCGATGGGACTTCTGTTCTACGCCGCTTTCGGCCTCCTAGATTCCATTTTGGTCCCCGAAGTGAAAGTGAAGCTCTGGCTCATTCGATTCGGCTTCGCATGTCCGCTGATCCTGTTTATCTTTCCCTTCTCCTTCTCACGTTATTTCCAGAAGTACATGCAACTGGCGATCTCGACTACCGTAGTCATGTCGGGACTGGCCATCGTCGGTATGATTGCGATTGCCCCCTATCCCGCAAGTCATCTATACTACGCAGGTCTGATTCTTTGTCTAATTTACGGGTACACGTTCTTCAGGCTTCGTTTCATCTGGGCTTCAGTGGCGGGTTGGGTCATCGTACTCAGTTATGAGGTCGCGGCCACTTGGGTGAACCCTACCCCGGTCCCCATTCTCATCAACAACAACTTCTTCTTACTCTCCAGCAACCTTTTCGGAATGTTCGCATGCTACTCCATCGAGTTGTATCTGCGCAGGGACTTTGTGCAGGCACGGTTGCTCGAAAAGGAGAAGAAGAAGGTCGACCAGGCCAATTTCGAGCTCGAAAAAAGGGTGGAAGAACGAACCGCACAACTCGTCGGGAGCAACCGGGAGCTCAAGCAGGAGATCTCCGATCGTGAACGCTTCGAGACCGCCCTTCGGGAATCGGAAGAGAAATACCGCCTCCTCGTCCAGAATGCCGACACGGCCATTTTCATTGTGCAGGACGGGATCGTGAAGTTTCCGAACCCCAAGGCCGTGGAATTGACCGGCTACTCCGAAGAGGAGCTCGGGAAATCGCCGTTCATTCAATTCATGCACCCGGAGGACCGAACCGAGTTTCTGGACAGGCACATGCGGGTCCTCGAGGGTGAAGATCCGCCCAGCTCTTTCATCTTCCGTTTGATCAACAGGGAGGAGCAAGAGCTCCATGTACAGCTCAACATGGTGGTCATCCTGTGGGAGAAACGGATCGCCACCCTGAACTTCTTGAGAGACATCACCGCTCAGAGGAAACTCGAAGCGAGGCTGCAGCAGGCCCAGAAGATGGAAGCGATCGGGACCCTGGCCGGCGGCGTTGCCCATGACCTGAACAATATCCTGGCCGGGCTGGTCAGCTACCCGGAGCTGCTGCTGCTCGATCTGCCCCCGAACAGTCCTCTGCGGCGCTCGGTGATGACCATCCAGAAGTCCGGACAGATGGCAGCGGCCATCGTGCAGGACCTGCTGACCTTGGCAAGGAGAGGAGTCAGCAGCGAGGAAGTGGTCACCCTGAACGACGTCATCCGACAGTACATGCAGAGCATCGAATACGAAAAGCTGGCCTCCTTTCATCCTCATGTCACGGTGGAGACCCGCCTGGACCCGAAGCTCGGCAATATCGTCGGTTCACCCGTGCACCTGTCCAAGACCCTGATGAACCTCGTGACCAACGCCGCCGAGGCCATGCCGGGGGGAGGCAGGATCCGCATCACCACCGAGAACCGACGTATCGACACCCCGCTCAAAGGATACGAAACCATCAGGGAAGGGGAATTCGCCGTATTCACCATCGCGGACCAGGGGATCGGGATCTCCGCAAACGATGTCGAGAAGATATTCGAACCCTTCTACACCAAGAAGGTGATGGGAAGAAGCGGGACCGGTTTGGGCATGGCCGTGGTCTGGGGGACGGTAAAGGACCACCGGGGATATATCGACGTGCAAAGCACCGTCGGCCGGGGGACCACCTTCACCCTGTTCTTTCCCCTCACCCACAGGAGCTCCAGGCTTCACAAGGTTCAAAAAGCCCCATTCAGGATCGAAGACGCCATGGGCCGGGGTGAGCGTATCCTGGTCATCGACGATATCCAGGAGCAGCGGGATATCGCGTCGGTCATGCTCAAGCGAATCGGATACAGGGTCACCGCCGTGAAGAGCGGTGAAGAGGCGGTCCGGTACATGGAACAAAACACTGCGGATGTGCTGGTCCTGGACATGATCATGCCCCCGGGGATGGACGGCCTCGACACATACCGCCGGATCCTGTCCATGCATCCCGGGCAAAGGGCGGTGATCGCCAGCGGATATTCCGAAACCGACCGGGCCAGGGAGGCGCAGAAGCTGGGTGCCAAAGTGTACCTGAAGAAGCCGTACTCCCTGGAGAAGATCGCTCACGCCTTGAGATCCGCCCTTGATGATGGAACGGCAAAGGGCGTGGCCCGATCAGCCTCTGCGTTTTAACCCCTTCGGATCTCCCTCCGGATAGAACACAGAAGAAACCTGGGGGAGCCGGTCCTTCCCCGAAGCGACGGTTGCACTCCTTGTGTCCGGCTGAGGCTGAAAGCTGACGGCTCGCGCCATCCGGAAGACTCGATGGTCAGCTAAACGGGGATGCGGAACCGCAAGGTGGCGCCCCGTCCCTCACCTTCGCTCTCCGCCCAAATCCTCCCCCCATGGAGTTCCACGAAGCCCCTGCTCAAGGAAAGCCCCAATCCGGTCCCCTGGTACCTGCGGCTGATCGAGACCTCCCCTTGCTCGAATCTCCCGAAGATCCTCTCCAGGTTCTGAGGTGGGATACCGATTCCGGTGTCGGAAACGGAAAACTCCACAAAGCGCGACGGATCTGCTTCCGGGGGGGAAACCAGCCGTGCGTTCAGTTGGATGCTCCCTCCGTCCGGGGTGAATTTGACGGCATTGGAGAGCAGGTTGTAGAGGATCTGCTTCAACTTCCGCTCGTCGGCGCAGATCTCTTCGGGTACGCCGTCCCGGTCCATGCAGAGGTGAATTCCGTGTTTCATGGACCTTTCCCGGATCATGAACAGGCTCCCCTCCAGCAGCTCGGTGACATTGACGTCGGACAACTCCAGCTGCTCTTTCCCCGCCTCCACCCTCGAGAGGTCCAGGATGTCGTTGATGAGGGAGAGGAGGTGTTTGCTGCTCTCCAGAACATCCCCGAGGTATTCCTCCTGCTTCTCGTTCAACCCCCCCAGTCTTCGATCCACCACCAATTCGGTGAACCCGATGATATGGTTCAGGGGCGTACGAAGCTCATGACTCATGTTCGCCAGGAACTCGCTCTTGGCCTGGTTGGCCTTCTCCGCCGCCTCTTTGGACTGCTGGAGCTGCACCTCCGCCTTCTTTCTTTCGCTGACATCCCTGGCAATGCCTCGAAAGCCGATCGGCTGGCCCGACGGGGAGCGCATGAGCTTGGCGGAGATCTCCACAAAGGCCCGGCTCCCGTCTTTCTTGAAGATCTCGTAGTCCAGGATCCTTGAGGGGTTGCCGGTACGGTACACCTCGTTGAACATTTCGAACATCCGCTTCGAGGTCTCGGGGTCGGCATATTCCCGGTTGTTCATGCCCTGCAGCTCTTCCCTGCTGAAACCGAGGATATTGCATGTGGCATCGTTGAAGAAGACCATGTTCCCCTTGAGGTCGATCTCGAAATAGCCTTCCTCAATGCTCTCGATGATGGTTCGGTATCTTTCCTCACTGGCCCTGAGGGCTTCCTCGATGAGAGCCCGCTCTCCGATCTCCTGCTTGAGTTCCGAGTTGGCATGGACCAGCTGGGCGGTCCTCTCCTGGACCCTCTTCTCCAGCTTCCGGTTGGCCCTGTCCACCTTCTTTTTCTCGACTTCGATCCTGCGGGCCTGCATGAACTCCCGCCGCGCATTGAGCTCGGCGGAATAGCAGGCAAACATCCCGAGGACGTTGCTGCTGATGAAAAAGAAGTTGTTGTTGACCAGGATCGGCAGCGGAGTCTCTCCGATGCCCACGGCCGCAATCTCATACAGGATGACGGTGAGCCATCCCACCGCACTCGCCCAGATGAACCGCAGTTTGAAAAAGGTGTAACAGTAGATCAGGACCAGGATCAGGCCGGCATAGTAAAAATACTTTCCAGGGGAAGGGGCGATCAGGATCATGACGATGATCCCGACCCCGGCCGTCATCAGCACGGCGGCGATGGAGACCTCCATGTAGCGCTTGAAGGAGGGCAGGAATGAGAAGAGAAAGGCGCCAAAGGCCAAGGGCGCGAACACGACATATCGGATGATCCAGAGTTGCTGCTTGACTTCCGGGACCAGCCATGCGTCCAGGATGCCGAAAAAACTGTAGAACAGGATGGCGATCAGAAAGGCGAACCGGACATGCCCCACCGATTTCCGGAAGTACTCCTCCCTGAACGGTCCCTCCAGGTGATGTGGAAAGGTGAGGGTGAACAGGTTCATCTTGAAGTCGCCGATCCCCGGGTCGACGCCGGTCACCTTAGGCAGGAACCTCCATGAATGATCTCGCATCATCAGACCGGCCTGGAGCATTTCTTGATCACCACCAGGGTCATATCGTCCAACTGCTCTTCCTGGAATGCATTGACTTCGTCGATGATCTTGTCGCGCAGCTTCATCACGGGCAGATCCGCAAACTGGTTTAAGGCCGCTTCCAGCCGCTCCTGGCCGTACATGTCTCCATGGCTGTCGGTAGCCTCGGTGATGCCGTCCGTGAACAGCAGGACGATGTCTCCCTCTTCCAGGGGGATGGAGCGATCCGTACTGTACTTGCGGATGTCGTCGGCGATCCCCAGCCAGGTTCCCGTCGTGGGAACGACCTCGGTCTTGTTCGACCGGGCCCGGTAGATGATGATGTCCTGATGCTTGCCGGAGACGGTCATCTCGGTCTCATTGAACCGGATGGCCGACAGGGTCATGTAGTGGTCCGATCCCAGGCGGCTGATGTTCTCCCGGATGACGCTGTTGACGCTCTGAATAACCTCCGAGGGGCCGTAGTTGTTCGAGTTGTTGACCATGGAGATGATGCTGGTCTGCACCATCATCATGATCAGGCCCGAATCCACCCCGTGGCCGGACACGTCCCCCATGGTGACCCACTTTTCCCCTTTCGGGGTGTCGATGATGTCGTAGTAGTCTCCTCCGACCTCCTTGGCCGGGATCATGGTCGAGGCGATGTCGTAGCCTTCGATCTTCTCTTCGTTGGGCAGGAGGGCCGTCTGGATGCGCTTGGCCAGTTCCATCTCGCTCCAGATGGCGTCGCGCGCCTTCTTCAATTCCACCAGCAGGGAGAACTCCTTCTTCACCAGCACGTGTTTCACATGGTTGATGCTGACGGCGATGATCGCCGTCGAGCACAAGAAGAAGAGGTTGTTGAGCAGGACCGAGGTATCGTAGCTCTGCTCCGCCAGGATATTGAAGAAGACGTACATGAAGATGATGAGCATGCTGTTGGCCGCGGAATGAACGGCCTTCCACGGGAGGAGGAGGTTCACCCCGATGATGACCAGATTGAGTCCGGCATAGTAGCTCGAATCGAACCCGCCAAGATCCACCGTCATGAGGGCGATGAACCCGCCCAGGTTGATGGAGATCAGGTAGCCGTGGTAATAGGAGGAGATGCTCGGCTTGGTGTTCCGGATGATGAAATACTGGGTCAGCGCGATCAGGGTCGAGGAGAGGCGGTAGACGGCGAAGCGCGGCAACAGCTCCTGTGAAACGGTGAAGTAGTCCAGGACGAAAAAGATGGGCACGAGTGTAAAAGCCAGAGCCGTCAGGGTGAACAACCATTCATGGATAATCCCCGTCAGGTACGTGTCAAAATCCTTGGCCTCGAATTCAAACTGCTCAGGACCTTCGATCTTTTTTTTCACGGCATATCCCTTGTGAAGTGACCACCTTCCTATTCCGGTTGCCCAGGACTAATTCGGATCACTCTTTACTGA
Organism: Deltaproteobacteria bacterium; assembly: GCA_020060215.1. Next base: position 121,331 of record JAGVAP010000121.1, on the reverse strand, counting down.
GCCATGATCTCTCTTCCTGATTCTGAGGAACATCTGCACACCGGTGTCTTCGAAGGAAACTTCCACTTCCGCCGAAGAATCGCCTTCCAGTAGCTCCAGGAACTCCTCGTCCGTCCGATAATAGAGGACCCAGTCGAGCCAGTACTCCATGTAGTAACGGCTGGGGTTGGACACATGGAAGTTGCCGATGACCATCTCTCCTCCGACGTCCAGCAATTCATAAAGCTTCTTGAGAACGGCCCTGGCGACCGGAGGCGTCAGGTAATCGAATAAACCCATGGAATAGATGAATTGGAACTTTCCCCACTTCCTTTTCAGTTGGGGCGTGGACAGCATGGTCCGGACCGATTCATTGAGGTAGTCCACGCTGATCTTGCAGTCCAAACTTTTTTCGATCTGGTTGACGTTGACGGCCGCCTCCAGCAACGCCTCCCGGTCCTGGTCCAGGAGCGCGAAGTGATACAATTCACAATCCTGGGCGGTGAGCAGGATGTCTTTCAGTTCGAAAGCGGGGCCGCAGGCCACGGAGAGCACTTTCATCTTTCGGGACGGGGTCGGCCGGTACCGGGTCTTGAACTGAAAAAGGGCCCTGGAGATCAACCCCCTCCTGTTTCGCACCGCCTGGGCCGCGGGGGCTTCGAGGGGGTGCTTGTTCAGGAGTTTGTAATAGGTGGTCTCCCCTTCGTACCCATTGAAGTAGAGCATCTTCATCATCACCGAGTCCCCGCTGTAACCGCGAGGCTTGAGATTGGTCCGTGCCATGAACGGGCAGCAGGTGATGATGTTCCAGAGCTGTTTTCTGAAGTAGAACCCGTGTCGCTCGTGCTCCTCCTTGTCGAAATCCTTCACCAGGTTCTGCAGTTCTTGCAGCTTCATATCCAGAAAATGCTTGAATTTCATCCCTTCGGTATCCAGGATGACCTGCTGCGCCATCTCCCGGACATCTTCCGGTTCATCGCGGTACTCGGACTCCAGCTTGTCGAACATGGTCTTGTAGACGTTCAGGTCATAAGTCAGATTGGCCGTGTAGTCCTTGAAGGACGGCCTGATGTTTTCCTTGTGGCTCAAGACCAGGGGGAGGTTGACAAAGGCGGTCTGGAGCTTCTCGATCTTGTGCTCGGAAAAGAGCGTTTCGAGGTCGTAGAAGTCCGTCAGGGGGATGAGGCGCCCCGCATACCCTTCGATGTTGGGTTCGGATTTCAGACGAAAGGGACCGAGCTCCGCCTGTTTCCCGTTGAGGGGGATCGTCAGATTGGAAAAGGTCATGCCGTCCTTGTATCGCTCTCCATTCAGGAAGCGGATCCAGAGGGAGAACTTGGATGCGCACCTCACATCGACCGGGATGCTCGTTTTCCCGGCTGTAATGGAGCCGTTCGCTCCGTCGGGCAGTCTAGGCATCATTCCCCACTCCCTTGATCTGCACCCTGCGGTCCTTGGTCTGGAAGATCTCCAAGGCCGAAAACGAGAGATCCTGCCACTTGACCGATTTCTGATAGAGTACCGTGATGCTCACGCTGCCTCTCTTGGCCCTTTCCAGGATCTTGATCACCGGGGTGATGGTCGACGAATTCATGTAGTTCAGGTTCCGAAAATCCAGGACGATCCTCTTCTCCTCGGCACTGCTCCGCTTGAGCAGATCCACCAGGATCGGGGTGATGAACTCGCTGGGTTTCCGATGGACGCTCTTTCCCGTCCACTTCATGTGGATGGCATCCTCGTTCTCCTTTACTTCGATGTTCAGCAGATTGCTGGTATAGGTCTCACTTTTTCCCATGATCTTCTCCCTTGAAATTGGAAACGGCCGAAACATTCACGATCCCGTTGTCGCTCACGAAGAAGTCCAGAATGGCCTGACCTTCGTAGGCGATTCTGACCAGCCCCAATCCACTCTCCTCATCGTTTAAAGGCTTCTTGGACACCTCTTTGAGCCTGTCGATGTAGGCCTCGAAAGGATCCTGGAACCCCCGGATCCACTGTATGGTCCTGTCGAGATTCTTGAGATGCTTGTATGTCTCATCATTCACCGGATTGACCACCTCCACCGTGATCATGCTTCGATTGATGTGAACCGAAAGATTGACCCGGTCTTCAGCCTCCGAAAAATGGCCGTACTTGATGCCGTTTTCAACGAGTTCGCTGACGATCATGACGAAGGAATAAGAGGACTCGCTTGAAAACTGGTGAGACTTCAAAAAGGCCGCAGCGCTGTTCCTCGCCTTTTCGATCTCACGCCATAGCGGCTTGACACTGAGTTTCATCGATTTCTTCATGAAAAATCGTTCTCCATGTGAAAAAGATCATTCAGGGGACTGCCGGTGAGTGCAGACATACACGATTCCTGGATAAGATATTTTTCATAACCTACTATCGACCGCATCCATGAAGAGCTGTAAGGAAATGGTGTGAAAAGAGAGCTTTCCTCCGATTGAACTCCGACGGTCCGGTCGAATTTACGTTATGTTGCGGTTTTCTGCAAAAAATATGCCGTCTTGAAAGGGGGGGGGGACCGGGGTCGTGCCCCAGAAGAAACCGCCCTCTCCGCCTCGAACAGGGCCGGGGGAAGGGCTTGGAAAAACGAGAGAATCAAGGCCCCGCCGGGGCTGGAGGAGATTCCTGTGGCAGCGGCGGGAATGGAGGGGGTTGGCGCACTTGGAGGAAAAAGCGTCAATGGGACGACGACGCGTCGGTCCGTGGGTTGTTCAACCGCTTGCCGTTTTCCTGCAAAGGGGATATCTCCCCCTGCGTTCCGTGGCGAAATCCCCTCCTTTCTCGAACTCGGCCTTGACGGCAAGCCCGATCTTCTCAAGGGTGTAGGGCTTCTTCAAGTATCCCCCCGCCCCGAGCCGTTGGGCCTCCCGGACACGTTCCGTGCATGAGTAACCGCTTGCAATGACGGCCTTCTGGGTGGGATACACGTCCAATATCCGTTTATACGTCTCAAGCCCGTCCATTCCCGGGTCCATGAGCATGTCCAGAAGGATCAGGTCCTGGGGATGGCCTTTCACGTATTCGACAGCCTCTTCTCCGCTGCCCGTGCAGGTCACCCGGTAGCCAAGACGGGTAAGCAGGAGCGTGGCGATCTCCCTCTGCTCTTCCGCGTCATCGACCACCAGGACGGACTCGCCGCTGCCCAGGTAATCCGGCAGCGATACGCCCACAGGATCCTCGGCCGGTTTTCGGTCCGTTGCCGGGAAATAGAGGATGAATTCGGTCCCCTTCCCTTCCTCACTCTTGACGTCGACAAACCCCTCGTGGTCCTTCATCGTGCCCCAGACGACGGCCATTCCCAGTCCCGTTCCGCTCCTGTTCATGGTCTTCTTGGTGTAGAACGGCTCGAATATTCTTCTCAGGTCCTGGGGGGCTATCCCGATGCCGGTGTCGGAAATGGAAAAGACCGCATATTCCCCTTCCTTGATCTTTTCGTATCCTTCCACCGGCCTTTCCAGGCGGCGGTTTTCAGTCTTCAGGACGACTTTTCCCCCACAGGGCATCGCTTCCAGGGCATTGATGACCAGGTTCATGATGGTCTTGCTGATGTGTATGGGAGAGCCGATGATCCTCAGAAGGTCTTTTTCGAATGAGGTCTCCAGGTCGAATTCAAGGCAAAAGGTTTTCAGTTTCTCGTATTCCGGACTCCTCAGGTATTCCTCCACGATGTCATTGAGGTCCACCACCTCCGCAGTGCTCACCCCCCTCCTTGCCAGGGTCAGCAGGTCCTGCACGATCGCCGAGGCTTTCTCTCCCGATCTCCGGATGGCGAGGAGAGGTTTCCTCAGGGGACTTTCCCGCGGGATTTCCATTAAAAGGACATCGGGGTACCCTACGATGCCCGCAAGAACGTTGTTCAGATCATGGGCCACCCCGCCTGCGAGGGATCCGATGGCTTCCATCTTTTTGGCTTGTTCCAGACGGTCCTGGAGCCTGGTCTGTTCCGTGATGTCGATCATGAGCCCCACCATGCCGATCACCCTTCCCTGGCCGTCCAGGTTCGGGGCGCCGCTCAAGGTAAAGAGGCGGTTGGTTCCATCCCTGTGAATGAGCACGCCCTTGACATCCCTCAGCGTCCTCTTCTCATCCCGGATGCTTTTGAAATGACGGACGAAAGCGACCTTGTCCTGCTCCCGTGCAAAGGAGATGAAGTGTCTTCCTATGGCCTCCACCCTTCGGTAACCGAGGATCTCCTCCCATGCGGGGTTTAGGTAGCTGAAGGCCCCCTGCATATCCAGCGTGTAGATGATCTCCGGGCTGTTCTCGCTGAGGGATTGGAAGCGTCTTTCGCTCCTTTGGCGCTCTTCTTCCGCCTTCTCCCGTTCCGCGATTTCCCTTTTCAACTCCTCGAGAGACTGGGTCAGCTGAGCCGTTCTCTCGCTGACTCTTTTCTTCAGACCCCGCCTGGATGTGGCGACCTTCTTCTTTTCCTCTTCGATCGCCCGGGCCAGGATGAAATCCTTTCTCGATCGAAATTCGATGGAATAGCACGCGGCCATGCCGATGATGTTGCTCGCCAGGAAGAAGAAGTTGTTGTTGACCAAAACCGGGCTTGGAGTGGGATGGAGGAAAACGGCGGCTATTTCGTAGGCGGCTACAAGGATCCAGCCGGCCGCGGTGGCCCAGATGAATCTGAGTTTCAGAAAAGTGTACCCGTAAAACAGGACCAGGATCAGCCCCGCATAATAAAAATACCGGCCTGGATCGGGCGCGATCAGGATCATGGCGATAATGCCCAGTCCAGACACGATCATGACGGCGAAGAGACAGGCCTGCATGTATTTTCGGAAATACCCGGTAAACGAGAACAGGAAGACCAGGAAGGTAATGGGTAAGAAGACGCCGAAGCGAATTATCCATAGCTGGCGCTTCACCCCCGGAACCAGAAATGCGTCCAGTATCCCGAAGGACCCGTAAAATAAAATGGCCAGAAGCAGGGCCAGGTGGACTTCTCTCAGGGAACTCCGAAAAAAGGCCTCCCGGTAATCCCTCTCCTGCTCTTCAGGAAAGGCCAACGTGAACGGGTGCATCTGGAATTCATCCACCTGCCCGGACATGGGTGTGGGGAAAAAGGCCTTGCTCCGGTATGAAGACATCGCGAGCCCTTCCGGCACGATTTTTTTTGTCTACCCCTCCTATTCGGCTATGATTTTGAAAACTTGATCTGCAATCCCTCTCCTGCACACTCCCTGCGGGCCTGGAACCGGAGGAGGAGGTCTGTTATCATGGGAACATCGGGGAAGTCCGGTGCGGAGGAAGGGTGGAGATGTCGCGCTTCATTTTCATGATGGCTTCGACCCTCTTGTTGGCTTCCTTTCCCGGCACCGGACTCTCAGACGAGCTTGAGGAGAAGAACATGCTCAGGGAGAACCTCCGAAGCCATGTTCAGCATCTCGCCGTCCGGATCGGGGAGAGAAACCTCTTCAAGGGAGACTCCCTGGAGCGGGCCGCTTCGTACGTTGAAGGAGTGCTCACCCGCTACGGGTATGCAGTGGAGAGGCGGAGTTACCTCTCTCACGGAAGATCCTCCTCCAATCTTGTGGCGGAGACGGACGGAGAAGGAGACCCGATCATCATAGGAGCTCACTACGATTCCGTCCCCGGCTCCCCGGGAGCGGACGACAATGCGTCCGGGGTGGCCGGGCTCCTCGAACTGGCGCGCCTTTTCGGGGAGACCCCCGGCAGGAGGAGGCTCATCTTCGTGGCCTTTGCCAACGAGGAGCCCCCTTTCTTCGGAACGGAAAAGATGGGCAGCAGGATCTACGCCGCCTCTCTCAGGGAGAAGGACGCGCCGGTGGATTTCATGATCTCCCTGGAGATGATCGGGTATTTCTCCAAGGAAAAGATCCAGCGCTACCCTCTCCCCGGAATGAGCCTCTTCTATCCGGAAACGGCGGATTTCATCGGCGTGGTCGGGAATCTGCATTCATGGCGGCCCGTCTTCGCGCTCAGGAAAGGGCTCAGGGATTACTCGGCCCTGAAGGTGCAGACCATGGTGGCGCCGAAGTGGGTGGGGGCCATCAACCTTTCGGACAACGCGTCCTTCTGGCGGTACGGGTACCGGGCGGTGATGGTGACCGATTCTGCCTTTTTCCGAAACCCCCACTACCACCGGGAGACGGACACCTTGGAGACCCTCGATTTCGACTCCATGGCCGAGGTTGTGAAGGGGCTCTTTCATACCCTTCGACGGATGTAATACATTCGTCCCCTGAGGTGTCCAAGGAGGATGGGCGCCAGGGCGGCGACCACCGCGCCGATCAGGATCGCTGCCGAAATGGGCGATTCCCAGAGCCCGCTCAACGCGCCCCCGGACATGATCAGGGCCTGCCGCAGCGACCGCTCCATGACGGTCCCCAGGACCAGGCCGACGATCAGGGGGGCCGGCTCGTAGTCGAACCTGCGCATGAGATAACCGGCGACCCCGGAACCCAGCATTACCCACACATCGAAGAGGCTGCCGTTGTCACCGTAGGCCCCGATGACGCACAGCACCAGGACCGCGGGCATGAGGTACCTGGGGGCGACTCGGACCACCCTGGCGAAGACGCCCACCAGGGGAAGGTTCAGGATGAGGAGCATCGCGTTTCCGAGATAGAAACTGCCGATCACCCCCCAGAACACATCGGGCCTGTCCCGCATGAGGAAGGGGCCGGGCGTGACGCCGTGGAGCAGCATGCCCCCCAGCAGCACCGCCGTGGTGGGCGTGAACGGCAATCCGAGAGAGAGGAGCGGGATCATGGCCCCGCCCGCCGCAGCATTGTTGGCCGCCTCCGGTCCGGCCACCCCTTCGATGGCCCCCTTCCCGAATTCCCGTTTCCTTTTCGAAACCCTTCTTTCCAGGGCATAGGACGCGAAGGCCGCCAGAGTCGCCGCAGGCCCGGGAAGAAGGCCGATCAGGAATCCAATGACGGAGCCTCTCGCCATGGGAGGCAGGGAGCGTTTGATCTCCTCGCGGTTGGGATAGAGCTCTCGGAATCGGACGGGTGCAGGCTCGACCTCCTTGGCCTTTTCGGTGATGTAGTGCAGCACCTCCGCCACCCCGAACAGGCCTGCGGTCACCGCGATGAAGCTGATGCCAGCCTGCGCCGACAGGATCCCAAAAGAGAACCGCTCGATCCCGCCCACGGGGTCCGTCCCGATCGTGGAGAGCATCAGTCCGATCAGCATCATGAGCAGGGATTTGACCCGGGACCTGCCGCTCAGGTTCGACAGCAGGACGATTCCCAGGACGGTCAGGCTGAAGTATTCGGCCGGCCCGAAGGCCAGGGCCGAACGTGCAAGCAGCGGCGCAAACAACTGCAGGGCGATGACGCTGATCGTACCGGCGACAAAAGATGCAATGGCCGCAATCGCGAGCGCTGCACCGGCGCGGCCCTTTCGCGCCATGGCATAGCCGTCCAACGTGGTCACCACGCTGGCCGGTTCGCCGGGGACATTCACCAGGATGGATGTGGTGGACCCGCCGTACATGGCCCCGTAGTAGATTCCGGCCAGGGTGATCAGCCCGGCGGTCGGTCCGAGTTTCAGGGTGAGCGGCAGGACCAGGGCCATGGCCGCGGCCGGACCCAGACCCGGAAGGACCCCTACCAGGGTCCCGATGACCGCGCCCACAAAACACGAAAAGAGATTCAGGGGCTGAAAGGTGATGAAGAGGGAAGAAAAGATGGAGTGGTCCATCCCCGGAAAGGTCCTCCTGACGCAGGCCTTACGGCCGCAGCCAAATCCCGCCACCACCACACGAAGACACCGGGAAAGATATCGCGGACTTTCTTTGCGTCTTCGTGGTCTCGTGGCAGATCTTCCTGCAGGTTACAGAGAAGTCTCTCAAGCCAGAACCGAGTACAGAACGCCCTTGGGCAACGACACCTTCAACCAGACCTCAAAGAGCAGATAGCAGAACAGGTTGATACCCACCGCGAGGAGCAACGGTCCCAGCCAATCCCTCGCCCCGATCAGCCTGCTGCTGCCCAGGACAAACAGGAGGTTCGAGACGTAGAATCCCACCGCTTTCATCAGCAACAGGTAGAGCACGAAGAGGACGATCAGGATGAACGGCTTGGACCTGCCGCTCCCCGAACGGGGCTCGGCACGGCCTTCATCCCCTTTGAACCGCCGCACACCCTGGAACACGCGGCCGATGGCCAGAAGGGCGAAGATGGATCCGATCATCAGCGGGAACACGGCCGGTCCGGGATTCGCCAGCGTGTCCATGGGATACCGGGTGCTATAGACCAGGTACCCGACGCCCAGGAGGGCGAGGACGAGGCCGCCTGAGATTTCTTTCCGAGCGTTCATGATCAAGTGGTCGAAGGGTTGAATGGATGGAGTGATGGAGTAGTGGAGCGATGGAAAGAAGGATTGCGGTTCTCCCTTGTCCGGTGCTCCAATACTCCAATACCCCGGTCCCCCATCTCTTTTATTTCCCGGTCCCGGCCGCCGCCATGATCTCCCTGGTGAGCTTGTCCATCTCGGCCACGAACTTGACAAAGGAAGCCGGTTCCCGATACTGGGGGGTAGATCCCACCGACGCCGTAAAATCGCCCCACTCCCTGCTCTCGACCGCCTTCTGGATGACTCCACTCAGTTTTTTGACCGCTTCCTTGGGGGTTCCCTTGGGGGCGGCAAAGCCCCTCCACTGGTCAAATACCAGGTCCACTCCCGACTCCTTCATGGTGGGGACGTCGGGCCAGATGTTGATCCGTTTCTCGCTGCTGACGGCCAGTACGCGGACCTCCCCGGCCTTGACCTGGCTCAGGATCTCGGCCGGGTGCTGGCTGGAGGCCTCGATCTTCTCGCCCATGAGGGCGGCCACGGCCAGACCGGTCCCGAAGGGCACATGGATGATCTGGGTCCCGGTCTTGAGCCCGATGAGCACCGGCACCATGTGGGTTACGCTTCCCATGCCTGAATTCCCGACGCGCACCTTGCCGGGGTTCTCTCTGGCGTAGGCGATGAACGTCTTGAAGTCTTTCCATGGGGCGGTCTTGTTCACCGAGATGGCAATCGTCTCTACCCCGATGCCGGCAATGGGCTCGAAATCCTTGTAGTCGAACTTGACCTGGTTTCTGGCGGCCAGGGTATTGATGGCGCCCGAATACCAGATCAGGGTATAGCCGTCGGGCTTGGCCCTGTGGACCTCGTTGTAGGCGATGGCGCCGCCGGCCCCCGTGACGTTGCGCACCACCATGGGCTGGCCCAGGTCCTTGGAGATGATCTCCGCCAGCTTTCTGGCCTGCACGTCCGCGGCCCCTCCCGCCCCAAAGGGGTTGATGAGTTCCACCTGTTTTTCGGGCCAGGCGGCCGTCGCCGCACCCTGGCCGATGCACCAAACGAGCAAGGTCATGAACAGGATTGAACTGATGAACTTCCCCGGCCTACTCCCATTCTTTCTTTCCATGATCCTCTCCTTTCCAGATGGTTCACTAAGGTTGCAGAAAGCCGGAGCTATACGAGGGCCCAGGCCTCCTTGATCACCCGCTTGGTGTTCGCGATGACCACCTCCGAGCTTTCCTCGGCCAGGAGCGGCCTGACTTCGGCGCTGAGCACGGGCCGCTTCTCAGGGCTGAGGAGCTTCAGGTCCAGCAGGAGCCTGAAGTAGTCCCGCACCTGGGGGGTGTCGACTTCGCCCCCCGGCATTCCGAACCGGGGCTGCCGGTCCCCGTAGGTGGGATGCCTCCGATCGCGATAGAGGCAGTTCCCGATATGGAAGTGCATGGGGTACTGCTTGACCAGCGGGATGGCCTCTTCCGGCTTCTCCCGGAGGAGCGGGAAATGGGAGAGGTCCGCGAGCACCCCGAAGTTGCCGAACTCCGCATGCACCTGCGCGGCCACGTCGGCTGCATCCCGAAAACGGCCGATCAGGAAGTTCTTGTCGATGTCCATATCGAAGACCTTCATGTAGATTTCCATCGGACCCTGCTCGTTCGTATAGCGGCAGACCTCCTTGAGGGAATCCACCAGGATCTTCTTGGCCTCCTCCTTCTTCTCTTCCCCGGGGTACTTGCCCGAGAAGACCCGAATGGCCGTCGCACCGAGGTCGAATGCCTCATCGATCCCGTTCTTCATCATGCCGACCGCCTTCCTGCGTTCCTTCACGTCAAAGGCATTCAGATCGAGCTTGTTGCTGAACATCCTGGGTTGATTGGCGTAGCAGACCGTCATGTGCGAGGTCTCGAGGAGTCTCCTGGCCTCGTTTCTCACCTTGATGTCCCTCATCCATCCCACTTCCACGGCCGTCCAGAAATCATCCTCCACGATCCTGCGGAGGGTCTCCACGATGGGCCCTTCCCCGCGGGCCACCTCCGGAAATGCCTTGAAGTGCACGATCCCAAGTCTCATGAAGCGATAGATCGAAAAATTTTCCATAGGGTTCCCCTCCTTGGCTTGCATTTGTCTCCCACAGAGACGCTCCTTGCCCTCACGCCGATACCTTGACGACCACCTTGATGGCATCCTCGATTCTCTGCCTGAAGTATTTGAAGGCCTTGGGCAGCTCCTCCAGGGCGAAGGTATGGGTGTGGAGAAGCTTGGCATCGAACCGCTTGTGGGCCATGAGTGAGGCGGCCCGATGGGTTGCCCGGTTCCCCTCGCCCCGGATGCCGAAGACGTAGATGTTGTTGCGCACCAGTTTGGCCAGATCCACGGGCACCGCTTCTCCGGGGAACGCGGCCAGGCAGATCCGTCCCCCGCGGTTCACCATGTCCATGGCCTCGTTGAAGGAGTCGGGGGATCCGGAGCACTCCAGGACATAGTGGACCCCTTTCCCATTGGTGATGCGTTGGACGGCCTTCACGGCACCTTCCTTTCCGACATTGACCACATGGTCCGCCCCCAGCTTCTTCCCGATCCGGAGTCGGGAATCCCGGGTCCCGGTCAGGATCACGGGGTCTGCTCCCAGGGCCTTGCCCACGGCGACCCCCATGAGACCGATGGGGCCGGGGCCGATCACGACCAGGGACTCTCCTGCGATGAGTCCCCCCAGGGCGTCGAGGCCGTACATGGCCGTCCCGGCCGTGACGATGAGCGTCGCTTCCTCATCGCTCATGTCGTCGGGGACGTGCACGAGGGTGTTGATGTGGTTCACGGCATATTCTGCGAAACCCCCATCCGTGGTGAAGCCGTTGGCCCGATGCCCCTTCTGGTAGTCTCCATAGTTCAGGCCGTAGTTCAGGCAGGAGGTGTACATGCCCATGCGGCACCGTTCGCAGCGGCCGCACCCCGCGTGGATCTCCACGGCCACCCGATCTCCGATCCCGTACTCATCCACGCCCAGGCCCAGCTTCACCACCGTACCCATGTACTCGTGCCCGGGGGTGAAGTTCTTGTGGAAGGGCATCCCCCCTTCCACAATGGCCGGCAGTCCCTTGGTGAGGATCTCCACATCCGTACCACAGATGGAAACCGCGTCGATCCGAATAAGCACCTCTGCCGGACCCGGGGCCGGCACCGGTTTTTGCGTCAATCTCAGCTCTTCGGGCCCATCCAGGACCCATGCCTTCATGCTTGCAGGAACGTGGTATTCTTTCACCGGCTTCTTTGCCTCCATGGTAGCCCCCCCTCGTTTTCCATTCGATGCTCATCCCTGGGACTTCTGCCGGAAGATCGCAAGCAGGAGCTTGCTCCTACAGAAGAGAGAACCGCAGGGAGTTCCCTCCGCGACCATTCTTGCCGCCCCAGGGGCAGGCGGCCCCGCTCTCCTCTGGTCCATTGTATGAAACGACCGGGCTGACACCCGAAAACTGACACCTGACACCCTGTGAAGTCTCCCTGTCAAACTGGCCAGCGGCCGGGCTGATCTCTGACCTCTCTCCCTATCCCCTGATATTCGCTTCGATGAACGCGACCCTGGCGGTGTCTTCCAGGAGGTCCGCCAGGAAGTAGGCCTCCTTCAGATCCTTGCCCAGGGTGAGGATCCCGTGCTCCTTCATGAGCAGCGCCTTCAGGCCGGAATCGGCCTCCAGACCGGCACGGACCAGGTCACGCAGTTCGGTCGAGCCGGGGAGGGCGCATTCGATGCAGGTCACACGCTTCAGGTTCGCGCGGGCGGAGACCGTCACCAGGGGCAGCTCCATCCCCTTGTTGGCATACGCCGTGGCATAGGGGGGATGGACGTGTGCGATCCCATGGACTTCCGTCCTGAGCCGATAGGCCGCGAGATGAAACGAGGTCTCCTTGGAGGGCTTCAGTCCGGGCGGGCTCTTGAGGACGTTTCCTTCCAGGTCGACCAGGATATTGACCTCCGGTTCGATATCCTCCAGGGACACCCCGCTCGGCGTGATCAGGGCGGTGTTCGTTCCTGGCAACCGCACGCTCAGGTTGCCGCCCGTCCCGCTGATCAGGCCGCGCGAAAACGACCTCCGCGAATAGATGGACAGTTCCTGTCGCAAACGCGATTCAAGGTCGCTCGTGTTCACATCCATGGCATTCTACCTTGGTCGAGATTTCTCTTGCCGGACGGCAAGAGAGTTCAGCATCCGTTCCACGCACAGCTCCACAAAGCGCGGTTCATTGATATGTGCCTCCACCTCCTGAAGAGGGATCTCCGGTCTGAGGTGTCTTTTCAACGCAACGAGGAAGGCCCTGTTTCCGGCGGGATCGTGCAGAGGCCCCCCCGGCCCGCCGTAGATGGACCATCCGTGAAGGGGCACGACCACTGCAGCAGGCCCCAGGGATTCGTTCAGCCGCGCCGCCATGACGCGGCCCACCTCGGCCATCTCCTGGCGGGACGCCTTGACATTGGCATTCAGCGGATTGTGCATATAGATCCTTCTGCGCCTCATGCGGATGGGAATGGAGTCGAACGGTCCAAAACAGAGATATTCCAACCCCCCCGTGGAGACCACCTGGGGAATCCCCCTGACACCGGCCGCCTTGAGCCTGCCGGGCCTCACCGGGACGTAGGCCCCGGCGCCGACCACCTCTTCTATCAGCTCATGGGGAGTCAGGTCCAGGACCCCGTCGATGATTCCTTCCTCGACGAGTTCCTCCATGGCCGATCCCCCGGCCCCCGACGCGTGAAAAGCGACCACCTGCAGACCCGCCCCACGGAGGAGGGCGGTAGCGTGCGCCACGGCGGGTTCCGTATTGCCCAGGGCCGTCACACCGATCGTTCGCTCGCCGGGACGTAGGGCGACCCTTGCGCCGTGTTCGACCATACCGACGACGGCACCCACCGCATTGCTGAGAATGGACCGGGACACCGGATTGGGGCCCCCCACGAGGTCTGCCACGGAAAACATCATCCCCAGGTCCTTGCTTCCCACAAAGGGTCTGATGTTCCCCGATGCCACGGTGGAGACGACGAACTTGGGGAACCCGATGGGGAGAACACCCATGGCCATGGACGCGATGGCGGTTCCCTGGTTTCCGCCGATGGCGAGCACACCGTCCAGAAGACCTTGCTTCAGGCGATCCAGGAGACAGCGTGCGGCGCCCTCGCCCATGGCCTTCATCACCCGATCGCGGCCGTCGGCCCGAGCCAGGTCCCCGAGCGTCCATCCCGCAGCCCGGGCGATCTCCTCGTTGGAGATATCGGGCGCGCTGATGGGCGGACCGAGGGGTCCCACATCCATCAAGATGGGGGCATGTCCGCTCTCACGGATGAGCTCTTTCATGAAGAAGATCTCATCCTTTTTCGTGTCCAGGGTGCCGAGGAGGACGATGTGGCCCATCGCCGTTCTACCCTCTCCAGAATCGACCCGGCCAATCTCGCTTTTCAGGGGAAACCTTGAAATCGAACTTCTTCACCTCTTTGAGGAAGGCGGCCAGGTGATCGCTGATCCTCTCGAAGACCGCAACCCCCTGCTCCTCGCTGGACCTGAGAGGGTTCCCGATGGTGGCCGTATCCGAGTACTCGTGATGCAGCATGGGGATGAAGATGTTTTCCGAATTCTGGAAGATGACGGTGTTGGTGCCGTCTTTCTTCGAAAAGGCCGCCCCCATCCACCTCGGGGCATGGGCCCGATCCGCCTTGGCCCGCTCCATGAAGATGGACCCCTCGTAGATCCCCTTCTCCTTCATATAGGCCATGCAAGTGGAGGTCTCCAGCTCCCCTGCATGCCAGCCCGGCGTTTCCTCGGCCGGCCCGTGCATGAGGTCGGCCACGACGGCGCACTCCCTTTCCGTGGGCGTCTTGTAGTAAGCGCAGAAGCAGCCGGTCTCGGCTCGGAGGGTCCTCAGGACCTCCCCCTGCGCACCCATGTTCGTGCCATGATGCGAGACAAACACCAGCTTGTTGAAGCCCGAGAAGATCAGACTCCGGCCGATTGCATAGAGGACCTCCCGGTAGATCTCTGCAGGAAAAGAGATGGTGCCGGTCCCCCACCCCGGTTCCCCCATGTGGTGAGGCGACAGACCGAAAGGCAGCAGGGGGGTGTAGAGCACCTTGGCCTTCACGGCCGCACGCTCCACGCTTCCCATGGTGGTGTAGGAATCGACGCCTAGGGGTACATGATTGCCGTGTTTCTCACAGCTCCCTACGGGGATCATGACCGTATCGTTCCCGGCCTTGATGTATTCTGCAATATCCGTCCACGGCAATTCCAGGAGGTCATATTTCTTCAATTCGGACATGGTTTTCTCCTTTCGATGGAAAACGTTTTCCTAAAAAATAGACCCCGCCGCCGGACTCAGTCAAGCGTTTTTTTCACCGTCCTCCATTTCTTCCACTGGATTCCCTCACGAGAAGGCGGGTCGTGAAGAGCCGGATGCGGCTGAATTCGCCGCCGCACAGGAGATCGGCGAGCATCTTCATGGATGCGGCGCCGACATCGTACATGGGGATCTCCACCGTGGTAAGCGGGGGCGCGAAATAGGAGCTGAGGGGGATGTTGTCGAAACCGACGACCGCAAGGTCCTCCGGCACCCGGAAACCCGCGCTCTTGGCAGCGTGAACGACTCCGAAGGCCATGAGATCGTTGCTGGCCAGGATCGCCGTCACCTTCTCTCCCTGCTCAAAGATTGCCCGGGCCGCCTCGAAGCCGCTCTGAGGGGTGAGATTCCCCTGTCGGATCCGACCGGCTTCGAAGCGGTACCCGTTCCGGGCCAGGGCGTTTCGGTAACCCTTCAGCCGGTCGATGCTGGACGTGGACATCTTTGGGCCGCTGATGAACCCGATCCGCTCATGCCCCAGGTCGATGAGGTGCTGCACGGCCTGCGTGGCCCCGCCCAGGTTGTCCACCTGCACGGCGGGAAAGTCCACCTCGTGACGGCCGATCACCACCACGCGGTCGGCGAGCTCTTTCAGGGATGCAAGGATTTCGTAGGTGTGGATGATCCCGCCGCTGAAGATGATGCCGTCCGCCCGCTTCTCCCTCAGGACCTGGATGGATCTGATGATCCTGCTCTTGGAGCGGTCGGTATTCTGCAGCACCACCGCATAGCCGAGTTCCTCGGCCACGTCCTGTATGCCCCTGACGATTTCGGCGTAGTAGGGGTTGGAGATATCGGGGATGATCGTGCCGATGGTCATGGACCTCTTCATGATCAGCCCCTGCGCCAGCGCATTGGGCCGATAATCGAGGTCCTTCACGGCCTCGAGGATCCTGGCCCGTGCCTCGCCGCTCACTTTGTGCGTACTCTGGCTGAGCACCCTCGAAACCGTGGCAATGGAGACCCCCGCACGCTTGGCGACATCCCGTATGGTTGGCAAGAGTCAGGCCTCCTTGGAAAGCGTTTACCATCATACTAGATGGATACGGCATCCACTGTCAAGTCCTGAAGCTTTCCCCCGCCGGCCGGGGCGGGAGACGCGGCTGCCCTTTCGGACCGTGCGGCGAACCGTTCCTGCCTCTTCTGCGGCAGATCCTGTCCATGTCGACGAGGAAGAATTCCGCCTTGACATGCGGGAGATCATTCCCCTATACTCCAACCCACTTCAAGCAAATCTGAATCACTCTCTCAGCTCCCGCCCGTCTTCACGAAAGGGGGTGATCGCCACTCCAGAGACCGACCTCGAACAAGTTACTCGTCCTCCTTCTCACATGTTTTCCAACCATTTCACGTTTGCGGAGGTTCCCCGAGAAGGGGCTTCCACAAAGCAGGAGGTGACTATGGCAGTGACTTTGGAGGAGAAAAGGGCTGTTGGGTCCCGCGGGACATTTGAATTCCTGAAAGATTGGGGCGACGGTCTCACCCGGTGGACGGAGCGATGGATTCCCGACGCCTTCGTGATCGTCATCGTGCTCAGCTTCGTGACCTACGTCTTCGCACTCCTCTGGGGGTTCAACCCTGAAGTGGACCTGGGCACGAGGGCCTTTAAATCCGTTCAGGCCTGGGGACAAGGTTTCTGGAGTCTTCTGGAATTTGCCATGCAGATGTGCCTGATCATGATGACAGGCTACATCCTGGCCTGCTCACCGCCCGTCCGCCGACTGCTGGACGGACTGTCCGGACTGACCAACCCGGAGAAACCCTACCAGGCCATCGTCACCATGGCCCTGTTCTCCATGATCATCGCCTGGTTCAGCTGGGGGCTGAGCCTCATCGCCAGCGCCATGCTCGCCCTGTTCATCGTGAGGCGAAATCCCAAGGTGGACTACCGGCTCCTCGTCGCCGCCGCGTATCTGGGCCTGGGCTGCACATGGCATTCCGGTCTGTCGGGCTCCGCTCCTCTCCTGGTGGCCACTCCGGACAACTTCCTGATCAAGGGAAAGCTCCTGAGCTCCGTCATCCCCGTGTCGCAGACCATCTTCAGCCCCTTCAATCTCACACTCACCATCCTGATCCTGGTCGTGGTGACGACCATGATGGCCCTCATGCACCCGAGGCCTGAAAAGACCTTCGTGGTCAAACCGGAGCTGATGGAGCAGCTCAAGCTCTACAAGGCGCCCCCGAAACCCGCCCGCTTCGAAACCCCCTCCGAGTGGATGAACTGGTGGCCGGGCTTCAACATCCTCGTCTTCGCCGGGGGCTTTGTCTGGCTGGTCTGGCACTTCTCCACCAAGGGGGTGGAGCTGACCCTCAACGTGGTCAATTTTGCGATGCTCATGCTGGGGGTTCTCTTCCACTGGAGACCCTGGTCTTTCCTCAAGGCCACCGAAGATGCGGGAAAGGCGGTCTGGGGGATCATCGTCCAGTTCCCCTTCTACGCTGGGATCTTCGGCCTCTTCAAATTCACGGGCCTCTCGGTAGCCTTTACCAAGGCCTTCGTGGCCATCGGGACCCCGCAGACCTTCCCGCTCATTATGTACTGGTACGGCGGTCTCCTGAACTATCTGGTCCCCTCAGGGGGCGGGGAATGGGCCGTGGTTGCGCCGTACATGATCCCCGCGGCCAAAGAGCTGGGGCTGGGCATGGGGGCGACGGTAGTCACCTTTGCGTGGTCCGACATGATGACCGACATGATCCAGCCCTTCTGGGCCATTGCCATGCTGGCGGTGGCCAAGCTCAACTTCAGGGATATCATGGGGTGGCTCCTCATGGTCTTTTTCGTCTACTTCATCATCACCTCGGTCGCCTTTCTCTTCTTCCTGCCCAACTGGTGACTTCATCGGGGCCTGCCCTGCGCGGGTGCAGGGTGGGCCCATGCAACTCAGACGAACGGACGCAGGAGCGACAGAAAAAGGAGCGCGGCGATAGGAAAAAGGGAGCGTGGATGACCGCAAGGGAATGTGGGACGACAGGGAAGGATAGGCCCGGAGCGGTGCCTCCGTACCGGACCACGTTACAGCAGTCCCGTTCCAGACTTGACCCTTGCGGGTGCCGGTCCTATTTTCTTATCGTTCCCACGCTCCCGCGTGGGAACGCATGATCTTGGACGCTTTGGCGTCCGACGCAAGGCCGCTCGAGGTCGGGGATGCGCAATGAAGCCATCGTAAGGGTCGGCACCTCGGGGTATCAGTACAACCACTGGAGAGGAATCCTCTACGAGGAGGGGCTACCCAAGAAACGATGGTTCCATCGCTACTGCGAGACCTTTGACACCGTCGAGCTCAACACCACCTTCTACCACCAGCCCAAGGATTCCACCTACGAGAACTGGCGCGTTGCCGCGCCGGCCGGTTTCACCTATGCGGTCAAGTACAACCGCTTCGGCACCCACATCAAGCGGCTGAAGGACGGACCCGACCACCTGGAGAGGTTTCTTTCGGGTGCGGAGCGGCTGAAGGATACGCTCGGGCCCATACTGGTGCAGCTCCCGCCGAACTTCAAAAAGAACAGGGAGCGGTTGGATGAATTCATGAGGGCTGCGCCGCGGCGTCATCAGTGGGCCGTGGAATTCCGCGATCCTTCATGGCTTGACGGCGACGTCTTCGATCTGCTCCGCAAGCACGGCGCCGCACTCGTTCTCCACGACCGCATCAGGGATCACCATCGGCTCCTCACCGCGGACTGGACGTATCTCCGGTTCCACGGGGGCGAGGAGGGCGGCAGCTATTCGGACCGCCAGCTCGCGGAGACGGCAGGACAGATCGAAAGCTATCTCCCATCCGCTCGAACGATCTGGGTCTACTTCAACAACGACCTGCACGGACATGCCGTCTACAATGCGAAAGACCTCATGGACCGGCTCCGTAAAATGGGCGTGAGGGTAACCTCACCGAAATGACCGTCCCCGCGCAGCCCCCCTCTCCTTGGGCAGAATCGAGAAGACCGATAGGCCGGACTGGTCCAGGTCAGCTCCCCCGAGGCGGTCATGGAGGGAGCGAGCCTCTACCCCGCTTAAAGATCCTCGTTGCACTGGAAGTCGAGAACAAGGGGGGGGTATCCTCCCCGTGACACGAGAATCGTTACAAGGGTTGTCATCCGGGAACGGAGACGGCCGTACAATTCCATGTATTGTAAAGGCCCTCTTCCCTTAGTCCGCTGAAATCTCCATCCCCGTGGCTATCTCCGTCTCAGGACATGGCCGGGAGCTGGAGATGGGTAAGCGATTTCTCCTCACAAGCATGTGGTTCTTCACTGCGGTAGCCTCCGCATGCACTCCCCTTTCCACCGATTACAGGACCAGGGGGTTCAAGTTCACCCAGCTGTCATTCGAAACCTTCGAGGAGTCACCCGACCTCCATCGCGTGATCGAACTGGAAAGAGTCAGGGTCCACATCGTCGGAAGCCGCAGCTTCTTCCAGTGGGAGCCGTTCGCGGCCCCGGGATCATCCACCATTGCCTATGCCACCTCCAACAACGACATCTTTCTGATCGGAAAAAAGGTCGGGGGCAAGATCATCGTCAATCAGGCGGTCCTGGGCCACGAACTGAATCACCTGCTCAGTTTCAGGGATGCCGAGATCGCGGATCCGGATCACCTGGACATCCTCGAATACCGCCACTTCGTCCATCCCCTGCCCCTGCCCCTTCAGCAGTACTTCATGCAGAAAAAAGATCGGTAGGAAACCGACCAAGAGGCCCGGCTTTGGGGCACCCCGGAGGGGTGAAGTCTATGGGCCCGCAAACCGGGATTCCCAACATTCCAGGATATGGCTTTTCGGCTGAGTCAATGATCTCCGACCTGGTCCAGAGGGCCGGGATTTTCAGCACACATGAGACGTGTTATAGTAAGATCCGGCTCCCGAGGGGTCGGCTTTGATTGTACCCCGGAATAGATTCGACTTTTTATGGGAAGGTCAAGTATAGGCGTCACCCCAAATCCACCGTCAACCTTCGCCTTGTTGCGTGAAACCTCCCGGTTGGGGGTTTTCCCGATTCACCCGCAGGCGTCAGATGCAAGGCGCCCGACAGTCCGAGGAGCGGGTCGTACAGGCCGGTACGTCGCAGCGACGAGGGACGAGGGCAACGCCGCAGATGATGCTTGATGGTGAATCGGGGCCACCGTCCCTATCGAGCTTGTCATTTGAGCTTGATGGTTCATGGGAGCTTTGACATTTGGATTTCAATCGGTCCTTTTTTCATCCCGGATGGGTAGAACCTCTCCAGGGTCCTCCACCAGAGAACCAGAGGTGGAGGTTTCAAAGGGAGAGCCGGATCGGAGGGTCTATGCGAAAGAGCTTGTGGGGATGGATGACTTTGGGCCTCCTCGTGGTCACTGCCGGATGCGGGTACAACACCATGCAGCAGATGGAGGAGAACGTCTTCGAAGCCTGGGGGAACGTGCAATCCAATCTGCAGCGCCGCGCGGATCTCATTCCAAACCTGGTGGAGACCGTCAAGGGATATGCGGCCCATGAAAAGGAAACCCTGCAGGCGGTGATCGAAGCGCGCGCCAGGGCCACCTCGGTCCAGGTCAATCCCGGTGACCTGAGCGATCCCCAGGCCATGAATCGGCTGCTTCAGGCACAGGAGCAGTTGTCTTCCGCCCTTTCCAGGTTGATGGTGGTGGTCGAACGCTATCCCGACCTCAAAGCCAACCAGAACTTCCTGGACCTCCAGAATCAGCTCGAGGGGACCGAGAACAGGATCAACGTGGCGCGCCAGAGATACAATCAGGCGGTGAACCAGTTCAATTTTTCCATTCGAAAATTCCCGAACAGCCTCACCAACAGTCTGCTCCTGCATCTGAAGCCGAAGGAATACTTCGCGGCCGAGGAGGGGGCCAGGCAGGCGCCCAAGGTAAAGTTCTAGGAAGGACGTGGCTTGAAAAGGATCGAACCGCTAGGTCGCCAAGAAGACAAACCCTTTGGGTTTTCGTCTGCCGATGGTTCCCGGCAGACGGAAACCCAAGTATGTTTCCCTTGTCGTACTGGGCGTATCGACGGTCCGACATTTCGTCTTTGGCTCTCATCCCTGATCCTCTTCTTCCTGATTCCCCAGTCTGCGCTGGCACTGCAGGTCCCCAGGCTCATGGGCAGGGTGAACGACTACGCCCAGATGCTCTCGCCCTCTACCGAGAGGCAGATCGAGGCCGCCCTGCGGGAACTGGAGCGGACCGATTCCACCCAGATCGTTGTGCTGACTGTGCCTTCATTGGAGGGGGACAGCCTGGAGGAGTTTTCCATCAGGGTGGCCGAGCAGTGGAAGATCGGACAAAAAGGTCTCGATAACGGGGCCGTTCTGCTCGTCTCCAAAAACGACCGAAAGATGCGGATCGAGGTCGGGTACGGGCTGGAAGGCAAGATGACCGATCTCGTGGCCGGCCGGATCATCAGGGACGTGATCGGACCGCGCTTCAGGGCCGGAGAGTTCGATCAGGGCATGATCGAAGCCGTACAGGCCATGATCCAGGTCACCCGCGGGGAGTATCAGTCCCCCCCCCCGACCAACGGCAGGGGCGGTACGGATTACGGCGGGTTCCTCTTCATATCCTTTTTCTTTCTGTGGCTCGTCAACATGCTCGGGAGGGTCCGGCGGGTGCTGGGGGCCCTGGCCGGGGGAATACTCTTTCCCATCGTCAGCGCCGGGTTCTTCCAGGCCGGGCTGATCTGGACCCTGTTATCGATCCCCTTGGGGCTGTTTGCCGGGCTTCTCATCAGTCTCTTCGGCGGCCCCCTCACCTTCGGTGGGCATCCGTATTCGCGCGGCGGCGGAGGCGTGTGGACGGGCCGGCACAGCCGGGGACCGTTCGGCGGCGGGGGCTCAGGAGGGGGGGGCTTCGGCGGCTTTTCCGGCGGCGGGGGCGGATTCGGGGGAGGCGGCGCATCGGGGCGTTGGTGAGGGAGACGCGAGAGGTTTGAGGATGGAGGTTAGAGGCAAAGGCCGAGCGTCGCAAATCGTTTCCGAGATAGGATGTGGGACAGGGGGAAGAGGTGCATGGCGATGGAAAAACTGGCCGCGAAATTCCTGACCCTGGCCGAAAGAGAAAAGATCCGGAGCGCGGTCGCCGAGGCCGAGAAGACGACCTCCGGAGAGATTGTCCCGATGGTCGTTTCATCGAGCTACGATTATCCGATGGCGAATGTCCTCGGGGGCGTGGCCATCTCCCTGCCCCTTTCCCTGCTGCTCACGCCCGTGATCGGGCGCTGGTTCTGGATTGGCGGTCAGAACATGTGGCTCTTTCTCGGGTTTCTCATCGCCCTTTTTCTCCTCTTCCATCAGGTCGTCGGCCGTACCGTGTGGCTGAAAAGGGTTTTCGTCTCCCCCAGGGAGATCGAGGAAGAAGTGGAAGAGGCGGCGGTCGTAAGCTTCTTTCAGGAAGGGCTGTACCGCACCCGGGAGTCCTCCGGGGTCCTCATCTTTGTTTCCGTCTTCGAGCGCCGGGTGTGGATCCTGGCCGACCGGGGGATCAACGAGAAGGTGGGGACCGGGAAGTGGGATGAGATCGTCCAGGGGATCGTGGCCGGCATTCGAGGCAAGCGTCAGGCGGATGCGATCTGCGAGGCCGTGAAAAAGACCGGTGAACTGCTGAAGACCCATTTCCCCGGGAGGCCTGACGACAGGGATGAACTCAAGAACCTGATCTGATTCGACCGCAAGAGATCCGGATCCTCCTCTCAAGACAAATGGCTCTTGAATTCTATGTTTTCTTCCTTTTTAATCTTCCAGGAGCATTGCCTCAGTCCTCTCCGGCTCCGGGAACAGAACCTGGCCCAGCCTCAAGCAACAGCCCGCCGTAGGACCAAAGAGATCGGACCAAGGCGCACCCCCTCACGGATGGGAAACAATCGATGAAGGATCTCTGTTTTTTGTCTCATTCCGCAGTGGAGTTTTTCACACTCGGCTCTGAAGCGGACATGTACCGGCACATCGGAGAAAAGCTGAACGAGCTCCTGCGGGAGTCGATCATTGCCGTTCATTCCTATGACCCGCCCGCCGATTCTCTTGTTCTGCGCGCCCTGGCGGGGCCCGGGGCGCAAGGCGTCGCGGCATGGGATCCGATCGGGACGTCCATGAAGCTGGACGATGACGAAGCAAGATCCGCCTTGCTCGCCGGGAGTCTGTTCAGAGTAATCCCGGGTGTACGTGAACGGACCTTCGGAAGGCTTCCACAATCGCTCACGGGTGGAGCCCCGGATCCCCGCAGCCCCTGCGACATGTACGGAGTCGGTTTCTCCCGGGGCGGGAGACTTTACGGCAGCGTGATCATCGCTCCGGGATCTTCGGACGCTCTCCTCGAGAAGAAGGATGTGATCGAAAATTTCGCTCACCTGGCATCCTCGGCTTTACACCGTAGGGAGGCGGAAGAGGAATTGCGCGAAAGCGAGGAGATGTACCGGTCCATCTTTGAGAACAGCATGGATGGGATCGTCCTCTTCCTTTCCGATGACCGGATCCTCGCGGCGAACCCGGAGGCGTGCAGGATGCATGGCTATACGGAATCCGAGTTCCTCCGCATTCGTCGAGACGACATCGTCGACCGAAGCGGCCCCAGGCTCAGAGAAAGTGTGGAAGAACGGGTGCGGACCGGCCGTTTCAAGGGAGAGATGATTCACGTCCGCAAGGACGGGTCGAGATTTCCCTGTGAGGTCTCCACCGTAGCCTTCCGGCACAAATACGGCCAGAATGCACGGGTCGCCATCTTTCGCGATGTGGCTGAACGCAAGATGTCGGAAGCGGAACGGCAGAGGATGGCCGCGCAAGTGGCGGAAGGCGAAAGGAGATACCGCTCCCTGTTCGAGTCGATGAGCGAGGGATTCGTCCTCTTCCGGGTCTTGCGGGACGAGAACGGCCGCCCCAGGGACTTCGTGTACCTGGAGATGAATCCGGCCTGGGAGCGGCTCACGGGGCTCTCCCGAAAGGACACCGCCGGCAGGCTGGCGAGCCAGGTCTTGCCCGCGGCCGTCCCCTGGGATATCGTACTTGCCAATCACGTGCTCGGAAAGAGCGATGCCTTCAGGATCGAGCGTTACTCCCGATGGACGGGAAGATGGCTGGAATACTGCGCCTATTCCACGGGACCGGATCTGATGGCCGTGCTTTTCACGGACATCTCCGAGCGCAAGCGGGCCGAGGAGACCCTCAGGAGCGCAAGGGATGAGCTTGAGCAACGGGTCCGGGACCGTACGGCCGAACTGGAGTTGAAGAACAGGGAATTGCAGGATTTCGCCTTCATCGCATCCCACGATCTGAAAGAGCCCCTCCGGAAGATCCAGGCGTTCGCTGATCTGGTGATCATGAGATCCCGGGACTCTCTTGCCCGGGAGAGCTACGACTACCTCGTCCGGATGCAGGATGCGGCAGCGAGGATGGTGCATCTGCTTGAATCGCTTCTCTCCTATTCCCGTGTGACGACGAAGGGCCAGTCCTTTTCAGCGGTCGACCTTGCCGAAGCCGCCCGCATGGCCGTGTCGAACCTGGAAATCCGCTTGAGGGAAACGGGTGGTCATGTAGATATCGGCGATCTGCCCACCCTTCGGGGCGATTCTGCGCAGCTTGTGCAGCTCTTTCAGAACCTCTTCAGCAACTCTCTGAAGTTCCGGCGTGACGTTGAAACCCGGGTGAGGGTTCGTGCCAGGATTCTCGAACACGGAAACGACGGCCGATCCGAGGTTGAAATCCGCGTGGAGGATAATGGCATCGGGTTCGACGAGAAGTATCTCGACAAGATCTTTGTGCCCTTTCAAAGACTCCACGGCAGAAACGAGTACGAGGGGGTCGGCATGGGACTTGCCATCTGCCGGAAGATCGTGGAACGTCACGGCGGGACCATCGGCGCAGAAAGCACCCCCGGGAAGGGGTCCGTCTTCATCGTGAATCTGCCCCTGGGCAGGGCGGAGTAGTTCAGGCCCTTTTCTCTCTTCTTTCCCTTCTGTCCCTTTTCTCCAGCACCTCCCTGATCTTGTCTTCTATGGTCTGCACCGTGTAGGGCTTCGCCACAAAGGCATCGGCGCCGAGCTTGATGGATTCGAGAATTCGCTTTTCCGTACTCTCGCCTGTGATGATGATGACGGAGACATGTTTCAGGTGATCCGACTTCCTGACTGCGCGGAGCAGCTGCATCCCATTCATCTTGGGCATATTCACGTCGCAAATCAGAAAGCGGACTCTCTGACTGATCGGCCGGTCTTTCTCATCTCGACCGGACAAGATCTCGAGGGCCTCGACTCCGTTGGTGGCTTCGTAGATCTCCTGGATCCCCATCCCCCTGACGATGTCTTTGAGGACGACACGAATTTCCTTCACATCATCAACGATCAACGCACCTACGTCCATCACGCAGTCTCTCCATTGTAATCACTGTGGTTTTCAGATGTCCTCCGGGACCTGCCTGTCCCCCCCTTTCCGTTTCATCGGATCGATCGCGAGATCTCATAAGCGGGAAGTTGCGCCGAATCGGCAACCCCGTGGAGGGCTCCGTTTTGCCTTGACATTTCATGGCGGCGAACTGCAGAATACGAACGTCGCTAGGGGTGGATCTCTGAGAGCCGGGCGCGAGCCTGGCAACCCTTGGAACCTGATCTGGGTAATGCCAGCGGAGGGAAGCGACGGAGCTTTCATGACGGGTGTTTCCGATCAGAGGAGCCGCTTCCCTTTCCGGGGAGCGGCTTTTTTGTCAACTGAAGTGTGCCAAAGGGACGCAGGAGCGTCCCGGTCGGGCGTTCCCGCGCGGGGAGCGTGGGAACGATGAGAATCAACGCGTGGGAACCATGACATGATGGCGCTTTGAACGTTGAAAACCAAAAAAAGGAGGTCTTCTTGAAATCGAGAGACGTGGCGAAGGCAGTCGTCCTGACCGCCCTGGCAGTGGCCCTTTCCCCCGTATTTATCCCGGTCGGGATCGCCAAGTGTTTCCCCGCCCAGCACATGGTCAACGTGCTGGCGGCCGTCATGCTGGGGCCGGTCTATGCCATGGCCGTTGCGGGCCTGGCCGCCGTGATCCGCAACATCCTCGGCCTTGGAACCCTTCTCGCCTTCCCCGGCGGGATGATCGGCGCCTTTGTTGCGGGGCTGGCCTATCTGGCTACGAGAAGGACGATTGCGGCAGGGCTGGGGGAGGTCGTCGGAACCGGGCTCTTGGGTGCGCTTGCAAGCGCATGGCTGGTTGCACCCGTCCTGATGAACAAGACCATGCCCCTTGCAGCCCTGGTCATTGCGTTCAGCATCAGCACGATCGGGGGGACGATCATCGGCCTCCTGGCGCTCTCGCTCCTGAAGAAGGCCGGGATCTGGAAACCGTGATCTCGCTCTCCGACGTCTTCTATCGCTACCCGGGCAGGGACCGGGGATGGGATCTGGAGGGGATCACCTTCTCGATCGGCAGGGGAGAATGCGTCCTGATCTGCGGCGGAAGCGGCTCGGGCAAGTCCACCCTCGCCTATCTGTTCAACGGCCTCATCCCCCACTTCTGGGGTGGAACCCTGAAGGGGACGGTACGTGTAGCCGGCAAGGATACCGGCCGGATGAGCGTGGCCCGGTTCCTTCCCCTTGCAGGCATGGTCCTCCAGAATACCGACGCCCACCTTTTCTGCAGCACGGTCGAGGAAGAGATGGCCTTCGGCCTGGAGAGTCTCGGTTTGCCTCCGGCGGAGATCGAAGTCCGCATCCGGCACACGGCGGAGATCCTCCACATCCAGGAACTCCTCCGCCGGTCTCCGCTCGCCCTTTCGGGGGGCGAGCGGCGGATTGCGGCAATCGGTTCGGTCCTGTGTCTGGACCCTCCCCTTCTGGTCCTCGACGAACCCTTCGCCCATCTGGACTGGGCCGGCATTGAACAGGTGCTCAGCGTTCTTCGGGATCTTCACAGGAGGGGCAGGACCATCGTGGTGATCGAGCACAGGGTCTCCGGACTCCTCCCCCTTGCCACCCGATGTATCTTTCTGGAAAAAGGGAAGGCCGTTGCGGACTGCGGCCCCTCAGAGGCGCGCTCCATCCTCAAGGAACGCCATCTTCTCCCCGCCTACCCCCCACGGAATACCGGCCGCCGGAGCCCGGGCCCCGCGTTCAGTGTCCAGGGACTCTCCCTTGAGATGGAAGGAAGACCGGTCCTCGGAGACATCTCCTTTGAGGTCAGGGAAGGGGAGGTGCTGGCCATCGTGGGCAGGAACGGTTCCGGGAAGACTACACTCATCAGGCACCTCAACGGTCTTCGCCTCCCCGGCGGCGGGCGGGTGTCGGTCCTGGGCTCGGACCTGCGAGGACGGAGCCCCGCGGAGATCGCCTCCCGCATAGGGATCTCCTTTCAGAACCCCAACGACCAGTTCTTCAAGACCAGTGTAAGAGAGGAACTGGCCGCCGGAGGGAAGGGTCCCCGAGCGGATCTCGGGAGAGTGCGTGAGCTCTGCGATCTCTTCCAGCTGCATGATCTTCTGGACCGCCCGCCATATCGCCTGAGTGAGGGAGAGAAGAGACGCGTGGCCGTCGGCTCCATCGCGGCCATGGACCCCCGGATCCTCGTGATCGATGAGCCTACCGTCGGGCAGGACGGCCGGTTCCTCGAAATCCTTGCACGGATTGTCGCCGCTCTTCGAGACCGAGGCCACACGGTCGTGATCGTCACGCACGATCTTGAATTCGCCCTCGCCGCTTCCGATCGATGGATCGTCCTGCACGAAGGGAGGATCGCGGCGGAGGGCAGGCCTGAGGAGTTGATCCGGGACGACCGGCTGATCGCACTGGGCGCGATTGCACCGGAAATCCCCCCCTGCCCCCCTTTTACGAAAGGGGGGAAAGGGAAAGCGGGGATCGAGAGGGATCTGTTCATCAAGCAGAAGGAGAACCGTTTCTTGAAACACCTCGATCCGCGCACCAAGATCATCCTGGGGGCAGTGGCGATTGCCTTCGTGCTCTTCACCCAAGCCCCGGAGGTCCACTGCCTCGAGTCAATGGCCCTCTTCGCGGTCATGGGGGCGATGGGAATGCTGAGGCCGTGGGGCCGCAGCCTCAGGCTCATGGGGCCGATGGTCGTTCTGGTCTTCGCCGTCAGCCTGATCAGCACGGATCTCCGGACCGCCGTGTTCCTTGCCCTGCGTCTCTTCAACCTCTTCACCGTCTCCCTCGTCTTTTTCCGCACCATGAGCCCCGAAGAGATGGGGGACGGCATGAGGAAGCTGGGGCTCCCCTACGAGCTTTCCTTTATGCTGAGCACATCCATGCGCTATGTACCGCTCATCGCGCGGAGGGTCCGCCTGATCAGGGAGGCGCAGATGTCGAGAGGAATCGACCTGCGCATGAGACTCCGCAACCTGCCGAACTTTGCGGCCCTCCTCATGCCGCTCCTGGTGCAGTCTTTTCTGTTTTCCGAAGAACTGGCCATGGCCATGGAGGCTCGAGGGTTCGGGTTGAAGGGGAGATCCTTTCGGAGGAGTTATCGCATCACCCTGAGAGAGGTTCTCCTCATCCTGGCCTCCGCCGCCCTCCTGGCCGCCTTCCTCTGGTTTCCTGATCTTTCGGCTTGGGTCACGGTGTCCCAAGTACCATCACATATTTCAAGCAACTGACTCTGCCCCGGAAGACGGTTCACCGCGGAGACGGCAGGGTGCGCGGTGTGCCAGTTATTGATTGACACGCCGGGATCAAAGTCGTACACTCCGTCGCCCCGATAAGGGGACCCCTCTCACCCTCGCACTGTAATGGCTTTTCCAAAACGGTACTGCGCTGGTCCGGGACGTCGGAGAGGGGCTGTATGACGCCTTGGAGCCGGAGCGTGCCGTTATGTTCACCAGCAGATCGAGACCCATCCTACCGGCCTTCGGTTTTCTCGCAGCCTTCTTCATCTCTCTCTCCCCGGCATACGCGCAGGAACGGCCCTTGCAGCTCCCCCAAAGGGTTGCCCGGGAAATCTCCCCTTACAGGGAGGGGGAGGTGCTGATCAGGTACAAGCGATCCGCAACCGGTCTCTCCCCGGGATCCCCTCATCGGACCCTCGTCGCCTCCACCATCAAACGGCACCGACGGATCGGGGTCGATCGGGTCAGACTCGCCAAGGGGCGGGATGTGAAGGATGCCGTTCAGCTCCTCCGGAACGATCCGGACGTGGAACATGTGGAACCCAACTACCAGTACCGGGCCCTCCTGATCCCAAACGATCCGTACTTCGACAGCATGTGGGCGCTCCAGAAGATCGAGGCGCCCAGGGCATGGGAGGTCACCTCGGGGACGACGACGGTAGTCGTTGCGGTGGTCGACACGGGCGCCTTCTACACTCACCCTGATCTGTCGCCGAACCTGTGGGTCAACCCCGGCGAGGTCCCTGGAGACGGCATCGACAACGACCACAACCGGAGGGTGGACGATGTGCGGGGATGGGACTTTGTTCAGGAGGATAATGATCCCCTCGATCTCGACGGCCACGGCACCCATGTGGCCGGGATCATTGCCGGTGCGGGAAACAACGGAATCGGGATCGCAGGGGTGAGCTGGGCCGCGAAGATCATGCCCCTGAAGGGATTGAATGACTCGGGCGTCGGCTATACGAGCGATCTCATCGAGGCCATTGAATATGCCTCCGCCAACGGGGCCCACGTGATCAACTGCAGCTGGGGGAGTCCGAACTACAGCCGGTTTCTGAGAGACGCCATCTGCGGTTCCCCTGCCCTGGTCGTCTGCGCGGCCGGCAATGACTCCAACGACAACGATGCGAAGCCCTACTATCCCGCCGCCTACAACTGCCCGAACCTGGTCTCGGTGGCGGCCACGGACCAGAGCGACCGTCTCGCATCCTTCTCCAATTTCGGTGCTGCCTCGGTGCATGTGGGGGCGCCCGGGGTGGGCATCCTCAGCACCTACATATCCACCCCCCAGGGCGGTCCGACCCAACCGGCCTATGCCTATGCGGGGGGGACCTCCATGGCGGCCCCCCATGTCTCGGGGATCGCGTCCCTCATCATGGCCCAGAACCTCTCCCTGAGCGCAACTCAGGTGAGGCAGGCCCTGATGAACAGCGTCGATCTCAGCCCCGCCCTCAACGGCAAGACCGTTGCAGGGGGGCGCGTGAACGGCTACGGCGCTCTGCCTCCGAAAGGCCCGAGCAGCCTCTCCGTCACGAATGTTTTCGGCAATACGATGGATCTTTCCTGGACGGACAACGCCGCCAACGAGACGGGTTTCAGGGTCGAGAGAAAGATGGGGACCCAGGACGCATGGAGCCTGATCGGGAGCGTTGCGGAGAATACGACGACCTACCGGGATCCCGGCGCAGACGGCTCGGTGGTTCAGTACCGGGTCCAGGCATTCAACTCCGCCTCGGACTCCTTGTATTCGAATACGGCCACGGCCGACAGCGGCCCGCCCACAGCGGTCCTGTCGTACAGCGCCCCGGATCCCAACCACGTGGATGTCGGCACCCTGGTGATCACCGCCACGTTCAGTGAACCCCTGAACGGAACCCCGGCCATCCACATCGATCGCCCCAACCCCATGGCGGACATCGATGCGGCCATGAGCGGCACCGGCACGGTCTGGGCCTACACCCTCACGATCCAGAAGGACGGAGGCTCCGCGGTCGACGGTCTGAACACCATCACCCTGACGGCCGAGGACCTGCAGGGACACAGCATGGGAGCGGTGCACAACAACAGGTTCACCACCGACACCAGGGACTTCGATGAGGACGGCACCAGGGACCACGAGGATACGGACGACGACAATGACGGCCTCCCCGATGCATGGGAGATCCTCTACGGTATGAATCACCAGAACGGGAACGGCACCCATGGATGGGACGGGGACTTCGACAACGACGGCTGGGCCAACTGGGAGGAGTATTTGAACGGCACGAATCCCGCGGATCCGGCCGGCCCCCGACCCGAACCGCCGGTCGTCCAGGAGGTCAACCCGGCAGACGAGGCGGGGATCAGGAACGTCCTCCGCATACCCCGCAATACCGCCTTCGGGGTGCGGTTGAAGTCCGCCCACGGGATCTCGTTGACCGATTCGAGCGGTCTTACCCTGTTCATCACCGATGGAGTCACCTCGTATACCCGCAGGCTGAACGATACGAACGGGAGCGGCGTCACCCTGGTCCAGGCCGTGCCCCTCGATTCGGGTGTCTCCAGCTCGGAAAAGCTGTGGCTGGTCTATTACCGGGCCAATGAATCGGCCGTCCCCCCCTTCTTTCCCCATGAAGCCATCGTTGGGGTGAGCGTCTTCGCCACCGACATCCGAAAGGATTCCATGGCGCCCGGGGTATTCCGCTTCAAGATAGAGGGGGTCACCGATTCCGCCAGGGACGAGGAGAACAGGCCAAGAACGACCACCAGTGTCGAGTCCGGACTCACCAAGATCGAAGTGAGCGAAGGAGATCTTCGGGGCGCTGCCATCCTGTATGACGAGAGCGTCCTGAGGACGGGGATAACCCCCTATTTCGGCACCTCCGATGAGATCCCCGCCCTCGATATCTCAGGGGTAAACGGGGTGGGGATTCCGATGAAGCTGCGACCCCCGGCCGTGTTCCCGGACGGCCTGACCCTGCGCATTCCCGTTCCCGGTTACCATGACGTCAGCAGCCTCTATGTCTACTATCACAACGGTGAAGAGTGGGTGGTCGCCTGCAATGCGGCCGGCCAGGTGCAGTCCGGAGGCGAGGGCTGGATGATCCCGGGTTCCAGGGTGAACCGGAACAACGGGAACCCTTCCACCATCGAGGTTCGCGTCTACCACTTCAGCGCGGCCCTGGCCGGCAGCGCGCCCCCGCCCCCGCCTCCGAGCGGGGGGGACGACGGCTCGGGCGGGGGTGGAGAAGATGGAGGGAGCGATCTCGGATCCACGGCCTCGAGCGGAAGCGGCGGGGGAGGCTGTTTCATCGGCACATTGCTCCAGCATTGAAACGAAACCGGATCCCGCCACGAAGACACGAAGAACGGTGTTTTTTCTTCGGCTCTTCGTGGCCGGTCTTGTCTTTCCCCTCTCTTGACACTCCGCCTCCAATCCCCTATGTTGGATCTTCTTCCGGGCTGCATCCGGTGCAGTCACCTTCAGCTCTGGGCCAAGGAGAAATCATGGGCATCATTGAGATCGATGAAACCAGGTGCAAGCGGGACGGCTTTTGCGCGAACGAATGTCCTTCAGGACTCATCAGGCTCGCTGAAGGATCGTTCCCGAAGGCCGTCCCCGGCGCCGAGAAGCTCTGCATGCGGTGCGGCCATTGCGTCGCCGTCTGTCCCCACGGGGCTCTCAGCCACAACGATATCCCCGTGCAGGGGTGTCCATCCATCAGGGACAACCTGGTCCTCGACCGGGAACAGGTCGTCCAGCTCCTCAGGAGCCGGCGGTCCATACGGCAATATCGAAGGCAACCGGTGGAGGAGGAGAAGATCCAGGAGCTCATCGAAGTGGCTCGGTATGCGCCGACCGGCGGGAACACCCAGACCGTGGAGTGGTGGGTTTACACCGATCGAAAAGATATCCGGCGATTTGCCGAATTGACCGCCGAGTGGATCCGCCAGGTGCTCCAGACCGTCCCCGCCAGGAACCTTCCGCCCTACTTCCCGCCGATCCTCACGGGATGGGATGCGGGCCGCGACACCATCCTCCGGGATGCGCCCGTCCTGATCCTTGCCATGGCCCCTGCCGAATCCCCGAACGGCCTGGTCGAGGTCTCCATTGCCCTGACCTACCTCCAGTTGGCCGCCCTTCCCATGGGCCTGGGCACGTGCTGGGCCGGGCTGATCCAGCGGGCCCTCCTGCAGTATCCACCCCTGAAAGAGGCCTTCGGGCTGCCGCAGAAGACGGTGAACCACTACCCGACCATGCTGGGATACCCGAAGACCGGCTACAGTCGGGTCCCGGAGCGAAAGCCCCCCAGGATCCACTGGAGATAGGTTTCGGCCCGTTGGGAGAAGACCACCCCCGTGCCCTGCCCCAAGCCTGGCGACCGCTGTGGTCAGGTGCGTGCAAAGATTCGGCCCGCCAAGGGAGGTGAAGCACGAATACTGCCTCCTCCAGCTGCAAACCCTCTTCTCAGCGTATTTACGTCAGGGTCCCCTTGCATTACTGGGTTAGTTGTCTGTGGCGGCTGGCGGGTGGGTTTCCCGACCAACCACCACAGCTTCTATCCATATGAGCTCTGTACCCATTGCCGATTACGCGTTGCTGTCCGATGGTCATACCTCCGCCCTGGTCAGCCGCGGCGGTTCCGTGGACTGGCTGCCGCTCCCCCGCTTTGATTCGCCGTCCGTTTTCAACCGACTGCTGGACGACCATGGGGGGCATTTCCAGATATCCATGGAGCATGCGGAGGGTTCACGGCGCAGCTACATGGATGGGACCATGGCCCTCCGGACCGAGTTCCTCGCCCCGGGGGGCAGGCTGATCCTGGAGGACCTTCTCGCCCTGGGGGAGAACAAGACGGGCCACGAGCTTGGGGCCGATTCCCCGGGCGCCCTCCTACGCCGCATCACCTGTCCCGAAGGGAGCGTCGGCGTCAGGGTCTCCTATGCTCCCCGGCCGGAGTACGGACTGGTCTCTCCCCTGCTCCGTGCCCACCCGGAAGGGATCCTGGCCCGGGGCGGGGCCTCGGTCCTCTTTCTCACCTCCCCGGTTGAATTCCGCCTGCGCGGTTCTTCATGCGATGCCCTGTTCGAGATGTGCCGGGGGGAGAGCCTGACCTTTGTGCTGGAACACAGGACCACCTCCCAAACCGGCCCGGAACCATGGGAGCCGGAAAAGGTCGAACGCTACTTCCAGGGGACCGTGAAGGCCTGGCACGTCTGGTCGGAGATGCACCAGCGATACGAGGGCCCGTGGAAGGAACTGGTTCACCACAGCGGGAGGGTCCTCCAGGCCCTCACCTATTACCCTACAGGGGCGATCGTGGCGGCCCCCACGACCTCCCTGCCCGAGGTCATCGGCGGGAGCCGAAACTGGGACTACCGTTTCACATGGCTGAGGGATGCGAGTCTGACACTCCATGCACTGTGGGTGGCGGCCTGCCCGGACGAGTCCTACAAGTTCTTTGATTTTCTGACGGGCCTGGCCCTTTCCCAGCTGCAGAACAACCGGGACATGCAGATCATGTTCGGGATCGGCGGGGAGCACGACCTCTCCGAACGTCCGCTCCCGCACCTCTCCGGATGGAGAAACAGCCGGCCGGTCCGCATCGGGAACGGGGCATGGTCCCAGCGCCAGTTGGACGTGTACGGAGAGATCCTCGATGCCGCCTATATTCTGAAGGATTACCTCGGCAGCCTGGACCGGGTTTCCAGGGGTTTTCTCGCCCAATTGGCGGATGGAGCCGCACGCCGATGGCAGGAGAAAGACCGCGGGATCTGGGAGGTCAGAGGGTCCGAAAAGCACTTCCTCCATTCCAAGCTGATGTGCTGGGTCGCACTGGATCGGGCCGCTGCCATGGCCGACATCCTGAACGCACGCGATCGTGCGCCCCGATGGGTGGAGACCCGGGAAGAGATCCGTCAGGCCATCATGGATCAGGGGTGGAGCGAAGGCCGCCGCTCGTTCACACAGAGCTTCGGCAGTGAGGATCTCGATGCATCCGTACTGATGATGCCGATGGTGGGCTTCATCGAAGCGGAAGATCCGAGGATGCTCTCCACCATCGAGGCCGTCGAAAATCACCTCACCAGCGCTCAAGGGCTGGTCTTCCGCTACAGGTCCGACGACGGACTCGAGGGCGAGGAGGGAGGCTTTCTCCTCTGCACCTTCTGGCTCGCGCACGTCTATGCCCTGGCAGGACGCATCGAGCGCGCACGGGAGACCATGGAGAGGTGCATCCGGTTTGTGAACGACGTCGGCCTCATGTCCGAGGAAGTCCATCCTGAGACCGGCGAGCTGATCGGGAATTTCCCACAGGCGTTCAGTCACATCGGTCTCATCAATGCGGCGTGGGCCGTCTCCCTGGCGGAAGAAAGGAATCCTGGCGAAAAGCCCGGCTGAGTCGGACTTCAGCGTGTGATGCGATGAAACCGAAGTGGGTATGGGTCCTCATCATCTCCGCAATCATCCTGCTCTGGATCGCCAAGGTGGTATTCCTGACACCGTGAGGAGGTTTCTCTGCACTCTCCCGGGCTCCGGCCTCTCAGGGGTATTTCCCTGCAAAAAGGATTACGCTTATGCTGCCGTTCGTGCTTTAATCATCCGCAGGATGAAAGATTTAATCATCCGCAGGATGAAAGAACAGAACCCATGGGGAGTGGAGAGTGAGATGCCGGAAGAAATCGTCGAACTGAGGGGGCACCTGATCGATTCGCTGATCCTTCCCAAGGTCCTGGACACCATCCGGAGCCACAAGGCCGCTTTCGAGATCCAGAAGATGGATATCGGCGTACGGCCCAAGGATCCGAGCTTTGCCAGGATCCTGGTCGCCCATGAAGACGCGCACGAGCTGGAGCTGACGCTCCAGCATATCGCCCGATACGGAGCCGACCCCGTGGAACGCCACGAGGTGCAGTGGAGACCCGCACCCCGCGACGGCGTGTTCCCGGAGTCCTTCTGCTCGACCACCAATCTGGACACATGGGTCTATCTGGCCGGCCGCTGGCGAAAGGTCCGGTATCCGGAAATGGACAGCGGCATCCTCCTTTCCGCAGACCTTCGGTCGGCGCGAACCATCAAGATGGCCGAGGTCCTCAAGGGCGATCGAATCGTCGTGGGACGCCAGGGGGTCCGGGTGCGCGCGGTGGAGAGCTACAGGCCTGCGGGCGAATTCGGCTTCAT
Source organism: Deltaproteobacteria bacterium (assembly GCA_020060215.1). The sequence continues at coordinate 85,964 of JAGVAP010000121.1, read as the reverse complement.
GGGGAGCGAGATCTCCATGGAAAAGCCCAAAGGCCTCCTCATCCGAGCCCTGGCCAGGCAGATGAAGGAGGAGCGCCGGAACCGGCGCCCCGTCCTTTGGGTATGCGGACCGGCAGTGGTCCATTCGGGCGGGTCGGAGCTGTTCGTGAAGCTGATCGAGCATGGTTATGTGCAGATCCTCTTCGCAGGCAACGCCCTGGCGGCACACGACCTCGAGAACGGATTGATGGGAACCTCCCTGGGGGTTTCCATGCACGAGGGCGCCGTGACCCGGGGCGGTCACGAGAACCACCTCAGGGCCATCAACGCGATTCGCGCCGTCGGCTCCATCCGGAACGCGGTCAAGTCGGGCCTCCTGCGCAGGGGGATCATGCATGCCTGCGTGATCCACAAGGTGGACGTGGTGCTGGCCGGGTCCATTCGCGACGACGGCCCGCTCCCCGAGGTCATCACGGATGCCGCCGAGGCCCAGGCAGCCATGCGGCGGAGGTGCTCCCGGGGCAAAGGCGTCGAGCTGGCCGTCATGATGGCCACCCTGCTCCACTCCGTGGCCACGGGCAACATGCTGCCTGCGCGGACCAGGGTGGTCTGCGTGGACATCCAGCCGGCAAACGTCACCAAGCTCATGGACCGGGGGACATTCCAGACCATCGGAATCGTCACCGACATTCAGCCCTTCCTGCATGAGCTGGCCGCCGAACTGGGGATCCGGTAACCCAACCCGCCGCCAAGCAGAAGAGAAGTTGAGAGGACAAGAGGTTGAGTAAACCCTGAGCGTTGCACAAACTCGGGCAATTCACTGACAGTGAGATCGAGAGGGGCAATGCTATGGTATTCACTACCGACAAGATTCCTATAGGATCCATGCAGCTGCCGCATTTACGAAGACGACATTGCCCTTGTTTTTATGCCACTATGAGGTAAACCCTGAGCGGCACCATGGATGAATTCATGAGGCAGCGCACCAGCCACTCGGAGCCCAAACCCGGACCGGCCTTTCTGATGTGCCGTCCCACCTTTTACGGAATCGAATACGAGATCAATCCGTGGATGGATATGCGCCGGCAGGCCGATCACCCCCGGGCCCTGCGGCAGTGGAGCACCCTCCGGAGCACGCTGGCCGATGGGATCGGCGCCCATGTGGAACTGGTCAGGGCCAGGCCCTTTCTGCCCGACATGGGATTCACGGCCAATGCAGGACTCCTGTACCGGAACACCTTCATCCCCAGCCGCTTCCGATACAGGGAACGGGCCGGGGAAGAACCGTTCTTCACGAGCTGGTTCCGTCGGAGGGGTTACGAGGTCCGGCCTCTCCCCAGGGACCACCACTTCGAAGGCGAGGGGGACGCCCTGCTGCTGGGGGAAAAGCTCTTTCTCGGCTACTTTCACCGAACGGACATCCGCACCCATCTCTTGATCGGTGAAATCCTGGAGCTCCCCGTATACTCACTCGAGCTGGTGAATCCCTACTTCTATCACCTCGACACCGCCTTCATGCCCTTCGGAGCGCAATCCGCCATCTATTATCCGAAGGCGTTCGACTCCTACAGTCTTCGGGTGCTCAGGGAAAACGTGGACGAACTCATCCCCGTGAGCGCGGAAGAGGCCCACTATTTTGCCTGCAATGCCGTGTTCGTGGGGAAACCTTCCCCCAGACACGTGGTGATCAGCGCGCAGGCCAGGAGGCTCGGAAAGGTCCTCGAGCGCAGGTCCATTCAAGTGCACTACCTCGACATGTCGGAGTTCATCAAGGCGGGCGGGGCGGCCAAATGCCTGGTGCTGAACCTGGGACGGAAGAGAAGGGGGGTGGTGGAGTAATGGAGTCCCTTCAGATTCCACTTCCGCTCGCCGGCATCTTGGCGTAATATACACCGCCTTCATGACGCGCGGCCGCAGGCCGTTCAGATCACCGTCATCTCTTCACTCACAAAAGCGTGAGTTCCGCTGATCGCTTGTCCGCGTCCTGCTGCCTCTTTGGATCGGGGAGGAAGTCATGGTGCAGGCCGATTACACTCAGTTCATGAAGCCCCTGACGGGCCGATTGCTTCGTTTTCTCCAGCTGGACAAGGTGTACGCCGATGGTGAAGGGAACCGGCTTCTCTACCGGGATGAACAGGGAACCGTCAGGGCCGTCCTGGACCTGACCGGCGGATACGGGGCCAACCTCCTCGGCCACAAGAACCCGGAGCTCATCAGCGCCGTACCGTCCCTGATGGCGGAACTCCCTCCCAGCCACGTGCAGGGGTCGATCGGCGAATGGAGTGCGCGCCTGGCCCGGGAGCTTTCCGATCGACTGACCGCCGAGACCGGCATGGGGCCCTGGGTGTGCACGCTGGCCAACTCCGGGGCGGAGGCGGTGGAAGCCGCCCTGAAGCACGCGCTCCTGGCCCACAGGGGGTGGGTCAAGAAGAAGTCCTTCATCCTGAACACCCAGTTCAATACCCTCCGGAAGCACCTGGAAAACCTTGCCCCTGAAGGCCAAGGGGCCCTGCTCGACCGCATCCGGCAGGTCTGCCGGGAGGGAGTGCTCCCTGAAGGGTTGTTCTTCAAACTGGACAGGATCGCCGATCTCGACCATGCCGTCGATCTCCTGGAGCAGCACAACAGGGAGGTCCTCTTTGCCGCCCCTCATCTCCTCGCCGTCGAAGGGGGATTCCACGGCAAGACGCTCGGGGCCCTGAGCGTCACGGGGAATCCGCTCTTCAGGGACGACTTTTTTCTCGATGACCGAAACACCCGGACCCTCCTGATCAGGCGAAACGACCCGAAGGACATAGCGCGGGCGCTCGATTCCGCCACTCCACTCCTTGTGGTTCCCCGGTTCAAGAACGGGGCGCCCCACTTCCAGACGAAGGAGATCAACAAGGCGGCCGCATGCATCCTGGAGCCGATCCAGGGCGAGGGCGGGATCCACCCCCTGGAAGAGGGATTCGTCAGGAGCCTGCGGGAGGAGGCGGATCGAAGAGGATTCCTCCTGATCTTCGACGAGATCCAGGCCGGCCTGTACCGCACCGGGATGCTCTCCAGCGGCGCCCGGCTGGGGGTATGCGCCGACCTCTACTGCTTCTCCAAGGCCCTCGGGGGCGGTGTGGCAAAGATCGCGGCCATGCTCGCCAGGAAGGACCGCTACGTCGAGCGATTCGGGTTTCTCCACACCTCCACCTATGCAGAAGACCCGTTCTCGTCCGCTATCGCCTGCAGGGTCCTCGGTCTGCTGAATCCGGCCGCGGTGGGGGAAGGGATGTCGACGGCCGAGTTGTTGAAGCGGGGGCTCCAGGAGCTGCAGCAGCGGTATCCGTCGGTCATCAGGGAAGTCCGTGGACAGGGTTTCCTCCTAGGCATCGAGTTTCGATCCGAGATCCGCCAGTCCTGCTACGAGTTCAAGTTCTTCTGCGACCTGGGGATGATCGGCTATCTCTTCTCGAGCGCCCTGCTCCAACACGAAGACCTTCGGGTGAACCCCACCCTCTCCAGCCCCCTCACCCTGCGGATCGAGACCTCTCTGTTCACCACCGGAGAGGAGGTCCACCAGGTCTGCTGCGGACTGGCGCGCCTGTGCGACGCGATCTCGTCCCTCGACATGACCTACTTCTTCGGCCATATCTTCCGGGGATGCAGGATCGGCCCCGCCCATCGCATACCCGAGGGGGTGATCGGGTATGACAAGGGATCGAGACCCGCGGCGGTCTTCCTGAGCCATGTGATCCAGACCGAGGACATGAAAGAGATCTTTCACGCCTTCAAGGAGGTGGACGCCGGCGTCCTGGAGGGTCATCTCCGCGACATGTTCGAGCTCCTGGAGTTCCAGGTGTACTTCCGCGGCCTGCTCAGGGGCAGGAACGGCCGGGAAACGGACGCGGTCGTCCTGGCCCTGCCCGCGCCCTCGGGTCTGGTCCGGGAAGTCTATAAATCCGAGCGCACCCACCTGCTTTGGGACAAGATCCAGAACGGGCTCGACCATGCGAGGGAGCTCGGCGCCCGCACCATCGGCCTGGGTCAGTTCACCTCCATTGCGACCAGGAACGGCCTGTGCCTGGACGGGGCAGGGTTGAACCTGACCACCGGTAACGCGTACACGGTCGCCCTGATGATCGAGGCGACCCTCAGGACCGCCGCAGAGCGAAGGATCGACATGAAGGAGGCCCACATCGGGTTCGTGGGTGCGGCAGGCAACATCGTCTCGGTCTCCGCCTCCATCCTTGCGGGCCACTGCAGGAAGGTGTCGTTCTTCTACCATACCCCCGTGGAGAAGAGCAAGAAACTGGTCCAGGTATTGTCGGCCTTCCTTCGGGAGACGGCCTCCGCTCACCCGCCGGGAGCCGGTTGCGCAGGCAGGATCTCGCAATGTCTTCAGGGCAGGAGCCTGAGAGGGAGGGAGGATCTCCTGGGGTTCCTGGGCCGGAAGGATGTGAAGGATCTCCTTGCCCTTGAAACGGACCTCTCCCGTCTTCGCCGCTGCGATATCGTCCTTACGGGCACCAACGGAGCCGGGCCGCTGATCGAACCGTCCTTTCTGAAGGAAGGGGCCGTGGTCGTGGACGCAGGCGTTCCCGGGGACGTCCCGGCCGGTCTGAGGGAGGTCCGACCCGATGTCATGGTCATCCAGGGCGGAATCGCCCGCATCCCCCAGGTCGAGGGCGGAGGTCAATCGATCTTTCTCCCCTCCTTCCCCCTGAAGAAAGGGCAGGCCTTCGGGTGCATGTCGGAGACCTTCAGCATCGGCCTTGCAAACGGCCGAAGGATCTACCATGTGGGCCCGCTCACCAGAGAGGTGGTGGAGAGGGCCCGCTCGATCGCAGAGGAAGCGGGCTTCGAGCTGTGCGAGTACAAGGAGGTGAAGACGTTCGATTTCTGATACATCGGATGGCGGGCTTTGCGTCCTCCCGGCAAGAGCCGGGCCGGAATCCACTCTTCCGTCATCCCGGCAAAAACCGGGAACCGGAGGTGGGCGACGTTCATGGTTAGTCAGCCTGCCGCACTCAAGACAAGGAATCTCTCAACTGACGACGGAGAGGGGCACTCTGGAACTGCTGGCGATCAGTACTCGTACGGCTATCTAGGTGGCGGATGTTCTATCTCGGAGAAATTGACCGCGCCGGCCCCATCGGACCGGATGGCGGCACCAAGGCGAACACCCTTCATCGCCTGAAGGGCATGGGGCTCCCGGTGCCCCCGGGATTTGTGATCACCGGGGGAAAGCCGCCGAGAGACATCCTCGGCGCGGTCGAGAGGATCGGGGGATTTCCCGTGGCCGTACGTTCGAGCGGACACCTCGAGGATCTCCAGGGTGCGAGCTTTGCCGGGCAGTATGAGACCTACCTCCAGGTCTCTTCACCGGCGGAGCTGACCCGCTGCATCGAGGCCTGCATGGAATCGGCGAACAGCCGCCGCGTGAAGGTCTATCTCAGGTCGAGGGACCTTTCACCAGAGGGGGTCGGCGGGCCCTCCTTTTCGGTGCTCGTTCAGAAGATGGTGGATGTGCGCTATGCGGGGGTGGCGTTCTCCATGGACCCCATGGACGGAAAGGAAGAGCATTTCCTCCTCGAGGTCTGCTCCGGCTCCGGGGAGCGGCTCGTGTCCGGCCATACATCGCCCACCCGGTACGCGATCGCCTTCGATACCCTGGAGACGGTCTCCCGTCATCCCGGCGACGAGGATATCCGGCTTTCTGATTCCCGGGTCCGGGAGATACGGGATCGCCTCCTGGAGATTCAATCCTTGTTGCGGTCTCCCCAGGACGTGGAGTGGGCGATCGACCGTGGCGGGAAGCTCTGGATCCTGCAGGCCCGCCCCATCACCCGGATTCGATGGCGCACGGATCTCGGGGAATATACCAATGCGGATTTCAAGGATGGCGGGATCTCTTCGACCGTCTGCACGCCCATGATGTTCTCTCTCTACCGCCGCTGCTTCAGCGAGAGCATGGACCGGTATCTCTCCAGCCTCCGGCTCATCAGGCGCAACACCCATGCGGGGTGGATGACCCGATGCTATGGCCGGGCCTACTGGAACGTCGGGATCATCAAGGAGGCCCTGTTCAAGATCCCCGGCTTCGATGAAAGGCACCTCGACCAGGAACTGGGGATCGAGAAGGGGTACGGCGCCGGAGGACCTCATGTCACCCCGGTGAACTGGAAGACACTCCTCCGGGCCGTCCCCATCGCGATCGGGTTGCGGCTGGAATACTCCCGGTGCCGGCGCATGATCGAAGGGTTCAAGAAACGTTTCGAATCGATGGACCGCCGCGTCCGCAGGGAGATCGACCGGGCGGTGACCTGCACCCATGAAGAGTTCCTCTCCGGCATGGAGAGGATGATCGAAAGGTACTATGTGGTCACGGAGACCTCCTATTTCCGATCCCTCTACAACAACGCCAACTTCCAGGCCGACTTCAAGAAGTTTCTCCTGAAAATGGACCGCAGGATCGGCGGCGCCACCCCTCTCCTGGAGCTCATGCTGGGCCTCAGCGACATCTCGCATCTGCGGATTCAGGAGGGCATGGTCGAGCTCTGCAGGACGGCCCGCACCCACTCCCGCCGATCCCCGGAGTGGCAGAAGGTCTTCGGCGAGTTCATCCGTCGATTCTACTTTCATGGCGATACCGCCCTGGATCTGAAGACCCCCAGGTGGTCGGAGGCCCCTGAGATCGTGATGTCACGGGTGGATTCGCTCCTGAGGACCGGGATAGCGCCGGCAGACCCGGAAGAGACGAGGAAGGAGCAGCGGGATAGGTACTCCAGGGCCCTTTGCGAGGTCATGCTCCGGATCGAGAACGGCCCCTTCCTTTCGAAACGGTTGTACCGCAGGTCGTTCCCAAGGATGCTGGAGCAGCTCCGAAACTTCATGGTGAGCAAGGAGCAGATGCGGGAATTCTCGACCCGAAGCTACTATGTCGTTCGACGCTTCCTGCTCGAAGCCGGCCGCCGCCTCGTCGACATGGGGATCTTCAGGGAGAGGGAGGACGTCTTTTTCCTGCACATCGAAGAGCTTCTCGATGTACTGCGAAATCGGCGGCATGTCCAAAGAAGGACCATCCGCGGCAAGATCGATTTCCGCAGGAGGATGTACGAGTCGTTCAAGGATTTCACCCCGCCCAATGAATTCGGTCACCGTCCATCGGAGGGGGCCGATGGGGGGGATGAGGAGCCCGCCGAGGGCATGAACCTCCTGAAAGGGATCGGCTGCAGCCCGGGAGTCTATGAGGGGCCTGCCCGGATTGTCGAGGACCTTGGGGAGGTGGACAGGATCAGGGCCGGGGAGGTCCTGGTCACGCGCTTCACCGACCCGGCCTGGACACCCGTCCTGGGCATGGTCTCGGCCGTGGTGACCGAGGTGGGCGGGGTCCTCTCCCACGCAGCCGTCATCAGCCGCGAGTACGGCATCCCCGCGGTATTGAATTCCAGGGGTGCAACCCGGTTCATACAAACCGGCCGGCGGATCAGGGTGGATGGGGACCGGGGAACCGTAACGCTCATGGGGTAAACCAGGAGCATCTGCCACGAAGGCACTAAGACACAAAGAAAACCACAATATCCTTCTTGGGAACCCTTTAGCTCTTTGAAAATGGCGCAGGGGGGTGGCCCCCCTCCTCATCGACTCGATTTTTCAAAGAGCTAAGGTGTTACCCTTGTTGGTGTCTTCGTGTCTTGGTGGCGGAATTCGGCTGCGGCCGTAAGGCCGGCATGGGGGAAATCTGATATGGAATTCGCTCTCTTTAGAAGCATACGGATGTGGAATCTCCTCACCTACGTCTCCGGGTTCACATCCCTGCTCGCCGTGATCTTTGCGGCGGAAGGCAGCCCTTCCGCCGCAGGGCTGTGCATCGGCCTCTCGTCGCTCATGGATGTCTTCGACGGAAAGTTCGCCAATCTCTTTCACAGAACCGCACTGGAGAAAAAGATGGGGGTCGAGATCGACAGCCTGGCCGACGGCGTCGCCTTTGGTTTTGCCCCGGTCGTGTGCCTCCTCTTCCTCGGCGGTGTGCAGCTCTGGTCCCTTGTGGCAGGAGGACTCTACATCGTGGCGGCCCTGACACGGCTCTCCTTCTACAACGTAATGTCCCAGGAAGAAGACGCAAGGGATTTCGTGGGCGTTCCCACCACCGTGATCGGGGTGTTCTGGACCCTGGTCCTGCTTTTTCCCGGGCTCTCCTCCTTGGCCGGCGTCTTCTTCATCGTGTTCGGACTCCTCATGGTCGCGCCGCTCAGGATCAGGAGACCGGGAGCCAGGGGGCTCCTGATCGTGGTCTTGCCGCTGGCGGTCCTGATACTCATCCACATTCTCCGGCTGGGGGCAGGGGTGTAGGCATGGGCGCGACGATCATCAAGTCCCTGGTCCTCTTCGTCCCCCTGATCCTGGGCGGCATCCTTCACATGGTCGTTGTCCGGATGGATCTCCTTCCGTCTCTCAAGAGACCCATACACCGCGGGTGGTTCGGGGAGAACAAGACCTGGCGCGGGGTGCTGGCCATGCCCCTCCTGACGATCGCCGGCGCCTATCTTGCGTTGTGGATTGAACCGAGCGGACCCCTGGCCATTGGTTTTGCCGAGCATTCCGTCGTCCTGCTCGGACTGGCCCTGGGGCTGGCCTACATCCTCTCCGAGCTTCCGAACTCCTTCGTCAAGAGGAGGATGGGGATTGCGCCCGGGAGACTCCCCGGTGAAAAGAAGCTCTGGTTCGCCCTGGCGGATCAGGGAGACTCGGCGATCGGCTGCGTGTTGGTCTACCGGCTGTTTTTTGCCATCGACTGGCCCGTGATCCTGACCTTCCTGATCCTCGGCACCGGTCTTCACCTGTTCTTCAATGTCGCGCTGTATGCCGTGGGGTTGAGGAAGAACCCGCTTTAATGAGAATCTCAAATTTGAGATCTCAGATTTGAAATTTTCCATGGAGGCCCATGGACACATTCTGCATCCCCCTTGGCGATTGCAGGAGCGAGGCCGAGGTCGGCGGAAAGGCCGCCGCCCTCGGTTTCATGATCCGGAGAGGGATGCCCGTTCCCGCCGGCTTTGGCATGACGATCCGGGCCTTCGATCGCTTCTGCGAAGCCAACTCGCTGGCAGACCGCACGTCGATCGTCCGCGCCGGGATCGATTTCCGTTCATCCACCTCCATCCGCCATGCGGCCGAGGAGATCTCCCGGCTGGTCCTGATGTCCCGGCTGCCCGAAAGGGTGTGGGAAGAGATGCTTGCCCAAGCCGAAGAATACCTTGGTTCCGAGAGGATCATCGTTCGCAGCTCCGCCGTGGGGGAGGATTCAAAGGCCGCCTCATTTGCGGGGCAATTGGACTCTGTGCCTGCATTGCGCACAGATGACTCCATGCGCGATGCCCTGCTTCGGTGCTGGGCCTCGTTCTGGTCCGAGAGGAGCCTCTTCTACCAGCACCGCCGGGGGATTCGTCTTCGAGGAATGGGCGTGGTCATCCAGGAGATGATCGAGCCGAGGGTGGCCGGGGTCCTCTTCACCCGCTCCCCGGACAAAAGCCCCGCGTTCCGCGAGGATCATCCCATCCTGGTGGAGTACGTGCACGGACGAGGCGAGGAGCTCGTGTCCGGAAGGCGGAACCCGGGCCGAATCCTGGCATCCCGCACTTCGAATGACTGGGAGAAGGTGGCCGAACCGGAAGATGCGGCGGATCCGGAGACCGACTTCTCCTGGCTCCCGGACCTCAGGAGGCATGCCCTGGACCTGGAAACGTCCCTGAAACATCCTCAGGATATCGAGTGGGCCGTGGATTCCGACCGATCCCTGTTCCTGCTCCAGGCGCGGCCGATCACGGTGGACCGATCGGTCCCGGAGGGGATGAGGGAGAAGGTCCTCTGGTCCAACGTGAATGTCAGTGAAAACTATCCCGACCCGATCTGCCCCCTCCTCTACTCCGTGGCCCTGAAGTCGTACTATTTCTATTTTCGCAACCTCGGAGAGGCCTTCGGAATCTCGGAGGGGCGGTTGAGGGCCATGGAAACCCCCCTCTCGGCCATCATCGGCACCCATGGCGCGAGGATGTACTACAACCTCACCAACATCTACCGGGTCATCTGCGTGCTTCCTTTCGGGAAGAAGGTCTCCTCCCTGTTTGACTCCTTCGTCGGGATGAATGAGCTGCTGGATCCGGGATTCCGGGACGAACGGTACAGAGTGGCCCTCCGCACGCTCAAGGAAACGGCCGAGGTACTGCGCATGGCCGGGGTCACCTTGCGCACCTTTCTCCTGCTCCCCTGGCGGATCAGGTCCCTGGAGAACCTGGTGGACCGTCACCTGGAGGCATGCTCGGATGGGGCGAAGCCGGGGTCGATCCGGACGCGGTTGCGGGAGTTCCATGGATTCCTGGAGATCCGTTTTCACCACTGGCGAAAGGCTGCCCTGGCCGACGTGGCCTCCATGTTCAGCTACGGTCTCCTCAAAGGGCTTCTGCAAAGGATCCTGGGGAGGAAAAGGGGGGAAGCCCTTCATCACGCGGTCCTGAAAGGCATACCGGGACTCGTCAGCAGCAAGCCCCCGCAAGCGATCTGGGACCTGGCGCAGGCCGTCCGGGGCGATGCACGGCTATCCGAGCTCTTCCGTTCGAACCCCGCACGGGAGATCTGGGACAAGATCCGGGGCGGCGGGGCCGAGTTCCCGGAGTTCAGATCGCGGCTGGAGCGGTTTCTGCGGGAATGGGGGTTTCGGTGTTCCGGGGAGCTGATGCTGACGGCACCCAACTTCCGGGAGAACCCTGAGCCTCTCTTCGACATCCTGAAGGGATACCTGGACAGCCGCGTCGAGTCGCCTCGATCCATCATCCGAAGAGAAGAGGAGGAGAGGGAGCGGACCCTTTGCGCCATTCGGCCCCGATTGAACGGCCTGAGCCGGCTCCTCCTGAGATTGCTCCTGAAGTCGACCCACCGCTCGATAGCCTATCGGGAGCGCGTCCGCATGAAACAGGCCGCCCTGTATGCGCAGTTTCGGCAGACCCTCCTGGGACTGGGCCGGCTGCTCGAAAAGGAGGGGCGGCTCGACGACCCCGAAGACGTCTTCTTTCTGAAGTATCAGGAAATCGATCATCTCCTCGCCGGCACCGAGATGCTTCCGGATGGGTTGAAACCGCTCATCCTGCTTCGCAGGGAGCACTTCCGGAAGGCTTCCCTCCTCCGCCCGCCGGACTACCTCCTGCTCTCTCCGGGGGAGTATTTTGACGGCACCCAGCCGGCCTTTCGATCCTCGCGGGCCTGGAACCGCCAAGGACCGGCCGGCGCACTTTACGGGATCGGGGCCTGCGGCGGAAAGGCCGGAGGAACGGCCAGGGTGCTGGAAAACGTGCTCCAGGCCCATCAATTGAAAGCCGGAGAGATCCTGGTGACGCGCCAGACCGATCCCGGATGGGGGCCGGTCTTTCCGCTGATCCGGGGGCTGGTGATGGAGCGCGGGGGCATGCTCTCCCATGGGGCGATCATTGCGAGGGAATTCGGCATCCCCGCGGTGGTCTCGGTTCCGAAGATCACGGAGCTGGCGGCTTCCGGGCAGAACATCGTGGTGAATGGGGATGAAGGATATGTCACCCTTTCATGAGATAGGGCTTTATCGGAGGGAGCGTTTTCCCCTGAGGCTGTATCTTCCCCTCTCATGCTTCCTCACCTCGGCTCTGATGGCCGTGGAGCCGCCCGGCGTAAGCGGTTGGTTCCGCGTCGGCGCAGTGCCCCTTTTCCTGGTGCTCCTCTTCCCCTTTCGTCTCCTCGAAGATCTCTACAGCATCGAGGAGGACCGGCGAAAGGATCCGGGCAGGGTGCTGTGCCGGACGGAAGAGCTGCGGGCTTTCCGCATCGTCCTGGTTCTGGCGGTCCTCGCCCCGTTGGGCTTGCTGTCCTTCTTCCATAGCCTTTGGCAGGGCGTCCTGTATGCCTCGCTCTTCTGGGCGCTCCACGTCTGGCACGTGCTCGCATCCGGAATCCGGAGCCGCTGGGCGAACGGCCTTTTGCCCCTGGCCAAGTACCCGCTCCTCGTCCTCCTGGTCATGAGCGGGCCCCTCCTGGACTGGAGGAGCGGGGCGGTCATGGTCCTGGTCTTCGCCGCCTTTGTCTGTTATGAGCTCCTCCATGATCCTCGCTACGGGCTGCCCGGCCGTCTTGTCCGGGGGAGCAGGATGGTTCGGTTCCTCCCCTTTGCTGGAGCCTTGGCAGGATTTGCGGTCATGATGTTATAGATGAAGCGATGGGTTTCCGCCGGCGCCGCACCCATCCTATGATTTTCGCCGGCGGCACGTATTTCCACGCAGGATGGGTGGAGCGAAGCGAAACCCCATCATGCGGGGCCGGCGTGCATCGCATTTCCTGTAGGATGGGTGGAGCGGAGCGAAACCCATCAATTCCGGATGCACGGACTTCTGGACCGGTGGGCTTCGCTTCCCTCCGCCCACCCTACCAATCCAGGGGAAAACGATGGAAGAAGAGAAAGTGGAATGGGACCGCGAGTATGCTTCCCTCGTCGATCGAAACCTCGGGATGATCACCAGGGAGGAACAGGACCGGCTGAAGCATTCCAAGGTGAGCATCTTCGGGATCGGCGGCCTGGGCGGAATCGTCCTGGAGGTCCTGGCGCGAAGCGGGGTAGAGCGATTCAGCATCGTCGACAACGATATCATCGAGACATCCAATCTCAACCGCCAGAACCTCGCCTTCCTGGATACGGTCGGGGAGATGAAGATCGCCGCTGCGGAGCGGTTCTGCAGCAAGATCAACCCGGCGATCAGGCTCGATGCATTCGACCGGGTCGACGAGGAGAACTGCCCGGAGATCCTGGCCGGCTCGGATGTGGCCGCCCTGGTCCTGGACGACGTGAAGGCCTGCCTGACCATATCGCGAACGGCAAACCGCATGGGGATCACCTTTGTGGAGGGATGGGCCCTCCCCTTTGCCAATGTGTGCACCTTCACGCCGGAGACCCCCTCCTTCGAGCAGACCTACGGCCTCGCGGAGATCCAGGATATCCCGGTCTCAATGATCCCGGATGAGCAAAACAGACTTCTCCTCATGAGGATCCTTGCCGGCTTCGGGTACGTGGAGGGCGTGTCGGACTACTTCAGGGATGAAACACTGCTCAAACTGGCCAGGGGCAGGGCGCCTTCCTTTGCGCCGATGGTCTGGTTCACCGCAACCCGCATTGCCGTCGAGTGCGTGAAGGTGCTGCTCGGATGGGGCGATCTCGCCCTCAGCCCCGCATTCGCCGTCTACGATCCCTTCAGGAACAGGGTGCCGCAAAGGCTCAAGGAGTTTCCGCCCGACCGGGAAGCGCTGATCCGGCGGATCCTCTCGGCTTCAGGGGGAGTCTTCGTGAGATGATTGGCATCACTCGGATGAAGCCGGAGGTGGAGGCATCTCCCCGGCTGCATAGAATTCTTGACATACGGAACATTCTGGCTAAAAGTATGGCCATAAGGGTGTGGCAGCCGGGGGCTGCTACAGGCTGGGGGCAGTCGGGCCGCTGTCCCGTTCACCTGAAGAGGGTCGCAGATGCTCGTGAAAGGAAGAATCGGCGAAAGCTGATCCTCCGGTCGCTCCCCCGGCACTGCAGCACTGTCAGGCTTCTGTTCGGGAGCCCACGCGGTGTTTCCTTCCATCCGGAGCCGTCGTCCGGAGCCGATTTCCAGTTCATTCGCCGGTTTCCCCAACGAGCGTGAGCGAGCGCTTCATGCGCGAACGCTTTCCTGTGGCCCGAAAGGAGGCTGGCATGGGACTTCTGGGGAGTCTGTTCGGCAAGGAGAAGGAGTACCCACCAATGGACCAGGACGGAAAGGCCGCTCAGAGGATTCAACGTTTTCGACCGCAATTGGAATCATTCGTGGGCAATGTGAAGGAGAAGCTGGAGCTGGTGCCTGCCGATGAAGCCCTGTATGCGTTCGTCGGCAAACCTCCGGGCGCTTTCGGGATGGTCTGGTGGCAGGATGGGCAGCAATGGAACTTCAAAAAAGTCGTTGCGGAAAAGGGCTTGCCCCAGACTAAAGTCCAGTTGCTCTCTGATGCCCTTCGGGATATCTACAAGAGCCACCAGGAGGCCGACCGCTTTTCTTCCTTGGTTGCAGGAAGGAAGTTGACCGTGACCCCTTCGGATGCTCTCGCCGACGACATCGCCGGGCTTCTCGGGGAATTGGAGCACCCAGGCAAGGGCGTACCCTATGTGCGCTGACACCAGCCGGCCAGATTGAACACCGGCATGATCGGCCTTGGAGCCGAAGGGGTCTATCTTCAAGCCGGAAGAGGCGATTCAGTCTATCCCCCTCCAGGCGGAGTCGAGCCTTTGCGGGGAGACGGTTCTTCTCGTCCTCTGGAGGATGGAAAGGGCTCAAGGAGATAGGGGATGAGGGCACACGGGTAATGGTCCCCGAAGAGGTACTGAGAACAGGAAGATATCCCACAGCGACCACTCCGCTGTTCCATGGTCTCGGGAGAGCTCCGCGAGAGTAGGAATCATTTCAGGCCGAGCTTCCGGACGATCAGACCGGCCACCCCTTCCAGATCCTCGAAATCGAAGACCGGCACCGGCAGGGAGAGCCTCTCCCTGGTCACTACCGCGAGCAGCTCGGGATCGTCCAGACAGAAGGGCGTCTGGTTCTCCGTGGCCTCGGGCCGGAAGATCTCGATCTTCGGGAAGGGGCCTCTCTTGTACCCTTCGGTCAGGATAAGGTCCACCCCCTTCATCAGGAGTGCCAGCTCCTCGGGCGAATGATCGTGGTCCACCTCCATGACCATCCCGATTCGGGCGGGTGAGGAGATCACCGTCACCGCGGCCCCGGCCTTCCGGTGGCGCCACGTATCCTTTCCGGGCATATCCATTTCAAAATCGTGGGAGTGGTGTTTGATCACGCCCACCTTGAGGCCCAGGCTGACCAGGACCGGTATCAGCCTTTCGATGTAGGTGGTCTTGCCGGACCCCGAGAACCCCACGACCGACAGGATGGGTGTTGATTTCATTTTCTTCGCGTCCTTCCGAGCCTTTGCGGTTTTTTCCATCTTACCCCCTGCCTTTGCTGCAGCGCAAGCGCATAACCGAATTCCCCTTGGCCCCTATTGGAGATTGTCCTATACTCCTTCTTCAAATATAAGGGGGAGCGTTCCCCCCGAGGATCTGCAAACATGAAAAGGACCGTGATCATTCTGGTCGTTGTGGTGCTGGCAGGGCTTGGGGCCTTTCGGGCGGCCCAGGTCATTTCGGCCAAGAGAGAAGAACCGAAGAGGCGGGGTGCGGGCCAGACCCCGCTGGTGGAGGTCGCCCCCGCGGCCCAGGGGCTGATCGAAGACAAGATCTCCCGCAACGGCGACATTGCCCCGAGCTGCCAGGTGACGATCTACTCCAAGGTCCAGGGGTGGGTCGGGAACATCCATGTGCGCGAGGGAGACATGGTCCAGGTCGGTCAGGAGATCGCCGCCCTCGACACGCGGGAGGCCGAGGCCGCGGTCGCCCAGGCCCGGGCAAGTCTCGAGGCTGCAAAGGCCCGGCTGAAGCAGGTCACGGCAACGGCCCAGCAGACCGTCCTGGCCCAGATCCAGCACGCCAAGGCCAACATGGAACTGGCCGAGGTGGATCTCGATCGGAACCAGGCCCTTCACGACAAGAATCTCATCGCCCGCCAGAAGCTGGACGAGGTCCGGATGAGGTACAACGTGGCCAAGGCGGCCTATGACCTGGCCATGAACAACCTCGGCAAGAAGACCTGGGAGAACGACATTGCCCTGGCCGAGGCCCAGGTGAATCAGGCGAAGGCCGCCCTGGACCTGTACCAGGCCCAGCTCGCAAACCTGATCATCCTCTCCCCCATCAAGGGGGGTGTCACCAAGCGGTTCGTGGATCCGGGCACCATGGTCAAAGACTCCACCCCTATCCTCTGCCTGATGGATCTGAGCGAGATGAAGATGGTGGTCCATGTCATCGAAAGGGAGCTCATTCACCTGCAGAAGGGCCAGCCCGTGAAGATCACCATCGCGGTCTTCCCGGACCGGGTCTTTCACGGCACCATCGAGATCATCAACCCCGCACTGGACCTCCAGTCCCGAACCGCGGAGATCCAGATCGCCATCCCCAACCCGGATTTCCTACTCAAACCGGGCATGTTCGGAAGGGCCGAGATCATCCTCCGCTCCAACCCGACGGCCGTCCTGGTGCCGATCCAGAGCCTCATCACCGAAGTGGACCGGGACTTCGTCTTTGTCCTCCAGGACGGCCAGGCCTTTCGCAGGCCCGTCCGAAAAGGCGTGGTCCGGGACACGGTGATCGAGATCCTGGAGGGGTTGAGCCCGGGGGAAACGGTGCTCACGGCCGGGCACACCTCCCTGAAGGACGGGGCCCAGGTCAGGTTATCCCTGCAGTCAAGCACGAACCCGGCAAGATAGGGGTCCTGCCGAGTTAAGAACGCGTTTTCCGGCGAAAGCAAATCCGAAACAATACCAAAGCACGAATGATTGAATCTTCAAAGCGAGTTTACTCAGAAATGCATGGCGCTCTTTTTAGTCATTTGGATTTTGAGCTTTTGCGATTGTTTCGGAATTCGTGCTTCGGATTTCGGATTTCGTTTGAGAGATACCCATGAATCTAGCTCGATTCGCCCTTCGTAATCCCATCACCATCCTCATGGCGGTCCTCGGCTCCATGATCCTGGGGATCATCTCCTTCTCCAAGCTGCCCGTGGATATGTTCCCGGAGATCACCTACCCGTCCATCACGGTCGCCACCTTTTACCCGGGCGCCAATCCCCAGGACGTGGAACGGACGGTCACCTACCCGGTCGAGAAGGCGGTCTCCACCGTGAACGGGGTGAAGTATGTCTCCTCCATCTCCCGCCAGGGCACCTCGGTCGTGACCGTCTACCTCAACTGGGGGACGAACCTCGACGGCGCCCAATCCGACGTGCTCCAGGCGATCAACCTGATCCATGGAGACCTGCCCAAGGATGTCCATTATCCCATCATCCGCAAATTCGACGTCTCCCAGATATCCGTCATCTTCATCACCCTGATGGGAGGGGGGCTCAACGAGGGGCAGCTCTACGACCTCGCCTACAACGTGGTCGGGCCCGAGATCGAGCACGTACCCAACATCGCGTCCGCCCGGGTCTCGGGGGGGAAGGTCCGGGAGATCCAGATCCATTTCGACCGTCAGCGGCTGCAGGCCTTCAATCTCTCACCGGACGCCATCGTCCAGGCGGTGCAGCAGGCGAATCTCATCCTTCCCTCCGGGGACATTAAGGCCGGTCCGTTCGATTACCGGCTCTTCACGGAAACCCAGTTCAGCCTGGTCAAGCCCATCGAGAACGTCATCGTCTCCAATGTCCGCAAGCAGCCCGTCTATCTCCGCGACGTGGCCGAGGTCAGGGACGATTTCCAGGAACAGACCAACCTGATCCGGGTAAACGGGCAGCCGGCGGTCTCACTAGCCGTACAGAAGACCTCGGGAACCAACACCATCCAGGTGGTGGACGATGTGCGCAAGGCCCTCCCCAAGATCCAGAAGCTTCTCCCCCCGGGGGTGGAGATGCTGGAGCTCTTCGACCAGTCCGTCTACATCCGGAACTCCATCAAGAACCTCCAGCATGAAGCCCTGATCGGCGCAACGCTCGCCATCCTGGTCATCCTGATCTTTCTCCGCAACCTTCGGAGCACGGTCATCGTCTCCCTCTCCATACCCATATCCATCGTCTGCGCCTTCAGCCTTCTCTATTTCTTCGACCTCAGCCTGAATGTCTTCACCCTGGGCGGGCTTGCGCTCGGCGTCGGCCGCCTGGTGGACGATGCCATCGTGGTGCTGGAAAACATCTACCGCCATCGGAGCGCCGGGGACCCTCCGGAAGAGGCCGCTATCAAGGGATCCGGAGAGGTGGGGATGGCCGTGCTGGCCTCCACGATCACCACCATCATCGTATTCCTCCCCGTCGTGTTCGTCACCGGGATCGCCAAGCTGCTCTTCACCCCGCTCGCACTCACCGTGGCCTTTTCCCTGATCGCGTCCTATTTCGTGTCTCTCACGGTCATCCCGGTCCTCTCCCGCAAATACCTGCACCCGGAAACCGAGGAGGTCCTGTCCTCCTCCCCTTCGTCCCTGGAGCTCTGGAAATGGAAGCTCAGGTCAGGATTCGAGAGGATCGATTCGGGGTACCAGTCCGTCCTGAGCTGGGCCCTCCACCGGAAAAAGGTCGTAGTCCTCAGTGTACTGGTCGTGCTGATCGGCAGCCTGCCTCTCTACTTCTTCATCGGAAGCGAGTTCTTCCCATCCATGGACGAGAGCCAGTTCCGGTTCGTGGTGCAACTGCCCGTGGGCACCCGGCTGGAGGAATCGGAGAAGGTAGCGGCGCGGATGGAAGGGGTTATCCAGAAGACGATCGGCGATGAGACCAGGGCGATCCAGGTCAACTTCGGTATGCCCTCGGGGACGGTCTCGGCCGCCTGGTCGCAGAACACCGGTCCGCACATGGGCTGGATCCGCTGCAGGCTGGTGAACCCGGGAGAGCGAAGACTCACCTCCGACGAACTGATGGAAAAACTGCGGCCCAGGATCATGCAGGAGTTCCCGGGGGTGAAGGTCTTCTTCTCCTCCGGAGGGATTGTGCAGAGGCTGATCTCGTTCGGCAATGAAAGCCCCCTCGATGTAGAGATCCTGGGCTACGACCTGCGCATTTCCGAGAAGCTCGCCCAGGAAGTGGCGTCGCTGATCCGCTCCACGCCGGGAGCAACCGACGTCCGCATCAGCCGCGAGCAGGATTATCCGCAGCAGAACATCGTCGTGGACAGGGTGAGGGCGGCCCTGATGGGGCTGAGCGTGGCCCAGGTGGCCAGGGCCGTTCAGACCTTCATCAACGGATACAAGGCCTCGATCTTCTCGGATCCCCACACGGGCAACCAGTACGACATCACGGTCCGGGCGCAGGAAAAGGACCGGACCTCCCTGAGCGACCTGAGTCAGATCTTCGTCTTCAACCCGCAGGGCCAGCCCATTCCCCTGGACAATGTCGCGGAAATCACGAGGGGGGCCGGGCCGATCCAGATCGAGCGGAAGTACCAGCAGCGCATCATCCACGTGACCGCGAACACGTTCGGCCGCGATCTGGGAAGCGTGGCGGCCGAGATCCAGTCCAAGCTCGACCGGCTGGAACTCCCCCCCAACTTCAAGATCAATCTGGCCGGGGCCGTGGAAAGCCAGAAGGAATCGTTCATCGCGCTCCTGGGCGCCTTTCTCCTGGCGGTGGTCCTCGTGTACATGGTGCTGGCCTCCCAGTTCAAGTCCCTCCTGGACCCGTTCATCATCATGTTCTCCGTACCCCTGGGGCTGATCGGCGTCCTCTGGGCCCTCTTCCTGACCGACACCAACCTCTCCGTCACCTCCTTCATGGGGGTGATCATGATGGCGGGGATCGTGGTGAGCAACGGCATCCTGCTGATCGATTACACGAACCGGCTGCGGGCGCGGGGCATGGGGATCGAGGAGGCCGTCGTGCTCGGGGGGCGAACAAGGCTGCGTCCCATCCTGATGACCACCCTCTGCACGATCCTGGGCCTCATCCCCATGGCCGTCGGTCTCGGGGAGGGCTCCGAATCGAACGCACCCATGGCCATCGCCGTGATCGGAGGTCTCTCCATCTCCACCCTCCTGACGCTGATCTTCGTCCCTACCCTGTACACGATCTTCGAAGTGCGGTTCAAGAGGGCCGTTCGACCGGAAGAGTAAAGCTTCGACCGTGGAGGGGCGGCTTCGGTGCACCCCGTCAAAGCCATTTGGCTCTGACCCGGCCCACTGGACGAAGTTTTGGACGGTTCATCGTGGAACCCTCCGATCCCCCATTCACAGAAAGTGCAGACAACCTTTCAAGTTGCGCCGCAATTATTCCGATTGAATCATAGATCTCTTGCCTGGGGCCGCGGCACCGCATCGGGAGGGGGAGGCCGGCAGCCGGTCTTTGCCTGCGGTCCGGTCGGGCGGACGGCAGAGGTCCTTGGGAAAATTCGCGATCAAGAAGGATCGGCATGACTACGCAGGCGGATGGTTCGAAAGACCTCCAGAAGCTCGTGGACCTGGTGAAGGAGTCCGAGATCTCCTCCATCAAGAATGTCGTCTCCGGCATTCTCAAGATCATCAATGATCCGAAGTCCACGGCCAAGGACCTGAAAGAGCTGATCGAGGTCGACCCTCCGCTGACGGCCCATGTGCTGAAGGTGGCAAACTCCGCCTACTATTCCCCTCCCTCCAAGATCGGTGAAATCCTCAAGGCCGTATTGTGGATCGGGTTCGAAGCGATCAAGGAACTGGCCTTGAACCAGAAGGTCTGCAGCGTCTTCTCCAGCGAAACGGCCACCGACGGGTACTCCAGACTTGCGTTGTGGAAGCATTCCGTGGCCGTAGCCATGATGGGGAAGATGATCTATCGCAGGGAGTTCGGAGAAAGGGGCGAGAACATCTATGCCGCCGGGCTGCTCCACGACATCGGCATCATTGTAGAGGATCAGTTCTGTCACGAGCAGTTTCAGGAGATGCTGGAGATCGCCAAAGGGCGCCATCAGGAGTTCACGGAGACGGAGAACCTGATCTTCGGTTTCAACCACGCTCAACTGGGAAAAGAGGTCCTGGCCAGCTGGGACATGCCCGAAGAGCTCTGCGCGGCCGTCGGTCAGCATCACAGCCCCGCGAAGACCCCCTCCCGCCATGCGAGGATCGTCTGTACCCTCTATCTTGCAGACGCGTTCTGCCAGGAAAAAAAGATCGGGCACGTGGAGGATGGCGCCTGTACCGATTCGGCCGCCTTCAGCCGCTGCCTGAAAGAGACGGGTATCGAGCGCCGTGCCCTCGAGCTCATCAGCAAGGACGTCCAGGAACAGATCATCCAGATGGAGGAGCAGGGGCTTTTCGGATAATGGAAGAGGAACGGGACATCCAGCTCCAGGAGAGGATCGCCACCCTGGAAACCCAGATCAAGCATCTGAGGAATGATCTCCGCCTTACCAGGGAAGAGAACGAGATCGCCACCACCAACTATTTCGATATCGTTTCCAGGCTCGAAAGCATGGTGGCGGAGAGGACCAGGGATGTCCAGAGGCTCCAGAAGATCCTGGAGCAAAAGGCGCACGAACTGGAGATCATGCTCGATTCCTCGCCGGCCGTTATCTTTTACAAGGATGCGGACCAGAACCTCATCCGGGCCAACAAGAACTTCGCCAAGGCGGTCGGGAGCCCGCTCAACAGCCTGGTGGGCCGAAAATACAGTGATCTCTTTCCCGAGTACGATCCCCAGAGCTACGAACTGGACCTGGAGGTGATCAGGACCGGAGAACCCATCCTGAACAGGCGGGAGTCGATCATCACCCCTCAGGGGAAGAGGCGCGTCCTGATCGACCGGATCCCCTACGTGGGGACGAACGGGAAGGTGGTCGGGATGATCGGCTTTGCGCTGGATGTCACCGACCTGGAAAAGGCGGAGGAGGAACGGGGCAGACTCGGGGCTCAGCTCCAGCAGGCCCTGAGAATGAAATCCCTCGGCACCCTGGCCGGCGGCATGGCACACAACTTCAACAACCTCCTCATGGGGATCTTGGGAAATGTCTCTTTGATGCTTCTGCATATGAGCCCCGAGCACCAGCACTACGGCAACCTCAAGGTGATCGAGAAGCTGGTGAGGAACGGGTCGGAGCTGACCCGCCAGCTTCTCGGGTATGCCATGGAAGGGAAGTATGAGGCCAGGCCGATCAGCCTGAACAACGTGGTCCGGGAAACGGCCGAGACCTTCGGCTCGACCAGAAAGGAGATCCGGGTTCACTATGATCTGGCCCAGGAGCTGTCCGCAGTGAGGGCCGACCAGAGTCAGATCGAACAGGTCGTTTTCAACCTCTATGTCAATGCAGCCGATGCCATGCCTCTCGGAGGAGATCTCCATATCAGGACCATGAACGTGACCCAGGGCCACATGGAGGGCCGGCCGTACAGGCCCAAGCCGGGGAACTATGTCCTGTTGAGCATCGGGGACACCGGGAACGGCATGGACAAGGAGACCCTCGAGCACATCTTCGAACCCTTCTTCACGACCAAGGGTCTGGCCAAAGGCACCGGGCTGGGGCTCGCTTCATCCTACGGCATTATCAAGGCCCATGGAGGCTACATCGACGTGGAGTCCAGCCTCGGACGCGGAACCACCTTTTCGATCTATCTGCCGGCTACGGGGGAGAAGCCGGGCAAGGAGAAGAAGGACCCCCTGTCCGGGACCGCGGCAGGGAACGGCACGGTCCTCTTCGTCGATGACGAGGAGACGATTCTCGACCTGGGTAACCAGATGCTGGCGGCGCTGGGCTACAACGTCCTTCTTGCGGGCAGCGGCGAGGAGGCCCTGAGGGTTTATGGAACGCACCAGAAAGAGATCGACCTCGTGATCCTGGACATGATCATGCCTCACCTGGGCGGAGGCGAGACGTTCGACCGGATGCGCAAGATCAACCCCCATGTGAAGGTGCTCCTCTCCAGCGGGTACAGCCTTGACGGACAGGCTCAGGAGATCCTGAACCGGGGCTGCGACGGCTTCATCCAGAAACCATTCGACTTGAACGCCCTCGCAGGGAGACTTGCCGACGTCCTTGCGCCTGAGGGGAAATCGCACCGGTCGTAAGGGTTCTGAATGGAGTTTGCGATTCAACGCCCGCTTCCGAACCCATCCCCCGATTGCAGTCAGGAGCTTGCTCCTGCGACACACGCCGGAGCATCGAGAACGCTCCACAGCGTTCAGGAAGGAAGTCCGTTTTTCCGCCCTCCACCTCAAGACCGCCCATCCTGTTGAACCCCCTTGCGATTCGGCATCTTTCATTGACAACATCCGGTGGCGCCTTAATAGGTATGGGGCACATGAAGACACCTGGAGTGCTGGAATGATGGAAGATGGGGGAAAAACAACCAAAAGCCCGGTGATGAGAACGCCAAGAGATGGCTTCGTGGCTTCGAAGCCCATCCCTTCGATATGCTTTCCCGGCCGCGCCAATCGTCTCTGACCTGGTCCAGAGGGCCGGGGTTTCAACATCATACGAGCTTCTGCCGTTCTCCACGGGGATCAGATGCAGCAGAGTGCGGATGAAAGGGCCGGCAGGTCTTACAGACAGATCCTGAAATCCACGTTCATCATGGGAGGATCGTCGGTCATGACCATCCTCCTCGGCATCCTGCGGACCAAGATCCTCGCGTTGCTGATCGGACCCGCCGGAGTCGGTCTGGCGGGCATCTACTTGTCCACCACCAATCTCCTGACAGCCATCTCCGGGATGGGCATCGGTGAAAGCGGCGTCCGCCAGATGGCCGCGGACGTGGAGACCGGAAACCGAACCGGCATCTCGCGAACCGTCTTCAGCGTCAGGCGGGCCGCCCTGGTCTTCGGGATCGGTGGGCTGGTGTTCCTGCTGGCTTTCAGCAAGCCGATCAGTCTCTGGACATTCGGAGATCCCGGCCATACGTGGGACCTGGTCCTCCTCTCCGCAACGATCCTGTTCGGGGCCGTTTCCGGAGGGCAGATTGCCCTCATCCAGGGCATGCGACGAATCGGCGATCTGGCCAAGATCAACATCCTGGGTGCCCTGTGGGGAACCCTGCTGAGTATTCCGATCATCTACCTCTTCGGGACGGAAGGGGTCGCGCTCTTTCTCGTGGCTGCGTCCGGCTCGCTTCTCCTGACCTGCTGGTGGTACGCGCGAGATATCGAGGCGGAGCGCAGCGAGATGAAATGGCAGACCGTCCTGTCCCATTCCAAACCGCTCCTCAAGCTCGGATTCGCGTTCATGGCCGGATCGCTCATGACGATGGGGACCACCTACATCCTGCGGGTCCTCGTATTGAAGCAGCTGGGCCTGTCGGCCACCGGCATCTATCAGGCGGCCGCAAATCTGTCGTCCGTCTATGTGGCCGTCATCCTGAGGGCCATGTTCACGGATTTCTACCCGCGCCTTACGGCAGCGTCCGGAAATCCGCGCCAGTTCTCCAGCCTGGTCAACGATCAGATCGCGGTCGGTATCCTCCTTGCGTTCCCGGGCATCCTGGCCACCATCACCCTCGCCCCTTTGGTGATCGTGGCATTCTACTCGTCGGAGTTCATGCTCGCCGTAGACATCCTTCGATGGCAGGTCCTGGGTGTGTTTCTCCAGGTCATGAGCTGGCCCATGGGGTATATGCTCCGCGCAAAAGGGAACCGCAGGCTGTTCCTTTGGAGCGAGTTCTTGGCCAACTCCTCTCACCTCGCTTTCGCATGGATAGGCATCACATGGGCGGGACTGTCCGGAGTGGGAATGGCGTTCCTGGCCATGAATCTCCTGTACTGGCTTCTGATCTTCGGCATCGTTCACCACCACTACGGCTTCACGTTTTCGACCGGCAACATCCGTCTCATGTCGATCACCGGGGCGGCGGCGGCGGTGGTCTTCCTTGCCCCCCTGGTGCTCCCGGAAGGCCACCTGGCCGTCAGTGCCGTCATGACCCTGCTGGCGTGTCTTTACTGCTTACGGAACCTCTTGAGCAGCAGCAAGATGATCCCTGGTGTATGGATGAGGATCAGATCGCGGTTCTCGGCTTAGGACAGGGTTCACCCGGGGGGGTTGTAGAGCTCGAAGGGATGGGTTTCGCTCCGCCCCACCCATCCTACAGGAGTGCACCGGGCAGGGAGATCGAAAAGGGCAAGGCTCCATACCAGCACCCTGTATCGGTCGGCGCCGGCAAAGACCCGCCGTTTCAAGATCCCTGGGTTTCATGAAGAGGCTGTGCAGTCAGGGGGGAAAGAATGACGACCTTCAGCGTGATCATCCCCACATACAACCGGGCTCCATTCGTGACCGAGGCCGTCGAAAGCGTGCTTCGCCAGTCGGTGCCGGCCTACGAGATCATCGTGGTCGACGACGGGTCGACGGACAACACCCGTGAAGCCCTCGAATCCTACAACGGCCGCATTCGCTGTCACCGCCAGGAAAACCGCGGCGTGAGCGCAGCGCGAAACGTCGGAATTCATCAGGCCGCAGGGGAGTGGATCGCTTTCCTCGATTCCGACGATCTCTGGAAGGAGGAGTACCTCTCTACCCAGAGGAAGAACATCCATGAGGTTCCCCATGCCGTTGCGCATGTCACGAATGCGGTCACCGTCTTCGCGGACGGCAAGAGAAGCGACCACTTCGGAGAGATCGGTCTCCTGAAAAGATTCGGCTCCACGGAACGACTGGTGTTTGAACGGCCATACGGCATGATCGTCGGCCACTCCCATTTCTTCCTTCAACCCATGGTCGTCCGCCGTGACGTCCTGTTGCAGGCCGGGCTGTTCAAGCCTCATCTCTCCATTGCCGAGGACAGGGATGTCATGGCTCGACTCGCGCTGCAGGGACCCTTTTCCTTCTCCAGGAGAGTATTGGTGGAGATCGTCCGGAGGCGGGAATCGATCGAAAACCTGGCATCCCAGCGAACCAGGAAAGGACTCTACACCTGTCGGGCCTTCGGGGAGGTCTACACGAACCTCCTGGAACTCCCTGAACTCACACCGGGGGAACGAAAGATCACCTCGTTCGTCCTGAGCCAGACCTGGCGCAGCATGGGAAACCTCCTTGTGTTGAAGGGGAAACGGTCGGAGGCCAGGGGATGTTTCGCAAAGGCGTTTCTCCTCAGCCCCTCCGCCGGCTCGGCGCTGAAATACGGAGCAACCCTCTTGCCCCAAAAGGCCTCGCAGTTCTTTGTCAGAAAGGGGAGACACATCCTTCCGGGTGAGTTGGACTGACTTGTGAAGAACCGAGGGAGGACCGCTTCGCTGGGGCGGGGGACGGAAGGCGGAGGGGCGAACCGTCGTGCGCGCCCGGAGTTCAGGCCCGATTGACGGCGTCGATGAGTTCCTTGAGCCTGGCGAAGTCCCTGCGGTTGAAACTCAAGACCAGCCTGGGGAGGTGCAGGGTCTCGGTCTCGTCCAACTCGATGGGGAGGGGGCCGGACAGGACCGCTTCCCCCTTGGGGGCAAGGATATCGGAGAACTCGCTCCTCAGCCGCTCGACCGCATGCGGCTCCATGGCCGATTCAAGGCGGATGACCAACTGATCTCCGATATACCGCAGGCTGTGGTAACGGCTGTAGAAGCGACCGATGCTCTCCACCGCCTCCTCGATGGATTCGACCCTCTGGAAAAGCCGCAGATCCGCTTCCCCGATATAACCCTCGGGCAGGACGGTCCCCTCCACGAATCGGACCCAGTCCAGCCAGTAGGTGCCGCCGCTCTCCTCGGCCAGGAGTATGGGGAGCGGATTCCGCTTGCCCGTTTGCACCAGCGTCAGGAGTTCCATCGCCTCATCCAGCGTGCCGAATCCCCCCGGGAACAGCACGACGGCGTCCGACTCCTTGATGAATGCCACCTTGCGGTTGAAAAAGTACTTGTAGTTCACACTTCTGGGGCTGCCCTGGATGGTCGGATTGGCCTGCTCAAAAGGAAGGCGAATGGTTATGCCGAAGGAATGCTCGGGCCCGGCCCCCTCGTTCACGGCCTGCATGATGCCGGCCCCGCCGCCGGTAATCACCATGAACCCGTTTTCCGCCAGTCTTCGACCGAGGAGAAAGGCCGTCTTGTAGGCCTCCTGATCGGGTCGGGTGCGCGCCGAACCGAAGACCGAGACCTTTTTCATGTTCGGGTAAGCCCCGAAGACCTTGGCGGTATACCTCATCTCCTTCAGGCTGGTGTTCATGAGCTTCAGGTTCACGCCGCCTCTGTCCTCCTGCCCGGCCTTCAATGACATGAGGATCATCTCCCGGACGATCGAGGGCCGCTTGATCCCGCCCGCCTCGTCGATCAATCGCCCGATCCATTCGTCGATGGGCCCGTTGTCCGCCCTCAGGTGGATCCGTCTCATTCCCCCCTCCTTCTTTGCGGAGGTCTCCGGTATGTTGCAGTCGCTCTTCATTTCCCGCTTCCGTCATCCCAGATGTCTGCAAATGCTGCAGGGATTGGGGGTCTCTTCTCCAAAAACCAAGACGTACTCGGCAGGGGTCATGAAAGGGTCCCCCATGGCCAACCCCTTGGACCTTCGTCTTTCATGGGGCCAAAGTGTTACTTCTTTATAGCCATCGGGGCATGAATTGCAACCGGGATCGAATCCTGCAGGGAGCAGCCCCTCCATGCTCCGTGGCAGGCCGTTTGCTACAGACCATCCGCCCCCCGGAAGAGACTCGGCTGTCCGGGAGAAGGAAAAGCTCCCGGAAGGGAGCGGGTTCTGATATACTCTTTCCATGCGCAAGAGAAGCCGGATCGGCACTGCGACCATTCTCCTGTCCTGCCTCCTTTCCCTCTTCGCGTGTACAGAAGGGGAGCGGTCGCCCGGAGTCCCCTCGCAAGAGATCGTCGTGTTCAAGCACGGAAGGATCGCCGGAGATCCCGCACGATTCCGTGCCATCCTCGACCGCTTCGAGTCCGAGAATCCGGACCTCAGGGTCATAAGCGAGGTCCTCCCCTCTTCCACGGACGAGCAGCACCAGTTCTATGCCATCAACCTGGAGGGACGGAGCGCGGACTTCGATGTCCTCAGCATGGATGTCATCTGGGTGCCGGAGTTTGCCCGGGCGGGATGGATCAGGGACCTGAGCCACCTGGTGCCCGAGGGGGAGAGGGAGGACTTCTTTCCAGGACCGATGAGGGCCGTGACGTACGAAGACCGGCTCTATGCGGTGCCCTGGTATATCGATGCGGGGATGCTCTATTACCGGAAAGACCTCCTGGACAAGCACGGGTTTCCCCCTCCCCGGACATGGCATGAGCTGGTGGAGACCGCCGGGTACATCACCGCGCGGGAAGAGGCCCTCTACGGCTACATCTGGCAGGGGAAGCAGTATGAAGGGCTCGTCTGCAATGTGCTTGAATTCTTCTGGTCCAACGGAGGCGATGTCCTGAAAGACGGGTCCCTCGTCATCGACAGCAGGGAGAACATCGAGGCGGCCGGTTTCATGAGGGACCTTGTTGTCGGCTCCATTTCGCCTCCCCTCGTCACCACCGCCACGGAGGAGCCGACGAGGCATATCTTCCGCGACGGTCGGGCCCTGTTCATGCGGAACTGGCCTTACGCCTGGAACCTGATGAACGCGGAGGACTCGCCTGTCCGCGGAAAGATCGGGATGGGTCCGCTTCCCTCCTTTCCGCCCCACCCGTCCGCATCGACCCTCGGCGGCTGGCAACTGGGGGTAAACCGGTTCTCGAAAAGACCCGAACCGGCGGAAAGGCTTGTGCGCTTCCTCACCTCTCCCGAAGTGCAGAAGGCCGCCGCCCTGACGATCGGCTACAAACCCCCGCGCAGGTCGGTCTACCGGGACCGGGAGCTGAAGGAGCAGCAGCCGTTCATGGTATCGCTCTATGACATCTTCATGAGGGCAAGGCCGCGTCCGGTCTCTCCGTTCTACATGATGATGACGCAGGTGATGCAGCCCGAGTTCAGCGCCGTCGTCTCCGGGATCAAGGGACCCGCGGCCGCCCTGGGCTCGGCCCGCCGCCAGATCGAGCGCATCCTGGAGGTGGAACCGTGAAGAGACACGGCGACGGCACGGTCTTCATCGTCCCATCCCTCGTCCTCATCGCCCTCATCACCGTCTATCCGGCCCTCTACGCCCTCTACCTGAGCTTTCATCGGAAGCTCCCCATCTTCGGCATAAGCCGCTTTACGGGTCTGGAAAACTATCTCTTCCTCCTCGGGGATGAGCGGCTGTGGAACGCCCTCAAGAACACGATCTATTTCACAATCACCTCCGTTGCACTGGAGCTCTTGCTGGGGCTCGGAATCGCCCTCCTGCTGAACAGGGAGTTCCGACTGAGGGGCATCGTCAGGGCCGTGGTCCTGGTCCCCTGGGCCATACCGACGGTCGTTTCTGCAAGGATGTGGGAATGGATGTACAACGGCGACTTCGGGATCATCAACTACGTGACGGCCACTTCGGTCAACTGGCTGGGGAGTCCCTTCTGGGCCCTCCATGCCGCGGTATTCATGGATGTCTGGAAGACCACGCCGTTCGTGGCGATTCTCCTCATGGCCGGACTGCAGGTGATCCCCGGGGAGCTCTACCGTGCTGCGCGGGTGGACGGCGCCGGCCGGTGGCAGATCTTCAGATGGATCACCCTCCCTCTCCTGAAGCCGGTGATCCTGATCGTTCTCATCTTCAGGACCCTCGACGCCTTCAGGGTCTTTGATTCGGTCTATGTGCTGACGGGCGGAGGCCCGGCCAACACCACCGAGACGCTTTCCATCTACGCCTACAAGGTGCTCTTCCAGACCCTCCAGTTCGGATATGGATCCACCCTCGCGATCCTGGTCTTCTTCTGCGTCGGGTTGATCAGTCTCTTCTATGCCGGTCTTCTGCGGGAGGAGGTGCGCAGGTGAAACGGCCGGCCTATGCAGCGATCCTCGTCCTTTTGTGCCTTTACTGCCTCGGTCCCCTGTTGTGGCAGTTGATCACGAGCCTGAAGCCGGACGAGACCATCACGAGACTGCCCCCGGTCCTTCCGGAGCGTGTGACGATGGACCATTACATATCGGTCTTCGCCGTCCGGCCGTTTCTCAAGAACATGGCGAACAGCGCGGTGGTCGCCTTCATGACCACGGCGCTCTCCATCGGGATCGGTTCTCTCTGCGCCTTCGGACTGGCCAAGCTGAGGGTGAGGTTCAAGCCCCTGATCCTCGGGTTCGTGCTCTCCGCCTCCATGTTCCCCGCCATCGCCACGGTCAGTCCCCTCTACCTGATCATTCGAGGTGTCGGTCTGCGCGACACCCTTTCGGCCCTGGTCCTGACCTACACGAGCTTTTCCCTCCCCCTCTCCGTGTGGATCCTCACCAATTTTTTCAGACAGATCCCGGATGAGATCTATCACGCCGCAAGGGTGGACGGGTGTACGCCCTTCCAGTGCTTCTACAGGATCATGCTCCCGATCTCCGGACCCGGCCTCTTTACCGCGGCGATCCTCGTGTTCATCTTCTCCTGGAACGAATTCCTCTTCGCCCTCACCTTCACCGCCACCGAGGCATCACGCACCGTTCCGGTGGCCATAGCCCTGTTTCCCGGCGTCCACGAGGTCCCGTGGGGAGACATTGCGGCCGCATCGGTGGCGGTCACCGTTCCCCTCATCGTCATGGTCTTTGCCTTTCAGCGGCGCATCATCGAGGGCATGACCGCGGGGGCGGTCAAAGGGTAACCAGCTTGTCGAGGATCTCCTGGTGTTGTGGAAATCGGCCCGTCTTTTTCTTTGAGAAGACGAGTCGGCCGTCGACCACGACATCGAAAACGCCGTTCTTTCCCTCGATCAGCTCCGTTTCGACTCCTGCCTCCCTGGAGATCGCGGCCGCCAGACCGGTGGCCTGCGGAAGGTAGTTTCAAGCGCCGCAATAGGTAATGGAAATCTTCATGGTCTCTCCCCTCCCCTATGCTGACGCCGGTCGTGAGGATCGCCGGCGCGCCGGGATTTCAAGGTTTTCTGATCTCGAACTCGTACTTCTTTACCAGCAAGCCCTTCCCGGTAAAGACCGGAACGGGCGGGCCGCCGGGTCCTGAATCCACGGAACGGACACTGCCGATGATCGGGAAAGGCCGGTCCACGGTCTCCACCATCTGGAGCGCGCTCCTTTCCATCAGGGTCTTTTCCAGCCCCTTCCATTTCTCATAATCCATATCGATTTGCCCCGCCGCAAGCTCGGGCAGTTGCGTGGGGCTGCAGACGATGGTGAATACCTCCCTGTTGCTCTTGCCGTCCACCTGGTAGTATTCTGCGACGGAGGGTAGGACAAGCATACAGGAGTGCACCTTCTGCTCGGTCATGTTCAACAGGCTCGCCTTCCTGTTCTGCTGATCCGTGTGGACGACGTAAACAAAGGAACTCGCCTCCGGGTGGACGTAAATCCGGATCAGATCGCCTTCGTTCAACTGGTCATGGGACCGGGCCTGAAGGACCAGATCCCCGGACCGGACCAGGAGCCCGATCCTTGCCCTGAACATCTTTTCTTCCCGGGGCAGGGCCGCAGGGGCAAAGATCAAGCAGAATAACCACACTCCGACACACGAACAGAGAAGGGGTTTGGCTGGTTTGTTCATTTTTCCTCCTTCCGGTTTTCCGGTTACGGGGGACGCCTGCCTGGGGAAGCACTCTAACACAGTTGCGGCCCCGGGTGAAGGATGGCATAATCCGTCGATCTGTCGGATTTACGGGTGGGAGACTCCCTGTCCGGATTCAGCGCCGTCTATCGGCCCGATCTGCGTCTGTTTGCGCCTTGCCTTCCATTCGGATACCGGATTTCACCCGTGGACCCGGTGGGATTGCTCAGATATCGTGAAGCTGTGATCGGATGCCCTCCCAAAAAGTCGTCACTCCGGTGGAAACCGGAGTCCAGATGTCCTGCAACAGCTTGGAAACACTGGATCCCGGTTTACGCCGGGATGACGAGAAAGGGCCGTTTCTTATTTGGATAAAAGGGCAGGGATCGCAGGAGGAGGATGAGCATGAAACGCAGCAGAATCGTCTTGGCCTTTTTGGTCTTGCTCGCCCTGACGGGCGCATCTTGCGTCCAGGCGCGGGAGGTACCCAGGATCTCGAAAGAGGAAGTCCTGAAGATGGTGGGGAACCCGGATGCGATCATCATCGATGTTCGCTCGGAGTCCGACTGGATCGCGAGCAAGGCAAAGATCAAGGGAGCACTGAGGGAAGATCCGGGTGAACTCTCCTCATGGGCGGACAAGTATCCGAAAGACAGGACCCTTGTCCTTTATTGAGCCTGACCCCGGGAGGGGACCAGTGCCCGTGTGGCACAGAAGCTCATCGAAAAAGGCTATTCCAAGGTCTATGCGCTCCAAGGCGGTTGGGACGATTGGGTGAAGGCCGACTACCCGACCGAGCTTAAGTGAGAGCGCATAGCAGAGAGAGGCAAAGCGCAGAGCGCATTCCACCGCTTTCTAACCTGTTCTCGTTTCTTTGCGCCATGCTCCATGCGCTCCGCGCCCGCTTCTTGAAACAGGAGACGGTTCTTTCCAGAGGAGTATAGGACATGCTCTACGGTGCCATGAACTCGCCGTTAAGACCGGTCCTTCAGGAACTCGAGGAAATCGCCCGACTCGGCTTTGATTATCTCGAGCTGACCATGGATCCCCCCTGCGCCCACTACAGCGTGATCAGGGGATCGAGACAGGATCTGCTGAAGGGGTTGGACCGGCTCGGGATGGGGCTGGTCATCCATCTCCCCACCTTTGTCTCCACCGCGGATCTGACCGAGAGCCTGCGGGAGGCCTCTGTCCAGGAAACCCTTCTCTCCCTCCGGGAGGCTTCCGAGCTCCAGCCGCTCAAGGCGGTCCTTCACCCGAGTTTCATCCAGGGGCTCGGCGCAATGGCAAGGGATCAGGCGCGGCAGTACGCGGACCGCGCCCTGGAGCGGGTTCTGGAAGAGGCCGAACGGCTGAGTCTCCCCGTCTGTGTGGAAAACCTCTTCCCCCGTTCCCTGTCCCTGAAGAGTCCGGAGGACTTCGAGCCCGTTTTCCGGAAGTACCCGGCAGCGAGGCTCGCGCTCGACACCGGCCATGCGAACATCGGGGAGGGGGGCACCGAAAGGATCATCTCTTTTATCGCCGTCCACGGTTCTCGGATCGGCCATATCCATGCCAGCGACAATTCCGGGCGAGACGACGAACATCTTCCCGTAGGTGCCGGGTCCATCGATTTTCCGAGGGTGGTCCGGAAACTGAGAGACGCAGGGTATGACGGCACGATCACGCTCGAGGTCTTCTCCAGGGACAGGGACTACCTGCGCATCAGCAGGGAGAAGCTGGCCGCCATGTTTGCGGGATGTGCGGACAAGTGACCCTCCACCAGAGGTGGGAGGGTTCAGGGGCAGCTAACGACGCCCAGGTTCGACGCCCTCCACCATGACTACGGCGCCGAAGAGCTCCTCCGCGATCCGGAGGAGGATCCTCCGGTGACACGCCTTGGCACCCCCCTCATAGCAGACCAGGAAGATATCCTGGTGCCTGGATCGTTCGGAGATGGTTTCGAGCTTCTTCAGGGCGCCCGGGTCCGACTGGATTCCCTCCCTGAAACGGCGTTCATAATCACATTCCAGGAACGCCTGGTTGTGGGCCTCATCGCTTCCTTTTCCGTATTCCTTCTCGAGCCTCTTCTTTCTCGCGTCGAAATCCCTGTAGAGAGCATCCGAAGGGGCGATTTCATCGTTCCCTCTCCGCCGCGCCACGTAAACGCAGCGTTCTTTCGGGATTCCCCTCCTGATCGTCTCCGACAGACCGGCTTCTCTCAGCACGCGGAATACCTCCAGCCCAAAATGACATGGCCACGCGATCCATCCCTGTCCCCACACCTACCACAAAAAGGGGTACCGGATGAAGGAAAACATGGTATACAGGGCCGAAAGGATCGGGTCCTGATCCCCCCCCCGAACCACCGTGGAAAGGAGAGTCCCGATGGCGCCTGTCAATCTCCCCCTGTTGCTTTCGGTTCTGAAAACGATGGCCGAGAACGAGCTTGCGCTCTCCGCATATTACGGCGCGTGCGCGAGTGCCTCTCGGGAGGATTCCGCCTTCTTTCGCGGCCTGGCTGAAATGGAAGAGCGGCATGCCGACTGCATCCGCAAGATCTCTGATCTCATCCGCTCCAAGCCGGAGCGCTTCGAGAGCGGGAGACCCTTCAACACTTCCGCCCTCCAGACCATCCTCTCCTATGTGAAGCAGAACACCTCGGATGTGAAGGAAGGACGATTGAACGTCCCCAAATCGTTCCATATTGCCTATGACATGGAAAAGTCCATCCTGGAATCACGATACTTCGAGATCGTGAAGTCCAGGGACCTGGAGTTCCAGGATCTCTCGTCAAGGATCATGAAAGAGACGTTCGATCACCGGGAGGCGCTGAAGAGGAAGATCGACGCCTTGAAATGACGTCGGCCCGTGAACCAGCATTCCGGTCCCTGGCCATCTCCCCCTCCCTTGGGATCTGTCGGCCCCCCGGCGAAACCAAATCTCTTGAACTCCAATCCCGGAAATCTTATAAGCTAAGCACTTACGGCAAGGTCGTATCGGTTTGCAGGGGCTCGGAGATGATCGAGAAAATCGTATCGGGGGGTCAGACAGGGGCCGATCAGGCGGGTCTGGATGTAGCCATAGAGCTCGGAATTCCTCATGGCGGATGGGTGCCCCGGGGCAGGAAGACGGAAGCCGGCAGACTACCGGATCGATACCACGTGAAAGAGATTACCTCCATCAGCTATCTCCAGAGAACCCTGATGAATGTCATCGATTCGGACGGCACGCTGATCATATCGCACGGGAAGCTTTCGGGGGGATCGGCCGTCACCAAGGGGCTCTCCGCAAAGCACAGGAAGCCTTGTCTCCATATCGACTTGAACCGGCTTGGACACCCTGAAGCGGTGGCTGCCACGGTGAACTGGATCGATGCAAGGGAGATCAAGGTCCTGAACGTAGCCGGCCCCCGGGCCAGTGAGGATCCGGCCATTTACGAGGATACGAAGAAGCTCCTCCGGTCCGTGATCGAGCAATCCTGCCCACGAACCGTTGAGGAGGCGGTCGACAGGCTCTCATCCGGGCTTCCGTTGAGAGACAAGGTCGTGATCGCCAAGATGAAGGAGACCGAACTGCTGAGCCTCGACCCGCCGTTGGGGCGAACCCTTCGTGGAAAGATCCGGCTTTGGCTGGGAAGCGCAGTGCTGTTGGAGTCGTGTCGGCAGTCGAGCGGGAAGGATCGAATCGAAGGCTACGAGGCGGGCGCGCTGATCATCAGGCAATTATGGGAGCGGTTGAGAGCGAGCCATTCTCTCAGGCCGGTTTGCGGAAAAGAACCGGGCGCACCGCCTCCTGCGGATCGTTGAGAACCGAACCCGGGGTTGCGCCGCGGCCCTTTTCATGTCGGTACAGGGCGGTCGTTGGTTCCTGCCCACCCGCTATTCCGCTTGTGGCTGCTCTTTCGGCTCTTCGGGCTCTTCTTTCTTCCCCTGCGGTTTGGCCTCTTTGGCGGGTTTTTCCTTCTTGGCCTTTTTCTCCTTCTTCTCAGGAGCCTTTTCCTTTTCTTTCCCCTTCGCTTCCTTCTTCGGCGTTTTGCCGGCCGCCTTCTTTTCGGCCGTGGCCTTGGCCACGGACGCGTTCAATTTCTCCTGGGCCGCGATGCTGGCAAGCCTGAAATCAGCCTTTCTGACGTCCGCTTTCAGCCTTCGCGTGGTGACGTCTTTGGCAATGGCCTCGTCACTAAGTCCCTTCTCTTTCAGGGACCCTCTCCGGGCCTCGAGTTTGCTCAGGGCACTCTTCTTCTGATCTTCGACGTAGCTCTTTCTGCTGAGACTCATGCCGCTCTCCTTCCATGATCGAGGTAATTTTTCTTTATAACACAGGCGCGGAAAGGGAGTAAACAGCAAGAGCGCACCCCGATTCACCATCAAGCATCGTCTGCACCGTTGCCCTCGTCTCTCGTCGCTGCGACGTACCGGCCTGTACGACTCGCTCCTCGGGATGTCGGGCGCCTTGCATCCGACGCCTGCGGGTGAATCGGGAAAACCCCCAACCGGCAGGTTTCACGGAACAAGGCGAAAGTTGACGGTGGATTTGGGCGCAGAGGGGCCGGTCCACCGGATCGACCCCTGAAGGGACGGGCGCCGGTCACCAGGAAACGGCGATGTCGCTGGGGACCGGCGCCCGGAAGGCGGTTCAAGGTCCCGGCCGCGGGGGGTTACGCGTCCTCTATTTTACGCGCACCCGCCGCCGGAGCAGTCGCAGCCCGCACCGCATCCCTCTTCGGGCCGGGAAGTCGGCTGATCGTTGATCTCCACCACCTCCACCTTGAAGGTCAGTGACTCGCCGGCCAACGGATGGTTCAGGTCGATCGTGATGTTGTCATCGTCCACCCCGGCAATCCGGCCCGGCACGTGCTGCCCCTGGGGGGAGGTCAGAGTGACCGTCTGCCCCACCTGTGGATCCATCCCCGGCGGCACCTCCTTCCTGGGAAAAGAAGCCTTGAGGTCTTCGTCCCTTTCCCCGTAGGCATCCTTGGGTTCGATCGTGAAGGTCTTCTTCTCGTTCATGGACATGCCCACCAGCGCGTCCTCAAAGCCCTTGATGACCCGCCCGGCCCCGATCTCCACCTCGAGAGGCTGCCTGCCATGGCTGCTGTCGAACACCTCACCGTTGTCGAGCTTCCCCTCGTATTCCACGCGGACGTACGATCCGCTTTCTACCTTTTTCATCAGCATCCCCCTTTTTTGTTGTTGGATAAAGGTATACATCAAAACAGCCAAGGCAACCTTTGCCGATCGAAGGCGGAGGGGATGCCGCCGGTGGCAGGCGACCATCAGAGGAGAGACCCCACCCCCGGGTTAACGGGGGCGGGGAGGCAGGGGGAAGGCCGGTATCGGTGCACCCCTGGGGTGAACCACTCATTATTCCACTGTCCCGATTTTCCAGGATCCGGTCCAGCGGTTAAGCCAATCGTTTCCGGCCTGGTCCGGCATCCCCTCGTGTCAGTTCGTTCTCTCAACCACCCACCGCGCCCGAATGCGCCAGAAGAGCAGTGCCGCCGCCCCATAGGCCATCATCAATGCCAGGTGGGAGATATCGATCGCCATCGTGAAGCCGGGCGAAAAGTCCACGTACGGCAGGTTCTTGAAGACGCGGAAGAGGCCGGTTACCACCATCCCTGCCAGAAGTCCCATACGCAGGTAACCGGCCGGGGTGATCCTGAACTCCTTTCGGCCGGCGGCCAGGTATTCGGTAGCCACGTAGGCGATCAGGCCCAGGAGGATCACCGCCGCAAGGTAGTGGATGAACAGGGTCACGTAGAAGTCGGCGGACCACGCCATGCCGGGAATGGAGGAGATGTAGTAGCGCTTGAACACGGGCATCTGTCCGAACCCCGTGAAGGCCAGGACCGCCATGACGACCGCATACACCCACCAATGCCCATGCCTCCCCCTACCCGCTTCGCGGTAGTACGCTTTCATCGATCTTTCACCTCCGGTTGTTTCGAACTCCTGGTCGAGCGGTAGACCTTCCCGATGGCGGCTGCGATCCCGGCGATGGGCGCGATCAGCATGGCCTTTCCCAGGTTCTCCACCCGGCCCATGGAGTCCTCCGCCGGCCCCAGGTGGGGCCTTCCCGGTCCTTTCGCAACGGCCCGGTCCAAGCGTTCGAACGGCACTGGAGAAACGTAGATCGTATTGGTGCCGCCGTTCTCCTTTTCACCATAGATGTAGCCGCTGATCTCGGCCGCGATCGCATGGGCCTCCTTTACGATCTCCTCCCTGGGTCCGATGCGCTGCACCTCTTCGGGACAGGCCTCGATGCAGGCCGGGACCTTCCCCTCCCTGATCCGCCCATAGCAGCGGTCGCACTTGAACATCACGCCGTTTCCCGCAAGGGCAGGCATCAGGTCGAGGTACGGCCCGACCCCGGTCTGTCTCTGAGGGATATGCCAGGGACATACGTCGTGGCACTTGGCCCCGCCCAGGCAGAGATCCGGATCGAGGACCGTGATCCCGTTCTCGATCTTGCGGCCCGCCCCCCAGGGACAGAGATTGGCGCACGGCGGGTTTTCGCAATGCATGCAGCGGCGCGGAAAGGTGAATGTCTCCTGCTTCCCGTTGACCTCCACCTTCGCCTCCTGGATGAAGACCCAGTTGTACGGGGTCAGCCGGTCCGCCACGTCTCTCTTCTCGGACCAGTCCGCGACCTTGACCGTGGGCGGATACATCTTTGGGAAAGGCTTTTTCGGCTGGGGGAACCTGGCCTGGTTCGCCTCCCTGCAGCCCTCCACGCAGGCCCCGCAACCGATGCATTTCCGGATATCGATCAGGGTGGCGAGTTCACCCCTCCTCCCCCTGTCCTGCGCAAGGACGGGTGAAGGGAGTGCCGAAGCACCCAGCGCACCCGCCGCGGCGATCGTGCTCTTCAGAAAAAAGCGTCTTGAGATGTTTCGGGACATGCCTGCCGGCCCTTTCTTTGTCTCTGTAGTGCCGAAGGATGGTTCAATGTTCATGCCACGATCCGGTTTTCCCCCGATCCCGGTCGGTTCCTGGATATAACAAAATGGATCCATTAGGCTTTTCCGGTACTGCGGGGCCACCGGGAAACTGGATCAAGATAGGGGTGGAACGTTACCTATTCTCGTGATAACGTTACCCTGAACGTTAACGGTAACGATTTCTGCAAAGGAGGCTCCATGGGAACGAGCGCGCGGACCATTCCGGACGGACCCTTTGCCGATCTCCTTCTTCAATCCATGGCGGAGGGGGTATTCACCCTGGATCGCAGGGGAAGGATCACCTCGTGGAACCCATCGATGGAGAGGATCACCGGCTATCGGGCCGAGGAGGTCCTGGGAAGCACCTGTTCGATCCTGAACTTCAGCCGCTGCATCAGCCGGAATTGCCCTTCAGGGGTTCAGGAGTGCGGGATCTTTCGAAAAGGCACAGGGACCCCCAAGGAGTGTCTTTTGCGCCACAAGACGGGGCATGATGTGGCCGTGGTCAAGAACGCCCGGCTCATCAAGGATCCCCAAGGTGAAGTGCTGGGGGTGGTGGAGACGGTCACGGACCTGACCGAGTTGAAGAAGGCCAGGGAGATGGCGGAAGAAGCCGCCCGGCGGCTGGGCGAGGCGTACCGGTTTCACAACCTCATCGGCAAGAGCAGCCCCATTCAGCAGGTCTTTTCCGCGGCCCGCTCCGCTGCGGCCAGCGACGCCACGGTCCTCATCCAAGGGGAGAGCGGGACCGGCAAGGAGCTCGTGGCCGAGGCCGTACACTATAACAGTACGCGGGCCCACATGCCGCTCGTGACGGTCAATTGCACCGCCCTTTCGGAGCCTTTGCTGGAGAGCGAGCTGTTCGGGCATGTGCGAGGGGCCTTCACCGGGGCCATCCGCGACCGGCTCGGCCGATTCGAGGAGGCTGCCGGGGGGACGATCTTCCTGGACGAGATCGCGGAGCTCAGTCCGCTGATCCAGGTGAAGCTGCTCCGTGTGCTGCAGGAGAGGGAGATCGAAAGGGTCGGGGAGTCGGAGAAGCGGAAGGTGGACATCAGGATCATCACCGCCACCAACCGGGACCTCTACGGCCGCGTCGTCTCCGGCCATTTCCGGGAGGACCTCTACTACAGGCTGAAGGTGTTCCCCATCTACATCCCTCCCCTCCGACAGCGGCGAGAGGATATCCCTCTGCTGGTCGACCATTTCATCCAGAGGCAGAATACCAAGACCGGCAAGCGGATCACGGGGGTCGACAAGGACGCCATGAAGGTCCTGATGGACCATCCCTGGCCCGGGAATGTGCGCGAGCTGGAGAACGCGATCGAACACGGCTTTGTCCTGTGTGCGGGCGGGGAGATCCGGCTCTCGGATCTCCCCCTGGAGCTCCGACAGGAAAAGATTACGACCTCTCCCACCCCGACCCGGGCCGCGGTTCGGGGACAGCCGGCTGCCGGCAGCGCGCCGACCCCCGAAGTCCTCCTGGAGCTGCTCGACGCGTGCGGCTGGAACAAGGCGGAGGTGGCCCGGCGATTGGGCCTGAGCCGGACCGCCGTGTGGAAACACATGAAAAAATGGGATCTCCCCCTGAGGAAGCCGCCTGCGGCTCCTCAGGAATAAGCCAAGGGGTTTCGGTCGCACTGCATTAGCCTTCAAGTTCTTCCTTTTTCCTTCCCCTTGTTTTGAAGGTGTGCCAGGATGCCACGATGTTTGGGATTCTCCTCGGACTAGGATCAGCGGTGGCCTTCGGTGCCAACTCCATCATTACCCGTCGCGGCATGTTCCGGGCGAGCTCTTCGTACATCGCCACCGTCTCGGTCATGACGGGCCCCTTCTTTTTCCTCCCCATTGCCGGCATAACCGGTGAATTGCCCGGCATTCACCTGCTCCACTGGAAGGCCCACCTCTTATGGGCCCTGTCAGGGATCATCCACTTTGCCCTCGGTCGCACCTGGGCCTACCGGTCCATCCAGCTGCTCGGCTCGAACCGCTCCAACATCGTTACGAGCCTCAACCCGATCGTGACGATCATCCTCGCCATGACCTTGCTCCATGAGCGCATCACGGCCATCCAGCTTGTCGGAATTGTCCTGACCCTCCTCGGTCCGCTCCTGATCCTGGTCAGGGAAGAGACTTCTCAAGGGGCCGCACAGATGGAATCCGGTTCCTATGGGAAAGAAGTGAATCGCCGGGCCTTGATCCTGGGAGTGCTCTACGGGGCGGGCGCAGCCGTCTTCTGGGGGAGCAGCGCCATTGTCGTCAAGTTCGCACTTCAGGCCGGGGGGACACCCGTTTCAGGCACGCTTATCGCCTACCTCGCCGCATCCGCGGCAGTCAGCCCCTCCTTTCTCTTTACGGCTGAGAAAAGAAGGGAGATCCTCCATCAAAGGGGCGAGTCATTGAAGGTGGGGGTCTTCAGCGGCCTTTCTGCAGGCATAGGCCAGCTGCTGCGGTACATGTCCCTTCAATACGGCTCCGCCATTGCCGTGAGCATGATGCTTCGGACGGTATCGGTCTGGGTCCTGGTTTTTTCCTTTCTCTACAACCGCGAATTCGAGAGTTTCAGCAGGTGGGTCCTCTTCGGGAACAGTGTCCTGGTGATCGGCACCATCCTGATCATATTGTGACAGCGGTCAAGGATCGGAAGCTCGCCTGGAAACCCGAGGAGCCGCCCTTCCTTTTCCTGTTGGGCACATTATATTGAAATCCACCAGTAAATTCTCTTTCCTCAGCGGAGGTTCATTTTTATGAAGAGCACGAACAAAAGGACGCTCAGGATCTTGTCCGTCTTCCCGTTCGCAGCGGCAGGATTGTTCCTGCTGCTCATCTCGGAAGCATACGCTGCCAGGGTGATTGGACTGAGGGAGGTCCCTTTTAACGATCAGCAGAGGGAATTCCCGGTCGTCCAGGCGCTTCCGAATTACAGCTCCAGTCCTGACTGCAACAGCGACTACTGCGCCCTGCTCTTCACGGAGGGAAAGGCCGAGCTCTATGCACCGCGGGTTCACGATGTGGGGCGTGGAAAGCCCGTGCAATTTGACCTGGAGAAGCTGGTACCTTACCAGGTCAGCGACGGGAGCATCCTTTATGCCCCCACAGGATCCGCCCCGACCGAGTATCGGACTCGCACAGGAGATATCCGGGTTCAGTTTCCCTTCCTGCCGGGGCAGTATGACAGAGGCTTCTACATTGCCGGAGGGCGGAGGAGCTGAAGAGGGAATGGCATGGGGGTGTGAAAAGAATCACCCTTGGATCGGGAATCACACACAGCCCGCCGAAAGGCGGGGCCATGTGTGGTGTCCGCAGGACCCGGAAGCGAGGGCCGACCCGCCCTGCCGCGGTCCGTGTCGTCCGACTCCGGCCTAGTTGGGGCTTTTGGATTGGGTTGTTGCCTTGAACTTCTGTTCTCCCGGGACGCTCTTGGGGTCGCGAAGTCTGGACGCATCATCCACGCAATGCTCTTTCTCTTCTTCGCTGACCGAGTTGGGATCCCTCAAGGCATCCAGCGGACAGATGAACCGGTTGCCTGCATTGTCTTTCACCCAAACCAGGGGTTCTGTACTTCTCTCAGTCATCTTTCCCTCCTTTTCAATCGTCCATAAGACGTACGCGTGCAGCGATGCCGTTCTTG
This sequence comes from Deltaproteobacteria bacterium, assembly GCA_020060215.1. The sequence continues at coordinate 44,357 of JAGVAP010000121.1, read as the reverse complement.
TCATGGGTCCAGGATGGCGGATTCGACGGTCTCCTGCAATGGGGGAAGGATCGTATCCGGCGATCTCGAAAATCTTGACTCACCCCAAATTTCATCTTAGGGTCTTTTGAGGGACCGGGACGGACACTCCGAAGCCGGTCCGGGGAAGAGCAACTTCTCACCCATTCTTTTCAACGCGCCTTTTGAAAAGTGGATCGGAAGATCGGTCCCCCCGATTGCACGGGGGAGGGATCCCATCTGCCGTATCCGGTGTGGACCTCTTGTCAACCATCAACGGGAAAGGAGGATCACCATGGGGAAAAAGGTACTGCTTGTTCTGCCGGTTGTCTTGATTCTCACCTCCACTGTGACGAACGGTTTCCCGAAACATCATCCACCTTCAGAACGAACGATGGACCCCCTTGTTTCCACGGAATGGCTTGAGAACAACCTGAGCGAGGAAGATCTGGTCATCATCGATGTCCGAACCGCCGATGAATATGCGGCGGGCCACATCCAGAAGGCCTTCAGTGTCCCTTTTGAAGTCCCTTTCTCTGCGTGGATAACCATGAGGGATGATCTTCTCCTCGAGTTGCCGGGACTGGATCAGCTCTTTGATCTATTGGGTTCTCTGGGTATTCAGGATGACTCGCGCGTGGTCGTGGTCACTTCAGCGCCCACACCGCCTGCCCCGCCATATCCCCTGGCCAATGCCACCCGTGTTGCGGATACCCTCATCTATCTGGGGGTATCGAACGTCGCCATCCTGGACGGGGGATACGCCAAATGGGCAGCGGAAAACAGGCCTGTAACCCTTGAGGTTCCCGACGTGAACCCCGTGGTCTACTCCGGACGCGTGCAAACGGGTATGTTTGTCTCCACGGAGTATGTTGAAAGGCACAAGAACAGGGCGGTCATTCTCGACGCCAGGGACCCGGATGTGTATTTCGGGGTGACCATCGAGCCATGGGCCGGCAAGGCCGGCCATATCCCGGGCGCCAGATCACTGCCGACACCCTGGATGTGGAACCGGGCCGCCGACGGCTCTTATGATGGGACCTATCGGGATGCGGAAGTCCTCGGGAAAATGGCCTCCGGGGTGATCGAAAAACACAGGGGGAAAGAGATCATCGTCTATTGCGGTGTAGGCGGGTATGCCAGTTCCTGGTGGTTCGTCCTGACCCAGGTCCTCGGATATCGTAACGTGAAATTCTACGACGGCTCCGCCCAGGAGTGGGTGAAGACGGAGGATATGATCCCCTATCGATGGGAATGAAAGATGCCACCTGGGAGGTCTCCCCTCTTCGGACGAATCGGCCGGCGAGGGGAGACCCGAGATCTTCTTCGATCCGAGCTAGGTGATTTCCGGTGCCCTGGTTCTCCCTGCAGCCCCGCCGAAAGCCGCTGCCGCTCCGCCCAGGATCAGCATGATGAAGCTTCCCAGGGCGCCCCTGGCAGCCCCTGTTGCGACCTGTTCAGCGGTATCGGTGCGGCCCCCCTGTGGCTCTGCCTGCCTATTCGGGGACGGCTGTGCCCTCTCTTCCGGAAAGTATTGTCGCAGCTGCTGCTCGATTTCCTGCTTCAGTTGAGGGGAGATCTCTTCAGTCTGACCGGCGATATTGCCCAACCCTTGGATCAGGGACATACCGCCCCCGAGAAACGCCCCCACGGTGCTCGTCATGAGATACACCGTCGCGAGGGTTGCAAGGCCCCAGGTGACGAACCCGTGAAGCACACCGGCCGTTTTCGTCTGGATCCCGGAGAGCCTGCTCGCGACCCAGCCTCCGAAGAAAAGCGCGACGATGGCGCTGAGTACCCACCAGATCATTGCCCCGATTCCGAGACCCGCCGGAGAACCCGCCCCCGGGTCGTACGCATAGAGACCGATCCCCAGCCCCAGCATGGCGAGTGTCAGCTGGACGACGAGAGCGACAACGGCCCCGGCGAAGATGGCTCCCCAGGATACATGTGAGATGACCGCCCAACGTCCCCTTACCTGTTCTCTTTCATTCATATCGATTAAACCCCCTTCTGGAATATGCATAACACACCGCTGCGGGCCTGATCGATCGTCCGCGCGATGGTCTGTGACAGCTTGTCGTCATGCCGTCAGAGTAAAAAAATAAGCACGGCAGGAGATCCCTCAAATGGGCTGATCGCTGTAATTTTGCCCATCTAAAGGCTTAGAACTCCCCTCCATAAAAGCCCTTGACAACACCGGCCAAGAGTGTACTCTTGCCACGCTCGACATGAGACCCTTGCAAAAGGTACAGCAGATCCGGAACCCAAGCCCTATTTCTCCTTTCTGGGAATAGGGCTTTCCTCTATTGTGCAGAATCCGATTCCGAGAAACATGGTGCGAACGCTGTCCGAATGGTCCTTTTTGGAACGATGTATGCAATAGAACGGGCTCATCAGGGCTTTCAGTTCATAAGGGGATGGATTCGTAACAGGAATGGGAAAAGAGAAGAGGCCTACCAGACGCAGGATCGTTTTCCTCCTCATCCTCTTGCTTATCACGGCAGCCGGTGCCGGGGGCTCGTTCCTGTTTCAGGAGTTGAGCACCTCGGAACGACAGGCACGCTGGTTTCACCAGTGGGCGAGCAAGATGACCTTCGCCGGGCGGGAAGGACATTCCACGAGGCCGCTCAGGGGGCCTTCAGGCCCTTATGATCAACGGTTGGGATATGCCCATCTATCCGTCTTTTCGAGAAACCTCATCCAGAAGGGGTTTCACATCTCTCGGCAGGCGAGGGTCTCCGAGGAGATGTGGAGGGTCATTCAATTCCGCCTCTTCCCCCCGTTCCGGGAGAAAACTCAGACGGGGCTCCGGGTATACGACCGCAACGGTCTGGTGATCTTTGACAACCCCTATCCTACCCGCGTCTTCCGGTCTTTTTCCGATATTCCCCCGTTGATCGTACAAATGCTTCTCTTTGTGGAGAACAGGACGCTCCTGGACGAGCAGCGGCCCATGATGAATCCTGCAGTGGAATGGAGCCGACTGGGTAAGGCGGTCACCGAAAAGGCGGCGCAACTGATCTACCCGGAACGGTCTTCCAGCGGGGGCAGCACCCTGGCGACCCAGTTGGAGAAATTCCGCCATTCGGAAAGCGGGATCACCGATTCGGTGGAGGAAAAGATCATACAGATGGTTTCCGCCGCCCTACGGGCCTACAGGGATGGAGAAAACACCATCGAGGCCCGAAGGCGAATCGTCCTGGACTACCTCAATTCGATCCCCCTCTCCGCCTTACCCGGATACGGGGAGGTCCACGGCCTGGGCGATGGTCTGTGGGCGTGGTACGGAACCGATTTCGATCTCATGCGGAGGGTGCTCAGCACGCCCGAAAGAGATGCGGACTCCAAGGGGCTCGATGAAAAGGCCCTCATGGTCAAACAGGTGTTGAGCCTTTTCATAGCCCAGAGAAGGCCGACCGAACTGCTTCTCCGTCACCGGGAGGCCCTGAATGAGAAGTGCAACAGCTATGTCCGTCTCCTGGCCGGGCAGGGCATCCTCTCTCCGGAGCTGCGGGATCGCTGCCTCTGGCTTTCTCTGCCCTTTCAGGGGTTCCCCCCGGCCCCCGCACAGACGACCCTGGTGGAGAGAAAGGCCGCAAACCCGGTTCGCAGCAACCTCCTTTCCCTGCTGGGCGTGGAACAACTCTATAACCTGGACAGGATGGACCTCTCCGTAAGGACGACACTGGATCTTCCCACGCAAGTTGCGGTCACCCAGGAAATCCTGAAACTGCGGGACCCCCAGTGGGTGGCCAAGACCGGACTGGCCGGCTTTCGTCTCCTCGACAGGGGGGACCCGGGGAAGGTGGTCTACAGCCTTGTGCTCTATGAGAGAACGGAAAGAGGCAACCTTCTCCGAGTCCAAACGGACAACTACGACCATGCCCTCAATATCAACGAAGGGGTCAAGCTCGACCTGGGGTCCACGGCCAAACTGAGGACCCTCATCCACTACCTGGAGACCATCCAGTCCCTTCACGCGAAGTACGGGTCGATGAGCCCTCAGGCGCTCAGGGACCTGGAAATCCCGGCCGAGGACAGGCTCACCCAATGGGCCGTCGCTTACCTCGCCCAGACCGGGGAGCGGGATCTCAGGGGTATGCTCGAAGCCTCCCTGGAGCGGCCCTACTCCGCCAGTCCCAAGGAAAGCTTCTTTACCGGGGGCGGGCTGCACACGTTCGAGAACTTCGATCGGAAGGACGATCATCGCACCATGACCCTCCGGGAGGCGTTCACCCATTCGGTGAACCTGGTCTTCATCCGTCTCATGAGAGACATGGTCCGGTATCACATCCACCAGGACCCCACCGCCGGAGAGATGCTGCGATCCGTGAATCATCCCCTTCGAAGGGAGTACGTCGCCAGGTTTGCCGACCTGGAAGGGAAGGTCTTTCTGGAGAAGTTCTACCCCAAGTACAGGGGGAAATCCCCCGAACAGGCGTTCCAGCTGCTGCTCCAGACCACGCGCCCCATCCTGGGGAGACTCTGCATGGTCTATCGCTATGTCCACCCCGACGCCGATCTCGCCTCTTTCAAGGCCTTTCTGCGGGACCACTTTCCGGATTCCGAGTTCGCCGATGCAACGGTTCGATCGATCTACGAAAGATTCGCACCGGAGAAGTTCACCCTGCCCGATATCGGATACATCTCCCATGTCCACCCCCTGGAACTATGGCTGGTCGCCCACATGCAGAAGCAGGAGAAAACGGACTTTTACCGGGTGATCCAGTCCAGTGAGAAGGCGCGGCAGGAGGTCTATACCTGGCTCTTCCGCACCTCCCACAAATCCGCGCAGGACACGCGGATCCGGATCCTGCTCGAGATGGGCGCCTTTCTGGACATCCACAGGGCATGGCAGCGGTTGGGTTATCCCTTCGATGCCCTGGTCCCCTCCTATGCCACCTCCATAGGCTCATCCGCAGATCGCCCCGCAGCCCTTGCAGAGCTGATGGGCATTCTGGTCAATGACGGTGTCCGGATGCCCATGATTCGGATCGAAGAGATCGAAGCGGCGGCGCAAACACCCTATGAGGTCTGCTTTGCCAGAAGCAGGCCCACCGGAGAGAGGGTCCTGTCCCCGGAAATCGCAGGGGTCGCAAGAACGCTCCTTTTCGATGTGGTGAAGAAAGGCACGGCCGTCCGAGGCAACCGCTCCTTTATGAGAGAGGACGGTACGGAGATCCCCCTGGGCGGCAAGACAGGCACAGGGGACCATCGGTACGAGATCTACGGAAAGGGAGGGGTGCTGACGGGTTCAAGGGTCATGAACCGGACCGCCACGTTTGCGTTTATGATCGGCGACCGCTATTTCGGGACGGTTACGGCCTTTGTCCCCGGACCCGACGCGGCGCACTACGGGTTTACGAGCGCCCTTCCCGTGGCGATCCTGAAGGGGCTGGCACCGAAACTGATGCCTCTCGTGGATTCGCGCAGTTGATCACGAACCGGAAACAACTCCCTTTTCCCTTGCCGCCGCTTTCGGCCCAGATCCTGCCTCCATGCAGTTGGACCAGCCGCCTGGTCAGAGCCAGGCCCAGCCCGGTTCCCTGAGGCCCTCGCCTCAGGCTGTTCTCCACCTGCTCAAAAGGGTCGAAGATCCGCTCCAGGTCCCTCGGATCCATCCCAATGCCCGTGTCGGACACACTCACGGCGACAGAGACAGGTCCGACCTCTTCAACCCATTCGGGCGGTGCGCCGGCTGTGCCCTGTCCGGTGTACGAAACCGCGGTTGCCGTCACACGGATTTCCCCTCCGTCGGGGGTAAACTTGGCCGCATTGGAGAGCAGGTTGTACAGGATCTGCTTGAGCCGCCGGCCGTCGGCCCAGATGGTCTCGGGCAGGCCTTCCAGATCGCAGACCAGTCGAATTCCATGTTTGATCGACTTCTCCCGGATCATCATCAGACTGCTTTCGATCAGGGCCTTGGGCTTCACCTCCTCCGCCTTCAGCTCCAGTCTTCCTGCCTCCACCTTGGAGAGGTCCAGGATATCGTTGATCAGCGAGAGCAGATGGTGTCCGCTCTGAAGCACGTCCTGGAGGTATTCCTGTTGTGTCCTGTTCAGATCGCCGACCTTTCTGTCCACCAGCAGTTCCGTGAAGCCGATGATGTGGTTCAGGGGCGTCCTGAATTCGTGGCTCATGTTCGCCAGGAACTCGCTCTTCGCCTGATTGGCTGTTTCGGCATACTCCTTGGCCTGTTTCAGCTCCGCTTCCGCCCGATCGAGCTTGACCAGCCAGCGCGTGGTCGTGAATGTGAAAAGGGGCGCGATAAGGGACGGCACGGCCACGGACATGATGATGCCGATCCACGCCAGTCCACCCATCACGAGCTTTCCCAGGACCAGGTAAAGAGCCAGGGAAAACAAGATTGATCCGAACGTGGTGACCAGCGTCGCCTTGACCGCTCCGATCCTGATGAAAAACCTGCTGATCGATGCACGCCCCATGCTCCATGCCTTCCTAGTCTCGATCTCTGCCGGTCCACCTTCAGACGGGAACGTATCATACCCCAATCGCTTCTTTTCTGTGAAACTGAAAAAAATACAGAAAGCAACCCATTTATCCACCCTTCCGGTCCATCTAGGCTGAGTCACGAGATTTGGGCAACGTGGTTTTCCACAGGGCTCAAGCCTCATTCGTCAAGGCAGAAACCCTCAAGCGGAATCCATGCTTCAGGATCTGACAAGTCCGGTCATGCTCGCCAGGCTGCAATTCGCCTACACGGCCCTTTTCCATATCCTCTGGCCGGTCCTGATCGTGGGACTGAGCATCTTCCTGGTCGTCCTGGAGCTCTTATGGCTGAGGACCAAAGAAGAGGACTACTATCACCATCTCCGGTTCTGGACAAAACTATTCCTCCTCAACCTGGCAGTGGGGGTAGTGACCGGGATCCCCCTGGAGTTCCAGTTCGGGACCAACTGGAGCCGGTTTTCCATTGCCGGGGGGGATGTCTTCGGCCATCTGCTCGGATTCGAGACCACCATCGCCTTTATGCTGGAGGCGAGTTTCCTCTCCATCCTGGCATTCGGGTGGAATCGGGTTTCGCCCGCGATGCATCTTTTCGCAACCACGATGGTTGCCGCGGGCGCAAGCCTTTCCGTGTTCTGGATCATGGACGCGAATGCCTGGATGCAGACCCCTGCCGGAGGCTATTTCGAGGGCAAGAAATTCATCCTCACCAGCAACCTGGAGGCCATCTTCAACCCCAACATGATCTGGGCCTTTTCGCACAAGGAAGTCGCCTGCCTGATGATCACCGCCTTTGTGGTGGCCGGGATCAGCGGTTGGTACATCCTCCGGGATCGCCATGCCCCCTTTTTCCTGAAGTCCTTCAAGATGGCGGTCCTCTCCACCATCCTCCTCACCCCCCTCCAGATCTACCTGGGGGACGGCTCCGGCGTGAATGTCTACGAGTACCAGCCGGCGAAGCTTGCGGCCATGGAGGCCCACTGGCAGACGAACGGCCCCGGTGAAGGCGCCCCATGGAGGATCATCGCCTGGCCGGATCCCTCGGCTCAGGAGAACGTCTTCGAGGTCAACATCCCCTATGGCTTGAGCCTGATCACAAGCCGCACATGGACGGGGGTGGTGCAGGGGCTCCGGGAGTTCCCCAAGGAGCTCCAGCCTCCGGTGTGGCTTCCCTTCTACAGCTTCCGGATCATGATCGTCATCGGGTTCGGCTCCTTTTTCCTGATGCTGTACACGGTATGGGCCTGGACCAGGGGCAGGCTCCACGTCACCCGCATCGCGAATCACCGCAGGCTGCTGATCGCATGGGTGGTTGCCCTCCCCTTCCCCTATGTGGCGATGGAGGCGGGATGGGTGGTTCGAGAGGTGGGCCGCCAGCCCTGGGTGATCTATAATGTGCTCCGTACGGAAAGCGGGGTCAGTCCGGTAGCAGGAGGCATGGTCGGCGCTTCCCTGGTGCTCTTCGCCTCTGTCTACACCCTGCTCTTCGTCCTGTTCCTCGTGTTTGCCCGGCGTATCCTGAAGAAGGGGCCGGGGTTCGAGCCCCCTCCGTCCTACCGCAGGCCGACATCCCGGACGAGAAAGGGGTCGTCATGACCGAAGCGCTTGCGCCCTATCTGCCGGACATATGGCTCCTCCACATGGGGTTCTTTCTCCTCTACTATGCCGTATCCGACGGGCTGGATCTGGGCGTGGGCATCCTGTCCCTCTTCTCCAGGAGCACGGAAGAGCGCATCCTGATGATGGGAAGCATCCAGAGCAATCTTCACGGCAACCAGACATGGCTCGTGATCCTCGCCGGGATGCTCTTCGGGGCCTTCCCATTGTTCTACGCGGTGGTCTTCTCCGCCCTCTATGTCCCTATGGTGATGATGCTCTTCGGCCTTGTCTTCAGGGGCGTGGCCTTTGAATTCAGGGAACAGTCCGAGCGGAAGCGTCTATGGACCCGGTCGTTCGGGTGGGGGAGCCTGACGGCCTCGATCGCACAGGGACTCGCGTTCGGCACCATCCTGAGCGGGGGCCTCACCGTCGAGAACGGGGATTTCACGGGAACCGGTTGGAGCTGGCTCAACCCGTACGCGCTGCTGGTCACAACGGGACTCCTGTTCGGCTACGTCATGCTCGGCGCCAATTACCTGATCTGGAAGACGGAAGGCGACCTCCAGCAACGCAGCTACCGGGCCGCCTGGGTGAGTTCCTGGATCACCCTGTTCATTTCGGCCGGCGTTCACGGTTGGACCCTGCTCAGGTTCTCCCACGTGGCCGAAAGGTGGACCAGCCTTCCGGAGGCGATCTACATCGGCGGGCTCACGGCGCTTGCAGGGGTCGCCTATATTCTGCTGTTGATCTTCCTCCGGAGACGACACGAGGTGGCGCCGCTCTTCCTGAACGCCTTCATCGTAGTCTGCTCTTTCACCGCGCTCTCCCTATGCCACTACCCCTACATGATCCCAAGATCACCCAGGGGAGGGATCACGGTCCAGCAGGCGTCCGCTTCGCCGGAGGCCCTCCTATTCATGCTCTATGTCTCCATGGTCACCATCCCCCTGATCGTGATCTATACCTCCTATGAATACTGGGTCTATCGGGGGAAGACGACCATGCCTGAGGATGATGTGGGGTAGACCGTTCTACGTGCGCGTCTCGCAAATTCCAGCAGGAGGAGTCGGGCCTACGGGAAGAGCCCCATTGTTCCTCCCGCCACCATGGGGTAGAAATAGGCAGGAAGCAGCTGGACCAAGGCGGAAGGGAGAAGAAGAGATGGATCCAAAGCGTATTTCCCCGCGAGATGCCCGAGAGAAGGTGAAGTCCGGAGATGCGCTCTTCGTCTGCGCCTATGAGGACGAAGCCAAGTGCAGATCCAACAATCTCGAGGGCTCGATCCCATTCGGGGAGTTCAAACGGAGACTTCCAACGCTCTCGAAGGAGCAGTCCATTGTCCTGTACTGAGCCTGACCGCGGGAAGCGACCTCTGCCGGTCAGGCAGCGAAACTCACCGACCAGGGCTACACAGACGTGATGGTGCTCGGAGGCGGCGTGGAGGCATGGAAGAAGGAGGGGTTCCCTCTGGGCTAGCCCCATCTTCTTCTGCTCTTTTCCTCTTCCGGTCTCCTCTCTCTGATGGAAGGATATCGCCGACGGAGGGGGGGATGGCTACATATCGCCCCGATTCCTCATTATCCCTGTAGGAGCAAGCTCCCGCTTGCGATTCCGGCGACGGCTCCTCCAAGCAGGGGTGGGCGGCGCAACCGCCCCGTCCTCCGCAGCGGGCGGGGAGCCACGGTCATGTGTTAGCTCCAAGGATTTGTTTAGGCCCTCGATGACCCACCTGCCACGGAGGATGTCTGCTCCTGCAGGTCGCTTCCTGTCACCCAAGGTGTATCTTCGTCCCTCCCCCTCGACGGCGGAGGCCAGGGGTGGGGGTGGTGCTTGATGCTTCTACTTCCATGCCGGCTTGTAGCCCTTGTACTTTTCGAGCTTCGCCGGCAGCTCCGCCTTTCGGCTGTCGAAGAGTCTCTGCACATCGGCGATTTCATAGAAGTGTCTCTTCTTTCCGTCCAGGGTCAGCCGGGAGATCGCCTGCTGCTCCTCTGAGAAAGTCACCTTGATCTTCCCGTCCTTCCTCTCCAACTCCCCTTTGATGCCGCAGATGGCGCACTCCACGGTGGACTCCCTGCCCACCAGCATGGCGTTGCAGTGGCAGACCGGGCAGGTGCCCGGATCATCCCCCAGGTACCTGACCTCCTCCTTGGGTTTTCCCATGGAGGCGGCCACGTTCCGACCCAGCTTCCGGGCGCGCGCCAGGGCCGCATCGTTGAGGCTCACCTGACCGGGGATGGCGGCGGCCATCACCTGGTGCATATCCACCACCTTGATCTCCATGGGGAAGGTGAAGGTGTGCATGAGCGGCAGCGCCAAGGAGGCCCAGTCGAAGTGAGGCGCCCCGCCCACCGACAGGAATCCCGCCACCCGGGGCTTGAAGATGCGCGGATCGGCCCCGCTCTTTCCCCCCGCCACCTTTTTGGCCTCCATGACAAAGGCCACGTCATGGGAGGGACCGCAGCGGTCGATGAGCACCTTCAGGTACCCCGGCGGCTGGAAGATGAAAACGGGCATGCTGATGATGATCCCGTCCGATTCCCAGAGCTTCTCGTTGAACAGGGGCATGTCGTCGTTCTTGATGACACACTCTCCCGAGCCCCCGAAGATGAGGCCGTTCTTGCCCTGGACGCAGGAGGTGCACCCTGTGCACGGTTTGATCTTGAGCTCGTGGAGCCTCAGGATCTCGACCTCCACGCCCGTCTCCTCGGCGGCCATGAGGGCCTCCTTGAGAAGGATCTCGGAGTTTCCCATTTTTCTGCCTGCCGACAACCCGAGAAGTTTCATGTCTTGCCTCCCTGCTGGTTAAGGTTTCGGTGTTCAGTGTTCAGGTTTCAGGGTTAGGAGCAAGGATGAGCGTAGCGCTCGTCCCTCTTCCCTTTGTTCTTCGGCTGACACCTGTCACCCGAGACCCTGAAACCTTCATTGATCCTAGCGATACACATAATCGCCCGCCCGATACCTCGGCGGGATGACGGGCACCTGCAGGTACGAGTCATACCTGCCGCCCGAGTGGATCACGTGCCTGCCTTTGTTGTTCAGCTCCCAGGAGAAGGGTTCGAACCACCCCTCCCGGACATAATGCCCCGAGACCAGCACCTGCAGCTGCTGGCCCTTGTGCCAGATCCTGCTGTGGGGCCATATCTCGATATCGACCGGAACGATCTCTCCCGGCTTCAGCTTCTGATCCCTCCGATGGGCCTGGACCGGCTGAAAATCGGTGGAGAGCTTCTCGTCCAGCTCCCGCCGCGAGACCCGCATCTTCCCCCATGCCCCCGGATGGGGTTCTCCGAGGACGTTCACGGGCAGCCATTTCCCCTGCTCGTCGAGCTTGCGGATCGCGATGAAGAGATCCATATCGTCGTTGCCGACGGACTCCACCCACAACCGGAGCTTCATGAAACCGGTGATCTCCGTCTCCTCCTCGAACCTCATGTCGAAGCTGGTGGAGCCCGCCTCCGCCTCGTAGCTCACCTTGGATTCGACGGCCGCCGGGACGTAGGAGAGCGTCCCCTTCGCAGCATCGATATAGAGCTTCCTGTACCGGGTCCTGGCAAGGGGAAACTCCCTTTCCGGACGATTGGTCTGGAAGTCGTACTCGTAGGCGTCCATGACCTCGATCCGCACCCGCGGGGTAAGCTCCCAGCCGTTTCGGACATCCTTGAGGTAGCGGTCGTAAAAGAGTTTCAGGTCCTGGATCCCGGCCACGCAGAACGTGTCGGGCCACTCGAACTCCCTGTGGGCGCGAAGCCATTTCTTGGTGGAGCGGACCTTCCTGAACCCCTCCATGGAACCGCGTAGATGGAAGTGGTTCCAGCATACGGTCGTGTAGACGGGGATCCGGATGTTGCGCCACTTGGGGATCTTGTCTTCCCAGTATGCGTCCAGGAACGGGTGCTCGACGGCCATGGCGGCGGTGTCATCGACATATCCCTGGCCGACCAGAGAACCCACGATGAAGTCGTTGAAGCCCAGGGCCGGAATGCCTCCCTCATAGAGCGACTCCCGATACAGGTCTCCCGTTCCTTCCCACGGCGCGATGCAGGCGAGGTGAGGCGGCTGCTCCGCGGCAATCCGCCACTGGGTCATGGCCACCCCGGAGTTCCCGCCCATGCCGACTCTGCCGTTGCACCATTCCCGGGCAGCGAGCCACTCGATGAAATCGTAGCCGTCCCGCCCGTCCTGGGTCCCGAACATATTCACGTCGCCCTGGGAGTTGCCGATCCCCCGGGGGTCGACATTCGCGACCGCGTACCCGTTCCGGCACCAGAAGCCCGGATCCGGAGACTCGAACTTGGCCATGCGGGACACCGTTCCGGGGGGGACGCCGATGATCTGCCATTCGTCAAAGCCGTCGCCCGGGCGCTTGCCGAAGTAGCTCCACGAAACGACGGCGGGGATACGGGTCTGCCCGACGGGACGGTAGAGGTCGGCGTAGATGACCACACCGTCACGCAGGGTCACCGGGACGTCCTGCTCGCAGAGGATGCCCTCTTCCGCCTCATAGGTGCGCGTGTTCAGGGGAGGGCAGAATCCGAACCCCGCCCCCTCCAGGGACTTCTCCTCCAGCCCGTCCCAGTTCTCTTCCTTCCCTTCCCTGGCCTTCTTGGCCTCCTGTGGAGCCGGTCTCCTGGTCCGCCTGTAGACCGTCTCGATCTCCACATCCCCGAAGGTCTCTTTCCTCCTTATCTTCTCAGCCATGGCGATCTACCTTCTTTCCTATTTGAATTGGTTGCGATCAGCCGCCGCAAAGCTGCGCCACGAACCCGGCGGCGTCGCCGAGGGACTTGTTTTTTCGGAACTGCATGAAGTTGATCTCCACATCAAAGGCCTCTTCCAGGACTGCGATGATCTGGACGATGTTCACCGACTTGGCCTTGAGATGGGCCACGAACTCCGTGTCGGCATTCAGCTCGGCCGGGTCCTTTTTGAACACCTCCGCAGCGCGCTGGATGATCTTCTCCAAAACCTCTTCCTTCAATCCCATCGTTCTGCTCCTGTCTTCTTTGATGATGCTGATATGTGCAGAAGGTTGCGGGCTGGGGGTCGTGCTCCCCTCTCGACCCGCAACCCGCGACCCGCCTATTTGAATCCATTCCAAACCGGAACCCCGGTGTACTCCTTCGCCTCCTCTTCGCCGGTCAGGACCCTGAGCGCCCCCGCGGCCAGAGCCTCCATCTCGAACTCGCCGGCATACACCTTGACGGGCCCGATGTACCGCACCCTTTCCGTGATCTGCTCGACCAGACAGGCATCGCGGGCAAGGCCGCCGGTGAGGAGGATCGCATCGACCTTCCCTTTGAGGACGGTCGCATAAGCGCCGATGTACTTTGCGATCTGGTAGATCATGGCGTCGTAGACGAGCTTCGCGTAACCGTCGCCGCTCCGGATCCGCTCCAGCACCTCCGCCGCATCCGAGGTGCCCAGGTGATCGACCAGGCCTCCGTTCTTGGTGATGCGGTCGTAGAGCTCCCGCTCCGTGTACTTGCCCGAGAAGCACATCCTGATGACGGCCGTGGCCGGAATGGCGCCGGCCCTGGTGGGTGCCATGGGTCCGTCTCCGTTGATCACGTCCGTGGAGTCCACCATCCGCCCTTTTGCGTGTGCCGTGACCGTGATGCCGCCGCCGATGTGCGAGATCACCAGGTTCAGATCCTCGTACCGTTTTCCCACCTCCCCGGCATAGCGGATGGCCACCTCCTTCTGGTTGAGGGGATGGCCCCTGCTCTCGCGGCATACGTCGCGGAGCCCGCTGATCCGTGCAACGAGGTCGAACTCATCCACATCGGGGGGATTGACCACAAAGGCCCTGCCGCCATAGGTGGTCGCGAACTCATGGGCCAGCTGACTGCCCAGGGTGGCGGGATGCTTCACGGTGAAGCCGATCCTGGCATGATGGAGCAGGGTCTCATTGACCGTGTAAGTCCCGCCTGCAAGCCCGACCAGACCGCCGCCGCGCCCCGCAAAGGCATCCGTCCCCGCGAGGGAGACGCTGCGTTTGGCCAGTTCACTCACGATGGTCTCTTTGCGATACGGCAGCTGGTCTCCGATTTCCCGGAACTCCTTGAGCCTGGCCGCATCATGAGGGACGGTGGAGGAAAAGAGCTCCTTCTCGTCTTCAAAGAGGGCGATCTTCGTCGATGTGGAACCGGGGTTGATCGCAAAGATCCTATATCTTTTCCCCATTGCAGATGCCTGTTTTATGAAAGAGTCGAATCGAGGTCGTCCCTTGGAATGATGGAATAGTGGAATGATGGAATGACGGTGTCGCAAGACCGGCTGCTATTCCCAATATTCCATTATTCCACTCTTCCAACACTTTACTGATCCTGCGCCCGCACCGCCGTCATGGTCACGGCCCCCACGATCTCCTCCACCGGCGCGCCTCGGGAGAGGTCGCTCACCGGTCGGGCAAAACCCTGAAGCAGGGGCCCGTAAGCAACGGCTCCTGCAAAACGCTGGACCAGCTTGACGCCGATGTTTCCCGCTTCCAGATTCGGAAAGATCAGGATATTCGCCCTGCCGGCCACCGGGCTGTCCCCTTCTGTCTTCCTGGCCGCGACCTCCGGCACGATGGCGGCATCCAACTGCAGTTCGCCGTCGATCAGGATATCCGGTCTGCGCAACCGGACCATCTCCAGGGCCTCCAGAACGATGTCCACGCGCTCATGGCCGGCGCTGCCCTTGGTCGAGAAGGAGAGGAGGGCCACCCGCGGCTCCCAGCCCAGAAGCGACCGGATGGTATCGGCCGTGGAGATGGCGATGTCGGCAAGCTCCTGTGGACCGGGGGCCGGACATACGGCGCAGTCGGCAATACCGAGCAGATCCCCCTCGGGTCCCTGATAACCCGGTACCTGGAGAATCCCCGTGCTCGAGACCGTGGATATCCCCTCCTGCAACCCGATGATCATCTGGCTGGCCATGATGACCTCCCCCGTCGTGTGGGAGAGCCCCGCCACCAGGCAGTCCGCCTCGTCCAGCCTGACCATCATGGCGGCAAACATGAGGGGATCCCTCATCTTGCGCTTCACGGCAGAGGCCGGAAGATCCGAGCTCATCTTCCCAAAGGCCTCGACCAGACGCTCTACCCTTTCCTGATCCGCATGGTCGACGATGGGGATGGAGTCGAGGGATATCCCGAAACCCTGCGCCAGGGCCGACACCACATCCGGCTTCCCGACGAGGATGGGGCGGGCTATTCCCCCGTCCCGCACCTCGCGAGCCGCCCGCAGGACCTTCTCCTCACCCGCCTCCGGGAACACGACCCTCTGGGGTTTGCCCCTGGCCTTGGCCCGCAACTGTTCCATGATGTCTGAGGTCATGTTTACTCCACAAATGGTGTACGTGGTTCGTTCTCCTCGAGGAACTGCAGGTTATTGGTTGTCCGGTGCGGCTCTTGCTCGGCGTTCCTCAACCGCCCATCCACAGGAGGAATCGGCATGGTTCTCCTACGACAATGTCGCCACCGCTATCGCATAATCCCCGTCATAAGAGAGGCTCAGAAGCACCCCGGATGCCTTGCGCTCAGTGGCAAGCTCCAGGAATCTCCCGCTCAGGACGGGAATCGGCTCTCCCCACTCTCCATCCCGTACCTCGATCTCCTTGAACTGCACGCCCGTTTCCCACCCTATGCCGAAGGTCTTGAAGATGGCCTCTTTGGCTGCAAAGGTCATCGCGGCGTAGGCGATGCGGTCGTGATGGGCTTCATACCTCTCCTGTTCATAAGGCGTGAGCACCTTGTTCATGAACGGTTTTCCGCCCGTCTCCAGGATGTCCCGCATCCGGCTGATGGCGATGATGTCCACTCCTATTCCCCGAATCATCGTCTACTCGTCCTGAGCCACCTTGAACCGCGGCCGTTTGGGGTGCACCACCATGAAGGGCCTGTCGAATCGCACCTCTTCCCTCGATACCAGCATCCTCAACCGGCCGGAGCGGATGCACGACTCCGCAGCGTTCGCGAGGGGGTTCCCTTCGATGGCCGCGTGGATCTTGCCGCCGAACTCCTTCATGAACCCCTCCCAGTCGCAGGATATGGCCCCGGAAGGGCAGATCATCTCGCAGAAGGTGCAGCCGAGCCACATGTCGCACGCCTTCCCCCTGGAGCCGAAGCGCCGGGGCTCCGCGGAGAGATCGATGTACTCCATCAGGCAGTGATCCATGCACAGGCGGCACTTGGGATAGAGACACCTCTTCTCGTCATACTGGATGTAGCCGTGAGGATTGCGGCCGGCCCGGTAGAACTCGGCGAGCACCAGCAGTTGCTCCGTCAGGACATACGGGGGCACCGGCGGGATGAGCCGGGTCTCCCCGCTCGAGATCCTGCGGCTGGTCTCCGCCATCTCCCTGCCGAACTCCTCGGCCTCCCGGAGATCGATCTCGTCAGGGTGGCCGTGGGTGAAATAAGGGCTGGGGGCGAACTGAAAACGGACGTCCCCGAACCAGTCGCGCATCCCGATCACCGTGAAGCCCTTTGCCTTGAGCCTCCTCACCACTGACGGGAAATACTGCTCCGGCATGACCCCGTGGGTGTTGAAGGAAAAGAGGTGCTTCCCCTGCTGGTGCGGCAGACCCTCCACAAAGCGTCGGACGTTGGGTGTCTCGGCGCCGCACCATACGGGAGTTCCCAGGCCGATCAGGTCGTATCTTTCCAGATCCCGGGGCTTGATCTCCTTGACCGGAGAGATATCGCACCGCTCCATGGACCCGCTCAGCCCCTTGTGGATCGCCCGGGCGATCTTCCTGGTGCTTCCGGCCTGGGAGTAATAGATGATCAGGCTGTTCATAAACCTACCCCCTCATTCCATTCACATGGCGGGAGACCGCGGAATGTGGGAATGCCGGAATCGTGCAATGGTGGGGGAAGGACACCAGCCATATGCCTGGAGATGAGGGTGCCGCAGGAAGGCTTTGTCGCTCTTAAACCCATCGTTCCATGATTCCATAATTCCAGCTTTCCAGGACGTCCCTACCGGCTGAGCCAATCGTGTCGGACCTGGTCCAGGGAGCAGACCTTCCAGTCCACACTAACTGCCCTGGACGTACCCCGCCGCGTTTTCCCCGGCCATGCGTCCGGTGTTGAGGGCGAAGCCCATGGTATTTCCCGGCAGGATGAAGACATAGCTGTCCCCGTAGATGGAACAGGCATCCACGCCGGCCGCATACAGGCCCGGAATCGGTCTCCAGTCCCTGCCGAGGACCTCGGTCCTGTGATTGATCTTGATCCCCCCCACGCTGCCGTATGCGCCGGGCAGGTGCCTGGCGGCATAGAACCTGGGCGTCCTGATCGGCCTGAGATAGCGGTGGTCCTTGTTGAAGAGATCGTCATACCCTTTCTCGCAGGACCGGTTGTATTCCTCGACGGTCCTTTTCAGACCTTGCGGATCGATCCCGGTCTTCCCCGCCAGTTCCTCGATGGAGTCCGCCACGAACAGGTGCGCGTAGCCCTTCTCCAGCGCACTGGAGATCGCCCGGTCGAAGTCCGCGATCCGCATGAACGGGAAGACCACGCTGAGGAAGTCGAAGCCCGACTCCATCTCCTTCTTGATCTCCTCGTCGAAGATCAGGAAACCGCACCGATCCTTCTGGATGGATATGGCGTTTCCCGTGAAGGTGGTGTTGGGGAGCACCGCTTCGTTGATGAAGCGCTCGCCCAGCAGGTTCACCATGAGGTGGGGTTGGCGGCACGCCTCATGAAGCTCGGGACCGATGGCCATGACGTCGGGCATGCCGTAGATGATTTCCATGTTCATCTCGGTCCGGGCCGCGCCCGCCTCCCAGGCCATCCGAATCCCGTCCCCTTCGAGGCCTGGGATGCGGAAGGAGAACATGTCCTTCCCGTACTCGTACCCGGTAAATTTCTTGATCATGTCCGGATTGTCCCCGAACCCGCCCGTGGCGATGATCACGGCCGAGCCGTGGGCCTCGACCTCCCCTCCGGAGCGGTCTTCCGCGAGGACCCCTGTGACCCGTCCCCCCGCCCTGAGGATCTTCCTGGCCGGTGTCTGAAGGAGGATCCTGACCCCCATCTCCTTGGCCTTGTCCGTCAACACCTTCATCATGGTGGCAGAAGACATGGGGCCCGGCCGACCCCCGGTGGCCGGCTTCACGAGGTGCCATGTGGGATAGGCCGTGGGGAAGTAGGAGGCGGGCTCGACGAACTCCACGCCCAGGTCCTCGAGCCACTGGATCGTATCCCCGGACTTGTTCAGATAGGCCCGCACCAGCTTGGCGTCCACGCGCCAATGGGTGTAGTTCATGAAGATCTCGAACGCCTCGTCCCTGGTCGGCCTGAACTGCTTCAGACGGGTGTGCCTGCTCTCGATCCCGAGGGGCCCCATCCCCATGTTGCCCGTGCCTCCCGTGGTGGCGCCCTTTTCGAGGACGACCACCTTGGCTCCGCGCTGGGCCCCTGCCACGGCCGCAGCCAAACCGGCCGCGCCCCCTGCAACGACAACGATGTCCGCATCCATTTGATTCATCGCCTTCCTCCCTTGAAACAGATGACCGATGACAGCAAAGCCTCGCCGGCGGTACTGCCGACCTCTCATCAATAACCCTGTGGCGGAGCGCCAGGGTCATGCGCCTGTATGAAACTTCGTCAAGTTGGAGGTTTCAGGTTTCAGTGTTCAGGTGTCAGGAAACCGATGGACTACCAGGTTGACACCCGACACCCGAAACCTGACACCCGACACTCTGTAACTTCAGATCGCCGGATTCAATACTCTCCCCAGAACTTCACCGGAGTCATCCTGAGCCTCAGGTCGCACCGCAGGCACCTCGAAGCCTCGGCCGGAGCCGAATGTTCATCGAAACCGCCCCCGTCTTCCTCTCCGCGCGCAAGGGCTGCGAACCCCTCCGCCGGTCCCAGCCAGGACTCATATTCTTCCACCGGCGCCAGCCGCTCGTCGATATGGCCGGTCCCTCCCAGATACCTGTCCACATTCACGGCCGCCTTCCTGCCGGAGGCAACCGCCTCGATCACCCAGGAGGTCCCGGTCACGGCATCGCCGGCGGCAAAGACCCCTTCCCGGCTGCTCTCCAGGGTAAGGGGATCGGCTTCGACCCGGCCCCCTTCATCGCGGTCCAGATCGAACCCATCCGGGATGTCCGGGGCCTGGCCGACGGCGAAGACCAGGGTGTCCGCTGGAAAGAGGTGCTCGGAACCCTCGATGGTATCCACACGGGGCTTCCCCTCTTCGTCCAGCGAAAACGATTCCACTTTCAGGCACTCGACCGCGGTGATCCTGCCGTCTTTGCCGAGGAGCCTGGAGCATGCCCGGGAAGGGTGGATCCGGATACCCTCTCTCTCCCCCTCGTCGATCTCCTCCTGCACAGCGGGCATGCTTTCCCTCTTCTCCAGGCAGACGATGCGAACCTCCTTCGCACCCGCACGAAGGGCCGCCCGGCCGCAGTCGAAGGCGACATTTCCACCCCCGATCACCAATGTTTTCTCCCCCATGTTCACGCTGCTCCCCAGGTTGACTTCCCTCAGGAAATCGAGGCTCACCCAAACCCCATCCAGGTCGCTGCCCGGAACGGCAAGCCTGCTCCCCTTGTGAGCCCCCACGGCGACCACCACGGCATCGTGTCCCTGCTCCTCAAGCAATCCATCCAGGGACTCGACCCTCGAGCCGGTCCTGATCTCGACACCGGCCTGCTCGATCTCCCGGATCTCGCTCTCCAGCACGTCCCTGGGCAGCCGGTAGTCCGGGATCCCGAACCGCATCATCCCGCCGGCAAAGGGCATGGACTCCAACACAATCACCCCGTGGCCGAGTCTTGCGAGATAGAATGCCGCGGTCAGTCCGGCCGGCCCTGCCCCCACGATCGCCACCCTCTTCCCCGTGGGCGAACGGCTGCGTCCGTTCCCTTTCCAGAGCATCTCACGGTTCTCAGCGGCGAATCGCTTCAGGTTCCTGATCGAGACGGATTCATTGACCTGTGCGCGCCGGCACACCTGCTCGCACGGGTGATGGCAGACATACCCCAGGACCTTCGGGAACGGGACCTTCTCCCTGATGACGGCAGCGGCCTCGGGAAACCTCCTCTCGCGGATGAAGCGGAGATAGCGGGGCACGTCGATCTCCGCCGGGCAGACGTATCTGCAGGGGACAAGTCCGGCCGGCCGTTTCTTCCCCCTGACGAGCTCCTCCCTGTCCCGCATGGCGCCGGTGGGACATACCTCCACGCATGCCCCGCAGAAGCGGCAGCCGGCCTCGGCGAGGGACTTTCCTTCGCGGACGGAGATCCTGGTCTCCCCTCCCTCCTCCTTCATCTCGAGCACCCCCGCCCCCCGCAGCTCGTTGCATGCCCTGACGCACCGGCCGCAGCGGATGCAGCGCGCGAAGTCATGAACAAACAGGGGATTGCTCGTGTTCACGGGGATCGGGCTGATGCGCCTCGGGACGCTCAGCTCCTCCGTCATTCCCAGGTACTGCTTAATGGACTGCAGTTCGCAGCGGAGATACTGGCTGCACTCCAGACACTCGGAGGGATGGTCCACCAGGAGCGATTCCATGGCCCGGCGCCTCAGGAGATCGATGCGCTCGCTCCTGGTCGCCACCACCATCCCGTCCTCTGCCGGGGCCGTGCACGAGACGCACGGATCGCTTCTGCCCTCCACGTCCACGATGCACAGTCCACAGGTGCCCAGCGGCCTGAGATCCGGATGGTGGCAGAGGTGAGGGATATAGATCCCCGCCGCAAGGGCGGCCTCCAGCACGGTCTTTCCGCGGCCGGTCTCCACCTCTTTCCCATGGATGGTGAGCCTGATGGTTTCCACTGCTTTCATGGTTAAACATTTGAGCTTGATTGGGTCATTTGTATTTTGACATCTGGTTTCAAGCAATCCTTCTTCATCCCGGATCGGTAGAACCTCTCCGGGGTCCTCCACCAGAGCGACATTAACCTTTCCGCCTTCCGCTTTCCCCCCTCCGCCTTTCCTCTAAATCCTTCCCGGCAGGAACAGGGCGATCTGCGGGAAGAGCACGAGGAGGATCACGCACAACATCATGGCCGCCACAAAGGGCGTCACGCCTCGGAAGATCACGTCCAGGGGGATCTGCGTCACGCCGGCAAGGGCAAACACATTCATCCCCACCGGCGGCGTAATCAGCCCCATTTCCAGGATCAGCACGATGATGACTCCGAACCAGATGGGGTCGAAACCGAGCCCGACGACCACGGGGAAGATCACGGGAATGGTCAGGACCACCGCGGCGAAGACATCCAGGAACATGCCCAGGAACACGTAAAGGATCAGGATGGCGATGAGGACCCCGTAGCGCGGCAGTCCCAGATCGTTGATGAACCCTGCCAGCGCAAAGGGGAACTTGCTCATCGCGAGAAACTTCATCAGGATGAAGGCCCCGGCAATCAGGAGGACGATCATGGCCGTGACCCTGGTCGCCTCCGCAAGGGAGAGCCAAAGTCCTTTCAGGGTAAGTCTTCGTATGGCCATGCTGATCACGACGGCCCCGAAGGCCCCTATGGCCCCCGCTTCGGTGGGGGTGAAGATCCCCGCATAGATGCCCCCGATGATCAGGACAAAAAGCAGAAGGGTGTGCCAGGTCCCTTTGAGGGATACGATCTTTCCCAGGAAGCTGGTCCTCGGCCCGGGAGGTCCCGCATGCGGGCGCCAGGCCACAATGATTCGGATCGCGACCAGAAAGAGGAAGGTGAGGAGCAGTCCCGGCAGAATGCCCGCCATGAAGAGAGCGCCGACGGACTGCTCCGTCAGGATGCCATACATGATGAAACCGAGGCTCGGCGGAATGAGGATGCCCAGCGTGCCTCCTGCCGCAACGGCGCCGCTGGCCAGACGGTTGTCGTATTTGTACTTCTTCATCTCGGGAACAGCCACCTTGCTCATGGTGACCACCTCGGCCACGCTGTCGCCCATGATGGCGGCCAGCCCCGCGCAGGCGAGGATGCTTGCCATGGCCAGGCCGCCCCTCAGCTGCCCCAGCCAGGCGTGGGCCGAGTTGAAGAGGCTGGCGCCGATCCCGGTGTTGGCGATGATCACGGCCATGAACACGAACAGGGGGATCGCCGATATGGGGTAGAAGGCCACATATTTGAAGGGAACCGTCCCCAATACCCCGAAGGCCCCATCCAATCCCCTGAGGTATGCAAGGCCGAGAAAACCGACCATGGCCATGGACAGGCCGATCCACATGCGGCCGAGCATCAGGAGTACGACCAGGCCGATTCCGGCAATGCCGAGGGTCTCAGGACTCATGATCACCCGCCTTCCCCGGCCCTCTCGTCCGAAGGCGCCGCGGCAGGAGTGCAGGGCCTCACGGCCTTGGACAGATCCTCTGCGAACTGGATCATCATCACCATGCAGAGCATGGCAAACCCCGCAGCCATGACGTAGTAGAAGGGAAAGGCCGGTATCCCGAGGAGGGAGCTCTCGATGTGGAGATCTTTCACGACCGTTGCCTCCACAAATCCTCGCCAGGCCATCAAGCCGACCAGGCAGAGCCCGGCAAGCGAAGTGATGCTGTCGACGAAAGACTGTACCCTGGGCGGGAACATGATCATCACCACATCCACCCTGAGGTGGCTCCTCTCCACGGCGCACCAGGCGAGGGCAAGGAAGGCCAGGCACGCCATCATGTTCTCGGTGAGTTCCGTGGCCCCCAGGATGGGGAGACTCAGAAAGTAGCGGAGCGTCACGTCCGCCACGGTGAGGAGCATCATGAGCCCGAGCACGACACACGCCACCGCGTTCATGGCCCGGGCCAGGGATCGTATGGCCTTCATGCCCATCCTGTCCATGGAGTGTTCCGTTTTCGGTGTTCAGCGTTCAACCGCCGTCGCGCCGACCCACGGTTTGTCTTGTTTCTTCGCTTTTTCATTCGATGTGGGACGTTCGATGTTCGTCCTCTGCACGCTCCTTTGCGATTTGCACCCGCTACTTCAGTGCTTCCTTCACCAGGCTCTGCACCTCCTCATACAGGGCCTTGGCAGGGAGCCCCTTGGCCGCCGTATCGGCGATCCACTTGTCGTGGGTCGGCTGCACGGCCTCCCTCCAGAGCTTCAACTCCTCGGCCGTGGGGGTGGTGAACGTGTGGCCCATTTCCCTGGCCTTGCCGAGCACCATGGCCTCGTATCCGCTGTCGGCCTTGATGAGCTCGTTCGCCAGCCACGGGCTCAGCTCCTCGAATACCTTCCGGACGTCCGGGGGCAGGCTGTCCCATTTCTTCTGGTTGAAGAGAAGCATGTCAGGCCCCATGCAGGCCCCTCCCGGGAACATGGTGTGGTGGGGCAGCAGGTTCAGGATCCCGAAGGCGTGGAGGATCGGAACATGGGTGGAGATCCCTTCGGCCAATCCCCTTTCCAGGGAGACATAGAGGTCTCCCACCTTGACGTCCAGGGACGCCGCTCCCATCCCGACCATCTCTTTGGCCATGCTTCCCCCCACGGAGATCATCTTCATGCCTTTGAGGTCCGCCGGGACACGCACCGCCTTCTTGGTGAAATGGAGCTGGTATGCAGGCCCCATCCTGGCCGACAGCACCTTGACCCCCTTGAACTCGTTTCTCAGCTCCGGGAACTTCTGATAGATCCTGTTGTAGATCTCGGTCCCCACGGGCAGGTTGGGGAAACCCAGGAAGGCCAGCTTGGTGAAGAGGTTCAGCGGCATCAGCCCGTAGTCTAACCCCACCACGTAGTAGCTGATGTCGGACTGACCGGTCTGGGCCCCCCTGAACAACTCGGATGCCTTGAGCAGAGACTCGCTCCAGTAAAAATGGATCTTGACCTTCCCTCCCGTCTTCTCCTCCACCATCTTCCCCCACCCTTCGTAGACCTTGGCGAGAGGGATCACGGGGGGTATCGTATGGGCGAAACTCAGCTCAATGGGCTTCTGCTGCGCAACCGCAGCCGCCGGTGAGAGCATGGCCGTCAGACAAAAACCCATGGCTACGAACAGAAAACTCTTTTTCATACTCGCTCCTCCTTCAGAGATGCCAGTCTCGCCCCATATGAAGCTGCCCTGCGAAACTGGAAAAGTGGTTGAAGAGACCGTGGACCTTTCTCACCGGGGCCGATCGGACCGCGGCCGGCATAGCGGCTGTTAAACGCGGATCAGACCTTCATGATGGGTTTCCCCAGGTACTTGAGCGAAAAGCGTGCCATCTGAAAAAAACCCATGAATATGACAACTTAACGATGCCATGGGTAAACAGACGACCAAATGCGGAGGATTACTTACCACATTTGATAATTTTCCGGGAAACTGTTAAATACGGTAAGCAGTCCCGAGATGGCAACCTGATGACAGGAGAGTGCTTTTGGCCGTCGACGAGAACACCTTTTTCCGTCAGGTCACCCTACGCATCTGCGGAAACCTCGACTTCGAGATCGCCCTGCAGGAGTGTCTGGTCTACCTGCGGTCCTTCATGCCTGGAGACCGGCTGCATCTGAACCTGTATGATCGGGGTCTCGGCGCCTTGAGGACGATTGCCTTCGCCACACCCACCGAGGCCCGCAGGGTCAACACGGTCCTGCCTCTGGACGATGAAGGCAGGAAGTTCCTGGACGACCCGGATCTCCCCCCGGTCCTGATGTGGAATCGCGTGCTCATGGATCCGGTGGCCAGGTCCATTGTGCAGAGGACCGGACAACTGAACGACTCCATCATGGTCATGCATCTGGCAATCAAGGGGACGCGGCTCGGAAACCTGGTTCTCTATGCCGAGGGGCACGACCGGTTTTCGGAAGAGCACCTGCGGCTGTTCTCGACGATCTATGAGCCGGTCGCCATTGCCCTGTCCAATGCCCTGAGATATGACGAGTTGAATCAGCTCAAGGAAATCATGGCCGATGACATAAAGTATCTCCAGGGAAGGCTGGAGCGTTTTACACCGGGGGATGTGGTCGGGGAGGAGTTCGGACTCAAAAAGGTCATGGAGATGGTCCACGAAGTGGCGCCGCTCGACAGCCCGGTATTGCTCCAGGGAGAGACCGGGGTCGGCAAGGAGGTGGTCGCCACGGCCATCCACGGACTGTCCCGCCGCAAAGACGGTCCTTTTATCCAGGTCAACTGCGGGGCCATACCGGAGACCCTCATCGACAGCGAGCTCTTCGGCCATGAGAGGGGTGCGTTCACGGGCGCCGTCTCACAGAAGCGGGGCTGCTTCGAGCGGGCCAACGGGGGCACCATCTTCCTGGATGAAGTCGGTGAACTGCCGCCCCAGGCCCAGGTCAGGATGCTGCGGGTCCTCCAGGACAAGGTGATCCATCGCGTAGGAGGGGCCGGCGAGATCAAGGTGGACATCCGGATCATTGCAGCCACTCACCAGAACCTCTACGAAATGGTTCGTAACAAGTCGTTCCGCGCGGACCTCTGGTTCAGGCTCCACGTCTTTCCCATTACGATCCCGCCCTTGAGAGAGCGGAGGGAAGACATCCCCGCCCTGGTCCGGCACTTCATCGAAAAGAAATCACGGGAGCTGCAGTTCCACCATATCCCCAAACTGACCCCCGGGGCCATTGCGCCGCTCATGGCCTACACGTGGCCCGGCAATGTCCGGGAGCTCGAAAACGTGGTGGAACGCGCATTGATCCTGACCAGGGGACGGCCTTTGTCTTTCGACAGCATGGTCTGGACCGATGAAGGTTCCGGACCCGCATCGCCTGCGACGGAAGCCGATGAATCCCTCAATATCGATTATGTGAATGCAAGACACATGAGGAAGGTCCTGAAGGCGACCAGGGGCAGGATCAACGGCCCGAACGGCGCCGCAGAGATCCTGGGGCTCCATCCCAGCACGCTCAGGCACCGGTTGAAGAGGCTGGGGATCGCCCACGGGAGGGGAAAGATCTGAACTCATCTCCTGAAGAGAAGGAGGATATACAGGGTTTCCGGTTTGTTCCAGTGGTCGCTTAGGCGTTCTCCCCCTGGCCGCGCATCCGCCGTAGACATATCCGACGGCAACGCGAGTTCCCTGCTGAAGGTTGCGGAACTCGAATCTCTCCTGCATTAGATCGTCACCGCGTCCGATCCCGGCCGTCCGGGAGGAAAACAGATCGTGGTCTCACCCGCATATCCCACCCCCGCAACCTCCCGGACCGTGTCGCCTCTCCCCATGGTCCTGATCCCGAGGTCTTCGTCTTCGGAGTCCCGCAGGGAGGTGACGGCCTGTGCCGCGGTCAGGCCATGGACCCGATTGCAGGGCGGCTTTTGACTTGACCCTCCAGGGGGGCGATTCTATCCTTAACTCCAGGCGAAAGCGACGCTCTTGCCGGAGCCGGGGTGTGGACATCTTTCTCCACCGCAGGCCCCCTGTCCTATTCGGGAAGGTGCATGGGTCGGCCATGGGGGCCTGGTCTCCAAAACGAAGACAAACGCGGCCAAGGTTCTGCAGAAGGGGTAGGCATGCTCCGTATTCGAAAGATCTTTGATTCCTTTCTCCCCGTGGACAGGAGGGTCGTGTCTCAGGTGCAGCGTATCCTGCGTGAGCAGTTCTCGGCCCTAAGTGCAGAGGACATCGAAAAGCTCCCGGAGCAGTTGAGCAACCCCTTCAAGTACCGGTTCCGGACCATCCTTTTCGTGGCCGAAGGGTTCCGCGGTGATGTGAAGGGGTTCGCCATACTCCAGCATGAACCGAATCTGCGGTTCTGCTACCTGGACTTCCTGTCCGCGGCGAAGCCCGGCATGGGCAGGGGCATAGGAGGCGTACTCTATGAGCGGCTGAGGGAAGAGTCTCTCCGCATGGGCGCCATAGGGCTCTTCTTCGAGTGTCTCCCCGACGACCCGGGGTTGTGCGACCGGCCCGATCTCCTGCCCCAGAACAGGGCGAGGTTGCGCTTCTACGAGAGATACGGCGCCCGCCCCATCGTGAACACGGCCTACGAGACGCCGATCAAGCCGGACGCCGTCTGCCCCCCCTACCTCATGGTGGACGACCTCGGCAGACCGGGAGTTCTTTCCCGGGATAGCGCCCAAAAAATCGTTCGGGCGATTCTGGAGCGGAAGTACGGGCACCGTTGCCCTCAGGGCTATATCGACATGGTTGTCCATTCATTGCAGGACGACCCCGTCCGCACCAGGCAGCCTGTCTACACCGTCCAGGCCGCTCCGCGTCAGGTCAAGCCTACAAGGTCCGTGGAAAAATTGATCGCCCTGGCGGTAAACGACAGGCATGAGATCCATCACGTGCATGAACGGGGATATGTGGAATCCCCTGTGAGGGTGAACGCCATCCTCAGGGAGATCGAGCCCACCGGCCTTTTCGAGAAGATTCCCGTTCACCACTTCTCCGAAAGGCACATCACGGCGGTTCACGACTCCGGCTACGTGAACTATCTCAAGACGGTTTGCTCCCGCCTCGAGCCGGGGGTCTCGCTGTATCCCTACGTCTTTCCCATACGCAACAAAGCCCGTCCCCCCAAGGAATTACCCCTGCGGGCCGGGTACTACTGCATCGACACCTTTACCCCGATCAACCAGAACGCGTTCGTCGCGGCCAAGAGAGCCGTGGATTGCTCTCTCAGCGTCGCCGACAAGATCCTGGAGGGATATCGGCTGGGGTACGCTCTTGTCCGGCCCCCCGGTCACCACGCGGAGCAGCGGGCCTTCGGCGGCTTCTGCTACATCAATTCGGTCGCCGTCGTGGCGCAGTACCTGAGCGGATACGGGAAGGTGGCGATTCTCGACATCGATTATCACCACGGGAACGGGACCCAGGACATCTTCTACAGACGCTCCGATGTGCTGACCATCTCCCTTCATGGCCACCCCAACGTGGCCTACCCCTACTTCAGCGGCTTCGAGGATGAAAAAGGCGAGGGAGAAGGAAAGGGGTATAACATCAATGTGCCGCTGCCGGAGAATGTCACCCCGGAGCGGTACATGGAGATCCTTGCGAAGGCGATCGGCCGGATTGCACGCGCAAAGGTCCACTTTCTGGTGCTGGCCCTCGGGCTGGACACCGCCAAAGGGGACCCCACGGGGAGCTGGGCCATGAGGCCCCGGGATTTCAGGGCATGCGGGCACCTGGTGGGGGCCCTTCGACGACCCACGGTCGTGGTCCAGGAGGGGGGATATCGAATCCGTTCACTCGGGGTCAATGCGCGCAACTTTTTCGTGGGCCTCATGGAAGGCTCCGACCCCGCCGCCCCTCCCAAGGTCAACGGGCGGAGCTGAAGGGGGCCGCGGCGGTGGTTGGACCGAGCCGGTCCGGCGCCTGGGGAAAAGAGGCAGCGGCACGGCCATGAATACAGGATGCCTCGTATTTACCTCATCGCGGATCTGCACCAAATGGCAGATGAATGTGAGCCCCCCCACCCGCGGTTGAGGTGGAGCAAGAAGAATCGGAGACTATCACATGGACGACTGCAGACATCAACCCATTCCCATTTCGCCGCATTTCTTCCAACTGGGCCTGCAACCCTTTCCGGTCTACCTGTCCCTGGGGGATATCGGCATGATCATCGAGGGGGGGACAGGCCCCACCTCCGCCATCATCGCCGACCAGATACGCGCCCTGCGCATCGATCCGAATATCATCCAATACGTCTTCCTGACCCACACCCATGCCGATCACGTGGGGGCGGTGCCCCACCTCAAACGCATCTGGCCGCATCTGAAGGTCGCGATCAGTGCGACGGGTGCAGGGATCTTGAACGCGCCTGAGCTGTATCGGGAGATCATCCTGGTGGATCATGGCATTGCCCAGCTGCTGAAGGCCCGTGCGGAGATCGAGTGTCTGCCCCCATGGCCGAAACCGTTCCGCTTTGAGGCGGACGTGATCATGGCCGACGGCGACCGCATCGACCTGGGCCAGTCCATTGTCTGGGAGGCCATGGCCACGCCGGGCCACTCCCCCTGCCACATGTCGCTCTACGAGAGGAGCGAAAAAATTCTCGCCCTCGGAGATGCAGGCGGTTTCTATGTGCCTGAGAAGGACGTCTTCTGGCCCAATTACTTCGCTTCCCTGGGCGAGTACTGTGAGAGCCTGCGGAGGCTGATGACCCTTTCCGCCGATCGGGTCGCCCTCAGTCACAACGGCGTGATCACCGGCGCAGAAAGGTTCATTGCCAGGGCGATCGCAGCGGCCGAGGAATACCATCAGGACATCTTGAAGAGGCTCGATGCCGGCCAGGAAGCCGGGGCGATTGCCCTGGAGCAGGCCCGCTGGGTCGGCAGCCTCACCGATATACAACCCTTCAAGGTCATCTACGACCTCTCCCGGTTGATGATCAAACGTTCCAGGGAGCAAGCATCCGCCGGGAGGGCCGGACGGTCGGGTGCCGCCGCCACGGATACCCCCCGGAACCTGGAGAACGACCGCTTGCCGGCTGAAAGCCCCCGGTCTCCGATCACACCTTTGCGTCTCCCTCTGGGAGAGAAGGCCCTGACCATCGCCGAGAGGCTGAGCCTCATCAGGCTCATCGACGAGGGCATGCGGTCTGGATCGCCGGGAGCACCCGTTGTGGCGGACCTGTTCGACGACCTGTGGGATCTTGTGGACGCCACCGTTGCGGGCAGCCGGATCCATCGGCAGAGACCGGAGGATTCGGATAACGGATTTCACCAGCTCGATATTACGGCCGAAACCGGGGAAAGTCTGGGGCGCCTGAACATGATCTATCTCAAGAAACCGGCTCCCTGCTACTACCTGGTCTACGTGGAAGTGGCGGCCCCTTTCAGAAAGAAGGGGTTGGGAAACCGCATCCTCAAGCATTTCAAGGAATTCCTTGCCCGCAAACCCGCCATGGGCATCCTCGATAACATTATCCCCAGCGAAGACCCGACGTTCGACATCTATCTGAAGCATTCGTGGCTCCCTGTCACCGACATCCTCGGTCCGTCCGCGGCGGAAGGGGATACGAACTACATGGTTTATGTCCCGCCTGCTTTCAAGGGAAGCGAACTGAGATCGAACCTTCGCAAACTCCTGTACCACCTCAAACGCAAGCGGGCCGTCATCGACGCGAGGGACAACGAGGTGATGGTCCGGCGGAGCCTGGAGGAGTTCAAGACCCTCTATCAGACCTTGTGCGCGTATTTCGGGGCGGAGATCGAAACAAGGCAATTCCCGGTCCATATGCGTTTCATGTTCACGCGCTTCGTCACCAAGTTCATCGCATTCAGGCGCCGCATCGGTTCGCTCATAGGATATACGGGGGGGGAATCCGCCGGGCAGATCAGTCTGGACCCCGAGGTCGCAAACCTCCAGGTGAAATCCTACGCTCCGCCGGAGCTTGCACCCGGTCATCCCACCTGCGCGGGCGACCTGGGACTTCTTTCCAGGCTCCCCGTAGACCTGGTCAGGGATCCGGCCCATTTCATAGAGACCCTGCCGAACTACCGCCGCCCGAGCTTGGTGACGTGGTTGAAAGAACAGGGCAGATCCAACGGCGACAGCCTGACCCTCGGGGATCTCATGGACCTGGGCTTTGATCCGACCCGGCTCAAGGAGATCGCCATCGACCACCAACCGTACATCTTTGAGCGGGTCCAGTCCCGGCAGATCGATGCGCTGCAGAAGAAGAACGAGCTGCTGGATCAAATCGCGCGGGAATTGAAGACGGAAAAGGTAAAAGGCGCTTTTCTGAGGGTGAACCCCGTTCTGTTCATCATCCGCGACCGCGGCAACGGCTATGCCCTGCGGCGCAGGATCGACGGGATCCACTGGGACGAGGCCCTGGCGGAATTACAGTCCACTCCTCGGCTCAAGACCGTCAACGAAACCCTGCAGCTCGACCGACTGATTGCGGCAACGGTGAATCAGGCCCTCGGAGCCATAGCAGGCCGTCTGGGAATCGACCGGGACGCCCTGACGGATCAGTTGACGCCCTTTGTGCCGTGGGACCTGGAGACCAACCAGCCGAGAGTGGTGGTGGACTTTACCGATCGGTTCCTGGAACAGGTGTGGATCG
Source organism: Deltaproteobacteria bacterium (assembly GCA_020060215.1). The sequence continues at coordinate 13,394 of JAGVAP010000121.1, read as the reverse complement.
CCTGATTTCGCCCCCATACGAGAACCGGGTCTCCTGAAGATACGGATTTTCCTCGCAGGGGAGTGCACTTTCCCTTGTTCATCGATCCCATGGCGATTGCCTGACATGAGCGGTACCCGTCGCACTCTCGCAGACAGGAGAATAAGGAGTGACCGAGAAGCACATCGAGCCGGACTACAGCTTGCTGTTCGAGCAAACCCCAAGCCTGTATCTGGTCCTGGATACAAACCTGCGGGTGATCGCCGCGAGCGACGCCTACCTGCAAGCCACGCTGACCCGCCGAGAAGATATCATCGGCAGGCACGTCTTCGAAGTGTTTCCCGACAACCCCGGCGACCCTTCTGCAGACGCCGCCGTACCGAAGGCCCGTGCCTCCTTCAACCGGGTGATTCATACCCTGAAGCCCGATATCCAGGGGTTGCAGAGGCACGACGTCCGCAAGCCGGAGTCCGAAGGCGGCGGTTTTGAGGTGCGTTACTGGAATGCCGTCAATTCCCCCATCCTGGGTCCGGACGGTTCTCTCGCCTATATCCTCCACCGCGTGGAGAACGTGACCGAGTTCGTGCTGCTGAAACAACAGGGCATCGAGCAGGCCGACCTCGCCGATACGCTCCGGGACCGTGCCCTTCAAATGGAGGCGGATCTCTATGCCCGTTCACGGGAGGCGGCGGAGACAAGTCGAAAACTCAAGGAGGCCAATGAAGAGCTGGCACAGCTGTACGAAAAGACCCGGCGTGAGAGCGAACAGAGATATCGAAAGCTCTTTTACTCCAGCCCGGACGCGATGATCCTTGCATCCTTCGATGAAGGGCGGTACCTCGAGGTGAACGACGCATTCTGTCGCCTGATCGGCTACTCCAGGGAGGAGATCGTCGGAAACACCGCCCTTGGGCTCGGGGTCTGGGTCGACCTGGAAGAAAGGGCGCGAATCAGGATCCTCTTGCAGGAAAACGGGAAGGTAAGTGAATTTCCATGCCGCCTCATGGCCAGCTCCGGAGAGATCAAGGACATATACCTCTCCGTGGAGACGATAGAAGTCGACGGACGGTTGTGTATGTTGAGCGTGGTGCAGGATGTCACCGAACGAAAGGCTGCGGAGAAGGAGCTCCTTCAGCAACGTCTCCTCCTCTCCGAGGCCGAAAAGCTTTCCCACACCGGGGCATGGGAATGGGATCTCGCTACAGACCGCTGGACCTTTTCCGACGAGTGGCTGGCGATCCATGGGTGCTCCGACGGAACGCCGACACCCGATGAGCTCCTGAACCTCGCGCACCCGGAGGACCGGGCCGAGATCGCTCGAGCGCTCGAAGAGGTACGGAAGGGGATAGCCCATTATGATATCGAGCACAGGATCGCCCGGATGGACGACGGGAACATACGCCTCATTCATGGTTATGGGCGGTACCAGCGGGACGCCACCGGAGAGGTCGTGAAGGTCTACGGTTTTGCCCAGGACATCACCGAGCGAAAGGGGATCGAGGAAAAACTGCGGCGGAGTGAACAGCACCTGAGGGACATCCTCGACAATACCGTCGGCCTGGTGGGGTTGATGACCCCGGACGGAACCCTGATCGAGGCGAACCGGACCGCGCTCATGATCGCGGATCTCAAGAGAGATGATGTGCTCAACAGACCGTTCGAAGAGAGCTACTGGTGGTCCTGGTCTCCTGAAGTCCAGCAACGGCTTCGAAAAGCCGTCTCGCAGTCGGCCCGGGGCAAAAGGGTCCGCTACGACGAGGTGATTCGCACAGGAGAGAACCGGTTTGCGAACATTGATTTCATGATTGCCCCGATTTACAGCTCCGAGGGGCGCGTCGCCTACCTGGTCCCTTCGGCTCTGGACATCACGAAACGAAAACGGCTGGAAGGAGCGGTTCGCCAAAGCGAAGAGAAGTTCCGCACCCTCGCGGACAACATGTCGCAATTTGCCTGGATGGCCGACGATCAGGGGTGGATCTTCTGGTATAACAAGCGGTGGTACGATTACACCGGGACCACCCTGGAAGAGATGAAAGGCTGGGGCTGGAAAAAGGTTCATCACCCCGATCACATCGACCGCGTCGTGGAGAAGATCAGCCGATGCTTCCGGTCCGGTGAAATGTGGGAAGACACCTTCCCCTTGCGCGGGAAGGACGGCAGATACCGATGGTTTCTCTCGCGCGCCATCCCGACGTTCGTGAATGATTTTCGCAGCGAACCGTGGGCCTCCGGATTCCTCGAATTCAAGGACCGGTTACGAACGTCCTCTTTTGACGGGCTGAAGGCACATGAGAAGAGACCAGCTACCATCAGCCTGCCCGGCCGCCATTCTAGAAAGTGACCACCAGTTCGCACTCCGACGCGAGCTTCACGAAGTAGGGGAAACTCTCAATCTTGACGCCTTTCATGAGGTCGTCAGGAGACAGATATCTTCGCGCCATGCAGGCCCTGCAGGAATAGAAAGGGGTTTCATGCTCCAACAGATACTCAATCAGGGGCTGCATGGGCTCTTCTGTGGTGGCCTTAATCCCTTCGGACATGCCGAGCTGGGCCCAGATCACGGCATCGTCGATCAATACGACCGTCACCTCATTGCCCTGATCCTTTGCAATTTTGGCGAATTGCAGGCCCCGTGTCGCTCGTGGAGCGTTCTCCAGTCCGTTCGTGACAAAGAAACACATCCTTTTGGGCATGGCGCTCTGATTACCTTCTTTCAAGAAATGATCTACACCGGGGGTCCCCACTCCTCTCCGATGCTTCGGACCCTCGAATCTGTGGATCTTGTTTTCCAGGGAATATCCATCGCCGATTTTGCCTCTCAGCTCCCGCACCCCGTCGACTTGGCCGCCTTTGACCCGTTTACGAAAACCTCCAGGCTCGCCTCGGCCGCCTTCCTGATGGCCTGAGCAGCTTCCGGCGAATCATCTTTGGCCTGTGACCGTGCATGCATGATCAGCTCTTCGAGCAGTTTCTCCTGAAGACTCTCGGATTTCAAATCCCGCCGCAGAGCGCTCATGGTCTCTCCCACGTAGTCGTAGGTAAATACGGACTGGACTATCTGGGCAGCTTTTCTCTCGTCTAACATCGCACCCCTCCCTCCCAATGCAAGCCGTCGGCCCCTTGAAAGATACCGATCCGTTGGAATCAGGACTTCTAGGGCACCTTGGGTCGCGTGTTCGGAGGCGGAGGATCCGCCATGCCGATCCGGAAATGCTCACCCGTTCCTTTCCTTTTCCAGCGGACACGCTGATTGATCGGCTGTTGCATGGATATTGCCCCTTCGACCGGGCAATGGGATTCACAGCAAGCGCCAAACCAGCATTCATGGGGAAACATAATGATCGGCGGTTTCCCCTTTTCTGGATTGGGGACAAAGACATCCATGCTGCATACCTCCACACAGGTGTTGCATCCGGTACACAGTTCCTGGTTAAACACCACCGGCCAATTCCGAGGATATTCGGGGGGACGCACCCATATCTCTTCCGGCATTTTCTGTACCCTCCCATTCATTCATTTTGCGCAGTTCTTCGAGTAGTTTTCTTCATAGTTGTCCGCGTAAGGGGCCTGCTCCCAGTATCTCATGGGCATGGTGCTGTGCTTGACCGACCCGTTCACCCTCCGGATATTCGTAAACCTTTGCCACTCCGGGGGATCCATTTCAGGATAGTCCGTTCGCCAGAAGAGGAGGTGGAAGCTGCTGGCCTTTCTGCCCAGAGATGCGTGCAGGACCATTTCTCCGGTCGTGAGCAGGGACAGACACTCCAGTACCCGCATCAAGTCATGTGGAGAACCTGCATATGCCTTCTTCGCCTCGCTCTCCCGGAGTTCTTCAATCCATTTCAAGCCAAGTTCGAGCCCCTCGCTGTTTTTGAATTCTCCGCAGTGGTCCTGCATGATTCTCGCGATCCCCTGATTCAGATCGTACCAGTCGTACCCGCTGGTGTTTCTGAGAGGGGCGTAGACCCTGGCCTTCTCCGCTTCCACCTGCTTCCTGTCTATGGGCGATTGGCCTGCCCGGAGGGCGTATTCCGCGGCGTTTCTGCCGGCATACCTTCCGGTGGTCGCGGCCGTGGAGTGCTCGGAGCTTCCCAGCAGGTTCATGCCCGCCGCAAATAGACCTTCAAGGCCCACCGCAGCCAACTTCCAGTCGACATTCACCCCGCCTGCCATGGCGAAGCACATGCCTCTCTGATGAGGTGGAGAGACGCCGGCCCAGGAACAGGGGTTCATATAATGGCCCGGAGAGGGGAAATTGGGGGACATGAGCATGTCCTTATCGGGATCGAATCCCGCTGACGTATATTTCTTGTAGATGGCCACAGGCGTTTTGCCTTCATTTCCGACCATGAGACCGAAGATTGCCCGTCGCTCATGCTCCGGCATGGAGGGCAGGTCCGCATAGAGGGGGGGCACGATTTCGCCTCTTGCGATCATCTCCGGGAGCTTCGGGGTCAGATGGGGACCCTTGTACTTGTACCAAGCGGGGTGGGGAACCCCCAGCATGAAATGCCCGTTCGACAGTCCGCCGCCCATGAGGAAGAATTTCTGCCCCGGAGCCGGTTTACATCGATCCGCGATGGTCCGCACTACATTGCCGTCCCGGTCCACCCAGGGGATTTCCTTTCCGTTGGAATCCACCATGGTGCAGGGATACCAGGTATTGTCCGAGTTCCCTGTGCCGTACATCGGGTAACCGAAGCCGCCCGATTCAGGGTGGGTTTTTTCCATCAGGCTGAACTCGGCGCCTGCCCGGAAAAGGATCTCATGACCCTGGCCCGTGTTGTTGGGGTCGGTGATGCAGGAGGCCAGGCCCCGCTGTTCCGTTGCAAAGGTCCCCAGTCGTTCGATCGATGCCATGCAGGCCACAACAGCCTTGGCTTCGAACACGGTAAACTCTCCGGTCCTGGCATTGACGCCCGTGGCGCCTGCGACCTTTGCGCCGTCCATGATCAGGCTCGTAACCATGGTTCGGTCAAATACTTCCACCCCGAGTCGTTCCAACTCATTGACCAGGATGGCTTTGATACCCGCCCCCCAGACCCGTATGGTATATCTGTTTTCATAGTCATAGGCGAAGCAGAGTTTCGTCTTCTCGTCCCTGAAGTCCGCGCCCTTGAATACATCCTCGGTATCTCGGATCTTCCCGCCCATCCGCTCGATTTCCAGGAGGGTCTCATAGCTTTCGGTGCAGGCAATGTAGCGGGTGATCCCATTCGAGTGTCCACCGAACTCCTCGATGACCGCTTCCGTCATCTCTTCAGGGGTCACCTTGGAGCACGGGTTGGTACATGCACTCTGCCAATGGTCGACGCCTCGACCTCCGCAACCGCTTCTGATCGTGCACCCCTTTTCGACGAGCGCGACCTTTGCCCCCTTTCTGGCGGCCATGATTGCCGCCCAACACCCGGATATGCCCGCCCCGAGGACGACGACATCCGATCTGACCTTGTTCTCGACATCGTAACGGATCTGGTACGGCCATCGAACGCCAGGATCACCTCTGCTTAGCATCGTTTCCCCCCCTTGATCCTTTTTGTTGTGTGACTCGGTATCAGGGACAAGCAAAGCATATGCCTGCCGGTCTGGAGATGGCTTGGTCTTGGTAAATCTCCTTCTTTCCTTACAAAGCGGAAATCGGGTGAAAACGGAAGGTCGGGGATCGGGTGGCGATATTTCGCTAGTGCACGAAATGCCGCTACTTCTCTTCATGAGGCAGTCCTTCGCACAACCCCGACGATTCCTGCTTTCGGTGTAAAGATCAGCGTTTCGGGATCCCCTTGAATAGGGATAGCCCACCCCTCAAAAAACGGGTAAAAGCCGGTCTCATGTGGTAAATATGAGGGGGATCCATGGTACGAACCAGGTGAGAGTGCGTCGAAATGTTGAATCTTTCATTCACCATGACGTGAAGAGTACCTGTGCGGCAGCCAGCCGTCCCTGAGAGGGCGGTTGGGCCGACACAACCTCTGGTCAGCCTCAAGGCTACAGGGAGGCCCGGCAACCATGGCACGAAGTGCGAGCAGGAAACAGGCTGCGTTTGATCGAAGGTTTGAAATCATGTTCCATAAGTTTGTCGATCCTTTTGGTCTCATCGATTCCGAAGAGCTTCGGGTCGTGGAGGCCAACGAAGCTGCCTGCCGCCTGTTCGGATACCGCAGAGATGAGCTACTTGGACGTCTCGTTTATGAGATGCACCCGCCCAGCTCAGTCCAGGAGTATATAGAGGCTATCGAGGGCGTGGTGAGAAGCGGGGGAGGCGGCATCAAGGAGAGCCGCCTTCTGGCAAGGGACGGAAATGTGATCGAAGCCCTGGTGGTCATGGTTCCACTCGATCTGGAAGGCCAGCCATACGTGGCAGTGGCCGTCCGGGACGATACGGAGAAAAGGAGGGCGGAACGCGCGCTTTTCGAGAGCGAAAGAAAATACAGTTCAATGATGGACGCCATGGAGGACGCAGTCTACATCTGTTCTCCTGACTTGAGAGTCAGCTACATGAACCCGGCAATGGTGCGCAGGGTGGGGGAATCGGCGATCGATGAACCATGTTACAGGGTCATTCACCGTCTGAACGAGCAGTGCCCCTGGTGTGTCCATGACCAGGTACAGCGTGGTGAACACGTTCAGACGGAGATCACGAGTCCTTTAGACGGCCTGTACTACCATGTCTCGCACTCTCCCATACTCCACGCCGATGGATCGATTTCTAAAGTGACGATCTACAGGGATATCACCCGGGAAAAGCATTCCCAGCAGGTCTTGCAGCGCGCCTATTCCGAAATCAAGCAGTTGAAAGAGCAGATCGAAGCCGATTACACCTATCTCCGGGAAGAGATCAAACTGGAACATGATTATGGAAACATTGTGGGGAAAAGTCGTGCGATCAAAGGCACGCTTCTCAAGGTCGAGCAAGTGGCGGGGACGGATACGACCGTGCTGATCATGGGTGAAACCGGCACGGGAAAGGAACTCATTGCAAGGGCCATACATGGCTTGAGCCCCAGAAAGAACCGTCCGTTGGTCAAAGTCAATTGCGCCGCCCTCCCCTCAAACCTGATCGAAAGCGAACTCTTCGGCCACGAGAGAGGAGCCTTCACGGGAGCGCTCAGCATGCACAAGGGTCGCTTTGAGGTGGCAGACGGCGGGACCCTCTTTCTGGATGAAATAGGTGAAGTGCCGCTCGAACTCCAGATGAAGCTGCTGCGCGTGATCGAGCATGGTGAATTCGAACGGCTGGGGAGTTCCCGAACCATCAAGGTAGATGTCAGGGTCGTTGCGGCGACCAATAGGGATCTCTTGAAGGAGAGCCGGGAAGGACGGTTCCGCCAAGACCTCTACTACCGACTCAACGTCTTCCCTGTCTTGGTCCCCCCCTTGAGAGAACGGAAGGAGGACATACCACTCCTTCTCTCTTTTTTGGTCGGCAAACTGAACAAGAAGATCGGAAGGCAGATCGAAAGGATCCCCAATGAAGTCGTAGAGACTTTTAGAAGCTATTCCTGGCCTGGAAATGTCAGGGAGTTTGAAAATATCGTCGAACGAGCAGTGATCAACAGCAGGGGAAACACCCCGTGCCTTGCCGACGGACTTGAAGCCTCCGAATCTGCCTGCCTGCCGTCCTCTCCTAGGAAGCTCGTCGATGTCGAACGTGGGCATATCATCAAGACCCTTGAACAGACCAAATGGAAGATCGCGGGGCCGAAGGGCGCAGCTTCGGCGCTTGGCATGCCTGTCTCTACACTCCGTTCAAGGATGCAGAAGCTCGGAATACGAACCCGATACCGCGAACCGTGAGCCTCCGGATTCCCCGGTCACAAGGAACGGTCTTGTTCCGAATCAATATGAAAGCGCTACAAAGCAGCGCCCCCATTCACCCGGCTCTTCGCAGACCCGAAGGAGGAAATGGGCCAAGTCCGGTCGGGAAAGGGTGCTGTCGTTCTCGATTGGCTTATTGAGCGCGAAGCGGTATTGACCGGTGAGTTTGCTTCCGGTGAGGTAGGGCGCACGCACGACGGTCCAGTCCAGCCCGGAGTTCTGCAAGATCTCCTCCATTCGAAGCATGTCTGCATACATGTTCTTGAGAAACAGCGGCTTGAGGATGCTGCGGTAAAACCACCCGTCGTTCGGCTGGGGGACGACACCGCCGGAAGATACACTGACGATACGCCGGATGCCGGCCGCGCCCAAAGCGGAGACCAGGTTTTCGGTCCCGGCTGAATAGAGGTCAGTCACCTTGCGGGCGGCCATGAGTGAACTCGCACCAAAAACACTCACGAACACTTCAATATCCGGAGAAAGGGCGGCTGAAAGCGAGGATCGGTCGCGGACGTCCGCCCGCTTCACGGTTACTCCGGCCCTCAAGCCTGCAAGCGCATCGGGGCGGCGGACCAGAGCAGTCACCCGGTGGCCTCGGCCTGTCGATTGATCGAGAAAGCTTCGCCCTGTCCCTCCGGTCGCACCAATGATTGCTATATGCATGGGTCACTCCTGAGTCCGACGGTGGAATCTCCCTTCTCCTTACGTCTCGGGGAGCCCCCGCGCTTTCCTGAGATTCCGCCAGAACGGCTTGTAGAGGAAACTCTTCTGATCCAATCCGCAGAGCTGCTCATACATCGGTTTGGTTACCGTGAATGCCAGGAGATCGGGCGGCAGATACTGGCGCATGGCGATGTCGGTGGCGCCTATGGTCGCTTGGGGGACCGTGAGATCCTCGAAGACGGGGAGAACCAGGCTGCATCCGGAACCAAAGGGTGCAATCACAGCGGGCGGGTCGTCGGGCGAGTGGTTGTAGTTGGCGCCGATCAAGAGCACCGAAAGCTGGTCAGGGTTGACGAAGAATGTAATGGTCTTGAGGTATTCGTACCGGTCATCCCTCAGGGGGCCGATGAGGAGGTTCGGGTGGACCTGCTTGTAGGTTTTCCGGTGATCCAGCCAGCGGTTCATCAGCTCACCGGAGGATTTCAGCCCCTCACCTTCGGCCAGGAACTTCACGAAATCTTCCCGCGTCCTTGACTCGACACCGCAGAGCCAGTACCCGCATCCGCCGCAGCCGAAGTTATCCTTCGTAAGGTGCAGCGTTTGCCCGTCCAGCCATTTTTGAAAGAACATGAACACACATGCCCATTTTCCGGGCGCCGGCTTTGCCAGCGGCCCGAAGGGGGATTCATCGGGAGCATCGTACACCCCGATAAGGGGATAAGTGATCCCGACCTTCTTCACCAGCTCCGAGGGTTCCTTTCCCATGACCCGATTCCTCCTGAAGTTCTTCGAGACGTGTATTGGACTGAGCCTGCAGGGGCTCATTGAAACATCCTTTCGATGTTCCCGATGATGTGCCGGTGCATCCTTCGCATTTCACCGAGCTCTTCTGAGGACATCCCGGCCAGGGCCTTTTGCAGAAACTCGAACACGATGGGGGTGAGCACTTTCCGAAGGAGCTTCCCCTCGTCGGTGAGGTAGATGTTGTAGCGCCTCTTGTCGTTCCGGTCGGGTTTCCGTCGGATGTACCCCCTCCTTTCGAGGAGATCCAGCATCCTGGTCATGTTGTGTCTGTCTTTGCCGACCTTCGCGGCGAGCTCGCTCTGGTGGAGCCCCTCCACCTGCCAAAGCCGAGAGAGTACCCCCCATTGCTCCGCCGTGAAATCATGCCCCTTCATTTTGAAGGTGCGCTGGAGGCCCAGTTTCATTTGCGTGTCCAGAAGATGGATGAGGAAACCGGGTGAATTCTCCGGTGCAAGCGATTTCTTCCCTGTTCTCATTCTCTCGGATCCGGCCGATCAGTTACCGTGACAACGTTGTCCTTGCAACATTCTCTTTCGAGAGAGCCCGGATGTCAAGTCGTTTCTTTCCTGGTCTGCAGGACTGAAGGCCCGGCTCTTTTTGACCCGGAAGCCGCATCTCAGTTCCCGTACGAAGGGGTTTTCCGCCAATCTTAGACGGCTTCTGCTACGGTTCCCCCATTTCCTGATGGAGGCTGGATTCATATTGTTTCTGTGACTCTGAAAAAGAAACCCTCTAAAAAGCCTTGTGCGCCCTCCTTCTCGACAGCCAGGGCGCTTCCTCCCAGTGAAACCTGTTCTCTAACCTTTTTTTCAGATTCCTGAACGGGAAGTATATTCAGCCGGCGCCAATCAGTGGGCGGCCGGGAACAAACCTATTCACCCATCACCCGGAGGACAAAAAATGGATCTCCTCTTAAGGGCCGTCGATTACCTTCTGCGGCCGATATTCGTCAGGAAAACGGTGCAAGTAAGAGTGAAAGCGGCACCAGACAACCTAAACCTTGGAGAAAGAGGAACGAAGGATGAAAAACAGATTCGACGTCACTAGCGTGATCGTCATCGCTTTCGCTCTTGCGACCACGCCGGCCGCGTGGGCCGGGCAGGAGATGGGTCTGCAGAGTGCGCCGACGAGCACCACTCAGCCGCTGCCGGACCATGATTCATCGACCGCGCAGGGTCGGACGGGTTCTGTGTCCGGGGACGGACTGCGTGTCGAAAACGCACTAGGGCAGGATATCGGTCGCGTCGTCGCGTTAGCGCAACGAGGCGAAGAGATCGCCTATTTACTCGTGGAAAAGAACGGCAGCACGGGGGAATTGATTCCCATTCCCGTCAGTGCAGCCTATCTCGATCTTCAAAAGAATGCGGTTTTGTTGCTGCTCACCGACTCGCAGCTTTCGCAGGCTCCTACTCTCAGCCTGGATGATCTGCAGAGGTTGAATGACCCCGATTTCGAGGAGCAGGTCCATAGCTATTATGAACAGCAAGCCCCTGATCAGGGGAGACGGGAAGAGGGAGCGCCGCCGGGCTCATCGGAATCCGACCGTGGCAGGGCTGTATAAGGGATTTCTTCTTTTCTGAGCCCTGCGCCTTCGCGGTCGGTGCAGGGCTCCTTACCCCGGGGGGCGGAAGGTCTCCGCCCCCCACAGACCAAGGAGCGATCATGCAGAGAATTGGACCTCAAGAGCTTTATTATACCCTGACGGAAGAAGAGGCCTTTGAATATCCGCCACCCAGGAGAACCCTTTGCCCCATTTACGAGGATTGCCTCGATCACGCCGTCAACCGGTCCTGGATTTCTTTTACCTGCAGGGGATGCTATCTGGAGGAGCTGATCCTTGCCGGAAGGCTGAAGGAACTCTCTCCGCCCAAGACGACCACAATCGTCTGCCTGGACTATTCAGCATTTTCGGAGCCGGACCTGCTGGATTCAGAAAGTCCGAGCAGCCCACCGGAGTGGCTTATCTAGTGCAGTCAAGCTTCCTTCATGGGATGACGCGCTGACCACGGGGATCATGTTCCAGAGGCGAAGAGCACCGGGGGCGCATGAAGCGGGGCGCTGCAGGTGGAGTCTCACTGCTGCCGCAAGCGACCGTCCACCGACGAGTCAACCCTGAGAAGGGCGACGACCCTCCAGTTCATCGGCGAGGTGTCTGAAGATCTGGACGTGGACCTTGTTCAGGATCTCCGGCGTAAGGAGATAATCCGGGTTTTCCCTGTACATTCTGCCGGTCCATTCCGCCGCCGCTTTCTCCACGTCTTTCGAGCGGCGGTAGAGTTCCTCCATCAGGGCGCGATCCTTCCTGCATGCCGTGATCGTCTGCCGCACAAACGTCCTGCCTTCATCCCCCGTCACATACCCGTAATGATCGGCACAGACGTACTCCACATCCAGGGGTTCGAGTTTTTCGAGGCTCTTCAGGTATTGCCCATAGTCGTAGCTCGGCGAGACGTCGATCGTGTCCCTGAGCGGAATCCCTGCCCCGTCCGAGGCGAAAAGCGCCTTGCACTCCTCCATGTACGCTGCCAGGGAACAGGCGGAATGTCCAGGAGTCTCATAGATCCTGAGCGTTGCGGTTCCGAGATCGATACAATCCCCCTCTGTGACCGCCGTCCCCTGGATGTCGTCCGTCCAGGAGAGTTCATACTCGTCCAGGATCGCAGTCTTACCCATCCTCTTGGCCACTTCACGACTGAATGCGTTGATGGTCCTGGCCGCCTTCGGATTCCTGAAGACCTCACAGGCCCTTTTAGAACCATAGATGCGAAGATCCGGTAACCGTCTCCTGAGGAACGGGACCATTCCCACGTGGTCGAAATGGGCGTGCAGAACCAGGATCCCTTTGATTCGTGACTCGTCGATACCGAATGCATCCAGCTGCCGGATGACATCGGGGGCCAGATAGCTCATGCCCCCATTTACGACGAGGGCCCCCTCCTTCCCTTCCACGACATAGACCGAGGACTCCTCGGTACCCAACATCCACAACCCGTCACAGATCTTTCCAGGTACCCTTATTCTCAAAACGGCCGCCTTTCTTCCCTGAAGAGGAGTTGCATCGGGAGAGGGACTCTCAACCGGACGGCCCCTTCAGGGACATGAGATCCTGCCACGTGTGATTGTCTTCGCTACCTCATCATGGAAGGCAGCAGCAGCGCCAACCCCGGGAAAAAGATGATGACCAGCAACAAGACGGCATCCGCCACGATAAAAGGAGCGATTCCCCTGAATATGGAGTACATCGGGATATCTCCCGCGATGCCCCGGATGACGAACACGTTCAGGCCGACGGGCGGCGTGATACATCCGATCTCGCACATGACGGTCACCAGCACCCCGAACCATATGGGGTCGAACTGCAGGGCCGAGACCACGGGGAAGAACGTGGGGATCGTCAGCAGCAGCATCGATCCCGGGTCCATGAGGCAGCCGAGGATCAGATAGATCAGGAGGATGAGGCTGAGGACGAAGTAGCGATTCACCTCCAGCGCAACGACCGTATCGGCCAGCATCATGGGGACCCGGGTGACCGCCAGGAAGTGGCTCATGATCGTGGCGCCTGCAAAGATGATCATCAGCATGCTCGTGTTCTTGACCGTATCCAGGAAGCTGCCGCCCATGGTCTTCCAGTTGAGCCGTCCCTTTGCAACAGAGACGACGAACGCCACAAAGGCGCCCACGGCCGCGGCCTCGGTCGGAGTGCAGACCCCCATGTACAGACTGCCGATGATGGCGAAAAAGAGAAAGATGATGACCCAGGTGTCCTTCAGGGAGACGATCTTTTCCCTGAAGCTGGTCTTGGGCCCCACCGGCCCCAGGCTCGGGTTGCGCGTGCAGAGGATGAAGATGACCAGCATGAACAGAACGGTCTGGAGGATCCCCGGCAGCACGCCGGCCAGGAAGAGCTGTCCAATGGATTGTCCTGTCATGATCCCGTAGATGATGAAGTTGATGCTGGGCGGGATCAGGATGCCGATGGTGCCGCCGGCGGCCAGCACCCCGGTGGACAACCGTGGATCGTACTTGTACTTCTTCATCTCCGGTACGGCCACCAGCCCCATGGTCACGGCCGTGGCCACGCTGGAGCCGGAGGCGGCGGAGAAGCCGGCGCAGGCGGCGATGGCGGCCATGGC
>JAGVAP010000051.1 GCA_020060215.1 Deltaproteobacteria bacterium | reverse complement strand
CGGGGCGGGGAGAGGCGCGAGTCATGGTGGACGAGCACAACAATGCGCTGATCGTCCAGGCGCGAAAGAAGGAGATGGAGACCGTGATGCAGGTGGTTCGACAGCTCGACCGCGCCACTGCACAAGTCCGAATCGAGGCGAACATTGTCGAGACCACCCGTGATACGGCCCGTCAACTGGGCATCGAATGGGGAGGCCTGTATCGTACGACCGACGGAGGAAAGGATCACTGGATCACCCCGGGTGCGAGGAGCGGTGGTCTCGCGGGATCAGGCGTGGATACCCGGGTCAGCCCCACTGCGGACGGCTCGGCCGGGCATTTCCCTGCGGACTTCGTCGCAGACAGCCTGAAGGGGCTGACGATCGGCTACGTGGGCCAGAAACTGGGAAGCTATCTGCTGGATGCCAGGCTTTCCGCCCTCCAGAAGGAAGGCAAGCTCAACGTCCTTTCCCGGCCGTCCATCACCACCCTGGACAATCAGATGGCCTTTACGGAGAGCGGGGAGAAGGTCCCCTTCGTCTCGAGCTCCGCCCTGGGTGAGTCCGAAGTGAGATTCGAGAACGCCGTCCTGCGGCTTGAGATCACCCCTCACGTGATCGACGGCGAGCACCTCAAGATGAAGATCGTGGTCAAGAAGGATGCAGTGGACATCACCCGAACCGTGCAGGGAAATCCCTTCATTATCAAGAAGCAGACCGAGACCACGCTCATCGTGAAGGACGGCGAGACCATCGTGATCTCGGGGCTTACCCGGCAGCAGGACTCGGAAACCGAAGAGGGGGTTCCGGGCCTGAAGGACGTGCCGCTGTTCGGGAACCTGTTCAAGAGCAGGAACAACTCGGGGACCATGGAGGACGTGTTGGTGTTCATCACACCCCACATCCTCGGCCCTGCCGGTTCCCCGGGGAAAACAAAGTGAGTGGCGGGGGGCAGGTGGTGAGTTGAGGGTTGATGCTCCCGCAAGAGTCCGGTTGAGCGTACCTGCCATTTCGAGCAGAGGGAGAAATCTTGTCCTGCTCACGTTCCGGCCCCCGGATTTCTCGGATCGAGATGACGGTGTCGAGGGACTTTGTACGGGAACTTCAACTTAGAATCCAAGCACTGAAAATATCGTGGACTATTTCAAGATACTGCATTTCAACAAGGAGCCCTTCTCCAACTCTCCGGACCCCAGGTTCTTCTACAAGTCCGCCCAGCACGTCTCCTGCCTCCAGAATCTCGAGGTCGCCCTGCGGCTGCGACGGGGGCTGAACGTGGTCCTGGGGAGAGTTGGAACGGGAAAGACGACCCTCTGCAGGCGGCTCATGGCCAATCTCGAGGGGGACCACAAGACCGAGGCCCACTTCATCTTCGACCCCTTTTTCGGGACCCCGAGGGACTTTCTCCTGATGGTGGCCCGATTGTTCAAGTGCTCCCCCTATGGGCTGACGAGGGACGAGTGGCAGATCAAGGAGCAGATCAAGCAGTATCTTTTCAGCAAGGGGGTGGAAGAAGGAAAGACCGTCGTCCTGATCATTGATGAAGGCCAGAAGATCCCTTCATTCTGCCTGGAGATCCTGAGGGAGTTCCTGAACTACGAGACGAACGACTCCAAGCTGCTTCAGATCGTCATCTTTGCCCAGACGGAGTTCGAATCGGTTCTTCGAGACCATCAGAACTTCAGCGACCGGGTCAATCTGCTGCTTCGGCTGGACCCCCTCTCCTTCAAGGACACGCGACAGATGATCGCGTTCCGCCTGGACAAGGCGAGCGAAAGGGGGAAGGCGGGGATCCGGTTCTCCTATGCGGCCATGCTGGCCATCTATCGGGCTACCGGAGGATATCCACGGAGAATCGTGCACCTCTGCCATCGGATCATCCTGGCGCTCATTGTTCAAAACAAGCGGATCGCAGGGCTGTCTCTGGTCCGCTCGTGTATCGACGGCAAGGCGGGAGGTAGCGGCACACCCTTCCGATGGGCATACGTTTCTTCGTTTGCCGCCGCACTCGCGGTTTGGGGCCTTTTCGAATACGGCCGGGTCACTCCCGGGCATCCCCCGCTCCCTCTCAAAGAACCGGATCCTGTGCGGCTGCCGGTGGAGCAGGGGCCGTCCGACCCGGAGAAGGGTCCCCCGTTCCTTTCATCCGCGGGGAGCAACACCGGTCCTCAGCCCCTGACCTCTGCACCGGCTTCCGGCAGCAGGGCCCAGAAGGGGATGGTCCCTCGCCCCTTGAACGGGACAACCGCGCCTGCCCTTTCAGAAAAACGACCCCCGAACCCTTCGGTTCCCGTTGAGCATTCCAAGCCGTTCGCGTCCGGTGAAGTGGCAACGAAAACCGCGGCCGGGCCAAATGGCGGCATAGCCGTCTTTGCAGGATTTACGGAGGCGTCTGCCGCGCCCTATGAAATCGGCCGCATTGTCGTGAGGCGCAACGATATGGTCTCCGCAATGGTCGCCCGGGTATACGGAGAGTTCACGGTGGAGAGAATGCACAAAGTGGCGCAGGCAAACCCTCACATTCCCGACGTCAACCGAATCGAGACCGGGCAGTGGGTCACCTTCCCGGTCTTGAATGTTCGCAGTTCCGATGAGTGCTGGAGAG
The DNA here is from genome assembly GCA_020060215.1 of Deltaproteobacteria bacterium. Next base: position 116,363 of record JAGVAP010000051.1, on the reverse strand, counting down.
GCGGGGTCATTCGCATCCACGAATCAAAGACCCTGGAGGATGCGTACCGATGGGTGAATGAGCTTCCGAGGGTCGATCCCCCATTGAGGGTGCTCCCGGTCTGGGAGGCCTCGAAGGGACTTACGTACCATGTGGTGGTTGCACAGGTATATCCGAACGAAGCATCCGCTTCTTCAACGCTCGCAAGCTTACCGCCGGAGGTTTCAACCCGCGGGGAGGTGGTGGATGGCTTCGTGCGCGGCAGCGTGGTTCTGGCCCCATAGTCCTCAACCAGGCTGAGGGCGATGGAGTATTCCGTGAAAGATCGGCTGAATGGCGAAAAAGAAGAGATTAGGTGAAATGCTGATGGAGGCCGGGCTCTTGAGCGAGCCCCAACTGCGGCAGGCCCTGGTGGAGCACAAGAAGGAGGGGCTGAAGCTCGGCCAGTACCTTGTCCGGCAGGGGTTCGTCCAGGAATCCCGGGTCATGGACCTCGTCTCCAAGCAGCTCAGGGTGGAAAAGTATCGCCCCGACGTATATCCGATTGACCCGGCCCTCTCCAGGGTCATTCCTGCCGATCTGGCGCGGAAGCATCAGCTCGCACCCTTGAACAAGAAGGGTTATCTCCTGACCATCGCCATGCTGGATCCCATGGACATCGACGGACTGGATGCCGTCGAGGTCCACACCAACCTGGAGGTGGAGCCCGTGATCTGCACGGAGCAGGAGCTCAATCAGATCATGGGCAGGCTTTACGGCCAGTACACCGACCTGGGCCAGGTGATGGAGAGCGTGGGGGAGATGGAGGTCGAACGCTCTGCGGCCGCGGATCGGGAGGTCGCGACCGAGGATGTGACCGTACGCAGTCTGCAGGGACTTGCCGAAGAGGCGCCGATCGTCCGCCTGGTGAACTCCATCCTGTACCAGGCCATCCGGGAGCGGGCAAGCGATGTTCATATCAGCCCGGACAAGGATATCCTCAGGATCCGTTTCCGGGTCGACGGAAAGCTCCACGATGTGCCGGCGCCTCCGAAGTCCATGCACCTTGCCGTGGTCTCCCGTCTGAAGATCCTGGGGAATATGGACATCGCGATATCGCGTGTGCCCCAGGACGGTCGCTTCACCATCCGGACCGAAGACAGGGAGATCAACATCAGGGTCTCCTCCGTTCCGACCATCCATGGAGAGAACGTGGTCCTGAGACTGCTGGATACGAGCGTCGGAATCATGGGTCTAGACCAACTCGGAATGGCCCCAAAGGATCGTGAGAAGATCGAGGCCATGATCCGCAAGCCTTACGGCATGATCCTGAGCACCGGACCCACGGGAAGCGGGAAGACCTCGAGCCTCTATGCCATCCTCAAGGATCTCAACCAGCCGGATGTGAACATCATCACCCTCGAGGATCCTGTGGAGTACCGTATCGACCGCATCCGTCAGGTGCAGCTCAACCAGAAGGCGGGGATGACCTTTGCGGGCGGGCTTCGCTCCATCCTGAGGCAGGACCCGGACGTCATCATGGTAGGCGAGATCCGGGATTCGGAGACCGCGGCCATTGCCGTGCAGGCGGCCCTGACCGGTCACCGGGTGCTGAGCACGGTTCACACCAACGATGCCGCCGGGGCGATCACGCGTTTCGCGGACATGGGGATCGAACACTTCCTCATCAGCTCGGTCATGCTGGTCTCTTTTGCACAGCGGCTGGTCCGGACCATTTGTCCCTACTGCAGGAAGCCCTATGTACCCCCGCCGGAGCTCTTTTCCCAGTGGGGACTCGAGAAATACAAGGGGACCACGCTCTACAAAGGGGAGGGATGCTTTCAGTGCATGGAGACCGGGTACAAGGGCAGGACCGGTCTGTTCGAGGTGCTGGTGATCGATGATCTGATTCAGGAGCTGATTCTCAAGCGCCGATCTTCGAAGGAGATTACCCGGGCCGCCAGAGAAGCAGGGAGGCTCCAGACCCTCAAGGAGGATGCCGCCATAAAGGTCTTCAAGGGGATCACGACCCTGGAAGAAGCGGCATCGGCGGTGATGACGTAAGAGAGTGGCCGCCACCAGGACACATGACGTGGGACGCAGAAGATGAAGTTCTCCTACAAGGCCATCAATGAGCTCGGCCAACCCATCTCAGGGACCGTGGAGGCCGATTCCGAAGATCATGCGCGAAGGGTGATCGGGGAAAAGGGCTACATCCCCTCCTCCATCTCCCCGGCAAAGGAGGGGGAGACCGGTTTCTCTCGTTTTCACGTCGGCTCTCCCGTCAAGACACCCGAGCTCATCCTGTTCACGAAACAGTTCAGAACCATGCTTCGGGCCGGAATCTCCATCGTCGCCCTGTTCGGAATCCTCGAAGAGCAGACCGAGAACCGCCGTTTGAAGAAGATCATCACGGCCTTGAGGGAGGACGTCCGGGAAGGCGTTCCCATCGCCGAGGCCTTCCGCAAACACCCGCAGGTTTTTTCGGATCTGTACTGCAGCATGATTCGTGCCGGGGAGACGAGCGGATCCCTCCCCGAGGTGCTGGACCGGCTCACTTACCTGATCGAGCATGAGCACAAAGTCAAATCCGACATCAAGTCCGCCCTTCAGTACCCCATGATCGTCGTCCTCTTTCTGGGTATCGCGTTCTTTGTCCTGCTCACCTTTGTGGTGCCGAAATTCATCAAGATCTTCGAGGCGGCCAGGATCGAGCTTCCTCTGCCGACGGTCATCTGTGATCTCCTCTACCGGTTCATGCTCAACTACTGGTATCTCCTGCTGGGGGGCGCGGTGGGCATCGTCGTGGCGGCGGCCTACTACGTGAGGACCCCGCGGGGGCGGTTCGTATGGAACTCGCTGATGCTTCGACTTCCCGGGATAGGTCCTCTGTTCGTGAAGTCCGCCATGTCCCGTTTTGCGAGCATCTTCGCCATCCTCCAGTCGAGCGGTGTGGTTGTGCTCGACGCATTGGAGATCCTTTCCTCGACGATCGGGAACTCCGCCATCTCCAGGCAGTTCGACCGGCTCCGGGAAAGGCTCGAGGAAGGCCACGGGATTTCCGGCCCCCTGCGGTCGGCCAAGTATTTCCCCCCCATGGTGATCAGCATGGTCGCGATCGGAGAGGAGTCCGGGAAGCTGGACGAGATGCTTCGAGAAGTTTCGTCCCACTACGACGAAGAGGTGGATTACGCCACCAGGCGGCTTTCGGAACTGATCGGCCCGGTGCTGATCGTCGGCCTGTCGGCGGTCGTGGGCTTTTTTGCATTGGCCATCTTTCTCCCGATGTGGGACTTGGCCCGGATGGTGAGATGAGGTTCCCGGGCCGGTAGCCCGGGGTCAAAGATCGGCGGTCCCGTAAAGAGTCGCGTTCACCCTAGGACAGCTCAGGGTGAACGGCGAAGCTCGTCGAACCTCCGTTCGTGCTGAGCTTGCCGGAGCATTCCGATTGGAGAAGGTCGCGGTTCAAGGTTCTTGGTTCATCTGAGACGGAAACAGGACGGAAAGGTATGGTTACAGTCGCCGAGAAAGATGGTTTCTCACCCCCTCCCTCGGACCAGCCCATAGGGTCCCCGGTTCAAAGGAAGCCGCCGGCGGCTCCCCCCGAAACGGCGGCCAGGTACAGGACCCGCTTCCATGTCCGTCTTCATGTCATCATCCCCGTGATCTTCGGCGGGATAGCGTCTCTTTCCGGGATCGTGACCTACCGGCTGGCCCAGTTCTACCTTCAACACGGTTCCAATCCGACCATGGCGGTCACCCTATGGCTTCTCTCCTGCTCGGTTTTCGGATTCCTGTGCGGGCTTTTCGTGGTGAGGGTGATCCTTGGCCCGGTGGAGCGGTTCGTTCGAAGAGCCGAGGACCTGAGCGTTCTCAAGACCGCGGTACCCCCCGACGGCACCATTCTCAAGTCGAAGGACGAGATCTCCCATATCTCGCAGGTCTTCGAGCAGGTGACCGAGGTCCTGTCCAGGGTCGAAGCGAGGGAGCGCTTCCCGGGCATCGTCGGGGAGAGCCGCGCCATCCGCGGCGTCCTGGTCCAGACTGCAAGGGTGGCGCCTACGGATTCGACGGTCTTGCTTCTGGGGGAGAGCGGGACCGGGAAGGAACTCATTGCCGAAGCCCTGCACGCTCACAGCCTGCGCAAGGGCCCCTTTGTCAAGCTGAACTGCGCCGCCATCCCCGAAGGACTGCTCGAGAGCGAGCTTTTCGGGCACGAGAAGGGGGCATTCACAGGGGCTCTGGCCCGGAAGAAAGGCAAGTTCGAGGCCGCCGACCGGGGGACCCTTTTTCTCGACGAGATCGGCGACATGGCCCTGCCCACCCAGGCCAAGATCTTGAGAGTGATCCAGGAGCGCGAGTTCGAGCGGGTAGGGGGAAATCAACCGATCCGGTGCGATGTGCGGTTGATCGTGGCGACCAACAAGGACCTGGAGGAGATGGTGAAGAAGGAGTTGTTCCGGGAAGACCTCCTGTACCGGATCAAGGTGTTCTCGATCCTCCTTCCTCCCCTGAGGGGACGCAAGGAGGATATCCCCCTTCTTGCGGAATATTTTCTTGCGACAGGACGCCAGAAGGAGAAGAACCTTGTCCTTTCGGAGGAGGCCCTCCAGCTCCTCTTGAGCTATTCCTGGCCCGGAAACGTGAGACAGCTGCAGAACGTCATCGAGAGGGCCGCAGTCATGTGCCGGGGGAGCAGGATCGAACCCTCAGACCTCCCGGCCGAGGTCAGGGGGCCTTTCAGTCTCTCCGCCTACGGAAACGGCGCCGATGCTCCGTTTTCCATCGATACCCGGTTGCGCGACATGGAAAAGGCGATGATCCTCGAAGCCCTGCGCCGGGCCAACGGCTTGCAGGTGAAGGCGGCGGAGATCCTCGGGATCAACCAGAGAAGCCTGTGGCACCGGGTGAAGAAACACGGGATCGACGTGCGGTCTCTCAAGAACGGTTCGTAGATGAAAAGAATAGGTTCAGCCGCCGGGACACGAAGCCGCAAAGATGGCTGTACCCCGTCCTCTCCTTGCCTTCGGGTCTTCGGGGCGGTTCTCGAAAAAGGATCGAAGAGATGAACAAACGATTTGAGGAACTGATCACGACCTCCATCAGGAACCGCTTCTCGGACGTCCATATTGTGGGAGGACACCCTCTCACCTATCGACGAGAAGGGGTCATTCACTTCGACAGGAACAACCCCCGATGGAGTCCTGCGGAAGTCGACGCCGTGGTCAGGGATATGCTTACCGACAGGCAACTTCACACCCTCAAGAAACGGTGGTCCGTCGACCTGGCCCTCTCCATCAACCAGGTCCGAATACGGATCAATGTGTTCTACACCACCCGTGGGCTGAGCCTGGCGATACGGCTTCTGCCCGAAACCATACCGGACCTGAGCGGTCTCAACCTCCACCCTTCTCTGGGAACGATCAGAGATCTTCGATCGGGCCTCATCCTGGTGTGCGGCAGCACGGGGTCCGGCAAGTCCACCACCGTCGCCGCCATCCTGGAGGAGATCAACCGTTCGCGCCCGGTCCACATCATTACCATCGAAGATCCGATCGAGTATCGGTTTCAGTCGAAGAAGGCCTTCATCGAGCAGCGGGAGGTCGGGATCCATGTCCCCTCCTTCAGGCAGGGGTTGCTGGATGTCCTTCGGGAAAACCCCGATGTGATCTTCGTCGGCGAGCTGCGGGAGCCCGACACCATCCGTTTGACGCTCAATGCCGCCGAATCCGGCCACCTGGTTTTCGCGACCCTCCACGCCACCGATGTCGAAGATGCCGTGCACCGCATCAACAATTCCGCCACCGGGGACAGCCAGGACGTCATCCGGTATCAGTTCGCCTCGACCATTTCCTGGCTGATTGTGCAGCAACTGGTTTATATGGAAAAGGCCGGTTTCAGGGTACCCGTACTCTCCATCCTGAGGAATGCCCCTTCCGTCCGAAGCAGCATCCGTGACAACAAGGTGGCGCAGCTGGAGACCATCCTGCAGACCGGCCGGAACGAAGGGATGTTCACCCATGAACTCTACGAACGCGAGTTCATCGCTACCCGGAGCTCGTTCAACCATCCCTATAAGAATCCGAGATCCGAATCGTCCAAGGAGCCCGATTTCAGGTCCAGCCTGATCGACCCCCTCGCCGTTCAGGATGTGGTCTATATGACCACCGTGGAGGACGATCTGCAGCGGTCTTCGGCCCAACAGGTTCGGGAAGAGGGCGACCAGAATTATGTCGTCCTCGACAGTGCCGTGGATCTGAAAGACCTCATCGCGCAGTTCGGAGAAGAGGAGAAAGAAGAGAGGGGTTAGGAGGGGTCCGGTACGTCATGGAAGGTGAACCCAATCGCTCGAACAAGGGAATGCGCGGTTTTACGACCGTTGAAGTGATCACGGTCCTTGTGATCATCTCCATCCTCTCTGCCGTAGCCGTGACAAGAATCGTCACCCCCCGGAGCTTTTCACTCGCCGCGGAGGCGGATATCGTGAAAACCCACCTTCGATACGTCCACTTCCGCGCGCTCAGCGATGTGGGGACCTGGGGCGTCTCCTTTGCAGGAAGTTCGTACACGGTGATGAGAGACGGAAGCATCGCAGGCTACCGCCTACCTAACGAGGATTCGCCGACCCACACGTTTCCGAGCGGGATCACGACCACAGAGGCGGTCGTCACCTTCGACGAATGGGGGACCCCTGTGGACGGAGCGAGAAATCCCGTGATGTCCGATATCACCGTCCACATCTCCGGCGGCGGCGAGACCGTCCCTGTGACCGTGACCAAGGGGACGGGATTCGTCCCATGAAGGGGAGGAGGCCGACGGAACTGAAGAGAGCGGGGTTCACCCTGGTGGAGGTGATCGTGACCCTCATGGTCGCCGCCGTCGTGGGGACAATGGTGTTCTCGGTTCTGGGGACGTCGATGACGAGGAGCTCGGAGCCGATCTTCCGCATGAAGGAGTCTTTCGCTCTCCAGCAGGTCATGGAAAATTTTCTGACCGCCTATTATGAGGACTTCGAGTACTACCACATGCTTCCGGAGCTGCGAGATCTGATTGCAGGAGGCGTGACCTCCCCACCGGGCAATGAGGGGGCGACCCTATCCAACAGCTTCGGGGAATACACCATCGTCGAGAACCGCTACATCAAGTTCGACGGGACCGGGAACGAAACGGGAGCCGACGAAAGCGACCCGGACAAGATGCTCAAGGTGACCATCAGGAACGACATCAACGAGACCCTGACGTATGTCTTCGCCCCATAGAGAATCGTCCGTCTGCAGCGTCGCCGGTAACAAGAGGGGATTCACGGCCCTGGAGCTTATCGTGGTGATGACGCTGGTCGGCGTCATAGGGGTCGTGGCCGGTCTCGCCTTCACAAAGGTGGTACAAGGGGTGGTCTTCACGAAAAAGAATGCGGAAACGGTACAAAAAGGGCAGATCGCCGTGACGAAACTGGTGAAGGAGTGCAACAATATCACCGATGTCACCAGCGGTGTCTCCACATGGATCACTTTTACGTCCATCAAGAACGGCGCTTCCGGCACGCGCAAGATCATGTTTTCCGGGGACCGGGTCACCTTTAACGACAGTTACTCAGAATCCAGCACCGAAGGGGATGTGTTGACGGATCAGGTGAGCGGTTTCAGCCTGAAGTACTACAACTATGACATCGACAGCAGCACAGACCAGGGGACATGGCAACCTTCATCACGCGTCATAGAGATCACGCTGGAGTTGACGGGCGCGGACCAAGGGAAGTCCCGGTTCACGGCGCGGGTCAGGCCGAGAAACATCGAGAGAAGGTAGATGTGAAACCTAGGCAGAAGCCAGGAAAGGGCCAAAAAGGTGCGGTCCTGATCACCCTCATCGTTTCTATCCTGGTGATGGGGGTGGCCGCCGGCGGGATGCTCTCCTATTCCACCACGGCGTCCTATGGGGAACTCCTCGCCAACCGACAGCAGCGGGCCTATTACATCGGCGAGACGGGGATCAACTATGCCCGCTATCTGTTCGATCCCAACACGAACTACACCAACGGTCCGTTTCCCACACCTCAGACCTTCACGCTCAGCAACGGTCAGTTTACGGTCAAGACCTATGACAAGGCCGGCGATCCCACCCGGCTCGTCATCGAGTCGACGGGTGCCGTGGAATCGGGCTGGCTGACGACGCGTCAGCTGGTCACCAAGGAGATCAGCAAACAGGATGTCGCCGGGTCGACGACGATCGTCGACCCGTCTACCGGCGAGGTGATCCCCATCGCTTTCAATGCGGTGGACCCCACCGCGGAAGAGTTGGATGACACCTGGACGCCGGTCGCGACCTCCGAGGGCGATGTCATCGTCACCGAAGAAGGAACCCTGGAATTCAAAGGCGACCAGGGGGCGATCAACTTGAACCCCGAACTCATGGATTTCCCGACCGCGGTGGAAAACAACGGCGGCGTTTTAGGCTATTTTCTGCAGGTGAAGATCGATATCAGCAAGATGAGCCCGGGGAACTACTACATGATCGGCATCTCCTTCCGCGTCCAGGATGCCGGCGCCCTGAACTCCTATGGTATTTCTTTCTACCGCTCCAACGGGACCAATGGACCGTCATGGTACAGAAGCTCCTCCTTCAGCGGCATCAAGAACACACTCTCCACGGATGGGACCGTCTACGCGGTCCTTTGGAAGAAGGTCGGAGGAGTCTTCACCCTCCTCGCCTCCGCCCCGGTGCACCCAACGTACGGTCTCCTGGACTATGTCTCCAACAAGTGGATCCTGACCCAGTGGGCGGCCCTCATCATCCGAGTGAACGAGAAGGATGTGGACGGAGACCATCGCAATTACATCCATGCGTACGTGCAGCGTCCCCCGGCCTATCCCCTGGGGACCATCAACTGGAACTTCAACAACTTCAAACAGGTCACCTGGACCTATCTCAACACCTCCGCGGTCGACGCGGAGTCGTCGAGCACACAAGTGGTGGATCGCACCTTTACCTCGGAGAACTTCACTGCGGATCGCCCGGAGATCGGGGTCCATGCCTTCTACGACTCATTCGCGAAGGATGCCCAGTTATTCGCCGATTTCAGCACGACCATCCAGGGGATGGGGAGTGGAGGAAGCCAATGGTGAGAACGGTTGATTTCCCTTTCCGACGCCGACCCCTGGGGGCGTGAATGCGCTTCTGGAAATCCCGTGGGGTCACGGTCATTGAAATCATCGCGGTGCTCGCGGTCATGGCCATCCTGACGTCTGTGGCCGTGGTCCGGGTGGCGGATACGGGTGCGTCCACGGCCGGAGAGACGGAGCTGTTGAAAGCGAATCTGCGCTTCGCCCAGGCCAGGGCCATGAGCGAGGGTCTTCAGGCCGTCTGGGGGGTGGAGATTTCCTCCGGCTCTTACCGGTTGATCAGGGACGGCGTCCAGGCTCCCCTTCATTTCCCGGGCGAGGACGCATCCGCGCACGTCCTGAACGGCGCCGCCGTTTCAGGCGGAACGGGGAGGCTGACTTTCGATTTTTTCGGCAGGCCCTCCCTGGACGGCTCACTCCTCCGGAACGACCACGTGATCGCCTTCTCAGGAGGAAAGACCGTGACCGTCGTCGCACATACAGGGTTCATCCCATGAACGGCAGCTCGCGGGTGGGTCGTTCTTTGGGCTTTACCCTTTTGGAGCTCATCGTCACCGTAACGGCGGCGGCGGTCTTCGGGGTTGTGCTGTTCGGGTTTTTGAATCCATTGAGCCGAGTCGCCGAGCCGCTACAGTCCACGGACAACCTGTTGAGCGTCAACCAGGTCATGGCCCGGATTGTCGCGGATTATGAGGCCCAGGGGATCAGTGCGGCTTGGGACGCCAACGCCCTGGGAGGATTCGTCGATGCTCTCGGCGACGAAGGGGAGAAGCTGACCAACAAGTACGGGACCTACACGGTCCTCAAGAACAGGTTCTGGGAGAACCCAAGCGCCGCGGCCGCCAACAACCCCTACCTGCTGACCATCGAGGTGGAAGGGAGGAGGGCCACCCACCTGCTCACCATGAGGGCCCCGCCGCCATGAGGAACGCGTCTCAGGAAAAGTTGCTCGGGTCCCGGAAGCGCGGATTCACCACCCTTGAGCTCGTAATGGCACTGATGCTCCTCGGGGTGATGGCGGTTTTCGCGGGCTTGGGACTGGAGACCTTGATGGGAGGGTTCACCCGTTACAGGGCAGGGACGGATGTGAGCCGCAAGACACAGTTGGCCATGGCCCGCATCATCAAGGAGTTCTCGTATATCAGCAGCATCGAATCAGGCTCGGCTGCTGAAATCCGATACGGCGCGAAGTATCCGCCTGACTTCAACGTCAGCCCGATCAACACTCTTTCATACTCGGGCCGCACGGTTACCTTGAACGGCCATGTTCTCGCGGACGGGGTGGAGGGCTTTCAGCTGGGATACTGCCATTTCCTGGTTGATCCGGGTACGGGTACGAGCAGTGAACACTGCGGGAACTCCTTTACCTTCGAAACCCGGTGCATTGCCGTCTCTCTGACCTTGAGGCAGAACGACATTTCCAGGACTGTAGAGACCAGAATACTGATGCCTTGATCCATCCGCTCGGGATCTCATGAGTCAACGTCGAGAAAGCGTGAGGGGCAGTTCTTGTCAAGAGGGTTCCGCGGCCCTGTTCATCATCGTGGCCCTTCTCCTCGTCTCAGCCCTGAGCATCCCACTCTTTCGATTGACCTCCACCTCCTCCTTCTCCGACCTGGATATGGGGCAGGAGATCAGCGCCATGTATCTTGCCAATGCAGGCCTGCATTTCGCGGATGCCTGTCTGTGCAGCGAAGGAAGCGAAGGGCTCCCCGGCCCCGGGCCTTACGCCCTCGATGCAGCGGGGCACTTTGCCGTAGAGGCGGACGTCTTGTGGGACCATCCTTACTATTCCGTCAAATCCACGGGCACGGCCGGCCCCGGCTCTCCGTTTCAGGCCGTCTACCAGGCTCAGCGGTTGATCAAGTGCGCTGATCCGGAGGAGCCCCTCCCGGATGAAACGGCGTACTACGTGACCTATTCCGGGGGGGGAGGGGAATCGGGGCAGTTCTTTGTACCCTCGGGAGGGCTCGTCGACGGAAGCCTGTATTCTGAATCGGTCAGTGTCCAGCCGAACTCCATCATCACAGGGAACATCATTGCCGAGACGTCCGTCACGCTCTCATCCGGGGTGCAGGTGGGCGGCTGGATCTGCTCCGGAGGAGATGTCATCCTGAGCGCCTCCAATATCACGATCGGGGGCAATATCCACGCTTGGGGAAACGTGGTGCTGGGTTCCGGAGCGACCGCCGAAAAAAACATATACGCCACCGGCCACATCACCCTGAATCCCTCCAATGCCAAGGTTCTGCAGGAGATTCATGCCGGCGGAGATGTCACCCTCGGCTCCAACACCCTTGCGAACAGCAATGTCTTTCTGGACGGCAGCCTGCTCCTGCGCAGCTCGAACTCGCGCGTGAAGGGAGACGTACATGCGGGCGGCAACATCACCATGCAATGGAACACGTACATCGAAGGGAGCGTCTGGGCAGGCGGCAGCATCAGCACGCCACAGCCGCAGAACATCTGGGGCGCAGAGTATGCCGGCCAGCCCTCTCCGCCCAGAATCCTCCCCACCCCGCCGGATGTCTGCCCGGACGTGCCCGTGCCCCGTATGCAAACCTTCAGCGCAGGCACGCAGGATATCAATATGCCGCCGAGCTGGCAGGAGACCCAGCAGACGATTACGCCGGGTTCATACCGGGACCTGAACTGGCAGGGGGGAGTCACACTCACCATCGAGGCGGGCTCCTGTCGGAGCGTGGGGGATCCGGGATGCTACTACTTCCGCGAATTCAACGGCGGGTTGTGGGGCCAGACCCTTCGTCTCGACCTTTCCACCGGCGACGAGATCACGATCTTCTGCGAGGGCGATATAAGTCACACCGGACCGGTGCTGGTATCCACGGACGGCAGTACCTGGGTGAACATCGCGGAGATCGACATGGCCACGGCCAAGGAATTGGCCGCCCGCGTGTATTGGGAGACCCACGAGGACTTCGAAATAACCGGGAACAACGGCACTCGGCAGTGGTTCGGAACGGTCCTCGCAAGAAACCATGTGGACGTCCCCTCCGCCAGCAGGATCATAGGCACATTCGCAACCGTGGACGGCAGCGTCACTGCAGGATCCAACCCGAGCATTACGTACTCGCTGGCCCAATTCGCCAGCGAGCACTGGTAGGGGGGCCTGCATTCTCTTACAGCGGCCATTCACCCCGCTCTTTCAGCACCGCCCGGTAGGTCTCCAGGGCCTCGTTCACCGCAGGCATGCCGGCGTATGTGGCGACCTGAAAGAAGATCTCTGCAAGCTTCTTCTTGTCACACCCGACGTTCAGTGCAGCGTTCACGTGCAGCTTGAGCTCCCCTCCCGCCCTTAGTGCTGCGAGCATGGCACAGGCCGCCATCTGCCTCTCCTGCAGCGTGAGCACCGTCCTTGAATAAAGATTCCCCGTAATGAACATGGAGAAATCATTGGCAAGGTCCTTGTTGAACTCCTTCCACAGCAGATACGGGGGATCCATCTTGATCCCGCCTCGGAAGAGCCTGCCGGCAGTTTCCTGCGTCTTCTTTCTCCGCTCCTCTTCATTCATCCCGATATTCCTCCTGTGATTTGGGTTTCCAGTCTGTCCGGCAGTATAGGGGAATCCCGGCGCCGGGGTCAATCGCACGGATTCAGATTCGGCGGAGAGCCGATTACAGGAACCTCCCCATTTCGGTTCGGGGACAAAGCCATATCATAGGGGCAGGTAGTCATCTCCAGGCAAAGGAGTACGAGATGCCCGACCCCAAGGAACTTGAATCAAGAGGATACCGTTCGGTCTACAGATCGGAAAAGCTCGAAGTGTGGTTTCGAGAACAAGGCAACCGGGTCTATGTGAACATCCTCCGCCCGGTGACCGCCGAGGAAGTCCAACTCGCCGTAGAGAAGACAAGGCCTCTCAACCTGCCCCTCATGGATCTCATTACCGACCACGCCTATGTCCGCACCGACCTTGTGGAGGATTCTGATGTCACCGTCTGCCTGGATGAATTCTTCGAACGCTTCAACATCAGAAACGTGGTGAGAATCTGCAGGGCCAGCCGGAATTGCGACATCTGCATTCCCCTGGATGCAAAGCTCTCCACGGAAGAGAAAGGAAGGGTCCAGGGCAGGGTCAACACGTTCGCGGATGCCAACAGGCTGCTCGATCATCAGCATGGGGCGCCATGACATCCTCACCCCCACCCCCGGCCTCCCCCCCAGCGAGGGGGAGGAAACTGAAGGCGTGGGAGGGGGGGCAGGGGGGGAAGAACGACAGGACCGCCGCCGGATCCCCGGAGGGGCAAGTGAGAGTGAATGGTTCGAGGCCGGCGGTATGGTTGTTTGCGCTCACCCTGATCTGTCTTCTGGTTTCATCCTGCGCGACCGCAAGGGTGAGGAGCGCCGAGGAGTGGGGCTACCCGCTCCAGAAGGTGTACAGCGCAGGGGAGGCCGAGGTATGGGCGGCCGTGATCCAGACCTTGCCGCAGATGGGCTTCATCATCCAGTTCATGGACAAGGAACTGGGTGTGATCCGCGCAAGCGATGACATTCGAAGGGATCTCTACTCCTTTTTCTCTGGAATCACCTACTGGATGGACATCCGGATCAGGGAACTCGGCCCCGCGACAACGATGATCTTCATTGAATACCCCCAGATCAGGAGTCTGCTCCACTACCGGGTGAACTGGGACCCCGACGCCGATATCTTTCAGTACATCGAACTGCATATGGGCGCAAAGTAACTTAACCGCCCTCCACCCGTGTCTCCCCGCTCTAGGCGTGGTCTCCCGCTCTTTGCCCTGATCCCTGTTACAGATGTGTCCTTCACATTTCTGTAACATGTTACAGATAAGTACCCCTTCCGATTCCAATCCATCCCGCCAACGTCCTGTTTCCCATGGAGAACAAGACCCCGTGCCTTTGGCATGCAAGTTGATGGAGAAGTGAACAAGCGCTAACGGGGGGGGTCGCTCTCCCGTGGAGTGCCAAACCAAATACGACGGAGGGGTCATCATGAAAAGGGCGATCATGCTTGTTGTTGCGGGGATGTTTCTTGTTGCGGGCGGAACGGTGTCGGCCGGAGAAAAGGCGCCCCAAAAGGTTGTGGACCTGGCCGGTTCGACCCTGGTGAAAATGGGTTCGGATCCGGTCATCGTCCAGGCGGTGAAACAGGAAAACGGGAAGGGCAAGACCCTGGATCAGATCAAGGAGATGGACAAGAAATGGATGGCCACCGCCGGAATCGACGCCTTCATGAAGTCGCTGATGGATTCCGAGTGCGGGAAGCGTCTGAGAGAGATCCAGAAGAGCGCACCCTATTATGCCGAGATCTTCGTCATGGACAACCAGGGCGCCAACGTGGCCATGACCGACAAGACTTCGGACTACTGGCAGGGGGATGAGGCCAAGTTCACGGAATCCTACAAGGGAGGCGCCGGGGCGGTCCACATCAGCGAGGTCAAGTTCGACGACAGCACCCAGGCCTATCTGGCCCAGGTCTCGGTTCCCGTCAAAGACGGTGAAAAAGTGATCGGCGCCATCACGATCGGGGTCGACGTCGAGAAGATCAGGTAGTCCACTGGGAAGATGAGGGAATGAGGAGAGATGTCCATGAAACGGTTCAAAGAGAGCAAAGTGGGGACCAAGCTGGTGTTCGGGTTCTCCTCCATGATCTTCTTCATGGCCCTGATCGGATTCTTCGGGTACTCAGGCATCGGCACCATCAATCGGGCCCTCGCCGGGATTTTCTCGGTGAACCTTCCGAGTGTCGACTTCCTACTGGAGACGGATCGGGACCTGCAGCAGGCCCTTGTGGCCGAACGGTCCATGATCTTCGCCAACGCCCAGTCCGAGGAATTCAAAGGCCTGGTCAGGGAGTATGAAGAAAAATTGAAGTGGTCGCAGGGTAAATGGGAGAAGTACAGGCTGCTGGCGGCTACCGCGGAGGAAAGGGCGCTCATCCCTGTGTTTGAAAAGGCCCGCGAGGAGTGGAAGGCCGTGTCCGGAAGAGTGGTCTCCGGCCGGGTTGCGGATACAAGGGAGGGCCGCAGGGAGGCGCTGGATCTCAGCCTGGGGGCTGCCAAGCAGAAGTTCGAGGAGATGCGGAGCCATCTGCATAAACTGACGGAGATGAATCTCAAGCTGGCGGCGGGAGAGCAGGAGGCAGCGCAGGAGACCTACCGGAGGACAAGCGTACTCTTCCTCACCATCCTCGGCGCCGGGCTCGTCACAGGGATCCTGCTGATGTGGGCCATCGGCCGCGGCGTGACCAGCGCTCTCCGGGGGATCATCGGGGGACTTTCCTCTGCATCCGATCAGGTGGCCTCTGCGTCTGCCCAGATTTCCTCCGCGAGCCAATCCCTGGCACAAGGCTCCTCGGAGCAAGCGGCATCCATCGAGGAGACCTCTTCTTCCCTGGAGGAGATGTCCTCCATGACCAAGCAGAATGCGGAGAACGCGGAGGAGGCCAGGGCCAAGATGGGAGAGGCCCGGCAGATCGTGGAAAAGGTCAGCAGGCACATGGGGGAGATGACAGAGGCGATCAATGAGATTACCAGGACGAGCGAAGAGACCGGCAAGATCATCAAGACGATCGACGAGATCGCCTTCCAGACCAACCTCCTGGCCCTCAATGCGGCCGTGGAGGCGGCGAGGGCCGGGGAGGCGGGGGCCGGTTTCGCGGTGGTCGCGGGGGAGGTTCGGAACCTCGCCATGCGGGCGGCCGATGCAGCCAAGAGCACCGCGAATCTGATCGAGGGGACCATCAAGGCGGTCAAGAGCGGGAACCAGATCACCCAATCGACCCAGTCGGCCTTTCTGGAAAACATGGCCATCTCATCGAAAGTCGGAGAACTGGTCAACGAGATCGCCGCCGCATCTCAGGAGCAGGCACGCGGCATCGATCAGGTGAACAAGGCCGTGGCTGAGATGGACAGGGTGGTGCAGAAGGCGGCGTCCAGTGCCGAGGAGTCGGCCAGCGCCGCGGAAGAGATGAACGCGCAGGCCGGTCAGATGAGGGCCTTTGTCGACGACCTGGTTCGCCTCGTAGGGAAGACGGCGGAAAGAAACATGGAAGCTCGGGCTCTCCCGTGACCGGCACGAGGAGCCCTCTTTGCCTCCGGACGTAACAGAACAGCAACCAAAGCGGTCTCTTCAGCAAGAGGACTGATTCGCAAGGAGGTGCCCCTGGAAGAAGAGGTCCTCGGCCTCTCCTGACAAGACGGGGCGGGGTCTGGTTCAACCATTCTCCCGCCCCGGTCGTCTTGCCCGCTTCCCTCCCTTCACCGGGGACGGATCCACCTCTCTCCCTGTCTTCAGCCGATCGGACAGCAGATACAGGAAAACCCAACTAGTTGAAATCCGAACAAGCGGTTATACTCTGTTGAAACGACGGGCTGCTCACGGCGGAGAGAGGCATGGATCTGGAATCGAGGATCAGAGAGCGGGGGAGGGAGCTCTACGCCCTTTCAAGGGGAGGTGCGCCGGTCATATTCCACAAGGGCTGGTGGATGGGAAAGCTCCTGAACCGGTGCATGCAGAGCGAGCGGTTCAAGGTGCAGCTGTTTCGTTTCGTGGATGTGTTCCCGCTCCTGGAGGGCAGCGAATCCCTGCTCAGGCATATCCAGGAGTACTTCGAGGAGTATATCGGTCTATTCCCCTCGCTCCTGAAATGGGGGAAGGGAGGGCTGCGAGGGGCCGCTACCGGCAAGATCCTGGCCCAGGCCATGCGGATGAGCATCCTGGCCATGGCCAGACAGTTCATCATCGGGGAAGACGGAAGAGAGGCGCTGAGGAGCCTTCGCAAGCTTCGCAGGGGGAACTTCGCGTTCACGGTCGACATCCTGGGCGAGGCCAGCGTCAGTGAACTCGAGGCGGAGCGATACCTCCGGCAGTACCTGCAACTCCTCGAGGAGCTCGATCGGGAGACCAGGACGTGGGAACCGTTGGGGAGTGCGGCAAACGACCTGGACTGGGGATACTCGCCCAAGCTCCAGGTCTCGGTCAAAGCGACCGGTCTTTACTCGCAGGCAAGTCCCATCGACTTCGAAGGCTCGGTCGACGGGATCTGTGCACGCCTCGAACCGATCCTGAGAAAGGCGCAGCAGCTCGCGGCCGTCGTTTACATGGACATGGAGCAGTACAGGACCAAGGCCATCCTGATCGAGGTCTACAAGAGGCTCCTGTCCAATCCGGACCTGGGGGTGCCGCGTCTCGGCATCGTGCTCCAGAGCTATCTCAGGGAGACCGACCGGGACCTCGAGGAGCTGCTGAACTGGTCCGGAGAGCGCCGTCTGCCCCTGTCGATCCGGCTTGTCAAAGGGGCCTACTGGGACTACGAGACCATCCTCTCCGCTCAACACGGGTGGAGGACGCCGGTCTACCTGCACAAGGCGGAGACCGACGCCGCCTTCGAGCGGTTGGCCCGGAAGATCCTGGAGAACCACGAACTCTGCTATCTCGCGTGCGGCTCCCACAACATCCGATCCATCTCGGCCGTCCTGGAGACCGCCCGCGCATTCCGTGTGCCGGACAAGCGGTATGAGTTTCAGACCCTCTACGGCATGGCCGAGCCCGTGAGGAGGGCGCTCCTCAAGGCGGGCCTGCGGGTGAGGGTGTACTGCCCCTACGGCGATCTGCTGCCCGGCATGGCCTATCTTGTCCGGCGGCTCCTGGAAAACACGTCGAATGAATCCTTCTTGAGGCGGGGCTTTGTAGAAAACATGGATACCGAAGAGCTTCTCGAAAACCCGGGTTCGAAGATCCCGGAGGCGGATGTACATCCCGAACCTGCTGCAGGGGCCGACCCTGACCCGCTCGACTTCACGAACGAGCCGCAGGCGGATTTCACACAACCCGAAGTGAGGAGCGAGTTCCGGCGCGGCCTGGAGGAGGTCCGGGGTGCGCTCGGCAGGGTCTACCCCCTTCTGATCGGCGGGAGAGAGGTGAGGACATCGGACACCCTCGACTCCTTGAATCCGGCGAACCCCTCCGAGGTGGTGGGAAGGGTCTGCCAGTCCGGGACGGCGGAGATCGATAGCGCCCTGGCCGCTGCAGCCGAAGCGTTTCCGGCATGGAGCCGTACCCCTGCGGAGGAGAGGGCCCGGGTGCTCTTCCGGGCCGCGGATCTGGCCAGAGGTCGCATATACACCTTGGCGGCATGGCAGGTCCTGGAGGTCGGCAAACAGTGGGACCAGGCCTATGCGGATGTGACCGAGGCGATCGATTTCCTGGAGTACTACGGCAAGGAGATGGTCCGTCTTTCCGAGCCGAGGCGGATGGGACGGGTCCCGGGCGAGGTCAACCGTTACTTCTATGAGCCCAGAGGGCAGGCGGCCGTGATCGCGCCGTGGAACTTCCCGATGGCGATCAGCTGCGGGATGTGCTCCGCCGCCGTCGTGACAGGGAACTGCGTGCTCTACAAACCCTCCGGTCTCTCTTCCGTGGTCGGCTTTACCCTGGCGAGGCTCTTCGAGGAGGCGGGGGCCCCGCCGGGGGTCTTCAATTTCGTCCCGGGCCGGAGCAAGGTGATGGGCGACTACCTGGTGGATCACCCTGAAATCGGGGTGATCGCGTTTACCGGCTCCCTGGAGGTCGGCCTCCGCATCATAGGACGCGGTTCGAGAGTCCATCCCATGCAGGAGCAGGTGAAAAGGGTCATTGCGGAGATGGGGGGAAAGAACGCGGTCATCATCGACGACGATGCGGACCTGGACGAGGCCGTGATCCACGTGGTCCAGTCCGCCTTCGGGTTCCAGGGCCAGAAGTGCTCCGCCTGTTCCAGGGTCATCGTGGTGAGGTCGATCTACGACCGCTTCGTCTCGAGACTGGTGGAGGCGGCAGGATCCATCCGGATCGGGCCTGCGGAGGATCCGGCCAACCAGATGGGGCCGGTCGTGGAAAAGGCTGCGCAGGAGAGGATCCTGGAATACATCGAGGTGGGGAAGAAAGAGGGCACCCCCCTCCTCATTCGTGAGGTGCCGAGTGAAGGCTTCTACGCGCCCATGGCCATCTTTGCCGACATCGGGCCCGACCATCGCCTGGCCCGGGAGGAGATCTTCGGGCCTGTGCTCTCGGTGATGCGGGCCGGGTCCTTCAGTGAAGCTGTTGAGATCGCCAACTCGACGAAGTTTGCATTGACCGGGGGCGTGTTCAGCCGCAGCCCGCAACACCTGGAACAGGCCGGCCGGGAATTCCGCGTCGGGAACCTGTACCTGAATCGAGGGATCACCGGGGCCCTGGTAGGGCGCCAGCCCTTCGGCGGTTTCAAGCTCTCCGGTGTGGGCTCCAAAACAGGGGGGCCCGACTACCTGGTCCAGTTCATGAATCCCCGATGCATCACGGAGAATACCATGCGCCGCGGGTTTGCGCCCTCCGATGAAGGGATCTGAGTTGGTCTCGTAGGAAACCCAAAATGGATGCATGATTCAGGACAAATGACATTGCTGCACCCACTGACCCGTCATTTTCCTCCATCCTGTATCCTGCATCTTGGATCCTGGATCTTCCTTTCGATTTTGACTCTTTCCTGCAGGTAGTGTAGAAAGAAGGACTTTGCACCCTCGCCGGAGAAGCGAGGAGACACCTGCGCCGGATGACGGAGGGATTCATGCATCTCTACACGCAGATCTATGAGTTCGCAGCATCGGCAGGGGCATTCGAGGGCTATGTGTACAGGAGAAAAGATCTCGACATCGAGGCACTGGCCAGATGGTTGCGCAACCTGAACGCCGCATACGGCCTCATCCCGCCGGACGTCCTCCCGCACATGCAGCCCTCCATAGACCAGACCCTGGGAAGGGCGCTGCAATCCCTTTCCCTCTCCCTGGGAGGGGATCATGAGCTGGTGAAGAGGACCGGAGCCATGATCAGGGGGCCGCTTCCGGCATCGCCCGATGAGTTCAGAAAGGACAAGTGGTTTCAGGGAGGCAAAGAGAAATGAAGAACCGGGAGCCAACCACGCGCGGTCCCCTGCGGCTGGTCAGATCGTCCAGGATCGACCGATACCGGAACGAGGGACCGATCTATGAGTGGGCTGAAAAGGATGCCTATGTCGCGATCGAAAAGGTGCGCTTCAAGGGAAAGACGGGGGCTATCCTGGTCTACGACAATCCCCCTGTCCATCAGGTTGCGACCCCGGCCCTGCACGCCCTGCTGGAGGGGCTGGACGCCGCCTCAGGAGAGTCCCTCGGGTTTCTGATCCTCTATGATTCCAACGATCCGCTCCATGCAGGGGGAGATCTCAAGGAAAGCCTCAGAAACCTCGAATCGACCCTGGAGAGGAAGGCGGAGATGGAGTCCCGGGGTGCATCGCCGGTGGAGATCGATCGCCTCTTCAGCTGGGGAGAGGCGAGGCTTCAGAAGGGGGTCACCCTGTATGGCAAGATCCGTGAGATGGCCTCCCGGATGCGCGTGGTGGCCGTTTGCGGGGGAGGAATGCGTTTCGGCGGATCGGCGGAGATCCCCCTCATGGCCGACGCCCTGATCGGGGACGGCAGGGGAGGGATGTGCTTCAGCGAGTCCCAGATCGGGATCATTCCGGGCTGGGCGGGAATCGCCAGGGTGCTGGTCAAGTCGGGGCCTGCAAACGCGGAGTTCATGGCAAAGACCGCAAGGGAAGTGCGCGCCGGGGAACTGAGGGAGATCGGGGTCTATGACGAGGTGGTCGACATTCCTTTCCCCCTTCCGGGGTTGAGGAGGGGGCGGGATGCCGGTGAGGAGCAAACCCTTCGGGACGAACTCGATCGGCACAACGACGAGACCGGAATGCTCCTCCTTCCCAGGGCGCTCGAATCCGCAACGCTTTCTGCCGGGGAGACGAGCCCATCTGCCGGAGGAAAGAAGAGGAGCCTGGCGGGAAAGAGGGAGGTGGAGCGCGAGGTGAAGGCGAGGGCCAACCCCTACAACTACGCGCATCTTTGGAACAAAAGTCTAAAAGGGGTCAGGGAGGAGATCCAGAGGCTGGGGCGTCCCCTGGCCCCTCAATCGATACAGGCCGTCAACACTCTTCTGGAGAAATATGATCCTTCCGCTTTCGATGAACGGAGATTCGTGGAGGAGGAGCTGAAGGCGGATGCCGCCCTCTACCGGGATCCGAGGTTTCTGGAGGGGCTGAGGGCCATGCTCGAGCAGCGAGTAGCGGACTTCAGGGATCTTGGGCAGAGGGAAGAAGAGAAGTGGGTCTACGGGAGCGCGTTGGAGGGCTCTCCAGAGGGGAGGAAAAAGAGCTATGTCTGAACACGATCTGTTCAAAAAAAATGAACGAATGCCGCGGAAGGTGACCCTCGGGGACATTACGGTGCGGGACGGCTTCCAGCATGAGGAGATCTTCGTGCCGACCGAGGCCAAGATCTTCTACCTCCAGGAGATGGCCTATGCGGGCGTCAAAAGACTGGAGGCCACCAACCTGGGCAACGCCCACATCATGCCCCAGTTCAAGGACGCAGAGGCGGTGCTCAAGGCCGTCCGGTCCGAGTCCTTCGAGGAAAGGCTCAGGAAGAGGGGGCAAGACCCGGCTTCCGTCGAGTGGACGGCGATCACCATCAGGGAGTCCGCCGTGGACAGGGCCATCCGGCTCAAGGAACAGGGGTGCGGACCGGACAGGGTCCTGATGATGGTCTCCACGGATGAGGAGCACCACTTCGCCAACAGCGGCACGACCCTGCCGCAGTACTGGATCGAGGCGGAGCGCTGCATCCGGAAGTGCAAGGACAAGGGCATCAAGGTCTGCGGCACCGTGAGCACGATCTGGGGAAGTCCGATCTCCGGGCCGACACGGCTTGGAGATGGCCTGGAGTTCACGAAGCGCTGGCTGAGCATAGGCGCCGACGACGTCGAACACGCGGATCACGACGGATCCGCCCCTCCGGACCAGGTCTATCGATACTTCTCGATGGTGCTCGACGCGCTCCCGAATCCCGAACTGCACGTCGCCCATTTCCATGTGACCAGGGGATGGGGTCTTGCGAACGTGCTCGCCGCGCTTCAGGCAGGGATTGAGCTGTTTGAAGGCACACTGGGCGGGATAGGCGGCCAGCCCGCCAATTTCCTGGACAGGACGCCGGTCCCCGGTACGGGGGCTTACTACTACCGCGATCCCAACATCGTCGGGCTGGTCTCGTTCGAAGACATGGCCGTGATGATGGATGAGATGAAGATCGACATCGGGGGGATCAGGATCGAAAGGATATTGGAGCTCGGCAAGCTGGTGGAGAGGACCCTGGGCCGGCGGCTCCGTTCCGAGGCCATCCTGAACGGGAGGATACCGAAGAAGCCGAGGGACGAGTACCGGCGCCAGGGGCTTGCGGGACTCAAGGAGAAGATGAAGGAGAAGGCCGGCCAGCTCGTTCCCCAGGGATGGCCCGATGAACCGCAGCTCGCGGAAGAGAAGCTCCGAAGGGTCCGGAATTGAGGGCGGCCCCAGGCCGGCGAACCTCTCCTGGGGATGGTGACTCACCTTCGCGAATGGCCCCGAATCCCATGGAAACAGCACATGTGTACCTCGATGACGAGAAGGAGCGTCAGCGCATCCCTCTCAAGGGACTGATCTTCGACCTCGACGGGACCCTGCTCGATACCAGGGAGATCTACTTTGCCGTGGTGGAGGGTGTCTTTGAAAGGATTTCTCTCCCCCCGGTCTCAAGGGAGGTTTTCGTGGAAGCGGTGGCCGAGGGGGGATTCCGGTGGGACATGCTCCTTCCGGACGGGGCAAAGGCCGAAACGGGGGAGATCCTGCCCCGGATCCGCACCATCGCTGCGGAGATCTCTCCCTCTCTCTTCATCCAAAGGAATCGAATGATTCCCGGGGCGGAGGACCTGTTGAGGAGGCTATCGTCCGTCGGGATCAGGCTGGGGGTGGTCACTTCCACCAAGACGAGGTTTTTGGACATCAAGCTTCGCCCCATCACAGAGGCGGGCCTCACAGAAGTGTTTCACACGGTGATTGCGGACGACGCGTCGCTGCGGCCGAAACCTGCGCCCGATCCGCTCCTGGAGTGCGCGCGGAGAATGGGGATCGCGCCCGGGGATTGCGCCTATGTGGGGGACATGAGGATCGACATCCGCTCGGGAAAGTCTGCAGGGATGCTTACCGTCGGCGTGCTTTCAGGATTTGACACATACGCCACCCTGAGCGCGGAAGGCGCGGACATCATCCTGGATTCCGTGGCTTCCCTCCAGAGAATCCTGGGCCTGTCCCCTACCTCCCCTTGACCACGAAGGGCAGCAGGATCGTACCAAAGAGGTCCCCGTCCGGTTCCACGAGATCCATCTTGAGGCTTGCACGCTCCACATCCTTCAGGTCGTCCTGGTCGAAATAGATGAAGCCGGAGACCTCACCCCCGTCTGGGACGGTGAGCTCCGGCAGCGCGCCTGACACCATCTCTTCAGTGGGAAGCGGAACCTCCCTGTAGTACCGGTAACGGGAATAGTAGTAGGGGTCGTAGTAGAACGGTTCGACGCCCCTGTTGATTCCGCCGTAATATCCGAACGGCCCATACATGTAAAAATCGTGGTGATAGAAGGATGGCCCCATGTACGGGACGGGGGCCGTTATCGTGATATCCCCTGTGAACTCCCGCGCCTCTTTTGCCGCAAAACGGCCGCCCTGGTCGGTGATCAACGCGAAGTTCCGCGGGGTCACCCGGACGGGTTCTCCGTGCCTGTTTCTCACGATGACCTTCACCGGGAGGACCTCCTGCATGACCTCCGGAATGCCTCTCCAGGCATCCGGATTGGCGATGAGCTCCACGCCCGCGAACTGATCGACCACCTGGTCATTGCCTCGGCCGAGGGTCACCGCACCCGGGGCCGGCTCCAGTCTGCTTTCCGCGGCGCAGCCCGCTGAAAGGATGGAAAAGAATAGTACCGAGATGATCCATTTGAATGGGATGTTCATAACGTCCGCCTTTCCGGTGTGCCGCCCCGGCCCTCATGCGGATCGGACAAGCCACCTGGGAAAAGGTAAGAACGGCCGGTCGAGGCGGAAAATGGGAAGCATCACGTATTTGAAAGGAAATGTCCTCTTAAAACCCCCGGTCGACAGGCGTACCCGCGTGCCGACAAGAACCGGGGCCCCGGTCCGCCGAGGATGAGAACTTGCTTTTTTCAGTACCTTTGTCTACACCTAGAATCATCTGGACCAATTGGATGGAAGGAGTCTACACATGACCGCCAGGAGACCGGGACAGCGTAGAGCGGGTGGAAAGATCGACCAAGAAAAGATGGAGCAGGTCGTGGCGCGAGCGCGCCAGGGCGAAGAGGAGCGGTTGAAGGGGTACCGGGAGCAATCCCTGAGAATTCATCCATGGGTATGCGCGCGCTGCGGACGGGAGTTCACGACGAAAAACCTCCACCTGCTGACCGTACACCACAAGGACCACAACCATGAGAATAATCCCCCGGACGGCAGCAATTGGGAGAACCTCTGCATCTACTGCCATGACAACGAGCACAGCCGGCTTCACGACTATGAATCCGGGGGAGGCGCAGACGCAGGCGATCCGGAGCCCTCGCGTATCGGTCACAAGCCTTTTGAAAGGCTGGCGGAGCTGCTGAAAACCAAGAGCTAGCCACGAAGACACGAAGACACGAAGACACAAAGATGCCCACCCTTTGTGTCCTAGCCTCTTTGGGGCCCGTCTTTTCTTCTGGACAGGAGCAGGTAGAGACCCACCCCGAAGGCGATCATCAGGAGCGACAGGATCTGGCCCATGGAGAGCACGCCCAGGATGAGGCCGAGCTGGGGGTCAGGCTCTCGGAAAAACTCCACAAGAAAGCGAAAGAACCCGTACCCGCACAAGAACACCGGTACGAGCGCTCCGGGAAAGGTGGTCCGGTTCCTGAGTCGCCACAGGATCAAGAAAAGCACGATCCCTTCCAGGATCGCCTCGTAGAGCTGAGAGGGGTGCCTTGGGAATGGACCTGCATTCGGGAAGATCATTGCCCAGGGCACGTCCGTGGGCCTGCCGTAAAGCTCTCCATTGATGAAGTTCCCGACCCTTCCAAAAAACAGACCCACCGGCGCAGCCACGATCACCGTGTCAGCGACCTCCCAGAAGGGGAGTCCCCTGGAGCGGCAGAAAAGAAGGCCGGCCAGGACCGCCCCCGCGAGCCCGCCGTGGAACGACATGCCTCCATGCCAGACCGCGATGATCTCCAGCGGGTTTCGGATGTAATCGGCCAGGTTCGCGAACTGGTAGAACAGGACATACCCGAGTCTCGCACCGACGAGGAGTCCGATGAAGAGATAAAACAGGAATTCCTGCAGCCGATCTCCCTGAAGTCCGAGCCGGGCCGCTCTCTCCTGGCGCGAGATGATGAAGTAGGAGGCGATGAAGCTCAGGGCGTACATCAGCCCGTACCAGCGGATCTGGACAGGGCCGAATCTGAAGATGACGGGATCGATATCAGGGTAGGGGATCAATCTTGGATTCTCCGGACTGGGTATTTGTGACGGTATCGTCTAACTACTAACGGGTTTTGCCTCGAATAGTCAACCGGGATGACGCCTTGCGTTTCGGTCAATGATTCCTATCTTGCGCGTATGGAGAGATACATCGAAACGCGGAGAAGTAAAGCAGGATGAAAACCGGCCTCACAAGAAACATCCTGATCGCTCTCTTGATACTGGTCGTCGCAGGCTTTGCGATCGTGATCAGTCAGAGGAGCGGAAACCCTATGCAAGGCCAAGGAGAAACGGTCATCATGCAAGAAAAGGAGATTGCGCAGGAGAAACCCGGTGAGATCCGCAAGGCGACCTTCGCCGGAGGCTGCTTCTGGTGTGTGGAAGCGGATTTTGAAAAGGTTCCGGGCGTTGTGGAAGTGGTGTCGGGTTATTCCGGTGGGAAAAAGGAGAACCCGAGCTACGAGGAAGTCTCATCGGGAACCACAGGGCATGTGGAGGCGGTTCAGGTCCTCTACGATCCCGGGAAGGTTTCCTATCGTCAGCTCCTCGATGTTTTCTGGAGACACGTTGACCCGACGGACCCGGGGGGGCAGTTCGTGGACAGAGGGAAGCAGTACAGGACCGTCATCTTCTTCCATGACGAGGAACAAAGGAGAGCGGCAGAGGAATCCAAGGAGCAGCTCGTGAACTCCGGCCGTTTCGAGAAACCCATCGTCACGGAGATCGTTGCGCTGGATGCATTCTACCCCGCAGAAGAATACCACCAGGATTATCACAGGACGCACGCGCTGCGGTACAAGTTCTACCGGTGGAACTCGGGACGGGATCAGTTCCTGAGAGAGGCATGGCAGGGGGAAAAGGAGGAGGTCGCGGCAGGAGGGGACAAACAGAGGTATGCCAGACCGGACGAAGAGGAGTTGAAGTCGCGCCTCACTCCGCTCCAGTACAAGGTGACCCGGAGGAATGGGACCGAACCGGCCTTCCAAAACGAATACTGGGACAACAAGAGGGAGGGGATCTACGTGGACATCGTCTCGGGAGAACCGCTGTTCAGCTCCAGGGACAAGTATGACTCCGGGACCGGATGGCCGAGCTTCACCAGACCCCTGGAACCGGAGAATGTCGTGGAGCGGGAGGACAGGGGATTGTTCACGGTCCGAACCGAGGTGAGAAGCAGGCATGCGGATTCCCATCTCGGCCACGTCTTCGAAGATGGACCCGCCCCCACAGGCCTGAGATATTGCATGAACTCCGCAGCCCTCCGTTTCATCCCCAAAGAGGACCTGGAGAAGGAAGGGTACGGCGAGTATGCGCGCCTGTTCGGGTAGAGGATCCCCCTTGATTCCACGGCTTGTATTTGACATCCTCTTCGCATGATCCTGGTCCACCCCCCTGTAGCCAAGCCGTCGGAACCGCCGCCGGGCATCGCCAGACTTGCCGGGTGTCTCAAGCGGCATGGGTTGTCGTGCGTCCTCCTGGACGCAAACCTTGAAGCGATCCTTT
This sequence comes from Deltaproteobacteria bacterium, assembly GCA_020060215.1. The sequence continues at coordinate 89,419 of JAGVAP010000051.1, read as the reverse complement.
ACCTCCTGGGCCTGCCGATCCAGTCTCCCGATACGTGGACGTCCCGAGCCGTTCGCCATCTTTCACGCTATCGCCGCGAACTCCGGCATCCGGCAGGTTATGAGAACCCGGACCGGTACAGGCAGGCCGTGCTGCATCTCAATCGAATCCTGACCGGGGCCGGATGCATCCGAGGCGTGCGTCTGTCCTTGGCCAACTACGCCGACCCATCGCTCTCCCCACTCCGGAGCGGCGATCTCCTCCGTTCCGCCGAGGAGCACGAGCGCAGTCTGTTCCATCCGTACTTTGCACCACGCCTGAGAGAAATCCTTGAAGGAGGAGAGCACCGGGAGATCGGGTTTTCCCTGAATTACCTGAGCCAGGCCCTCCCGACCTTTGCCATGGCAGGATATGTACGATCTCGATATCCATCCGTGAGGATCTTCATGGGTGGGGGTCTCGTCGGTTCCTGGGTGAAGCGAGGGAGCTGGTCGAATCCCTTTGCCGGTCTCGTCGACGACATGGTAGAGGGGCCGGGAGAACAACGGCTGGTCTCCCTGCTCGGGGGCAGCTATGAACCCGGTGCGGACGTACCGGACTATGACCCCTTTCTGGACACCAGGTACTTCGCACCGGGATTCGTCCTGCCGTTCAGCACATCGCAAGGCTGCTACTGGAGCCGGTGCCGGTTTTGTCCCGAAGAGGCGGAGGGGATCGGATACAACCCTTTGCCGCCGGCGAGGGCGTTGGGGGAGGCTTCCATGCTGGCGGCGAGGACAAGGGCTTCCCTGGTCCACTTTGTAGACAACGCATTGTCTCCAGCCTTTCTCAAGGAGATCGCCCGTTCCGGATTCCAAACCCCGTGGTACGGTTTTGTGCGGGCGACCTCCTTGCTGGCGGACGGGTCTTTTCTTCGGGCCTTGAAGAGATCCGGGTGCCTCATGCTGAAGCTGGGGATTGAGTCAGGATCCCAGGAGGTCCTCGACCGGCTGCAGAAGGGGATCGACCTGGACACGGTCTCCCGCCTGTTGAAGGGTCTGCGTTCCGCCGGAATAGGCACCTATGTGTACCTGCTCTTCGGGACTCCGCCGGAAGATCGGGAAAAGGCGGGCCAGACCCTTTCGTTTACGGCTCGCCACTCGGAAGAGATCGACTTCCTGAATGTGGCGGTCTTCAACATGCCGATCTGCAGCGGCGAGGCCGAGAAGTACGGGACATCCCCCTTTTATGAAGCGGATCTCTCCCTCTACACGGCGTTCGCCCATCCGCTCGGCTGGGATCGCGGCGCGGTCAGGATCTTCCTCGACAAGGAGTTCATCCGTCATCCTGCCATCGGTCCTATCCTTCGAAGGGACCCGCCTCTGTTCACCTCCAACCATGCACCTTTCTTCGTGAGGAGCCCTCCTGGAATGTTGGGATGATGGAAAGGTGAAATCGTCCTTCCCAACAATCCACTATTCCACCATTCCGGTATTCCGGTGTTCCAGGCCCCCACCAGGGTGCGATCCAAGCCGGCTCCTCTGGGATCTCCGCTTGGGTCAGGATCGAATAGAGTGGGGCAAAGGAGGTACGATTTGTGAAAAAAAAGCTTGATTTTTATGAAAAGGGGTGTTTTAGTCTAACCGCTTCGATGCAAACAATGGCGGAATTTCCGCTTTTGTGCGCGTGGTTTCGCTCCAAGGTTTAGTACCATCTCTCAAGTGGCACCTGAAGTCAGAAACCATGAAAATATAGAAGAAAGGAGGGGCAGTTGCCACATGGCAAACGGAACAGTGAAATGGTTCAATGAGCAGAAGGGCTATGGCTTCATCAAGCAGGAAAACGGGCAGGATATCTTTGTCCATTATTCCGCCATCAACGGGGCCGGCTTCAAGACGCTCAAAGAGGGTGACCAGGTGACATTTGAGGTAGAGAAGGGCAAAAAAGGTCCTGCAGCGATAAACGTCACAGTCGTCTAAATCCGGAAAAATCAAAGGACGGGTATTGTTCCATCTTCAGAACAATGCCCGTTTTTCTTTTGGGGCACAGACACGTGAGGAACTTGAAGAGGGGAGTCAGACAGGACTACAGGATCAACAGGGTCAGGAGAGTGGGGAACATGCCCTCATGTCTTTGTTGAGGGATCACCAAATAATTCCTCCTGGCCCCGTAAATCCTGTTGATCCTTTTACCCTCGTGTCAACTGACGGCTACTTCGGACCGTAGCGTGCGGCCAGCTCGCAGTTGAATCTCTCCTTGCAGATGCGGGAGCAGTAGAATTCCCTCATGATGAACCCGTATTTCTCGACAAAATCGCAGGCGGCCTGCTCACGGCTTACGATCTGATTGAACCACTTGTGCTGATCGATATGCCTTTCGATGATCTCTCGCTGGGCATCGAGGATCTCCTGGATGTGAGTGCATTCCTTCGTCATATCCGAGTCCCTTTCACGATCCCGGATTCAGAAACTTCTCATCGGAACGAGTCCCGATCGAATCCTGTCATCTTGCCTTTCCATTCCCAAGAACCTGAACAGATTATATCTACGGCCACTCAGTTACTCAACCCGCTTCTTTCTCCTGTCGACGGTTCTTCGTTCGACTGCGCACTCTTCGCCTGTCCATGGCGATCGAGAAAGTAGAGTGTTGCGCCGACGGGCGCAAAGGAGAGGGAGACGAGATTCAGCCCGGGGACCAGGAAAAGAAGCCCGAAACCGATGTGAAAAGGTATCGTTGATGTGAGGAGCCTCAACCTTTCCTTGAAGGGGAGCAAGCGTCTGGCCGGGACCAGGTCCGTGTTGTCCCAGGACAGGAACAGGATGGAAATGAGGGCCGAGACGGTCGCCATCAAAGGCCCGAAAGGGGTAAACCATCCGACGATCAGGAGCAGAAGGGAAAAGAGGAGCGGAAGGATCACCCTCGGGATTTCCTGCCGGATCAGGTGGAGGAAGGTTCCGAACAGGGTGAATCGGGCTCCCTGCGCGATCCTTCCCGTGGCCCTGAGTTCGGTGATCCTGGACATATGGTCCATGATGACCGCACTGAAGAGCACCTGGCCGATGACAAAGGAAAGAACGGCCGACGACGCAATGAGGAGGAGAGAGAGGAACCAGGAAAACAGATGCCATATCCAGGCTACCCATGGACTGCTCGGCCTGGTCCACAGCAGTTCCGTGATGTCGGGCTGACGGTCCAGGACCACCCCCGCGAGTATAGCGGTGATGGCCGCGAAGAGCAAAAAACGGAGCAGACCCCAGAAAAGAAGCCGCCCCGACCTCAACCCGATTCTCATGCCTCGCAGATTGTATTGCAGTCCGCGAACCACTTCCATTCTGCTTTTCCATTCCGATCTTGACTTTGGTCGACGTGCAGAGATAATACACCATCGCCACACACCAAGGCAACGTGCCGCTGCTGCTTTTCCCGGCGGGGAGACATGGGGATGCCGTCCGCACAATCAGAAAAGGTGAAGAGCATGCAAGAGCAGACCCCGGTGAGCAACGATACGCCGATGTACAACAGCCGGGTGGTCAACAACTACATCGAGTACCTGCAGCTCAACTACCCCTCCCTCGACATCGATTCGCTGCTGGGGGCGGCCGGCATTCAAAGGTATGAGGTGGAGGATCCGGCCCACTGGTTCACCCAGCGGCAGGTCAATCGCTTCAACGAGGTGCTGAGCTTGAAGACGGGCAATCCCGCCATCTCCCGCCAGGCGGGCCGCTTTGCCGCCTCCTCCCAGTCTTCCAGCACCCTCAAGAAATATGCCCTGGGGTTCGTGAGCCCCCACTCCGCCTACCGGTGGTTTCCCAGCATTGCCTCCCACATGAGCCGCAGCGTCGGCATGCGTGTGAAGAAACTGGGACCGAACAGCGTGGAGATCACTGCCGTCGCCAGTCAGGGGGTCAGGGAAAAACCCTTCCAGTGCGAGAACCGGATCGGCATGATGGAGGCCCTGGGAAGGATCTTCACAGGGAAGTTTTCGCGTGTGGATCACCCGGCGTGCATGCACCGCGGGGATGAATTCTGCAGATATGTCGTCACGTGGGACGCCATGCCCTCCTTCGCCTGGCGGCTGGTGGGAAAGTATGCCGCTCTCGGCAGCACGCTGGTCGCCGTCCTGCTCTTCTTCGTTCTTCCCGAACATTGGGCCATCTACGCCCTTTTCTGTGCACTGGTCACCCTGACGATTTCCCTCTACGGGGAGTCCCTCGAGAAAAAGGAGATGGCAAAGTCGCTGGAGATGCAGGGCGACATGGCCAAGGAGCGCGTGGAGGAGATCAATATCCGCTACAGCCACGCCCGCCTGATCCAGGAGATCGGCCAGGCCGCCACCACGATCCTGGATCTCGATGAGCTGATGAATGCGGTCGCCGATGCCATGAAGCAGCACCTTGGTTTCGACCGCGGTCTGCTCATGCTTGCAAACAAGTCCAAGACAAAGCTGTTGTACAAGGCCGGGTACGGGTACGGCAGCGAACAGGAAGAGGTCCTGAAGCGGATGGAATTCAGCCTGGAGAACCCGGACTCCAAAGGCCTCTTCGCGGTGACCTTCAGGGAGAGGAGGACGTTTCTCCTCGACAACCTTTTCGAGGACCGACCCGAGCTTTCCGCCCGCAGCCTGAAGATCGCCCGGGAGCTGGGTGTGCAGTCCCTGATCTGTGTCCCTATTGTGTACGAAAAGGAGGCCCTCGGGCTCCTCCTCGTGGACAACATCCGCTCCAAGAGGCCGTTGACGCAGACCGACGTGAGCCTTCTGCTCGGGGTCGCCTATCAGGTCGGGCTGAGCGTTGCCAATGCCATGTCGTTCAGGATGCTTCAGGAGAGCGAGAGGAAGTATCGCGAGCTGGTCGAGAATGCAAACAGCATCATCCTCCGCCTGGACAACCAGGGAGACATCCTCTTTTTCAACGAATTCGCACAGAGCTTTTTCGGGTACAGGGAGGAAGAGGTCCTCGGAAGGAACGCCGCCGGCACCATCATCGCAGGGGACGAGAACGGAAAGAGAGACCTGTCCCTGATGATCGGGGATGTCGGGCTCCATCCCGGCAGGCACACCACTCGCGAGATGGCCCACCGCAGGCGAAACGGCGAGAGGGTCTGGGTCGCCTGGACCCGGAAGGCCATCTACGATGAAGGCCGGAGGCGGACCGGTGTGCTCTGCATCGGGAACGACATTACCCAGCTCAGGCAGGCCGCCGAGGAGAAGGAAGAGCTCGAGAGACGTCTGCAGCGGGCCCAGAAGATGGAGGCCATCGGGACCCTCGCCGGCGGTGTGGCCCACGACCTGAACAACATCCTGGCAGGGCTGGTGAGCTATCCGGAACTTCTGCTCATGGACCTGCCGCAGGGCAGCCCCATGAGCAAGCCCCTCCAGATCATCAAGAAGTCCGGAGAGCGGGCGGCCGGCATCGTGCAGGACCTCCTGACGCTGGCGAGAAGGGGAGTGAACACCTGCGAGGTTCTTCAATTGAACCGGATCATCCACGACTATCTGAAGAGCCCCGAATTCATGTCCCTGAAACAGGACCACCCGGGGGTGGAGGTGACCACCTTCCTTTCGGAAGACCTTTTCAACATTGCCGGTTCCCCGATCCACCTCTTCAAGACCATCATGAACATGGTGAACAACGCCGCCGAGGCCATCGAGAAGGAGGGCGCCATCCGGATCAGCACGGAAAACCGGTATGTGGACAAGCCCATCCGTGGATACGACGACGTGGAAGAAGGAGACTACGTGGTCCTCACGGTCTCCGACACGGGGGTGGGGATTTCTTCTCGTGATCTGGAGCGGATCTTCGAGCCTTTCTATACGAAAAAGACCATGGGGAGGAGCGGCACAGGACTCGGGATGGCGGTGGTATGGGGGACGGTGAAGGATCACAACGGCTACATCGATGTCCAGAGCAAGGAGGGCGAGGGGACGGCCTTTTCCCTCTACTTCCCGGTCACGCGCAAGGAGGTGGCCGAGGATCAGGTCACCAAGCTGATTCGGGAATACATGGCCAAGGGGGAGACCATCCTGGTGATCGACGATGTGGCGGAGCAGAGGGAGATCGCATCGCTGCTCCTGCAGAGACTGGGGTACCAAGTCGTCACCGCGGCGAGCGGCGAGGAGGCGGTGGAGTATCTGAAGGGTCATTCCGCTGATCTGCTCTTGCTGGACATGATCATGGAGCCCGGAATGGACGGTCTTGAAACCTACAGGAAGATCGTCGAAATGAAGCCGGGGCAGAAGGCCATCATCATCAGCGGCTTTTCGGAAACGGAGCGGGTCAGGGAGGCGCAGAGACTCGGTGTAGGCGGGTACCTGAAAAAGCCTTATGCCCTCGAAAGCATCTGTGTGGCCGTGAGAAAGGAACTGGATTCCTAGAAGAACCGCTTCAACTCTTCACAAACCGCTTCAGGGGGCCTGACGGAAAAAGGCTCCTTGTGGAGGGCCTGCAGGTAGGCCATGTCGTTGTTCCCGATCGCCCGCGGGAAGAGGCGCGGGCAGATCCTTCCATTCATCAGGAAACGCTCGTCTTCGGCGGCCGAGAAGATGGATACATTGAAGCTGAAGATATTCATCTGCCGGAGATAGGCCAGGACCCTGGTGAGCCCCTCCAGAAAGGGTACGATCTCCGAGTCGTCCGTGCGGGCCAATGAGGACCTCTTGGGAAAGATGCACGTGACATCGGGTAGAAAGCCCAAGGGCACGAAGCTCATGATCCAGCGGGTATCCCCGATTTCGCCCAGGTAACGTTCGCCCAGCGCTTTTTCCACCTCGATATAGTCGAGCCAGAAACTGCGACCGGTCTCCAGAAAGTACCTCCTGGACCCTTCGATCTGCAGTCGAAGCTGGTTGGTCGGGACCTCGCCGCAGTTGGGCTGGAGGTGGGGGTGGACCATGCTGGAGCCGGCGGGCGGAAGGTAATTCCAGTTCAGCGTGAAACAGCGCACCCGTTGGTCGTATTCGGCCACGCTTCGGAAGAAACGGAGGGAAGCGCTGAAGGCATCCTGCAGCGTTTGCGGGTTCAAGTCCTCCACCGGGACATAATGCCGATGGGACAGGATGGTCACCCCGGCATACTTGTCAAAGGGGACCAGGTTCGGGATCAGCGTCGATTCTCCCACCCTGATCCTGCCCTCAGGGATCATTTCCCTCGGGAACATGCTTGTGCTCTTCTCGATGTTCTCCGGGCAAAAGGGACAGAAGATCTCCTGCGATCGCCGGAGGGTGGACTCCAGGTCCGGCTTCTCCGCCTGGAAGGAGAGGTCGAAGACGCGCCCGGTCTCTCCCGTAAGGGGGTCGCAGCGGATCTCAAAAGGGATCTCTTCGGGAGCGAACTCCTTTCGAGGATTGATCATGATGCTCTTGTCTCTGATCGCTTCAAAGGAGATCTTCATGGGCCACCTCGGGTCTCGGGTCGGGTGGGCCGATTATAGGTCGTGCGGCATGCGTTTTCAACCTGTAAACCTGGGGCGCCACGGCTGTTTCCACCTTCGTTGGGTGGGGACGGCGCAAAACGATAAAGGAGCAAGGAATGGAAAGACCCATCGAGAACTACTGGAGGATACGGCTGGGCGACCTGAAGAAGGCGCTCGAACAGAACGGATTTGAGGTCTACCTGGCCGAGGACGTGTCGCGGGCGAGGGAGATCGTCCTCAACGAGCTCCTTCCCAGAATCAAGCCGGCGAGCGTCTCCTGGGGAGGTTCGGGGACGTTCCGGTCCGCAGGGCTCTACGAAGATTTCAGGGCCATGCGCGACGTCGAAGTGCTGGATACCTACGACACCTCCAAGTCCCCGGAAGAGAGGCTGGAGATACGGAGGAGGTCTCTGCTGGCAGACCTGTTCATCACCGGCACCAATGCCGTGACGGCAGGCGGCGTCTTGGTCAACCTGGATATGATCGGGAACCGGGTGGGCGGCCTCACATTCGGTCCGAGGCACGTGGTTGTGCTCGTGGGCCGGAACAAGGTGGTGGCTGATCTGGACGAGGCCATGCTCCGCATCAAGGAATATGCAGCGCCCGTCAATGCCATGAGACTGGACTCCAAGACCCCCTGCGTAAAGACGGCCCGATGCGAAGACTGCAGCGGCCCCGGTCGGATCTGCAACGTCTGGGTCATTACCGAGAAGTCATTTCCAAAGGCGCGGGTAAAGGTCGTGTTGATCAACCAGGATCTCGGGCTGTAGAAGAAGGAGGCACAGGATCCAAGATGCAGGTGGCACTTATCCGATGACGCCCCCGCCGAATCGAGAGGGGGCACTGGAGCTGAGGGGGAGCCTCCTCCTGGTCCTCGTCTGCTTCCTGTGGGGCGCCAATATCGTCAGCATCCGGATCAGCAACCAGGGCATTCCGCCCATCCTCGCCGCTGCCGCGCGCTCCGCCGTGGGCGCCGCGCTCCTGTGGCTCTACGCAAGCTACAGGGGACGGAGCATCGATTTCCCTCGCGGACAAAGGAGGCATGGGGCGGCGATAGGATTCCTGTTCGCGATGGACTTCCTTTTTCTTTACTGGGGTCTTGCGTTCACCACGGCTTCACGGTCCATCATCTTCCTCTATACCCACCCGTTCCTGGTCGCTGCAGGGGCCCACCTCCTCCTGAAAGGGGATCGTCTGACCCCGGTGAGAAGCGCGGGCCTCGTCCTGGCGTTCTGCGGCCTCCTGGCGGTCTTTGCGGATCCTGCGGACGAGCTCCCTTCCAGCCACTGGATCGGGGATCTCATGGAAGTGGCGGCCGCCGTATTCTGGGCGGCCACCACGCTCTACATCAAGAAGATGGCCCAGGACAAGGGCGTGACCCACTACCAGACCCTCCACGCCCAGCTCTTCTATTCCATTCCCGTCCTGGCGGTTGGATCCTTTCTCTTTGAGATGGACCGCTCGCTGAACCTCACCGCGCCCGTGCTCACGGCCTTCGGGTATCAATGTGTGCTCGTCGCGTTCGTCAGCTACATCCTCTGGTTCTGGATGATCGGGCGGTACCCGGTGAGCCGTCTGACCGCCTTTACCTTTCTTTCTCCTCTATTCGGCGTGCTCATGGGCGCTCTGATGCTCTCGGAACCGGTGGGTTTCATGGTCTGGATCGGCCTCGGTCTGGTGGGGGCGGGAATATACATCGTGAATCGCCCGGTGCCTCGGGAGACGGCCACTCCCACCTGAGTCGCGTGCCTATTGATCAGGGACACCCACTTGTTGGATAATGGACTTCAGCAATCCGCCCCAAGTGAAAGGAGGATCCCATGAAATCGGCAGTCCGCTCCGAGAAGGCGCCCAAACCGGTAGGTCCTTACAGCCAGGCCGTCCGGGCGGGGGATTTTCTATTCGTTTCAGGTCAGCTCCCCATTGACCCGACAACCGGCAAACTGTCCGAAGGCGGGGCCGGCGAACAGGCCTCGATCATCATGGAAAACTTGAAGGAGATCCTCAGGGCAGGGGGCGCGGACTTTCCGGACGTGGTCAAGACGACCATCTTCTTGACCGACATGACGGATTTCGCGGAAGTGAACCGGGTCTACGGCCGCTTTTTCTCCGCAGACCCTCCGGCCAGGAGCACATTGCAGGTGGCCGCGCTCCCCCTGGGAGCGAGACTGGAGATCGAGATGACTGCCTGCTGCAGAAAACAACAGTGAAGGTCCACCCCCGGCAGGGCGGACTGTTCAGTGTTCAGCGTTCGGTGTTCAGGGAGACTCTTGGCCCATTCTGAAGTTGAAACCTGATCTCTGAACACCCGACCTGCGGCCTTTCACCCGAGCGGCCGAACTCTTACGGGTTCCCACTCGGAATGGAGGGTCTGCAACGAGGAATATCATGCCCGGCATCTTCGTTCGATGGCTTGTTCTTACCGCTGCGATCGTGGTCTCCGCTTACGTGATCGAAGGCATACAGGTAAAGGGGTTTTTCAGCGCCCTGTTCGCTGCGGCCGTGCTGGGGATCTTGAACGCCTTTTTCCGGCCCATCCTGATCATCCTGACCCTCCCGATCAACATCCTCAGCATGGGGCTGTTTACATTCGTCATCAATGCCTTTCTATTGATGATGGTGTCCGGCGTCATCTCCGGGTTCGAGGTGAGAGGGTTCTGGTCGGCTGTATTCGGATCGCTCCTCATCAGCATCGTGAACTGGTTTCTCAGCTCGGTCCTGGCCGGGAGGCCGAGGCCCAGGGAGGACAAGGACTACATCGACCTCCAGAGAAAGGATGGGGACCTGTGGGAGTAGTCCGGAGGCGGTCGGCCGTCAGCGACCAGCCCCTCCGCTTGACGCTTGCTCGGCAAGACTGATCGAGTAGGAAACTTCTTGCGGTTTTCTCTCCTACAAAGAGTGAAGTCCATACAAGCGCGGGCTCTGGCTGGCGGCCAGTCCAATCAATGGAGAAACTTTGGCCTTGAAGAACCTTTACCTACAATCCTGTTGATCCTGTTATCCTGTCAAAGCTCCGAAGTTTCATAAGAGGTAAGCAGGAGAGATTGGAAAAGACAGTCGGCTGAACCGAGGCCCGAAGGCTGATAGCTGGTTGGAGGCTTACCTCAGAATCCCCTCGATCACAGGAATCAGCTCACAGAAGTCGGTCTCCATTTCCGAATGGATATCTCGATTCTCCCCGGGTCGATAGGCGCGGCCGAACCGGAGGTCGATGGTGATGCATCTTTCGCTGCAGTACGCCTCCAGTGAGGGCTTGGTCATGCTCCCGATCAGGAAGGCCCCGATCGACCTCCCCCACTCGAAGTGAGGACCGTCGCCGCCGCTGTCTCCGATCAGGATGACCTTGTCCGCAGGGATTGCGTTGGCTCGCATGGCCTCTTCCGTTCGCACCGGCTTGTCCTGGATCTCCATGATGTCGTAAAGCAGATCGGGATCGGTCTCTTTGGCCGGGTACGACAACAGGGGACTGGAGGCCAAGACCGGCAACCGCGGCAGGAGACCCTTTGCAAAGATCCGCTGGAAGTAGCCCCTCGTGGCGGTCGTGTCGATCATGAAAAGGATATCCCGGCGGAGGCATTCCTGCATCAGCCGGGACACCCCACGGTAGGTGGAAAAGGCATCCTCCAGGTAGGCATCCATTTGATCTTCGGTGACGGGGGATGGGATCATGTCCTTGATCCGTCGACCCGCCTCTGGGAGGGAGATGCGGTTGGAGGTGTACCCTCGGAAGACGTCGGTCAGGCGGGTCTCGAATTCCGGATAGTGGAAAAGCATGGGATCGAAAGGGCCGCTGGGTGCAAGGCACTCACTCCAATCCGAAGAGACGATCGCTCTGAAGCGCTTTTTCCTCGCAGTCATGAACGTCACCTGGTTGGTTCCTTCGACCCTTGTACCACCCCGAGCAAGGTCGAGGCAAGTCACAAGAGCTCGAAGGCGCCCGGCCTCCCACCTGCATTGCGGTGGACGGCGCACTTCCCGTGGCGCGTTGCCGCTCGCTCTTTTAAGAGCCGCGCCGGGAGCCCGCAGCCAGCCATCCGCTTACCGGCCGGTCGCGTTCTATTGCATTGATCCCGTAAATCCGGTATTGTGGGCACCTTATGGAAAAGACCATCGTACAAGAATCCAGATCGGACATGAGCCTGTATGCGGTGGCGGTGATCGTCGTCCTGACCATGCTGTGGGGGTTCAATTACACCGCTGTAAAGATCTCGAACCAAGGCATATCCCCCATCTTTGCCTCCACCGTACGCTCCGTGATTGCATCGATCTGCGGGGTCCTCTACTGCATGCGGACAGGGCAGAAGCTTTTCCATCGGGACATCATGCTCTTCCACGGGTTCATGGTGGGCATCCTGTTCGGGCTGGAGTTCGCCTGCATCTACTTCGGCCTGCTCTACACCGATGCAGCACGCTCGGCGGTGTTCGTCTACACCAGTCCCTTTATTGTGGCCGTAGGGGCCCATTTCCTTCTCAAGGGGGATCGTCTGAGCATCCTGAAGATCCTGGGCCTTGTCCTTGCTTTTGCGGGTGTCGTGATGATCTTCCAGGGAAAGCCGAAGAGCGGCACCGCCCACATGCTTCTCGGGGACACGCTCCAGATCATGGCGGCCTTCCTGTGGGCCGCTACCACGCTTTACATCAAGAAGTACATGGCTTCCAAGATCCAGCCGATCAACACCTTCCTCTACCAGCTGGTCTTCTCCATCCCCATTCTTCTCGCGGTGAGTTTCATCCTCGAGCCCCGGTGGATCTCGGAAATCACATGGGAAGTGACCGCTTCCCTCTTCTACCAGTCGGTCATCGTGGCGTTCGCCAGCTACTTCGTATGGTTCAAACTGATCCACCTGTTCCCCGTCAGCCGAGTATCCTCCTTCACCTTTTTCGCCCCGGTATTCGGGGTGCTCTTCGGCATCCTGTTCATGGGGGAGGAGCTCACTTCGTCGCTCGTGATCGGCCTGCCGCTGGTCTGCGCGGGGATCGTCCTGGTCAACTGGAGAAAGCAAAACTGAAGTACCCGCCACGAAGACACCAGGCGCACCGGAATGATGGAATCATGAGGTATTGGAATACCGGGAAGGAGAAATGCACCGCAGGCATTCGGCTTTAACCCAAAACCCATCATTCCACCATCCCACTCTTCCATCATTCCATGGAGAAGAGGCATATGCTCGCTGTGACCAACGGCACCATCTACACGATCACCCGGGGGGTGATTACCAGGGGGACCATCCTGATCGAGGGGTCGCGAATTGCCGCAGTCGGAGAGAACGTGACGATCCCGCCCGGCGCCGAGATCTACGACGCTTCGGGCAGGGTGGTCCTCCCCGGTCTTGTGGATGCGCACTGCCATACCGGCATTTTCCCGGACGGGGTCGGGTTTCACGAATCCGACGGAAATGAGGTCATGGATCCCGTTACCCCGCACCTGCGGGCACTCGATGCCGTTCACCCGGAGGACATGGCCTTCCAGGACCTGCGCGAGGCAGGGGTCACCACCATCAATACCGGACCCGGGAGCGCGAACCTGATCGGCGGCCAGTTCGTGTGTCTGAAGACCAGGAAGGCCGCTACCGTCGAAGAGATGCTCCTGATGGCGCCTTCCGGCATGAAGATGGCCCTTGGAGAGAATCCAAAACGCACCCACGGGGACCAGAAGAAACTCCCCTCGACCCGCATGGGGAATGCCGCACAGCTCCGTTCCGTGCTACAGTCGGCCTGCAATTATCGCGAAAGGCTGAACCGGTACCTGGAGAAGCAGAACGCCTTCTCGGGGAAGATCAAGGACTGGGAGCTCGGGTCGGATCAGGAGAGGAAGGAGCGGCCCGAACCTCCGGAGCCTTTCGATCGCGACATCCGGATGGAGGCGCTGCTCCCGGTGCTCGAGGGGAAGCTCAGGGCCATGATCCACTGCCACCGGGCCGACGACATCGTGACCGCCATCCGCATCTCGGAGGAGTTCGGGATGAAGTGCTCTATCGAACACGCTACCGAAGGTTACAAGATCGCGGATCTCCTCGCCAGGAAGAACGTCCCCTGTGTGGTAGGCCCCATCCTGTTTTCCCGGATGAAGTACGAGCTTCGGGAAATGACGCCCAGGAATCCGGGAATCCTGAGCCGCGCAGGCGTCAAAGTGGCCATCCAGACCGATGAGATGTCCGCGGTCAAGTACCTGAGGATCAATGCGGCCCTCGCGGTGCAGCAGGGAATGGACGAGGAGGAGGCGCTGAAGGCCGTCACGATCCATCCTGCCGAGATCATCGGGGTGGCGCAGAGGGTGGGCAGTATCGAAGAAGGCAAGGACGCGGACCTGCTGGTCCTCAACGGCCACCCGCTGGACTACAGGTCGGTCCCGGAGCTGGTGTTGATCGACGGCCAAAAGGTTTTCGGGCAGGCTCGTTCATTCGGAGGAACCCGGGGCGGGGGAGGGGCCGCCCTTTCTTCCTGAAGGATCAGACTTGTCTTTTCCCCATCCTTCTTCCATTGGCGCTCATCCGGAAATCCCGTTTCCGGATGGTTCTTAATGGAGAGAATAAGTCCGGGAATCGATTTTTCCCGTCTGTTCGGCCCTCCTGATCTCGCGGACGAACCTCTCCACCTTGGTGAGATCTTTTCTGAAGCGAATGGGTCGGCCTTGCCGGTCCGTGGCGTTGGTGTGTGTGCAGCTGTCTGCTCCGTGGGGGGCGACCCTGGTGAGGGCCTCGTAGACATTGTCCGGTGAAAGGCCGCCTGCCAGGATGACAGGGATCCTGCTGCAGAGGACCAGGTCCCTGGCCCTGCCCCAGTCAGCCGTCCTGCCGGTGATCCCCACATACCCCTCCACAGGCTCCCTTCCCAGCCAGGTATCCACCAGAAACAGATCGCTGACGTGCTCGAGCACTGCGGAAAGGGAAAGAAAGGGGAAGTCGGGCGCAACGTTTTCCGGAGGGATGGGAATGGTGCGGATGATCCGGATCTCGGGAAATCGGCTTTTCAGCCTCTCCTGTAAGGAGACGAGGTCACCCAGGTCAAGAGGCCGGCCGTCGGAATCCGTGAGGCTCTCACAGAGATGGATGAAGTGAGGGCGGTAGTAGTCGAGCGATCTGTAGACGGTGTCCTCTTCCCGGAAGAGCGGGATCAGGCTGCTGCTGGCCTGGGTCCCCCCTGTAAGCCGGACGACTTCCCTGATGAGAGGGTCGCGCCATTCGGTGCCGGACAACAGAACGCTCCCGATATGATCCACGCCCAGAGAGATGCACGCCTCCGCCTCCTCAGGCGACTGAATTTCATAGATTTGAACGATCATGGCGCGCGGAATGGAATACCCGCAATCATGGAACGATTCCCCCTACTTCTTGAACTCCCGTCCGGCCTTTGCTTCCACACTCCTGATCTTCCCCTCCAGCGCTCCCTTCACTCCCTTGCGGCAGTCGAACTTGACACTGAGATAGACCCGATCCGACTCTTTCTCCAGGTCACGAAAGCACTGGGTGAGCAGGCCGAGAAGCTCGTCCCATTCCCCTTCCACGACCGTCCCCATGGGATTGAGTCTATATTCGAGGCCGCTCCGGTCGAGGATGGTGAGCGTCCGGGCCACGTAGCGGCTGAAACTCGCGCCTTTGTCGAGCGGGATCATCGAGAATTCCATCAAGGCCATGCTGCAACCCCCCCCCTTTCTTGCATCGATTGACACTGGAGGGGACTGTATCCTATATTCGCCTTTGAGAAAAGACGAAAAAAGGAGCAGGCCCTTGCACGTGAACAGGGTTACATTCTTTCCGGAGAGATATCCGACCAGGGAGAAGTACCCGTTCAACCAGAAGATCTTCCAGGAAACGGAGGCCCTCGATC
This sequence comes from Deltaproteobacteria bacterium, assembly GCA_020060215.1. The sequence goes on along the minus strand of JAGVAP010000051.1, from coordinate 74,224 downwards.
TGACGACGCCGGTGACCTTCTTCCTCGGAGAGAACGGTACGGGAAAAAGCACCCTCCTCGAAGCGCTGGCCTTCAAGTGCTCCATTTACATCTGGCGGGAAGATGAGCGGCTGGCCTTTGACTCGAACCCCTACCAGGAGATGCTCTACCGGTTTATCGAGGTGGAGTGGGTGAACGGCTTCGTTCACGGCTCCTTTTTCTCCTCTCAGTGGTTTCGCCATTTTGCCCAGAACGTGGACGAGTGGGCTGCGACCGACCCGGAGACGCTCCGCTACTTCGGCGGGAAGTCGCTCGTGAGCCAGTCTCACGGTGAGTCTCTGATGTCGTATTTCAGGACGCGCTATCACATCAAGGGGTTGTATCTCCTGGATGAGCCCGAGACGGCCCTCTCCCCCCGGAGCCAGGTGGAGTTCGTCCGCCTTCTGAAGGAGACTTCGGAGAAAGGGCACGCCCAGTTCATCGTCGCAAGCCACTCTCCCATCATCCTGGCGTGTCCGGGCGCGACGATATACGATTTCAACCGCACTCCGTTGAGCGAAACCCGCTACGATGAGACGGAGCATTTCCGGATCTACAGGGATTTTCTCGATCACCGCGAAAGGTATTTCGAAGGTGAACCGTGACCTGAGCGAACCGGCGCACGCGGTTCCGAGCCCGCGCCCGGCCTCCACCGTCATCCTGTTGCGCCGGCGGGGGGAGGAGTTGCAGGTCTACCTCGTGAAGAGGAGCCCTCAGAGCGGCTTCTTCCCCGGGAACTACGTGTTTCCAGGCGGGGGCGTCGGCTCTCAGGACCAGGGTTCCGATCCATGGGAAGCGCATGCGGACTTGCCTGCCGCAGAGATCGCGAACCGCTTCGGGACCGCGCCGGAGATCTCTCCCTTCTGCGTATCGGCCGTTCGGGAGACCTTCGAAGAGGCCGGCGTCTTCCTCGGCACCCCTGAGGAGTCGGCCGGATCATGGCTGGAGACCGCGGGCCTTGAACGCATCTCGAAGGGCCTTCCGAAGGGGTGGCTGCGGGACGGGGCCATGCAGGGCCTTTGCACACTCGGGCTCTCCATGCTGTGGCCATGGTCCCACTGGATCACTCCCGTGGGCATGCCAAGGAGATTCGATACGCGCTTCTTCATCGCCTTCATGCCGCCGGGACAGGCCTGCAGTCCCGACTGCAGGGAGACGGTCGAAGGGATCTGGGTGAGACCGGAGGAGGGACTGGCGGCCAATCTCAGGGGCGAAATTCCCCTCAGCCCGCCCACGGTCGTGACCTTGCATCAGCTGCTCCCCTACCGGAGCGCCGGGGATCTGGAGGCGGCCTTGAAGACGCGATCCTGGGGAGAGCCCATGCTGCCGCGGCTCGTCCGGCTTCCGCGGGGGGCGATGATCGTGGAACCGTGGGACCCCGAGTATGACCGCGAAAGGGTTCCCTCCGAGGACCTGGAGGAGCACGTCCTGCCCTGGTCCGAGCCATTTTCCAGGATATGGTTCCATGGGGGATTGTGGAGACCTGTTGCAGTCAAGAGAGCGTAGGAGGACACATGGCCAGGAAGAAGAATCGGTTGTTGCCTGGATGCGCTTCGTGCGGGCTGGCGGTGGACAGGCGGATCTGCTTTTCTCCCCAAGGCGCCGGATCACGGGGATGTCCCACGCTGAGCGACCGGGAGGTCCTCGCGGAGGCCGAAAGGGAGTATGAGGATCCCGCTGTGCTGGAGTTCGCGCGCCAGGCCTCCATTCAGGAAGGCGAGTGCTATGCCAACCGTCACGAGCGACCCTATGTCATGCAGCCGACCAAGAGCCGAATCGTGGAGATCTGCGAGTTCTCCAAGAGGATGGGGTACGAGCGGCTCGGCCTGGCCTTCTGCATGGGGCTGAGTCGCGAGGCGGTCATCATCGAAGAGGTCCTTCGCGGACATGGATTCCAAGTCGTCTCCGCCGTCTGCAAGGCCGGCAGGGTTTCCAAAGAGCGTATCGGGATCAAGGAAGAGGAGAAGATCTACCAGGGTACGGAGGAGTCCATGTGCAATCCCATCTTCCAGGCCAAGCTCATGAACCGTGCGGGGACCGATTTCAATGTCCTGGTCGGCCTCTGTGTCGGCCATGACTCCCTCTTCTTCAAGTTTGCGGAGGCGCCGACCACCGTCCTGGCCGTGAAGGACCGGGTGACCGGGCACAATCCTCTTGCACCGATTTACCTCAGCGAGTCCTATTACCGCAAGATCAGGAATCCGCATACGGGCGGAAACCGGTAACTTCCAGGCGGAGGAGCCATGAAAATCAAGTCCTTTATGATCGCGGACCCGATCACGACCACCGAAGATGCCTCCATCGAAGAGGCCATCGAGCTCATGAAGAGCAATTCGATACGGCACCTCCCCGTCGTTTCACAGGGAAACATGCTGAAGGGGTTTGTCACCCTCGCGGACCTCAGGACCGGATTGATCCCTTCCATGCTCGCCGGACTGACGCTCGCGGACCTGATGATCAGGGACCCGATCGTCGTCGATCCGGAGAGCGACATCGAACTGGCCGCCCAGCTCATCTATAAGTACAAGATCGGAGGCATCCCCGTCGTCAAGAAGGGGAAGCTGGTGGGGATCATCACCGAGTCCGACCTGTTGAGGGCCTTTATCGACATGATGGGGATGCTGAGTGCCAGCTCCAGGATCGACGTGGTGGTGGGAACCCAGCCCGGCTTCTTCAACAAGGCCGCGCAGATCGTCCAGGATCATGGCGGTGAAATCATCAGTGTCGGGATGATCGGCGAGCGGGCACGGAAGAGGACCTACCATTTTCGTCTTTCCCCCTGCAAGACCGCGCCCATCAGGGCGGCTCTCGAAAGGGAGGGGTTCAAGGTGATCGATGCCATGGATTAGGCCCGTCACCGTCGGCGATCCGCAATCGGCGAAAGGGCCTGAATGACCGGACCTGACCTGAGAGCGGACAGCTGAGGGGCTTTTCGATGCGTTACGCGATCGTTGCCAATCCGGCTTCCGGCGGGGTAGCGCCGCGCAGGAAAAGGGACCTGCTGAAGGAGCCCGCAGAGATTCTGGCCGCAAAGATCCACGGACTGGATGCCCGGACAACGGAGGAGTTCGGTGAGTGTATCCTGGAAGCTGCGCGGCAGTGCGATGTGCTGGTGGGGGCCGGGGGGGACGGGACTCTTTCCATGATCGTCAATGCCGTGGACAGAACCGTCACCCCTGTGGGCTTTCTTCCCCTGGGGACAGGGAATGCAATGCGACACGCACTCGATCTCCGTGGAAACCTGGCATCCATGGCCCGGCAGATCAGGGACGGCCGCATCCGGCACCTCGATCTGGTGGAGTGCGGCGGAAGGGCGGCCTTCTCGACCTCGGTGGGGATCGAAGCCGCTGCGCTGAGGATGCGGAAGAACCACCCCCGACTGGAGGGGTGCGGTTTTTGCCCCTATCTGGCTGCCGCCCTGATCGCCTATGCTCGGAACTACAGGAGGGCCTCCGGAACCCTGGAGGTGGACGGGTCCGAACACCGGTTGAAACCGCTCCTCACCCTGCTTGTAGTCAAACACCCCTTCTACGGCTTCAGGATGAACGTCGTCCCCCAGGCGAAACTCGACGACGGGAGACTCCATGTCCTTGCCGTCACGGAGGGTTTCTGGAGATCGATCTTCTGGTCCGTGGCCTCTCTGTTCGCTCCGAACCGAACGGGGTTGTATCTTGCCGGAAAGGACGTGAAGGCGGTGTTCGATCGACCCCTGGGCCTTCAGACGGACGGCGAAGTGCTGTGGGAAGCGCGAAGCTTCAGATTCCAGGTGCTGGAGCGAGCGGTCATGGTGAAGGCTTGAGGAAAGGGGGAAGCGGGAAGGCAAGAGCAGGGGGGGATAAGGTGAATGCGGGATGAAGATGGGGAATCATAGAAGGTTCAAAGGCAAATGGAAAGCCATGCGATGCGCCATTGTGCTCCTCTTGCCGGCGGTGCTGGCCCCCGGTCTCGGTTATGGTGAAGCGGCGATCCTCCGCCTGACCTACCGAAATGCCGCAGAGGTTCTGCCGCTGGTGGAGGGGATCCTGAGCAGGGAGGGAAGGGCTGCGGTCGATACCCAGTCGAACTCCCTGGTCATTGTGGATACCCCTGAATCCGTTCGGAGGGTCGAAGCCTTTCTGGCCGGCCTGGATCAACCCGCCAAACAGGCGGGAATAAGGGTGAGATTCATGGAGGCGGTGTCGCAGCAGGAGCGCTCTCTCTCGGTCGAGGGGGGGATCGCGGGCCGGAACTGGAGCGTTTCCAAGGGAGGAGCGGGTGACGGGGTGGAGATCCGGGTACAGGACCAGTCCGGCGAGCGGCGCCAGCGATCGGAATACTATGTCCAGGTGATCTCCGGGCATTGGGCGTATATCGCCGTCGGCAAGGACGTACCGCTGACCACGAGATGGATCGATCTCGCCCGGAGACACGGGAGGATTCTGGAGACCACGGTCATCAGGAGGATCGAGACGGGGCTGGATGTGCGTCCTGTGATCATGGGCGGCCGGGCCGACGTGGAGCTCCTTCCACGCATTTCCCACGAAGAGCCCGGGGGAAGGCGCGGGACGGTCCAGTTCGCGAGCGCGTCCACCCGGACCACCGTACCCCTGGGCCAATGGACCGAGATCGGGGGGGCGGAGACGCAAGGCAACGAAGTGATGAGCGCCATCCTGGAGACGGGGAGCGCCGGCCGACGGAGCTCGCTTTCCATAATGCTCATGGTGGAGGCGGCGAATTAGCCGATGTTCCATTATTCCAACACTCCAATATTGCGGTTTGTGCAGACTTCACCCCTCGGGGGTGTTTAGAGGAGGACTTATGGAACCGATCCGAATCATGCCGTGCCTTGACATGAAAGAGGGAAGGGTGGTGAAAGGGGTCCATTTCGTGGACCTGAAGGACGCCGGCGACCCGGTCGAGAACGCGGCCTTTTATGAGAAGGAGGGCGCCGACGAGCTTGCGATGCTGGATATTGCGGCCACCCTGGAGAACCGGAAGACCCGCCTGGAGTGGGTCCGCAGGGTTTCCGCCGTGATCAAGATCCCGCTCACCGTGGGGGGCGGCATCTCGGACCTCGAGGACATCGAGCTGGTGCTCTCCGCCGGTGCGGCCAAGGTGTCGATGAACAGCGCGGCCGTCAACAGGCCGGACCTGATCAGGGATGCGGCCAAATCGTTCGGCTCCGGCAAGATCACGGTGGCCATCGATGCGAGGAGGAATCCGGAGATGCCTTCCGGATTCGAGCTCGTGGTCTCCGGGGGAACGAAACCGGTGGGCAAGGATGCGGTGGCATGGGCCAGGAGGTGCCAGGATCTGGGCGCCGGGGTGCTTCTGCCGACGAGCATGGATGGGGACGGGACACAGTCAGGGTACGATCTTGAGTTCACAAAGGCCATCTCCGGTGCAGTGCGGCTGCCCGTGGTCGCATCGGGGGGCGCCGGCAAGCTGGAGCACTTTTATGAGGCCGTGGTAAAAGGCGGCGCCACCGTGCTGCTTGCCGCATCCGTTTTCCACTATCGGCTCATCGGCATTCGAGAGCTGAAGACCTACCTGAGAGAGAAGGATATCGAGGTGGATCTCTAGGTGGGAACCGGCGCTTGCGGCATCGACTGCAGGGCGTGTCGCCTGAACGTCCTCGGCCTGTGCGGCACGTGCGGGTCGGGCACGAGCGCAGAGGCGCAGGCGAAGATCGCGGCCCAGATCAGGATCCTTGGCGCTCCGTGCCCGATCCTGGCCTGCGCCGCCGGACGCCGGCTGGAATTTTGCCTGAGAGACTGCACGGAATTCCCTTGCGGGCTTTTCCACAAGGGGCCTTATCCGTTCAGCGAGGGTTTTCTGATGATGCAGGAGCGGAGGCGCAAGGACATGCCGCAGGAGAGAACGCCCCTTGGGCAGGCCGTTCAGGTCCCTGTCCACTACTGGGAGGACCTGGCGCAGCGCAAAATGGAAGAGGTATGCCGCAGGGCCATGGCGGAGTTTCGGCCCCCTCGGGGGCTGGTCATCGGTTTTCTGAACCAGACATACCTGGTAGATGTCGCGGAGAGGGGTCTCAAGAGACCGGGGGGAAGTGGGTGGGAGAGGGTCCACCATCCCCTGCTGGAACTCATCCTGCTGGTCTATTTGCTTGGGGCAAGAGAAGAGGGCCTGCAGAACGAGATGATCACGGTCCAGCAGTTGAAGGACGGGCACTTCTTTCAAGGTCCCCATGACCTGAACACCTGGCCCCTGGTCTCCCGATACGGGCGGGATCTGGAGGGCTTCCGCAGGGCCGCTGCCGCACTTCAAGGAATCCCCCTAGACGCCGCAGACGCCGCGTTCAGGATTCAGGCCCTGCCGAGGGTGCCGGTCTATTACCTCCTCTGGGAAGGGGACGAGGAGTTTGAGCCCCGGTTCTCCGTCCTCTTCGATCGTTCCGTGGAAAGACATCTCTCCGCAGACGCGATATGGGGGCTTGTCCAGCTTGTTTCTAACGCGCTCCTGAAAACCGCTACAACTTCCGGACTCGAAGTGTGACCGCATTGTGCCGATCAGGGCACTCCAGGATCATCTCATCCCCGCCGCCCCAGGGATATTTGCCGCCGAACTGCAATACGTTCAGGTTGGGGAAGATATCGTGATAGAAAAACCCGCAAAGCCCTCCGCTGTCCCAGCACCCGATCCGGAAGGACTCGCCCTCCTTGTGCCCGGCACTGCAGGTACCCTTGACAGAGACCACTTCCGCCATGAGCGGCGGTACGCCTTCAGGATGAAGCGCCATGGACCCTCTCCTTTCCACCCTCTCCCTTCATCTTTCCATGATGGTTGGATGACCACTGAGTGCATGGTTTCATAAGTATGGTGACTTGAACCCTGGAGCTGAGGTGGTACCCATTCTGACAGAAGCGCATCGAGATGGCAATCGCTTATCTTCAAGCCGAGTTCTCGACCTCTCCCCCCTTTTGTAAAAGGGGGGCTTTCCCCGCGGCGATCCGATCGTGTTCCGGTTTACACTTTGCAATGATCCCGGTTTGGATTATGATCCGCGTGTTTACTCTATTTCCTCGGGGCTTCCCGTAGATGCGTTTTGAACCCACCATGAAGCAGGCCGTCATCAGGAGGACGGCGAGGAGGCTCTCGGAAGAGAAGCTTGCGCCGGTCGCGGCCGAGATGGACGGCACCGGAAGATTTCCGCTGGAAGTCGCGCGGGAGATGGCTGCGCTCCAGTACTTCGGGCTGGTCATTCCGCGGGCCTTCGGGGGGGCCGGTCTGGACATGGTCAGCTATGCGATCGTGGTGGAGGAGATCTCCAGGGCCTGCGCAGCCATGGGGCTCTGCGTATCGGTCCACAACAGCGTCGCTGCGTATCCCGTGTACGAGTTCGGGAACGAGGATCAGCGCCGGAGATTTCTCTTCCCCCTTGCGAAGGGAGAAAAGATCGGCACCTTCTGCCTGACCGAGCCCAATGCGGGCTCCGATGCGTCCTGCCTTGAAACCATGGCGGTCAGGGAAGGGGACGACTACGTCCTGAACGGCAACAAGATCTTCGTGACCAACGGCGGCGTCTCCGGGCTGAACCTGATCTTTGCGTTCATGAACGGTTCGGGAAAGGCCAGGCAGTACTGCGTGTTCATCGTGGAGTCCGACAGGAAGGGGGTCGAAAAAGGGCAGGTCGAAGAGCTGATGGGCATGAGGGGCAATCCCGTCTGCCCGATCATCCTGAACGACTGCCGGGTGCCCAGGGAAAACCGTCTCGGGGAGGAAGGGCAGGGGATGAAGATCGCGCTTTCCACCCTTTCAGGAGGTCGGATCGGCATTGCGGCCCAGGCACTGGGGATTGCGCAGGCCTGCCTGGACGTGTCCCTCCGCTATGCCACCGAACGGCATCAGTTCAACAGACCCCTTACGGCGTTCGAGGCCATCCAGGGTTTTCTGGCGGAGATGGCCACAAGGATCGAGGGGGGGAGACTCATGATCTTTCGGGCCTCCTCGCTCAGGGACCGCGGGATCGACCATGCCAGGGAATCGGCCATGGCCAAGCTCTTCGCCGCCGAAACGGCGGTCGACAGCGCCCGCATGGGGCTGCAGATCCATGGTGGGTACGGGTACAGCAAGGCCTACCCGATCGAGCGGTACTACCGCGACGCAAAGGTGTGCGAGATCTACGAAGGGACCTCTGAAGTCCAGAGGATGGTCATCGCCAGGACGCTGCAAAGGGAAGGCAGGTAGCATTGTGATGGTGAATGCTTGATGGGATGGGGGATCATTGGCACAGCCGGAAACGGTCCCCGAAAGTTTGGAATCATGGGATCATGGAATGAGGGAATCATGGATCTCAAAGCAACAAGCCGCCTCCCGGCTTCCGGTGGTTGCTCTTTCACAGTGTTCCACTATTCCAATATTCCGGCATTCCGGTCTCAGCCATGAATTTCACCCCTTGGGGCGCAAACACGGGCCTCCCGGGGGCGGACTCTTGCTTATGAATATCGCCGTTTGCATCAAGCAGGTCCCCGATGTGCCTACCATCCGCATCGACCCCGAGCGGATGACCATCATCAGGGAAGGCGTGGACAGCATCATCAACCCTCTGGACGTGATCGCATTGGAGGCCGCCCTCCAGCTGCGCTCGAGGCAGGGAGGGAAGATCACGGCGTTGACCATGGGGCCGCCCCAGAGCGAGGAGGCGCTGCGTGAAGCCCTGGCTTTCGGTGCGGACGAGGTGGTGCTGCTGACGGACCCGGCCTTTGCCGGTGCCGATACGCTCGCCACCTCTCATGTGCTCGCAAGGGCTATCTCCCGCCTGGACCCCTTTCCCGACCTTGTGCTTTGCGGCAAGCAGACCGTGGACAGCGACACGGGGCACGTGGGCCCCCAGGTGGCCGAGGAGCTGGGCATACCGCAGGTGTGCGGGGTGAGCGAGGTCCACCTGGAGGGGCCGTTCATCACGGTCAAGCAGGTGAGCGAGGGCCTCATTTACACGCTCCGGGTGAGTCTGCCTGCCTTGTTGACCGTCTCCCCCGAAGTGACCGTGCCCCACCACATCCCGATGGCGGACCTGGAAAGGGCGTTCACGGAGCTGAAGGTCACGAAGTGGGGCATTCAGGAGCTCGGGCTCAGTCCGGACGAGGTCGGCCTGGCCGGTTCCGCCACGCGTGTATGGAGGCTCTTCAAGCCGCCTCCGAAGAGGAAAGGCGAGGTCGTCTTCGGCTCCCCCCACGACCTGGTGGAGCAGCTCATGGAAAAGCTCGAGGCCCTTTCCATTCTGGACGAGGAACCCGCAGGTGAATGAGCAATCGTACAGGGGTGTCTGGGTCTTCGGTGACTACAGGAACTACTTCCAGAACCGGGTCACCCTTCAACTGATCGCAAAGGGCAAGGCGCTGGCCCGGACCCTGGAGACGGAGGTCACCGTCCTCCTCCTCGGGGATCATGTCCACCAGTATGCCATGGAGTATGTGGCGCATGGTGCGGATGTGGTCATGGTCGTCGACCATACGGATCTACGAAACTATCAGGTGGAGACCTATACCAAGGTGGTCGCCGGCCTGGTGAGGCGGTACCGGCCGGAGATCTTCCTGGCAGGGGCAACGCCGTTCGGCAGGGAGTTCTTCCCCAGGCTCGCGAAGCGGATCGCCACCGGGCTCAGCGCGGATTGCGTGGCCCTGGAGATCGACGAGGATACAGGGCTCCTGATCCAGACCAGCCCCTCTTTCGGCGGTGAACTGCTGGCCGATGTGGTAACCCCTCATCACCGCCCCCAGATGGCCACCGTGCATCCGGGGGTTTTCGAGGAACAGCCGCACAATGCATCGGCCGTTGCCCGCATCGTTTATCCGCAGGTGGAGATCGAGTCGGACGAGAGGGTGCAGATCCTCAGGAGCAGGGCCGAGCAGAAGGGAAAGGTGAGGCTGGAAGATGCACCGGTGGTGGTGGCAGGAGGCCGGGGCCTGGGCTCCCGGGAGCATTTCGATAAGCTGTTCGAGCTGGCGGAATTGCTGGGCGGGGAGGTCGGGGCCACCCGTCCCGCCATACGCGCCGGATGGGCGGACAACGAGCGCCTCCTCGGGCAGACCGGAAAGAGTGTGAAGCCGAAACTCCTCTTCACCGTGGGTACGTCCGGCGCCCTGCAGTACACGACCGGGATCCAGGGGTCCGAAACCATCATCGCCGTGAACAGGGACCCCAATGCCCCCGTCTTCAAGATCGCCGACCTCGGGCTGGTCGGCGATGCGCGAACCATCCTGACCCTCCTGCTGGAGAAGCTGCGAAAAAGACTGTAGCAGGGTCCGGGATGCAATGATGAGAAGCCTGCAACCTCGGAGTCGACCTTGAAGCCTAAGGAAAGCCTGATCAGCGCCCATCACAACTACCTCGTGAACGATATGCTCTCCCCCGGCTTTTTGCTGGGGGACGCCGGATCGGGAGACGGTTTCTATTTCCTTGCGGACGTGGTTCCGCCCGGTGAGACCGTCCCCCGGATCTCGGGGAGGCTGTTCGACCGGGATGGAGGCTTCCTCGTGGAGCTGAGGGAGGGGCGGATTCTCCAGAACCCCGGAGGGTGCACCCTTCAGAATTTCCCAGGGGGGTTCAGGCTCCTCCTCCCCTCGGGTGAAACGGTCCTCAACGTGTCCACCCAGACCTTTACGAACGGCTACATGACCCGCGTCCAGGGCAGGCTCTTCGACCACGCAGGGAACCTCCGGGCGGAGCCTTCCCGTGAAGGGGTCAAGGTCCACGGAGAGGCAAAGATGGCGCTGGAAAACCCTGAAGGATGATGGACGACGGCGGTCGAAAGAAGACCAAAATCAGGGTGCCACGAAGACCCTAAGCCGCCAAGAAGTTCCTTGTGCCTTCGTGTCTTGGCGGCGATCACGCGGGCGCGTAGGATGGGTGAAGCGAAGCGGAGCCCATCGCCAGGGTTGAGCGCCCTCCAACGCCTCAAATCGATGGGTTTCGCTTCGCTGCACCCATCCTACCGAACGATGGAGGCTGTCTGATGAACGGGATCATCTCGCACCTGCGAAAAGAGCTCGATGCCTTTCCCAGGTTCCCCCTCTCCCTCGTCCCCACACCTTGCCACCGGTTGAGTGCGCTCTCGGAGCGCTATGGGGTCGAGTTGTACTGCAAGAGGGACGATATGACGGGATTCGGTTTCGGCGGGAACAAGAGCCGCAAGCTCGAGTTCCTGATCGGCGAGGCCATGGAGCATCGATGCGATACCCTTCTCACGTGCGGGGGGATCCAGTCGAATTTCTGCCGTCTCACCGCCGCAGCCGGGGCGGTCGCCGGCATGTCGGTCCATCTGGTGCTCGGTGGAAAGAGGCCCTCGATCCCAAGCGGGAATGTGTTGCTCGACACGATGCTCGGAGCGGAGATCCATTACGTGGAGTCCGCGGACTGGGGCGATTGGGAAGCGGAGAGCGAAAGGCTCTACGACTCGCTGGAGTCCCGGGGCAGGAAAGTCTTTCGCATCCCGGTAGGCGGCTCGGTTCCGGTGGGGGTGGCAGGATACACGGCCGTGTTCCTCGAGATCCTGATGGACCAGGAGCGGCTGGGTGTGGAGTTCGACCATATCATCCATGCCTCGGGCTCTGCAGGCACTCAGGCCGGACTTGTGGTCGGGAAAGACCTTACGTCGTGGGCGGGGCAGGTCACCGGCGTCTCGGTCGCCATGGGGCGGGCCGAGCTGGAGGAGAATGTCTTTACCCTTGCCTCGGAAACGGCCGGCATGCTTGGCGGCCGCGCGATCCGCAGCTCGGTTCAGGTGGATGACGGGTACATCGGGCCGGGATATGCCGTGCGCACAGAGCAGGCGGAAAAGGCGATCGAAATGTTTGCCCGGAAGGAGGGGATCTTCCTGGACCATGTCTATACCGGCAAGGCTGCCGGCGCACTGATCGACCGGCTGGACAAGGGGCTCTTAAAGGGCCAGAAGGTCCTCTTCCTGCACACGGGGGGGTTGCCGGAGCTGTTCGCCGATACAGGATAAGGTGGTGCCTGCCTTCAAACCCGCTTTGTTTTCCAACAGAGTTCTGTAGGAGCAACCTCCCGGCTGCGATTTCTCAGCCTCGAGAAGGAATCGAGAGCAGGAACTCGCTCCTACCGGCTTCTGAATTCCAGCAGAGATTTGGTGGAGTTCTTGGACATTGCACATCCTGCACGAGACGGTGCGGTCTTCCGACTTGAGCTGCAATCCGTTATGGCTCCATGAAAAGCTGTTGCGTGCGCTTTCTGGAGTGTGATATGTGACTAAAATGGTAACATTCCCACCAAGGCTTCGGGCTGTCTCTCAAAACTGACTGGAATCACGAGCACATACGTTTAACTTCTCAATGGATTTAGGTTGCACTGCTTCCCACGAGGGGTTTCTTCTCCATCCGGATGACTGTCCAGCCTCATGAGGGGCTGGCGGCGGAGTCAACACACCAAAAAGGGGGTCTCCATGAAAAAGTTTTACGGCGTGGTAGGTCTGTTGTCGCTGGTCGTTCTCCTTCACTTCTCACCCGGCAGCGCTGTTGCGGCGGATCCGATCGTGATCGGGGTCCCTACTTCAACCGGGTTTCTCGAAGGCAAGGAAGGCCTCGCAGTGGTCGAGATGGCTGTCGAGGAGATCAATGCGAAGGGGGGGGTGAAGGTCGGCGGTGAAAAGAGACTCTTCAAGGTCGAATCCATCGACATCCGCGACGCCTCACCCGGTGTCCCGGTGCCCGAGGCGCTCCTGGGCATCGAGAAGATCATCCTCGAGAAGAAACCGGCGGCCCTCCTGATCGGCCCCTTCCGCTCAGAGGCGCTGCTCGCGGCCATGGACATCATCGCCAAGTACAAGGTCCCCATGATCGGGTCGATCGCGATGACCCCCGCCTCGGAAGGGAAGATCAAGCAGGAGCCGGACAAATACAAGTACATCTTCCGGACCTGCCTCAACGCCAGGTACCTGGTGCAGTACCTGGTGGGCGCCATGTCCTACGTCAACAAGGAATTCGGATTCAACAAGGTCTACATCATGCACCAGGATGTGGCCTGGGCCCGCGCTACCGCCGACGGGATTGCGAAGAGCTACTTCGAGAAGGCGGGGTGGAGCGTGGTGGGTCAGGAGAGCTACCCGACCGGGGCCTCCGATTTCTCTTCGGCCCTGATGAAGGCGAGGAGCGGAGGGGCCCAGGTGATCCTCCCGATCTTCGACATGCCGCAGAGCGGCATCCTGGTAAAACAGTGGAACTCGATGAAGGTCCCCGCCCTGATGGCCGGCTTCATCTCGCCCCTGGCGGGACCGGGCGCCTGGAACACGTTCGAGAAAAAGATCGCCGGGGCGGTGAACGTCAACTTCGAGCTGGGGAGCGCGATCGCATCCAAGAAGGTACCCCAATCCGTGGCCTTCCTCCAGGCGTATGAGAAGAAGTTCGGAAAGCCGATGGAGGCCGGACACGGCCCGGCCCCCACTTATGAGTCGGTCTATATCCTGAAGGAAGCCATCGAACGGGCCGGGAGCCTGGATCCGGATGCGGTCTCCGCGGAGATCAAGAAGACGGACCGCATGGGCGTGATGGGCCGGATCAAGTTCGACGAGGGGCAGCAGGCGGTCTTCGGCATGGATTACAACCAGGCTGCCGTGGCATGCATTTTCCAGTGGGACGAAAAGGGGGAACGGGTCAACGTGTTTCCCGAGTCTCTTGCGGAGAGGAAGATCGTGCTTCCGGCAGGCCTCAAGAGCGCAAAGTAGCGAGTCCGGAGCCACCCGATGCTTCTCGGCACGATTGTCTACGCGATCATCAACAGCGTCATCCTTGCCCTGACGGCGATCGGGTTCAATCTCACCTTCGGCATCAGCGGGGTGGCCAACTTCGCCTACGGCGCATTCTACATCCTGGCCGCGTTCGCAACCTGGATCCTGATGAACTCCCTGGGGCTGCCGTATCTGCTCTCGGCAGCCCTGTCCATCCTGTTTACGGCCCTCCTGGGCGCACTGATGTACAGGCTGGTGCTTCAGCGTGTGCGCGGCCAGGTGCTGTCGGAGGTCATCGCCACCTTCGGGATCGGGTTGGCCATCCTGGAGCTCTTTCGCTATCTCGGCTTCATGGGCTTCGAGTACAGTCTCCCGGTCTTCATCGACGAGAGCGTCATGCTCGGGGACGTCTACGTGGACATGCAGAGGATCTTCATCGTCCTGTGCACCGTCGTCCTCATCGTCCTGCTCTGGTTGTTCATCCACCACACCTCCACGGGACTCGCTTTTCGAGGGATCGCACAGGACGAGCGCACGGCCTTGACATTCGGGATGGACTCGGACCGGATTGCGACCCTGAGCGTCTCCCTGGGGGCGGGCCTGGCCGCCCTCGCAGCCACCGTCATCGTGCCGCTCGGCACCATCTCCGTCGGACAGGGATACGATGTGCTGCTCAATGCGCTGGCCGTATCCATCATCGGTGGACTGGGCAGCACCGGAGGGGTGATCGTCGCCAGCCTGATCGTCGGTTTTGCGCAGCGCTTTACGGACACCTATATCGGCTCGCACTGGACCCTGATCGTCAGCCTGGTGGCGATCCTCCTGGTGCTGATCATCAAGCCCTCAGGCCTCTACGGCAAGCAAAAGGAGCTTGAAGAAAGGATCTAGCCCTTGCAGAAGCGGAGAGAACGAATCGACAGGGGGATCAAGGTACGGGCCGAAGACGTCTTTGCCGTCTCCTCGTGGCGGGAGATGCTCTACCTCTCCGGGCCCAGGCTTCTCCCCGTCCTGGGTTTCGTGGTCCTCCCCATCCTCCTCGGCATCTATTGGCAGAAGGTGTTGCTCTCGGTCGCGGTCTTTGCCCTGCTGGCGATCAGCTGGGACATGCTTGCGCAGAGCAGCATGGTTTCTCTCGGACATGCCCTGTTCTTCGGCATGGGGGCGTACTGCTCCGGGGTCATGGACCATTACTGGGGGTTTCCACCCCTGGTCTCCATCCCCATTGCCACCGTCCTCGGTGCGGCGATCTGCACGATCCTGCTCCTGCCGGTCCTCCGGTTGCGCGGCGTCTACTTTTCCATGGTCACGCTGATCATCCCCCTCATGCTGGAGAGGATCATCGAGGCCACCAAGGTCTTCGGCGGGACCGAAGGGATCAGCGGCCTCACGCCGCTGCCTTCGAGATGGCTGGAGATTTATCTCGTGCTGGCCGGTCTGCTGGCCGCCTTGTTCGGGTTCCGGCGATTGATGACCTCGGACTACGGGCTGGTGCTCCGGGGGATCAAGGACAACGACCGCTCGGTCATGAACGCGGGGATCAACATCTACTGGTTCAAGATCCAGGCCCTCTTCATATCCGGTGCCGTGGGGGCCTTTGCCGGGGCATTCATGACCCATGTGTACATGTTTGTGGGCATGCCCGTCTTCGCGCTGGATTATTCCATCCTGCCCATCGCAGCCGCTGTGGTGGGCGGGCCGGGGTCCATGGCGGGGGCCACTCTGGGAGCCTTCATCCTCGTCCCTCTGTCGGAAATCCTCAGGGGAGCGGGCGGCCTCAGGATCGTTTTTTACGGCATGCTGCTCGTGGTCTTCATCGTGGCCCTGCCGGAGGGCATCTTTCATTTTGTGCAGCGCAAGTACCACCAGTTCGAGCGCTGGGTGGCGGTGGAGAGATGAGCGATGCTCCTTTGCTCGAGGTTTACAAGCTTTCGAAGGGATTCGGCGGGGTCCGCGCGGTCCACCTCCTGAACTTCGAATTGCGCCGGGGCGAGCTACTCGGCATCATCGGCCCCAACGGGTCCGGCAAGACGACCACGGTGAACCTCATCACCGGGTTCGTGAAGGCGAGCTCAGGCAAGGTGCTCTACCAGGGGCGGGAAATCACGAACTGGGCCCCTTATCGGATTGTTCGGCTGGGTATCGCCCGGACCTTTCAGATGGTGAAGCCCTTCTACCAGCTCCCGGCATTCAAGAACATGATCATTCCCCTGTACTCCCCCAGGGTCAAGCAGCTTGCCGGCGGAAAGTATGGAGACCGGGATGCAGTGGCCCTCGACCTGCTCGAAGAGGTCGGGTTCGAGAGGGACGCGCAGGTCGCGTACAAAGTGGCGAGTGTGCTGCCCCAGGGGTACCTCAAGAGACTGGAACTCGCCAAGGCCATTGCCCTGCAACCGGACCTGCTGATCCTCGATGAACTCTTTTCCGGATTGAGCCTGGCCGAGGTGGCGAGCATCGTCCCCATTATCGAGAAACTCCTGCAGGAAGGCAGGACGATCATGATGATCGAGCACCGGCTGAAGGAACTCTTCAGGATCGCCCATCGGGTGATCGTGCTGAACTACGGAATGAAGATCGCCGAGGGGCTGCCCCATGAGGTGATGGAGCTGGATGAGGTGAAGAAGGCCTATCTTGGGTCGGAGTAGGTTCAGCCTGCCGAAAAACGCCCATCTGCCGTGTTGCCCTCATCCTGCGGCGTTCCGACGTACTCCCCTGTACGCCTCACTCCTCAGGATTTGAGGCGCCTTGCACCGGGGCATGGTTGAGGGACCTGAGAGAAGGACGATGTTGGAGTCGAATGATGCTTGAAGTAAACAGCCTGATGGTCTTTTTTGAGAACGGACTCGCCCTCAACGACTTCAGCATGAAGGTGGAAGAGGGAGAGGTCGTCGGGGTGATCGGCTCCAACAGCGCCGGGAAGACGACCCTGATGAACACCCTGTCGGGGCTCATCATCGATATGCGAATCAAGGAGAAGAGGCGGGGAGGGGAGCGGATCACCGTCTATGGGAAGATTCTTTTCAGGGGTGAGGACATCACCGAGACCAGGCCGAGCGATAGGGTCAAGAAAGGGATTGTCCTATCCAGGGAGCGCCACCCTGTGTTCCCCGAGAGCAGCGTCTTGGAGAACCTCAAGATTGCCGGTTACCTGCGGAAAGGGTCCGAGGTCCGGGAGACCATGGACTATGTCTTCAGGCTGTTTCCGGCCCTGACTCACCTGAAGACGCGAAAGGCCGGGTTTCTGAGCGGCGGAGAGCAGCAGATGCTCGCCATCGGAATGACCCTTGTGGTAAGGCCTGTTCTCCTGCTGCTGGACGAGCCGCTCCTCGGCTTGAGCCCGATGATGCAGAAGACCCTGGTGGAAGCCATATCCCATCTGAAGGCCGAATCGGGAATAACGGTACTCCTGAGCGAGCAGTTCGCGAGGCCGGTCCTGCCCATGATCCACCGGGGGTATGTGATCGAGAACGGGATGCTGAGCCTCTCGGGAACCGGTGCGGAGTTGATGGACAACCCGGAGATCAAAGCGGCCTACTTCGGCGTCTGAACAGGCGTGGTTGATCATCTGTCATTGAAAAAAACGATTGTGTTCCCAAGCTCCCGCGTGGGAACGAAGACCGGGACCCTCCTGCGGTCCCGAACGGTGAACACGACAAGCCATGTGAAGTGAGTGATGAGCCCAAACAGCCACAACATTTGGAACACGTTCGAAGCCACCGCAGCGAGGCGGGGACGCCACACGGCCTTGATCTACCTTGGAACCCGCTACTCCTACTCCCGGCTGAAGGAGATGGCCCTTCGATTCGCCGCCGCACTGACAGACCTGGGGGTTCGGCCCGGAGAGCGCGTGGTCCTCTATCTGCCGAATACCGTTCAGTGGGTCGTGGCGTGGCTCGGGATTCAGCGGGCGGACGCGGTGTGCCTTCCGATCACCCCGATCTACACCCCCCATGACCTCAGGTACATTGCAAACGACGGGGAAGCCGAGACCGTTGTCTGCGCGGACACCAACTTCGGATATGTGAAAAGGGTATTGCCGGAGACCAAGGTCAGGAGGGTCATCGTCACGGGCATGGTGGACCTGCTTCCGTGGTGGAAGCGGGCGTTCGGTTACCTCTCCGATGTCGTGCCGAGGGGCAAGATCGCGTTCGGAAAGGATGTCCACTCGTTTGCGGGACTGATGGCTTCCCGAAGAACGGCCTCTCCCCCCGAGCCGGCCCGGCAGGGAGGAGACGTGGCCGAGATCCTCTATACCGGAGGCACCACCAAATACCCCAAAGGCGTTCCCCTTTCCCATTCCCTCTTCCTGGTATCCATGGACGAGCAGATCAGGGTCTGTGAGCCCCTGTTCCCCGTGGAGGAGAACGTCATCCTGGGCAACGCGCCTCTTTTTCACATCCTGGGGCAGACATGCAGCCTCTGTATCCTCCTTGTGGGCGGGACCCTCCTGATTCAGCCCAGGGTCAATCTGGACGCCACGTTTGACTCGATCCGGCGCTTCAAGGCGAGGACCATGATCGGGGTCCCCACGCTCTACCGCATGATGCTGGAACACGACCGCATCGATCAGTACGACCTGCGCTCCGTGGATTACTGGTACAGTGCAGGGGACGTTCTGCCGGTTGAGGTGGGTAAACGGTGGAGCGACAAGTTCGGAAAAGAGATCTACCAGGGGTACGGCGCCACCGAGACCTGCGGGGGGGTCGCCATGTGCCCGGTGAATGTCAAGAACCCGCCGAGGAGCGTGGGGCGCGTCGTACCGAGCAAACGGATCAAGCTGGTGGACCCGAACACCCTGGAGGAGGTGAGGAAGGGGGAGCCCGGCGAGCTGCTGGTCTCCTCGGAGCACATGGTGAAGGGTTATATCCATAAACCCGAAGAGACCGCATCCTCTTTCGTGCAGCTGGAAGGCAGGCTATGGTATCGCACCGCGGACATCCTCTCCCTGGACGAGGAAGGGAATCTCTTCTTCGTGGACCGCACCGTGGACACCATCAAACACAAAGGGTACAGGGTCTCGGCCTCCGAGATCGAGGCGGTGCTTCAGGAGCATCCGGCCGTGGTGGGCTCGTGTGTCGTGGGAATACCGGATGAGAAGGTCGGCGAGCGGATCAAGGCCTACGTGGTGCTCAAGGCGGATATCAAGGGGATCACCGGATATGACCTGATCAAATGGTGCCGCAAGCAGCTCGTGTCGTACAAGGTCCCCCAGTACATCGAATTCAGGGACATGCTGCCCAAATCAAAGGTGGGCAAGCTCCTGCGGCGCGAGATCAGGGATGAAGAAAAGCGCAGGGCGCAAGGGTGATTCCGGCGCACTCATTCCGTTCATCCGTTCACCCTCCCGGCATCGAAGGGTGAACCAGGACTTTTCACGGGAACAGCGGCTTGCGCACCTCTTGGCGAGGGATGGTCCCTCGTTTCTTACATTCGATGTTCGACCTTGGACGTGGGATGTTCGGCGTTCAGCGGAATCAAAAGCAGGCGCTTGCTCCTTGAGTTCTCGTCCCTCCTCCTAGCGAAGCGGTCGTCCCTCATCCCTTGTTTCTTTGTTGTCCGACCGACAACTCTCCCTCATTCAAGTGGAGACGCCCATCTTGGGAAGGATGTAGAGCTGGAGCAACAGCCAGATTCCAACTACCAGAAGCAACCACCAGATCATCATGAACCTCTCGAAGACCCGGACAAACGAGCTTGTCCGTGCCACATTGCTTTTGGATTCATCCGGGGGGACCGACCCGCAACGCAAGCGCCAGTTCAACTCCGAAAAGAGTCGCAAGCAGGAGCTTGCTCCTACAGAAGAGAAACCGCAAGAGCATGTTCTCAACGATCGAACCGGCCGCGACGCGGTCAGCGGCTCTGCTGATTTCTACCTTCTGATCTCCGACCTATCGGCTCTCAGGCAGCACACGGCTGCCCCTCATCAGCCTCAGGAAAAGCCCCCGGAATGCGAATGACCGGAGCAGGAGGACGAACTCCCTATGGACCCGCCGGACGAAGACGAACAGGAGAAGGAAGACATGAGCCTGCAGGTGTCCTCCTTTCCGCAGGCGGGGCAGGGGGCCGGTTCCGTGTTGCTGGAAGAAAAGAGAAGATGCTCGAATTCCTTGCCGCACTTGTTGCACTTGAATTCATAGATAGGCATAAAGTCATCTCCGGAAAAAGATCTCTGATGCAGCGAATCGGAAGCAGGCGCCACCACGCTGCCGGCCCTCTCCCCGAGGCCGAAAATTCCTACCAATATAATTCCCCCGGCGGGAAATGCAAGCAGATCGGGAAAGACCGTACGGATTCCCTTCCTACTGCCCTCTCATAAGCCCCGGCAGGAACAACGTCAGCGGCGGCCAGTAGGTGATCACGAGGAGCACGATCAGCATGAGGATGAGGAAGGGGAGGGCCGCCCGGGAGATCTCGGTGATCGGGCGATTGAACCGGGTGCTGGCGATGAAGAGATTGATGCCGATGGGGGGGGTGTTGTATCCGATCCCGAGATTGGTCAGGAAGACGATCCCCAGGTGCACCGGATCGATCCCGAATCTGGAGGCCAGGGGCATGATCAGGGGAACCACGACCAGAATGGCGCTGAAGATGTCCATCATGCATCCGACCACGATCAGGAACAGGTTCATGAGGAGAAGGAGCCCCAACCTGCTTCCCACCACTCCCTCCATCCACTCCAGGATCTGCATGGGAATGAAGGCATCCACCAGGAAGTTGGTGAAACCGAGCGCCGCCCCGAGCACGATCATGATCCCTCCCACCATCTTCATGCTTTCGAGCATGACCTTCGGGACGTCCCGCACCAGGTCCAACTCCTTGAACACCAGCAGCTTGACGAAGAGCACGTAGACCGCGGTGAGCGCTCCGGCCTCGGTTGCCGTGCAGATGCCGCTGTATATGCAGGCCAGGATGAGAAAAGGGATGGGGATTTCCCATGCCGCCGCCCGGAGTGAACCAAGAAACTCTGAAGCGGAAAAGGGGGGTCTCCCGATGCGCCATTTGCTTCCCGTGTAAACGGAGAAGACCGACAGAGAGACAACCAGGAATGCGCCGGGCAGGATGCCCGCGACGAAGAGCGACTCGATGCTGACCCCCGACACAAAGCCGTAAAGGATGATGGGGAGGCTGGGAGGGAAATGCAGTCCGAGGCTCCCCGAAGAAGTGACCAGCCCCAGGGAGAACCTCTCCTCGTATTTCTCCGAGAGGAGGGCGGGCAGCAGGAGTCCCCCAAGGGCGACGATCGTTATTCCTGTGGCGCCAGTGATTGCGGTGAAGAACGCACAGGTCACCAGGGCGACCACGCCGAGCCCGCCCGGTATCCATCCAAAGAGGCTCCTCGCAAATCGGATGAGTCTGTCGGGCGTTCCGCCCTCCGCCAGGAGGTAGCCTGCAAAGGTGAAAAAGGGGATCGCCAGGAGCACGGGGGCGTTGGCCAGTCGATAGATCTCCAGGGGTACGGCGGAAAAGCCGACCTGGTTCACGTAAAGCCCCAGCATGGCCGCGGCCATCATCGCCGAGAAGACGGGCATCCCTGCGATCGCGAGCAGGATGAGGAGAAAGGCCAGGGTCGTGATCATCTGATGCTTCCCCTGAACAGGGGTGTCACCTCCTCTGCGGCCCTGAATAGAAACCTCAGCAGGATGAGAAGGAAGCCGGCGGGCAGGATGAGCTGGGTCACCCACGACGGAATACCCAGAAACAGGGTGGTGCCCGACCGGTATTCCAGCCCCACGTATTCCAGGGAGGCGGCGAACATGAGGCCGCAGACAAGGGCCGCTGCCAGGGAGACGATCGCTTCACGCCAGGGGAGCCACCTTGCGGTCAGTACGGATGACAGGATGTCGATCTTGATGTGGCGTTTCTCCGCAGTCAGGAGAGACGCCCCCAGGAAGGTGACCCACAGAACGGAGAGCCTCACCAGCGGCTCGGCCCAGTCGATCTGGCCGAGGAGGAGGTTGGCCTGTTGGATGCGGCCGTGGATGTGGAGATTCCTCAGCAGTACCTGGATGAAAGTGAGCCCGATCATCTCCGAGAGGAGGGCGATGATGAACCAGCCCTCGAACCTTGCCAGCGCCCGTTCGATCTGCTTGAGAGTCTTCACTTCTTTCTGAGCCCCCTCAGGATGGCGTAAAGCCTCTCCAGCACCTCCTTGGGGAAGAGATCCCCCGCCAGTTTCCCGGCCACCTGATCGTGAATCCGGTAGAAGTCGTCCAGGTCCGGCCCGGAGGGCATCGGTGTAACGGCGAGGCCGCCTTTCTGCATGACCTGGACGGCGGAATCGGTTTGTGCGCGCAATTCCCGGGTCAGGCGGACCATCGCCGACCTGAACTCTTCTTTGATCATCCGCGAGTGTGCCTCGGGGATGCGCTTGAAGACGTCGGCCGAGATCAGGAGCGCCCCGGTGGAATGGGCCAGGGGCAGGGCCGTCATGTGTTTCAGGTACCGATGCCACTGGAGCGCGACGGCGCCGATGGGCGGCCCATAGACCGTGTCGATCATCCCCGTGTTCAGGGAGGTGATGACGTCCGCGATCGAAAGGGGAATGGGACTGGTCCCCATGCGGGTGAAGGTCTCTTTGGCAATGGGATCCCCGGACCAGGTCCATACCTTCATCCGGGCAATGTCTTCCACCTTCCTGATGGGCTGTTGGGAGAACAGATGCACGTTGCCCACCTCGGCCCATGAAAGCAGCACGAACCCCTTGTCCAGGAACTGTTTCGAAAAGTATTCCTCGAGCTCTTCGTGCACCCTGTCGATCTCCGGATACCCCCGGAAGAGGAACGGGAGATCCAGCACCCTGACCATGGGAAGGATCTCCCCGAAACCCACTCCGGAGAAAGCGGCGGCATGGATCTGGCCGATGCGCATCTTCCTCAGGACGTCCAGCTCATCCCCGGCCACGCCCCCGGGGTATACCCGAAAGGTCACATCCCCCCGGCTCTTGTCCTTGACGACCGCCTCCAGTCCCCTCATGGCCTTCATCCAGGAGGAGCCTTCGGGGGCGAGGGTGGCGAATTTGATGACGTGCTTTTCCGCCGACCAGGCCGGGCCCGGGTGCAGGAGAAGCCCCGCCACGAAAACGAACAGGGACACCCATGATTTCGAATGATTCAACGTGAACCCTCTCTACACTCGGAATGGATTTCTCGAACCCCGTCCTATAGAGGTTCGCCAAACATGCAAGACCTAGGATTCCGGAGCGCCGATCGCTAGTAGAACAGCTCCTCTTCCCGCTCCAGCAGTCTTGCGGCCTTCTGCTGGAACACCGTGTTGACCAGGCACATCTCCTTGAGCGTCCGAGGCTCCCCGTTCACGATTTCACCCAGAAGCCTGCGAAAGAGATCCCTGTCCTGGCCGGACACCGCATGGTACCTTGCGTAGTAGTAGCGGGCCGGGAAGAACTTCCCCCCGCTCCGTTCGAGTCCCTTTTGAAAATGAGATCGCGCCTTCTCTTTCTCTCCGCCCAGAAGCTGCGGCCTGGCCGAGAGGATGGCTCCCTGCATTATCTCCGGAAGCCCGTGGAAATAGCCTCGATCGATCGCAAGCACCCGTTCGAGGCAGGCCTGCGCAACCCCGAGTTGCGAGACGGCCTCCGGCTTGTCGAGATGGAGGTTGATCCATGCATTCCATGCGAAGGCCGTCCAGAAGAGCGCTTGCAGGTCGGCTGGACCCATGTCCCGCAGGACTTGGGGTACCCGATCTCCCTCTTGGGCGTCCATCAGGATATCGCCCCCTGCGCCGAGGGCGCGCAGGGCATAGCCTCTGGATCGGAGGTAGAAGCCGGAGGCGCGGCCCGGATCGTCTTCCTCGAGGAAGAGGAGGGCGTACCCTGCAAACCCCATGGCCAGGGCCTCCAGGATGTCCCTGTTGTCCGGATCCGTCTTTGCAAGGCCCTCCAGCACCTTCAGGTTGGCGGGGACGGCCTCCCTTGCCAACTGGGGATCACACTCTTCGAAAACGGATACCATCATATTTTGGACCAGAGGAGGGCTCATCCTCAGGGCGACCCGTGCACACGAGGCAGAGAGAAAAAGCAGCGATAGCATGATCAGAGCGGTGATTCGTCCCATCTCAATAACCTACAAAAGGGTCCTTCCTTTTTGCCGGCGCCTTCAGGAACTTCTCTGCCAGGAACTGGGCGCCCGCCCCATTTTCCATTTCCATCACGCGGACGTAGTACTCCGCAGCCGTCTTCCTGTCCCCTTGAAGGTCGTAACTCACACCCTTCTTCAGCAGGGGGTAGGCGATCATCAAGGGGTCGTTCACGGGATCCTCCATGGAGAGAATCCGGTCGAGCTTCTGTCTCGCCCCTTCATCGTCCCCGCGGAAAAGGGCGTAGCTGGACTCCAGGTACAGGGACTGCCTGGTCCAGAGCACAGCCCTTTTCTCGGAGACCTCCCTCTCCGCTCTTGCGCGCATCTCCTCAACCGTCTTCCGGTATTCGGCATCCATTCCCAGACGGATGTAGGCGACCCCTTCAAGGTACTTGTAGAGTCTGCTTTTCTTGTAGCGACCGGACAACTCCTGTGCAATGGACAATGCCTTCAGGCGATCGTCTTCGAGGTAAAGGTAGATGTGCAGGAGGACGCTCTTGGCTTCGGTGGAAGAGAAAACGGCCTCGGCTGCAGCCTCGTGGAGCTTCCGCAGACCCTCCTCCCGGTCTCCCCTGTGCAGGAGGAGAAAGGTGAGGAATCTGAGAAAACCGGAGAGCTTGTCCGTGTAGTAGTCGAAGATCCCGAGGCCGAGCAGGACGTCCTTGTTGGAGGGATCCATGGCGCCGCATTTCTTCAACGCCTCGATGGCGTCTGAAGCGAGATTGAAAGAAGAAAGCCACTTGTGCTCCATCAGGTAGAAACGGCCCTTGAACCCCAGCGCGCCCCCCAGATAGAAGTAAGTGTATGCGTCGGCCTTTCGGTCCTCAATGACCGTCCTTGCAGCGGAGATCGTCCTGTCGATCCTCGCGATATACTCCTCAACCCGCTCCTCGGACCAGAAGCCGTTCACGAGCCTGGACCAGGCCACCATGGCCATATAGAAGTGGCCTGCTGGATCATCCGGATTACGGGTAAGCATTTCAAGAAACAGGACCTCTGCCTCATCCGTCTCCCCGTCATACAGGAGATCTATGCCCTGGAGAATGGTATGGCTATGGACAGAGGTCGTGCCAGTCGCTGGAGCCGGCCATGCGCCGAGAAGGAGTACAAGGGCGAAAACCAGTCTCATGAATGTCCATCCGGGGAACAGAGTGGAAAAACAAGGCCGTTTTAGGAAAACTAGCACCAGTTTCGACGGCAAGGCAAGCTAAAAGGGGAATCTGTAAGTGACTGTGTAACCGGATTGTGATAGAATGGGCGCCAAAGTCGCCGTTTTCGGGAGGTACGCTCGAGATGAAGATCCTGCTGACAGGAAGCAAAGGAATGCTTGGAAGTGAGTGTTTCGAGGTGCTCGGTTCCGAGCATGAGATCGTTGCCCTGGATCGGAAGGATCTGGATATCACCTACTGGGACAAGGTCATCGACAAGATCCAGCATATCTCGCCCAAGGTGGTCTTCAACTGCTCCGCCTTTACGGACGTGGACGCCTGCGAGAAAGAACCCTTCATGGTCAAAAAGGTGAATGTGGAGGGCCCCAGGAACCTGGCCCAGGCTTGCGCCCGATTCGGCTGCAAGATGGTCCATTTTTCCACGGACTACATTTTCAACGGGTACAAGAGCGTCCCCCAGCCCTACTTTGAGGATGATTCCATGGACCCGCTCTCGGCATACGGGAGAAGCAAGATGGACAGTGAAGTGGCGGTCCGCGACAATGCCTTCGACTACATCATCATGAGAACCGCATGGCTGTACGGGCTCAACGGCCGCAACTTCATCGCATCCATCCTGAAGAACGTCCTTCACAAGAAGATGAAAACCCTGAAGGTGGTGAACGACCAGTTCGGCTCCCCCACCTGGAGCCACACGCTGGCGCTCCAGGCAAAGGAGTTGATCCAAGCGGGTGTGACCGGGACGTACCACGCCACTTCGGAGGGATACTGCAGCCGCTTTGAATGGGCCCGTCACGTCCTCAAGAGACTGGGGATCCGGGCCACCGTGGAGCCCTGCTCCTCCAATCAGATGCCCAGTCCCGCTCGCCGGCCCCACAACTGCATCCTCGAAAACCGGCTTCTGAAGAAGCAGGGGCTCAATATCATGCCGGACTGGAAGGCCGATCTCGACACCTACCTGGAAAAGCACGGAGACGAGTTGATCAAGCGGGCCAGATCGGGCGACTGAAAAAGAGTCCTCACTTCATTTCATCCACGTACAGCAAGGAGCGGGTGCATGTTCAGAAACTTTCGGATGGTGTCCTACATCGTTTTCGGCAGGGGAAGCTTCAATCAACTCGATGATCTCCTTTCACCTCATCGACAAGAGCGCGATTCGGTCATGGTTTTCTGCGTCGATGATGTGTTCCAAGACAAGCCGTTGCGAAGACGGCTGCCCTTGAAGAAGCAGGACCTCCTTCTTTGGGTGAATGTGGACCATGAGCCGAAGACGGCCTATGTCGACCAGCTGACCAAACAAGTGCGGGAGTCGACCAAGGGCCGCCTCCCTTCAGGGGTGGTGGGAATCGGCGGCGGAAGCACCATGGACATTGCCAAGGCGGTTTCGCTGATGCTCACCAACCCCGGATCGTCAGCGGATTACCAGGGATGGGACCTGATCAAGAATCCCGCTGTCTACCACGTGGGTGTTCCCACGCTTTCCGGAACCGGCGCAGAGGCGTCGAGGACCGCCATCCTGACAGGGCCGCAGAAGAAACTGGGGCTCAACTCCGACTATACGGTCTTCGATCAGATCGTTCTGGACCCCGAGCTCATCCAGGGCGTCCCACTGGAGCAGTGGTTCTATACCGGCATGGATTGCTATATCCATTGCGTCGAATCCCTGACCGGGACCTATCTGAATGCCTTCAGCAGGGCTTACGGTGAAAAGGCCCTCGACCTCTGCAGGCAGGTCTTCCTCGAAGGCGGTCCCGAGAGCGATGACAAGCTCATGATGGCCTCCTACTGCGGGGGGATGAGCATCGCCTATTCCCAGGTAGGGGTCGCGCACGCCCTCTCCTACGGGCTCGCTTTTGTGCTGGGCACTCACCACGGCATCGGAAACAGCATCGTGTTTGACTACCTGGAGGATTTTTACCCGGAAGGGGTCGGCGAATTCCGGAGGATGCTGGACAAGCACAAGATCGACCTTCCGAGGAACATTACGGCCCGTCTCGATGAGGCCCCGATGAACAAGATGATCGACCTGGCCTTGATGCTGGAACCGCTCTGGGAAAACGCCCTCGGAAAGGAGTGGAGAAAGATCATGACGAGGGATCGTATCGCGGAACTCTATCGGAAGATGTAACCCCGAAGAAGTAAGTCTCTCGCCCGCTTCGCTCGAGTCCACAGAGGGACCGGGATTGAACCACTGGGTCTGATCGTGAACACCAACCGGCCTGTTCTCTCTGTTCCCTGTGGGCGCTGCGAGAGATCTCAGATTTCGCGGCCCGCCAGAGCCCCTTCCAGGATTGCGGTCTTTGCACTCCTCGGCTCCACGCAGTCTCCGATCCGGTGGACCGGCATTCCCATAGCCAGGATAGACTGGTAGAGGGAGTTGTCGGGGCGGTTCCCGATCGCAACGACCACCGCATCGGCCTCCAGGAAGGTCCCTTTTCCCTCCTGGTCTGCGACCAAGACGCCGTGATCCTCGATGCTGGAAAGCCTGCAGGACGTAAGGATTCGCACCTTCCGTTCACGGAGTTCCTGCAGAAGGACCTTCCGGGTCATGGATTCGAGCTGCTCGGCGATCCTGGGGAGCTGCTCCACGAGAGTCACCTGGTAGTGGTGGTCTGCCAGGTGGTGGGCTACTTCGCTTCCGGTAGCCCCTCCGCCCACAACGACGATGCGGTTTCCTGCGGGCATCTGTCCATTCATGATGTCCGGCAGAGCGAGGACCACTCCCTTGTCGATTCCGGGGACCCTCGGCATCACCGGTATCGAGCCGGTGGACACGACTACCGCATCCGGATTCTGTTCTTTGACGAAGTCGGGCGTGACTTCGAAGTTCAGATGCACCTTCACCCCGAACCGTTCCGCCTGCCGCTTCTGGTATCGAATGAGGGTCAGGAGCTCTCTCTTGTACCTGGTGACGCTCCCGAGGTTGAGCTGCCCGCCCAACTCGGATCGTCTTTCATAGAGCTCCACCTCGTGTCCCCTCGCGGCAGCCACCCAGGCCGCTTCCAGACCGCCCGGTCCGCCCCCGACCACCATCACCCTCTTCGTTTTCCGCGCAGGCCGCAAGGCCATCTCCTGCTCACGGCCGAGGGAGGGATTCACCAGACATTCCACCCGCCCCCTTCGAAAGATCGATTCCATGCAGGTGTTGCAGGCGATACAGGTCCGGATGTCATCCACGCGACCTTCCCTGGCTTTCTTGGGCATCTCCGGATCCGCCAAAAGCCCGCGACCCATACAGACGAGGTCCGCCTTCCCCTCCCTGATGATCTCGTCTGCAACGACAGGATCATTGATCCTTCCCACCACCATCACGGGGAACTGCAGTGCCTTCCTGATCTTTCCGGACGATTCCGCAAGGCAGGCCTTCTTCATGAACATGGGCTGGGCGATCCATTCGGGGGTGGCGTCGTTCCCGGCCGAGATCTGGACGATGTCTATACCGCAGGGGATGATCAGCCTCAGGAGCCCTATGGATTCCTCCGTCGTGAGGCCGTTGGGAACGAACTCCTGCGCGCTGATCTTGAACGAGAGCGGGAAATCCGGCCCCACTCTCTTCCTGACCTCACGGACGATCTCCATCGAGAAGCGGCAACGTCCTTCGGAACTTCCGCCGTACTCATCGGTCCGATCGTTGGAGAACCTCGAAAGGAACTGGTTGAGCAGGTAACCGTGGGCCCCGTGGATCTCGATCAACTGGAAGCCTGCCTGAAGGGCCCTCGTGGCGGAATCTCCGAAATCATGGACGATCCTCTGTATCTCTGATTTCGAGAGCGGCTCCACTTCCCCCTTGATGGCGGGGCAGGGGAGATTGGATGGGGCCAGAGGTTTTCTCTTGATGACCTTGATGGACGTCTGCCTGCCTGCATGATGGAGTTGGATGGCGGGGACAGCCCCTTCGGAGCGTATGACGGCGGCGATCCGCGAGAGCCCCTCGATGTACCGGTCCTCGCAGATCCTGGCCTGATGGAGGGAGACGATGCCTTCCGGGGAAGTGGCATGGGCCTCCACGATCACCATGGCCGGGCCGCCGGACGCACGCTTTCTGTAGTGCTCGATCGTCTTGTCCGTGATGGAGCCGTCGTTTTCAATGAGAAAGGAGGCCAGCGGGGGCATCACAATCCTGCTGTTGAGCTGGCATCCTTTGATCCGGAACGGCGAAAAAAGAGTTTCCAGCATGGGTCCCCTCCTGTGATGGATTTAGAGTGGCTGCACCCGTTATACCTGTGCGGACATGTAATCGGGATACATAGTCGCTTTTCGGAAAGGCTGTCAATAAGAAAGTCGGAAGTGGGAAGGCGGGAGGGGGGCCGTCTTTCTTCAAATGAGCTTCTCGAAGAAATCGTTCCCCTTGTCGTCGATGATGATAAAGGCGGGGAAGTCCCTGACCGTGATCATGTAGATCGCCTCCATCCCGAGCTCCGGGTATTCCAGGAGCTCCACATGGGTGATGCACTCCTTGGCCAGACGCGCTGCGGGACCGCCGATGGATCCGAGATAAAAGCCGCCGTGCTTTCTGCAGGATTCCTTGACCAGGGCCGATCGGTTCCCCTTGGAGACCATGACCATGGACGCCCCCCGTTCCTGGAACAGGGGTACATAGCCGTCCATCCTCCCTCCGGTGGTCGGGCCCAATGCACCCGAGGGATAGCCGGGCGGCTGCTTTGCAGGGCCGGCGTAACAGACCGGATGGTCGACAAAGTAAGCCGGCAGCGATTCGCCGCGATCCATGCGCTCTTTCAGCTTCGCATGGGCAATGTCTCTCGCCACGACCATCCTTCCGCTGAGCAGGAGCCGGGTGGAGACCGGATACCTGCTCAACTCGGCCCGGACCTCGTTCATGGACCGCTCCAGGTCGATTCGAACCGCATCCTCCTTATCACCCGAGGGCTCGGGGAGGAATCCGGCGGGATCCGTTTCAAGCTTCTCGATGAATATCCCTTCCTTCGTGATCTTCCCCTTGACGTTGCGGTCCGCGCTGCAGCTCACCCCGACGCTGACGGGGCAGGATGCCCCATGTCTGGGGAGCCTGACCACCTTCACATCCAGACAAAAGTGCCTGCCGCCGAACTGCGCCCCGAATCCAAGCTCCCGTGAGATCCCCAGGAGCTTTTCCTCCGTGTTCCGGTCCCGAAAGGCGTAGGCTTCGAGCCCTCCTTCGTTGGGCAGCGAATCCAGATATCCGGCGGTCGCGAGCTTCAGGGTCTTCAGGTTGGCCTCGGCCGATGTGCCCCCGATTACGAACGCCAGGTGGTAGGGAGGGCATGCGGCGGTGCCCAACCCCTTCATCTTTGCGGTCAGGAAAGGGATCAGGCTGTCGGGGTTGAGGAGGGCCTTGGTCCCCTGAAAGAGATAGGTCTTGTTGGCCGATCCTCCGCCTTTGGCGATGAAGAGAAACCGATAGGAGTCTCCCTCGGCCGCATAGATGTCGATCTGGGCCGGCAGATTGCACCCCGTGTTCTTCTCCTCGTACATGGAGAGGGGCGCCATCTGGGAGTAGCGCAGGTAGTTTTTGGTATACGCGGCGAAGATGCCCCTGGAAAGGGCCTCCTCGTCGTTGTACCCGGTCCAGATCCGTTGACCCTTCTTGCCGATGACGACCGCGGTCCCCGTGTCCTGGCACATGGGCAGGACTCCCTCGGCGGATATGACCGCATTCTTCAGCATCTCCAGGGCCACGTACCGGTCGTTGGGGGATGCCTCGGGGTCGTCGAATACGGCCCTGAGCTGGGTGAGATGGGAAGGCCTGAGGAGGTGGGCCACATCCTTGAAGGCCCGCTCCGCGAGCATGGACAGACCCTCCGGGGCCACCTGGACAAGAGACGAGCCCTGGAAAGGGCTCGTGCTCACGTGATCCTGCGTGACAAGGCGGTACTCGGTGCCGTCCGGTCCAAGGGGAAAGGGATCCCGGTAGAAGAAGGTCTCAGGCATGCCGATCTCTCCGGTGGTCGGTTAACCTGGCGGATCAGCCCGCCAGCCGCTTGTAGGTCTCGAACCTGTCCTTCATGTCGGCCTCGGCCTTCCGGAACAGCTCCTCCGCCTTTTCCGGGAAGGTGATGGCCAGGCTCGAATACCGCACCTCGCCCTTCAAAAACTCCTTGAAGTCTCCCGAGGGCTCCTTGGATTCCAGGATGAAGGGGTTCTTGCCCTGCTCCCTGAGCCTCGGATCGAAGCGGTACAGCGGCCAGTATCCGACATCCACCGCCTTCTTCGCCTCGTACTGGCTCCTCCCCATGTCGATACCGTGGTTGATGCAAGGCGCATATGCCACAATGAGAGAGGGACCTTCATAACTCTCGGCCTCGACGATGGCCTTCATGTACTGGTTCTTGTTCGCACCCATGGCTACCGAGGCCACGTAGACGTAACCGTACGTCATGGCCATCCTGCCAAGGTCCTTCTTGCGGGTAGGCTTGCCGCTCGCCGCGAACTTGGCCACCGCCCCGGTCGGCGTCGATTTGGAGGACTGGCCGCCGGTGTTGGAGTAGACCTCGGTATCGAGCACCAGGATGTTGACGTCGTTTCCGGTTGCAATCACGTGATCGAGTCCGCCGTAACCGATGTCATAGGCCCATCCGTCGCCGCCGAAGATCCAGACGGATTTCTTGGTGAGGTAGTCGCCCCCGTCCAGGATGGTGTGGAGCAGGTCATGGGCGTCCTCCGGGACCTCCTCGATCTCCGCATCGATGAGGTCGAGGATCTTTTCACCGTACTCCTTGGACTTCTCGCCGTCGTTGAAATGGTCCAGCCACTGCTGGAAGGAATCCTTCAACTCCTGGGAGACCTCCGCCTGCAGACCCCGGCGAACCAGATCGGCCAGCTTCGCCCTCCTCTGGGTGGCCCCCAGCATCAGGCCCAGCCCGAACTCCGCGTTGTCTTCGAACAGGGAGTTGGCCCACGCCGGCCCCTGTCCCTGGTCATTCACGGTGTAGGGACAGCTCGGGGCCGAGCCCCCAAAGATCGACGAGCACCCGGTGGCATTGGCAATCAGCATCCGGTCTCCGAAGAGCTGGGTGATGACCTTGATGTAGGGCGTCTCGCCACAGCCGGGGCAGGCTCCGGAAAACTCGAAGAGCGGCTGCCGGAACTGGCTTCCCTTGACGGACGTGGCCGGCATCAGGTGATCCGCCACAGGGAGCCCGGTCGAGAAGTTGTGGTTGACCACCTCGGTCTCGGTCTGGGTCCCCAGGGGCTTCATGATCAGCGCCTTCTCCTTCGCAGGACAGACGTCGGCGCAGTTGCCGCACCCGGTGCAATCCAGCGGACTGACCTGAATACGGAACTTCCAGCCCTTCAACTCCTTGCCCTTGGCCTCCACGGTCACGAAACGGACGGGCGCGTCGGCGAGGTCTTCATCCTTGGCGAGCACCGGTCTGATCACGGCATGGGGGCATACAAACGCGCACTGGTTGCACTGGATGCAGTTCTCGGGAATCCACTCCGGCACATGGATCGCAATGCCCCTCTTCTCGTACTGCGTGGTGGCGGTGGGGAAGACGCCGTCCGGGCTGAACGCGCTCACCGGCAGGCTGTCGCCCTGCTGGGCCAGCATGGGCCTCATGACCCTGGTCACGAATTCGGGCTCATCCTTTCTCATGTAATGCTCGTGCCCCGCCGTGGCCCACGATGCAGGGACCTCGATCTTCTGCAGGGAGCCGACCGCCTGGTCCACGGCATCCATGTTCATCTTCACCACCTTCTCGCCCTTCTTCCCGTAGCTCTTCACCACCGCGTCCTTCATGTGTGCGAAAGCCTCTTCGGGCGGGATCACGTTCGCGATCTGGAAAAAGGCCGCCTGCATGATCATGTTGATGCGGCCTCCGAGGCCCAGGTCTCCGGCGATCTTCACGGCATCGATGTTGTAGAAGTTGAGCTTCTTCTGCGCAATGGTGCGCTTCATCCGGTCCGGGATCTCCTGCTCCATCTCCTCGACCGACCAGGGGGAGTTGAGCAGGAAAGATCCGCCGGGACGGATGCCTTCCAGGATCTCATACTCTTTGACGAACGCCGGATTGTGACAGGCGATGAAATCCGAATGGGTCAGCAGGTAGGGGGACTGGATCTTGTGCGGAGAAAAGCGGAGGTGGGACATGGTGATGCCCCCCGACTTCTTGGCATCATAGGCGAAATAGGCCTGAGCGTACATGTTCGTATTCTCGCCGATGATCTTGATGGCGTTCTTGTTCGCACCCACCGTTCCGTCGGCGCCGAGGCCCCAGAACTTGCACCGGACCGTGCCCTGGGGGGCGGTGTCGATGGAGTCTCCGGTCTCCAGGGAGGAGTGGCTCACGTCGTCCACGATCCCGACCGTGAAATGGTTCTTGGGCACGGAGGAGCGAAGGTTGTCGAAGACCGCCTTGACCATGGTCGGGGTGAAGTCCTTGCTCCCGAGGCCGTAGCGGCCGCCCACGACCATGGGTCTTTCCGGCACATCGAGGAGGGCGGTGCAGACATCCCGGTAGAGCGGCTCGCCCAGTCCGCCGGGGCTCTTGGTCCTGTCCAGGACCGTGACCTTCCTGGCCGTGGACGGCAGGGTCCTGAGAAAATCCTCCTTCGAGAAGGGATGGTAGAGCCGCACCTTGAGCAGACCCACCCTCTGGCCCAGACCGGTAAGGTAGTTGACCGTCTCTTCGATGACGTCGCAGCTGGAAGCCATGGAGATCACCACGCGGTCCGCCTCGGGATCTCCCACATAGTCGAAGAGGTGGTACCTGCGGCCGACCAGATCCCCCACCTTCTCCATCTCTTCCTTCACGATGGCGGGGATCCTGGCGAAGAAGGGGCTGGCGGCCTCCCGGTTCTGGAAAAAGATGTCCGGGTTCTGCGCGGTGCCCCTCAACTGCGGGTACTCCGGGTTCATGCACCGGCTCCTGAAGTCCTCGAGCGCATCGTAATCCACCATTTTGGCCATCTCTTCGTAATCGATCATCTCGATCTTCTGGATCTCCATGGAGGTCCTGAAGCCGTCGAAGAAGTGCAGGAAGGGCAGGCTCGCCCGGATGCTGGCAAGATGGGCCACCAGGGCAAGGTCCATCACCTCCTGGACCGATGCGGAGGCGAGGAGAGAGAAACCCGTTTCCTTCACGGCATTGACGTCCGAGTGGTCTCCGAAGATGGAGAGGGCGTGGGTGGCCACCGCGCGGGCCGACACATGGAAGACCGTGGGCATGATCTCGCCCGCAATCTTGTACATGTTCGGGATCATGAGAAGCAATCCCTGGGATGCGGTGAATGTCGTGGAGAGGGCGCCGGAGGCGAGCGCGCCGTGAACCGCGCCGGCCGCCCCGGCCTCGGACTGCATCTCCACCACCCTGACCACCTGGCCGAAGATATTCTTCCGGCCGTGGGCCGCCCACTCGTCACAGTACTCCCCCATGGTGCTGGAGGGGGTGATCGGGTAGATGGCTGCGACTTCGCTCAATGCATAGGCGACGTGGGCCGCCGCTTCGTTTCCTTCGATGGTCTTCGTTTTTCGACTCATTGGATTCTCCTTAGTATAGACTCGAGTGCTCGAATGCGAAAAAATAAGGACCGGTCATACGGGACAGGCCCGTTTTTCTGAGTCCAGCAGATCAGTATAGCGCCGCCGGCATCCGGCATCAACCATCAGGACCATCTTTCTGGTTCCCGCGCTCCAGCGTGGGAACGATAAGAAAAAGGAGAGCGGTGCGAACGACAAGGAGACGAGGGGTGTACCAACCATAAGAAAACAGGAGAACGAAGCGATCACTTCCCCTTCAATCGCTTGAGGTCGTCCACAAGCCCTTTGACGGCGCTCGCCGAATGATGAAGGGCCTTTTTCTCTTCTTCGTTCAGCCGGATCTCGATGATCTTCTCGATCCCCTCGGCTCCGAGCTTTACGGGGACGCCCACGAAGAGGTCCTGGATCCCGTACTCGCCCTGGAGCAGGGCGGCGCAGGGGAGGATCTTCTTCTTGTCCTTGAGGATGCTCTCCGCCATCTCCACGGCCCCGGAGGCGGGCGCATAGTAGGCGCTGCCCGTCTTCAGCAGGTTCACGATCTCCGCCCCTCCGCTCCGGGTCCTGTCCTCCATGGCCTTGACACGGTCCGGCGGCAGCAGTTCGGTCACGGGGATGCCCGCCACGGTCGAATACCTGGAGATCGGGACCATGGTGTCCCCATGGCCCCCGAGGACGAAGGCATGGATGTTCTCCACCGACACATCCAGCTCCATGGCGATGAAGGCCCTGTACCTGGCCGAGTCGAGGACCCCGGCCATGCCCATCACCCTCTGCTTGGGGAAGCCGCTCGTCTCGTAGGCCACATGGCACATGGCGTCCAGGGGGTTGCTGACGATGATCAGGATCGAATCGGGGGCCACCGACGCGATCTCCTTCACCACCTTCTCCATGATCCCCATGTTCGTGGAGAGGAGGTCGTCGCGGCTCATCCCGGGCTTCCTTGGAATGCCGGCCGTGATGATGACGATGTCCGAATCCCTCGCCCGCTCGTACTCATTCGTGCACCCGAGGATGCTGCAGTCGTGCTTCTCGATGGGCGCGGCCTCCATCAGGTCCAGCGCCTTGCCCGCGGGGACGCCCTCCAGGACATCGATCAGCACCACATCGGCCAGCCCCTTTTCGGCCACCCGCATGGCCGCGGTCGCGCCCACATTGCCCGCCCCTACCACCGTCACTTTGTTCCTTCGCATAGTTCCACTCCTTTGTCGTTGTACGTTCTCACTGGACCAGTAAAAAGAAAGGGCCTCTCGCCCGCTTGTGAGAGACCTCTTTCATTCCTCCGAAGAGCCGAAACTCGCCTTCAGAAACTGCCGGTTGAAGCGGGCGATGTGGCTGATGGACATCTCCTTGGGACATACGGCCTCGCACTCCGTGTGGTTGCTGCAGTTGCCGAACCCCAGCTCGTCCATCTTTCGCGCCATGGAGAGGGCCCGCTTGGCGGCCTCGGGCTGCCCCTGCGGCAGGAGCGCGAGATGGGAGACCTTGGCCGAGAGGAAGAGCATGGCGGAGCCGTTGGGGCACGCGGCCACGCAGGCGCCGCACCCGATGCACGCTGCGGCGTCCATGGCCAGCTCGGCCTTTTCCGCGGGAACGGGGATGGAGTTCGCCTCAGGGGCCTGGGCCGTGTTCACGGAGATGTACCCCCCGGCCTCGATGATCTCGTCCAGCGCGCTGCGGTCCACGACGAGGTCCTTGATGACCTTGAAGGGGCGGGCCCTCCAGGGTTCGATGACCAGGGTCGAGCCGTCCCTGAAATGTCTCATGTGAAGCTGGCACAGGGTGGTTCCCTTCTCCGGACCATGGGCGATCCCGTTCACCACGGCCCCGCAGCTCCCGCAGATCCCTTCGCGGCAGTCATGGTCGAACGCAACGGGTTCCCGACCTTCGGCGGTGAGCTTCTCGTTGACCACGTCCAGCATCTCCAGGAACGACATGTCCGTGGAGATCTCCTTGGCCTCGTAAAACTCGAACCGGCCCTTGTCCTCGGTGCTGCTCTGCCTCCATATCTTCAGGCTCAGGTGGATGGTCTTGCTCATTTGTAGCTCCTTTGCGCCAGGGTCACGTTTTCGAAGACCAGAGGTTCCTTGTGCAGGGTGTGGGGTTTGTCCTCTCCCTGGTACTCCCAGGCCGAGACGTAGCAACAGGTCTCGTCGTCCCTCCTGGCCTCCTGGTCTTCGGTCTGAAACGCCTCGTTGAAGTGGCACCCGCAGGATTCCTCCCGGGAGAGTGCGTCGTCCACCATCAGTTCCGCAAACTCCAGGAAGTCCGACACCCGGTTGGCCCGCTCGAGGCTCTGGTTCAGTTCCCCGGCCGATCCCGGGACGTTCACGTTCTCCCAGAACTCGGCCCGGAGCTGAGGGATCCTTTCCTTGGCCTTTCGCAGACCGGCCTCCGTCCTGGCCATGCCGCAGAACTCCCACATGATGGAGCCCAGCTCGCGGTGGAAGTCGGCGGCGGAGCGCTTCCCCCTGCGGGAGAGGAGCTTTTGGAGCTTTCCCCGCTCGACCTTGACGGCCTCGCGGAATGCGGCATGATCCTCTTTGGTCTCGGGCAGCTTCCGGCCCGCAAGGTATCCCCCGAGGGTGTAAGGGATGACGAAATACCCGTCCGCCAGCCCCTGCATGAGCGCGCTGGCGCCGAGCCGATTGGCTCCGTGGTCCGAGAAATTGGCCTCGCCGAGCACAAAGAGGCCGGGGATCGTGCTCATGAGGTTGTAGTCTACCCACAGGCCGCCCATGGTGTAGTGGACGGCGGGATAGATCATCATGGGGGTCTCATAGGGGTTGTCCCCCGTGATGCGCTCGTACATCTGGAAGAGGTTGCCGTACTTGCGCTTGATCACCTCGGACCCGTCCCTCCGGATGGCGTCCTTGAAGTCCAGGTACACCGCAAACCCCGTGGGTCCCACCCCCTTGCCCTGATCGCAGACCTGCTTTGCATTCCGGGAGGCCACGTCGCGCGGGACCAGGTTCCCGAAGCTGGGGTATTTCCTCTCGAGGTAGTAGTCCCTCTCCGATTCCGGGATCTCCTGGGGAGGTCTCCTGTCTCCCGCGGCCGCAGGCACCCAGACCCTCCCGTCATTGCGAAGGCTCTCGCTCATCAGGGTCAGCTTCGACTGGTAGGTGCCATGGACCGGAATACAGGTGGGATGGATCTGGGTGAAGGCGGGGTTGGCAAACAGGGCGCCTTTCTTGTGGGCCCTCCATGCGGCGCCCACATTCCCGCTCATCCCGTTCGTGGAGAGGAAATAGACGTTTCCGTACCCCCCGGTCGCGAGGAGGACCGCGTGCGCAGCGTGGCTCTCCACATGACCGGTCACCAGGTTTCGGGCGATGATCCCCCTGGCGGCCCCGTCGACCAGGACCAGATCGAGCATCTCCCTGCGGGGGAACATCTTCACCTTCCCCGCATGGACCTGGCGCATCATGGCGCTGTAGGCGCCGAGCAGCAGCTGCTGGCCGGTCTGCCCCCTGGCATAGAAGGTTCGCTCGACCTGCGCTCCCCCGAAGGATCGATTCGCCAGGAGACCGCCGTACTCCCGCGCAAAGGGGATCCCCTGGGCCACGCAGAGATCGATGATCCGGTTGCTGACCTGGGCCAACCGGTATACGTTGGCCTCCCTGGCCCGGAAATCGCCTCCCTTCACGGTGTCGTAGAAGAGCCGCCTGACGCTGTCGCCGTCCCCGCGATAGTTCTTGGCGGCATTGATCCCTCCCTGGGCCGCAATGCTGTGGGCGCGGCGCGGGCTGTCCTGGATGCAGAACGTCTTTACGTTGTACCCGAGCTCCGCAAGGCTTGCCGACGCCGACGCCCCTGCGAGACCCGTCCCCACGACGATGATGTCGAACCTGCGCTTGTTGGCGGGATTGACCAGCTTCAACTCAAAACGGTGCCTGTCCCATTTCTGCTCCAGTGGACCTCCGGGGATCCTGGCATCCAGCTGCATGAAAAGCCTCCTTATGCGACGAGAAAAACGAAGACCGGAATCGAAGCGAAGCCGACTCCGATCACGACGCTGAACAGGAACCCGAACTTCTTGACCAGCGGCATGTACTTCGGGTGGTTGAGCCCCAGCGTCTGAAACCCGCTCCAGAGTCCATGGCTGATATGGATCGCCACGATCACGACCCCGGCGATGTAAAAGAGCGCCCACCCCGGCTGCACCAGCTTCTGGGTCAGGATCTCGAAATCGGTCACCGAGGTCTTGTCCACAAATCGAAAGGTCAGCAGGTGGACAAGGATGAACAACAGGATCAGAAGGCCGGAATAGGGCGCAGTGGACGACCCCAGCGTCTTCCCTCCGGCATTCCTGCTGACCGCGTACTTTACCGGCCTGGCCGCCCGGTTTTCGAAGAAGAGCAGGAGCCCTGTAGCGATGTGGACCAGGGCGAAAAACACGAGGCCCAGTTCGGCCGCCGTAATCAGATAACCGAGGCCGTGCAGATGCTCGATGTAGGAGAGGAACAAGTCCCGGCCGCCGTAGAGCGTCAGATTACCGACCAGGTGTGTCGCCAGGAAGAGGCAGAAGCCCAGTCCGGTGACCGCCATGATCTGCTTCTTGCCCGCAGACGATGAG
This sequence comes from Deltaproteobacteria bacterium, assembly GCA_020060215.1. Next base: position 35,214 of record JAGVAP010000051.1, on the reverse strand, counting down.
ACAAACCGAAACAACCATTTCATTTCCGACCTCGCAGAACATTGATCCATTCAGCCACAACGACACGAAGGAGAGCCCGCTACGATTCCTAGTGTCTTGGTGTCTTCGTGGCATGATTCCATAAAGACAAACGACAAAGGCGGGCAAAGGACCCGCCAGTTCGACTCAGGTCTTCTCTCCCCGCTGCGCGAGAAGTCCCCGTCTTGGCGGGGAGAGGAATAGGGATATCAGATGGTCCTGCATACCTGCCGGAGGGCCTCGGCCATGGCCTCGTCCTCCTTCCGGATGTCCTCGAGGGTCTTCGGTTGGACGGACGGCGGTCGCTTTTCCAGGCCGTACTTCCACTTGAGAAACTGCTCCCCGGTCGTGGGGTAGAGCGCGTAGACGAGCAGATCGAAGTCGTCCTTGGCGAGATCCCCGATCTTCTCCTTTGCCTTTTCGATCTCCGGCTCCAGGTAGTCCGCCGCCCTGCCGGTCACAGGGGTTTCGCCTCTCTTGTACCCCTTGAGCACCTTCTTTTGTACCTCGGGGTCGATCGGCGTGGGGGTCTTCCCATAAAGACCGTATACCAGGTCCTTCACCTCGTTGGTCACCATCCTGTACTTCCCGAAAAGCACATTCAGGACCGCCTGCACGCCCACGATCTGGGAGGTGGGGGTGACAAGCGGAGGGGTCCCGAGTTCGCGGCGCGTCACGGCCACTTCGTGGTAGACTTCGGCCAGACGATGGAGCGCCTTGGCCTCCTTGAGCTGGCTCACGAGATTGGAGATCATGCCGCCGGGCACCTGGTGGACAAGCACCCCGGTGTCGATCACGGACATGGTATGCTTCGCAAGATAGTCGCGGTACTTGGGTGCGACCTTCTCCAGGTGGTCGCCCATCTCGAGCAGCAGGTTGAGGTCGAACCCCGGATCCCTGTCGGTCCCATAGAGCGTGGCCACGATGGGCTCCACCGCGGGCTGTGAGGTCCTGAGCGCGAAGGGCGCCAGGCAGGTATCCACGATATCCACCCCCGCCTTGATCGCCTCGAGATAGACCATGGAGGCCATGCCGCTCGTGTAATGGGTGTGGAGATGAATGGGAATCGTGACCACCTTCTTGAGCTCGGTCACGAGCTTGGCGATATCGAAAGGGGCCATGATGCCGGCCATGTCCTTGAGGCAGAGCGAGTCCGCTCCCATCGCCTGTATTTCCTTGGCCTTTGTCATGTAGTATTCCAGGTTGAACACATCGCCCCCCATCCGCCTTTCGGTGAGCGTGTAGCAGATGGTCCCCTGGAAGTGCTTGCCGTTGGCCTTGATCCGCTCGACCACGGTCTGGAAGTTCCGGAAATCGTTCAGCGCGTCGAAGACCCGAAAGATATCCATTCCCGCTTCGGAGACCTTGTCGACGAAGAGGCGCGCCACATCGTCGGCATAGTTGCGGTAGCCGACCAGGTTCTGGCCCCGCAGGAGCATGGTGAAAGGGGTCTTCCGGATGTACTTCTTGAGGGTCCTGATCCTATCGAACGGATCTTCTCCGAGGAACCGGTGCATGGTGTCGAAGGTCGCTCCGCCCCATACCTCCATCGCCCAGAATCCGACGCTGTCCATCTTCTCTGCAATGGGCAGCATGTCTTCGGTCCTCATCCGTGTGGCCAGCGTGGACTGATGGCCGTCCCTGAAGGTGTTGTCCTGAATCTTGATGGGGTTCTTCGTTCCCCCTTCCAAGTACGCGTTCATGCTTCCCATCCTCCGGTCATGGTCTGCGGCCGGAACTCTCAGGCATTGAGAGCCAATCCGATCCGTGGTCACTATGTATATACCAAACTATTTTCGTATCCTGAACAGCGTTTTCCGTACCGCTAGGCGGTCACTTTCATTTCCTCCCTCTCTCGCGAGAAATACTGAACTCCGAGAACGATGATCAGCAGTCCGAATCCGATGACGTCGGTGACCCACCCCGGCTTGATCAGGGCCAGGGCCGCGACGAGCAGGGCCAACCGCTCGAACCATCGCGCTTTTCTCAGGAGCCATCCCTGAACCGACGCAGCGAGGGAGAGGGTCCCCATCAGCCCGGTCACGACGGCCGTGCCGATTTCAAACCCGGTCCCTTTGAGGACCATGGCAGGGCCGTAGATGAACATGAACGGGATGAGGAACCCCGCCAGTGCAAATTTCACCGCCATCCATCCCACTTCCCAGGGTCTGGCCGAGGCGATTGCCGCGGCGGCGAAGGAGGCCAGGGCGACGGGGGGGGTCAGGGCGGAGAGACAGGCAAAGTAGAAGATAAAGAGATGGGCGGCCATTGGATAGATGCCGAACTCCCTGACGAGGGCCGGCGCAAGGACCGAAGCGGAGATGGCATAGGCCGCAGTGGTGGGCATGCCCATCCCGAGGACGATGGCGATGACCATGGTGAAGAACAGCGCGAGCAGGAGGTTGCCCCCGGAGTAGGTGAAGATGATCATCGCGAATTTCTGCCCCAGCCCGGTCTGGGAGAGGACCCCCACGATGATCCCGGCGGCGGCGCAGGTGGCGACGATCTCCATGGACCCCTTGGCTCCGTTGGACAGGGTCACGAAGATGCTCTTGAATCCCATCCGCGTCGTCTGTCTGACCCAGCTCACGACAATGAGGGAAATGATGGCGTACATCGCCGATCGGTAGGGGGAGTACATGAGCACCATCAGGCAGACCAGCAGGATGAGGATGGGCACCAGGAGGTATCCCTTTTCGGCCATGATCCTTCTGAATACCGGCAGCTCTTCGCGCGTGAGCCCCTTCAGTCCGGTCGAGGCGGCGTAGAAGTCGATCATCCAGTAGGCCGAGGTGAAATACAGGAGGGCCGGGATCACCGCGGCCAGGGCGACCTGCGGATAGGGGACCCCCAGGATCTCGGCCATGAGGAAGGCGCCTGCGCCCATGACCGGCGGCACGATCTGCCCGCCGGTGGAGTTCATCGCCTCCACGGCGCCGGCCACGGCCGGCCGGAACCCGCTCGCCTTCATGAGCGGGATGTTGAAGACTCCGTCCACGACCACATTGGCCACGGAAGATCCGGAAGCCGTGCCGATCATGGCGCTGGAGACGATCGAGACCTTGGCCGGTCCTCCCCTCAGGCGGCCCGCGGCACATCGCGCGAAATCCACGAAGAACTTGCCGGCCCCCGAGGCCTCTACGAACGCGCCGAAGAGGACAAAGAGGAAGATGTAATGGGCGGAGGACAGGACCGGGAGACTCAGGATGCCGTCCAGGCTGAAGAGGTAGGTCATGATCCTCGCCCAGTCATACCCCTTGTGATAGAAAAGCCCCGGCATGTAGTTGCCGAAGGCGGCATAGAGGACGGTTGCGGCCGCCAGGATCGCCAGGGGCCACCCTGTTGCCCTCCTGGCCATTTCCCAGACCGCGAAGACGAAGAGGGTTGAAAAGAAGAAGTCCCAGTTCGTCGGTACGACGCCCACCCTGTAGATCCATTCGTCGAAGTCGATGAAGATGTAGGCGGTGGGTACAAGGAGCATGAGGATCAGGGCGTAATCCCACACGTGGAGGCGTTTCAACGGCGCACTCTTCCAACCGGGAACGAGCGCAAAGATCAGGACCCCCCCGAAGACGACATGCAGGGTCCGGAAGTACCACGGGTCAATGGCTCGAATCGTCAGGACATAGATGTGGAAAAGACTCATTGCAAGCCCGATGATGAAGACGGCGACGGCAAAGGGCTTCTGCAGTTGCCTCCCCCCCGAGATCTCGAGGTCCTTGATTTTCATCTCCTCGAGTTTTTTCTCGACTTCCTTGATGTCAACATGGTCATCGGCCATCTTTCACCCTCGCTTGTACGACATGAAGACCTTTATCCGCTGCCCGTGCGTTACGGCCGGCGGTGCAGGTCGGAGAGGCGTTCGCCGCCGACCTGCACCTTTTGGTCGGCCGGCGACTACTTGGCAACCAACTTGTCCGGGATGTTGATCCCCTTCTCTTTGTAGAACTTCACGGCGCCCGGATGGAGGTAGATCGGGCTGTACAAGATGTACTCGGGCTTGACTTCCTTTGCCGAGGAATGGGTGGCAATCAGGATATCCACGTTGGCGAAGGTGGTCTTGAGGACTTCATAGACGAAATCGTCCGGCGCGTCCTTATGGACGGTCATGAAGTTCCATACGGTAAGCGTATTGACGTCCTCCTCCTTGTTGGCCTTGTAGGTGCCCTTGGGGACGACCCCTTGTGAGAAGTACGGGAATTTTTCGATGAACTTGTCGGCGTCCTTTTTGGGCACGCCGTAGAAGCTCACCTCATGGGTGGTTTCGATCTCGGTCACCGTCACCCAAGGCAGTCCCACCGACTGCCCGTTGGCGTCGAGCATGCCGTCCTTGAGCTGGGAGTTGAGGTCCGCGGACCCGGCATTCACGATCCTTCCCGGCTTGACCCCGGCCGCCTCGAAGATCTTGGGCCAGTAAGTGGCGGGGGTCCCGCCGACGGGCCCCACACCCACGCTCTTCCCATTGAGGTCATGGATATTCCTGATCCCGGTCTTCTTCAGCGAGTACATCTGGAAGTAGGTGGTATACATGGGAAAGATGACCCGGACATTCGGGTGTTTCTTCTTCGCCCATCCTTCCCCGTGGAATCCCTCCCACACGGGTCCGGCGGTCACCATGCCGAAGTCGAGCTTCTTTGCATCCACCAGCTGGGTGTTGTGCACAGGCCCGCCGGTCACCTCCACGTTCCCCGGAAGCCCCATCTTGTCGTGGAGCATCTTGGAGAAGCCGCCGGCCCAGACGTAATAGGTGCCGCCGACGGGCGCGGCCCCGATGGTCACCGATTTCGGCCATCCGGCCTTTCCCTGGGCAAGAGAAAGGGTGGAAAACAGGAGCACCAGTATGAACGCCATGCCGGAAGTCAAAAACAAACGCTTCATCATCCTCCTCCTTTTTGAATGATTCCATTGATGAAACCAGCGAATCCTATCGCCTCAGCGACTGAAGAGCTCAGGCATCCCGAAGCGCGCATCCAGCGGATGCTACATGTACCTCCCCCCTCCTTTCTTCATCAGGAATTTGAGTTCCTTCTCTCTCCAGTCGGTTCCGCCGAATCTGGCGTCGTAAAAGCTCCCCAGCCTTTCGACCAGTCTCTCCCAGGGGCTCTTCTTCTTTTCGATGGACTCCAGGACATCGGCCACGAAGGCGGCGATCTTGCTCATCTCATACTTGGGGGCGTAGTAGGCGGCCCCCTCCTTGGCCGACCTCATCAGGTTCTCCTCGGAAAGGGCATGGGCCGTAAGCATGAGGGCGGGGACCCCTCTTTCGTTGGCAATCCGCAGCAGATCGAACCCCTTTACGCCCATGATGTCCAGGATGGCAATGTCGTAGTCGTTGCTCTCCAGGAGCCTTTTTCCCTCTCCGAAGGTGGTCGCGCCGTCGACCTTGCACATACTCAGGAGATCCAGCAAGACCTCGATCACATCCCTCTCGTCTTCCACAATAAGGACTCTCTTGCCCCTGACGATCTTTTCCGGATTCATATCCCCTCCGCTCAAGACTGGAGTGCCTTGCGATGAGTCGTTCTTTCCAGAATGGGTTGTACGGCAGTGATCATATGCCAAAGCAGGCAGTTAGGTCAACTCTTACCGTCGGGTGACGAAGGGAAACCCGAACCACCGTCGCGAGGCCTGCAACCAGTCGCTCCGGCACTCATGCGCTTCCGGTTCGAAGAAGGATTCTTCTGGGGGATCTGGTCTGAAGAGAGGAAGTCTTCTGCGCCTGCCTCGGCGCACGGATCGATTCAGGATATCGGCTGTCCCGTCCATGCGCAACGGGAATTGTTCGGAGCCGGCTTCCTGGAAACTTCTGAGCAGCCGCCAGAGGCCTCTCGTCAGGCCTCTGCGGACCGGTCAGGTCGTTGGCAGGGGAGGTCGCGGAGGCCCATGGGTACCGATCCTATGGCGGGGCAGGGCTCCTGTAAATCAGGACCATTATGATTTTCCTGTAATCAATTTTCTTACAGTCCTCATGCCTGAATCAGGCGGTGCTGAATGGCGAACCTCGACAGCTCGGCATTGTTCCTCAAGCGGAGCTTGGAGAGCAAGCGTGCCCTGTAGGTGTCCACGGTCTTCACACTGATATTGTAGGTCTCTGCAATCTCCCGATTCGTTCGCCCGAGCGCCAGGCCGCGAAGCACCTGCACCTCCCTGTTCGACAGCGAATCGAGGGGGGACTCGGCCCCCGCTCCCCTGGCCACCCGGCCGGCGAGTGCCTCAGAGGCGGCCTCGCTGAGGTACCGCGCTCCGCCATGCACCTTGCGGATGGCCCTGACGAGCTCCTCCGGGGCGGAGCGCTTCGTCGCGTAACCCATGGCGCCCGCGCCCAATGCTCGAATCACGTACTGCTCTTCCTCGTGCATGGTGAGGACGAGGATCGGCAGCTTCGGCCGGAGGGCATGGAGACGGGCGACGACCTCCAGGCCGTCCATTCCGGGCAGCGAGATATCGACCACGGCCACATCGATGTTCGCCTCACTGGACTTCAGCAGCGCCTCCCGGCCGTCCGCCGCCTCGGCAACCACCTGAATATCTCCGCTCTCCTCGATGAGTCGGCGAAGACCGGCCCGGACGATGCTATGGTCATCCGCCAGCAGGACTCTGATCAATGGAGATCCTCCTTCTCGTGGCTGAACAAGGGACCCTGAAGATGACTTCCGTGCCGTTTCCCGGACGGGAATGGATCTCGAGAGAGCCCCCTGCAAGATTGGAGCGCTCCCTCATCCCCATCAGGCCGAAGCTCCCGCCGTTTTTCAAAACGCCGGCATCGAAGCCCGTTCCGTTGTCCGTGACCGAGAGCGTCAGAAAGCCATCCCACCGCACCAGATCGACCCTTGCGCGGGAGGCCCGGGCATGGCGGGCGACGTTCGTCAGGGCCTCCTGGGCTATCCGATAGGTCGCGGTGGCCAGGGTATCATGAACCTCGTCGACATTGGAATGGCTGAAAGAACACGCAACCCCGGTCCTCTTCTCGAAATCCGCGGTATACCACTCCAGGGCCGCGATCAGCCCCAGATCGTCCAGTACGCCCGGTCTCAGCCGCGCGGACAAGCCGCGCACATCGTCGATGCTCTTTTCGATGAGCCCGCACATATCCATGGCCCTTTCCGAGGCATTGGGCTCCCGTCCCCTGAACCGCTCATGCATCCAGACGGCCTCGAATCGCAAGGCGGTGAGCATCTGACCCAGTTCATCGTGAAGCTCCCTGGCAATGGCGGTTCGCTCCGCCTCCTGCCTGCTCATGATGCTCGCAGAGAGCCGGCGCAGTTCATCGGTCCTCTCCCTGACCCGGGACTCCAGGTCTCTGGAGTGAAAGGATGCCTTCCTGTACAAGATAAAGATGAAGATCCCCATGAGACAGCAGAAGGAGAGGACTGCAATCCCGCTCCACCGGATCACACGGAAGGGGATCTTCCTGGTGACCCGAGCGGTATCCTGAAGATAGACAATGGACCACCCCGGGTACTTTTCGAGCCCTTTCATGTAGACCGCGTATTCCTTTCCGGAGGCGTCGAAGGCCTGGTTGGCCGGTCCCCGCTCCAGACCTGTCCACTCAAAGGGGCCGTATCCGAACTGGCGGGAGAGGATGATGCGATCGACCTCTGCCTGCGAAGGCTTCCAGAGAAAGCGGTACAGCCAATCTCTGCGGTTGGTCACGAAGATCAGCCCCAGCGGTTCTACCAGGGCCACAATGCCTTCGCGGGCCTGGAGGATCTCCCTCTCGATGAGAGCGACGGAGGCCTTGATCACCAGCACGCCCATGGGGCTTCCTCCTGCAGCGTCGCGCACCGGCTGGCTGTAGTACACCCCCCGCTTCCCGGACGTGACGCCCGTCGCCAGGTAGATCCAGGGCTGCCCCCCCACCGCCTTCCGGAAATAGGGCCTGAATGCGTAGTTTTCTCCGACAAAGCTGTCCGGGTCGTTGCGGTTGCTGGAGGCAATGGTGGTCCCGTCTCGGTCCATCAGGTAACAGACATCCACCTCCAGGGCCTTTTGAAAATGATCGAGCGCTGCATTGGCTGCGGTTACCCCCTCGGCAGAGGGGGACGCGAAGAGTCCGGTGACGGCGGGCAGGCCGGAGAGGGCCTTCGCGGACTTCAGGAATTCGTCCATATAGGAAGAGAGACGGTCTCCAAGGGTCTCCGCCAGGATGGAGCCGTTGCGGTCGGCCTCCCGCAGGGCGGATTGTCTGGAAGAGGAAAAATAGAGATATCCTGCCGTGGAGGCGAAAAAGAAGGCCAGCAGGGATAGAACCAGAAGGATGGTGCGAAGCCTCATCCGAAGCGAACCCCTTGACGGGAGTGGGAAAGGAGGCCATTGTACGTGCATAGGAGGCGAAAATCAAACCCCGAAAGAACGCTTGACGAAGAACGCACAGCGCATGGAGCACAGGGCAGGGCGCAAGAGAAACGGCTCTTTGCCCTTTGCGCTAAGTTCTTTGCGCGTGCTTGCAAATCCGGCGGAGATGGTATAGGAAAAACAGGTATGCCGATCTATGAATACCAGTGCGCTTCCTGCGGCGACGTGTTCCAGCTCCTCCTCATGAAGCGAGGGGAGGAGAAGGGCCTGAGGTGCCCGCGTTGCGGCAAACCGAGGCCGATGAGGCTGATTTCGAGAGTCGCCTTTCATCTTTCGGAGCGGGCGAGACTCGAAGCCTACGATCCCAGAACTTGCAGGAGCGATTCCTTTTACAGGGACACCCGCAATATCGGGCTCGACGCGAAGAAGAAGGCGCAGAGAATGGGCGTGGACCTGGGTAGCGGTTTTGAAGAAAAGCTCGAAAAACTGCGCACGGATCCGGGGAGCGTGCTGAAGGACAGCGAATAGGGTCGTGCGGCCGCACAGGCGCCAAGAGACAAGGAATCACAAACTCTTTCTCTCGTGGTCTTGGAGTCTTCGTGGCCGAAGCATTCTTGGGGGCGCTCTTGAGAAAAGAAGGAGAAGGCAATCTCATCGGGAGCCTGGTGCTGGTCTACTACCAGGACCGGCCCACGGTATATGCGCGCATCGAGGCCATTGAGCCCGATGTGAAGAAGGGCTGGTATCAGGTGACCCTTCTGCTGCTCACCATCCCGGCAAAGGAGATTACCTGGATCCTCCGGGAGGAATATATCCGGGGAACCCCCTTCACCATGGGCGGGCAGTCCATGAAACTGGAAACGGTTCCTTCCTACCGGCCCCGGCCCGCTGTGCAGCCGGACCCGAACGACAAAGAGGACGGCAGCGGAAGGCCCGGGAAGGTGGTTCCTTTCAAGAAAGGCCGTAGCTGACGGATATGGCGGCTCCGTACAAGTTCTTGTTGCGACTGATCGTGGCCGTGGTCATGGCCTTCCTGATCGGCCGCATCTTCTTTCAGGGGATAACGGCGGGCAGGGTGGTCATCCTTGCGCTGGTCCTCCTTGCCCTCGCCTACGTCTTCGAATATGCGCGAAGACACGACAAGTAAAAAACCGTAAGACTTGCCACGAAGTCACCAAGACACGAAGAAGAACCAAGAATCTCTCCTTGGTGATTTTGCGTCTTTGTGGCAGCTCTTCTGTTGACACCCAAGATCCGCCACGAAGACACGAAGACACAAAGAAGATTTTGCTCTTACTTCGTCTCTTCGTGTCTTTGCGGCGTCATTTTTTTTACGCCCTTGAGTAGTGCGCCATCTCGTACAGCTTCTGCCCGAGTCTCGTGAGCCTCTCCGGGCCTGAGTCGCCGAATCGGCTCCTCTTGGCGTGGAGTTCCTTGTGGATGACCGACATGGCATTCTGAAAGTTCAGGGGCGAAAGGGCGCCGACATGATCCACCGCCCCGGACTTGTACAGCCTCTTCCCGAGGACCATCGCGTCCCTCACCCTTTCCTCCGCATTCCGGGCCTCTGCCTTCCTGGAGCCGGCCGACCTTACCGCAATCCAATACGATTCGACAAAGGTCTTGGCCAGGGTGGACCATAGGGTCAACTTCTCGTACCCGGGCTTCGTGATCCTCCATGAGTCTCCGGCGCCGGATGCGGACAGGAAGCCCTCTTCCAGGAAGTAGCCGACGGCCTCGCGCACCCTGGTCCTGGGATCCTTCCTCTCATCGAACACGAACTCGCCCCTGAAAAGGTCCTGCAGGAAGACATAGTCGTCGACCAGCCCTTCTTCATTCTTTTCGTCTTCCTTGCCGGACAGCAGCGAAATGGCAATCATCGCATGGTCGATCAGGTAATGGATGATGCTGTTCTTGTAATATTCCAGCTGGATCTTCTTGTCCTCGTCCACGTAATAGAACGGCTCTTCCCCGGCCGCCGCATCTTCGATGGATTCCAGGATCCTCCACTTGATCAGAAGGGAGAGGGTTTCACCGGTCGCCCTCTCGAGGTCCGAAAGGGAAGATGCGACCGGAAGCGACTGCGCTCTCAGGAAGCTCAAGAGATCCTTCATGGTCCCGAGGATCTCGGAGGGGAAGAAACCGCGCCTGTGACCGCCCAGGACGGCGGTGGCGAGCAGGGACAGGGGGGTGACGGGTGTGACCGAGTTGATGGCCTGCACCAGATCGACGGCAAGGGACTGCCTGATCTCCTGGATCGAGCACCCGGCGCGCTGGGACAGGTACTCCCGGAGGGAAAAGGGTTGGGCAAAGCGTATGTAGATCTTGCCGTAGCTCCTCTTCAGGAAACCCCGGGCCTGAAGAACCTGCCTGAAGTTCTCCTTTTCCTTGGAGCCCCCGGCGATCTCCCTCAGATAGGATTTTTCTTCCAGCACCCGGTCATAGGCGATGGCTGAGGGAACGAAGATGAGGTCCCTGCAATACCCCTCCTTGTAGGCCTGGAGGAGGATCGAGATGAACCCCTTCTTGGGAGAGACCAGCTTGCCGTTGCGGCTTCTGCCTCCTTCGATGAAGAACTCGATGGGGTGGCCGTCCTCCAGGAGCGCCTTGATGTAGCGGTTGAAGACCTCCACATAGAGCGTGTCCTGCCTGAAGGAGCGGCGAATGAAAAAGGCGCCGCATTTTCTGAAGATGTAACCCATCGGCCAGAAGGCAAGATTCCTCCCCGCCGCGATCCGGGGGATATGCGTGTGGTGCTCATGGAGAACATAGTTGAGCACGAGGTAGTCGATGTGGCTCTTGTGGGAGGGGACATAAATCACGGGACCTTTGCGGGCCCATTCCCTCGCCCTGGCCATGCCCTCATGATCCACCACAATGGACTCGAACACCCTTTTCATGAACCAGCGGAAAACCGTGATGACACCGTGGACGTAAACGAGACCGTAATCCGCAGCGATCTCATCAAAATACACCCCCGCCTGTTTGCGGAGCCTGCGAAGACTCTTCTTGCTGCCCCCCGACTTGGCCTCCATCTTTCTGGTCAGGACCGAATCCTTCAGGACCGTCTCCTTCAACTGCTGTCTCGACTTCATGATGGGGCCCAGGACGACCCTTTTCTGTCCGTCGATCCCGTCGATGAGCCGGTTTCTCAGTTCGGCGGCCATCTGGTTCATCGTCAGTTCAGCGGAGCGGCTCTCCAGGTACTCCTTCAGGTTCAGGGGCTCCCCGAAGTCGATCAGCGCCTGGCGATGGTGCCTGAAAAAGAGGATGATCTTCACGACGACGCCCGGGTGGTCTTTATAGCCGAAGAGCACGTCCCGGAACCTCGGCTGCTCCTTCTCGGGCTTCTGATTGTAGAGGGTGAGAAGCGGCACCAGGAAGACAGGCCGCTCCATCTCCCGCTGGGTCTCCAAGAGGAATTCCAACCGGTCCTTTCCTAAGCCGATGAAGTGCTGCATGAACCCCTTCTCGTCGACCAGGAAGAGGAGAGAGGTGGTGCCGCCCGTGAGCGCGCTCCTGTACACCCCGGACTCATAGGGATCCGGAAACGAGCCGCTCCTGAAAAGGGATGAAAGCCTGGCCCAGTAGACTTGGAGGGCGCGTGTGACCGGCAGGAGAAGGGAGACGTTCAGATCGAAGGCGAGTCTGGGGTAGGGGAAGCGTCTGGTTCTGAAATAGAAGTGATAGATCAGGTAATCGAGTCTGCTCCTGTACTTGATCGCGTAGACCACCGTTCCCTGCTTCTGGAGCTGCTTGAGCTTCTCCCTGACCGCCTCGCCGACCCTGACCTTCTTCAGCAGCCTGTAAAAGAGCCAGCTCAGGAAGAAGCCCGGCTTGTGGTCTATTCCGTAGGGGTGCGGCTCTTGCTCCCGCAGGGCTTCTTGCATTTCGACCTTCATGAAAGGTACCGCTCTGGGGTCTCTGGAAAACGGTGACGGATCCGAACCAGGGTGTCTTCATGGGCATGATCCGGGGACCACCGACTTGGGACCCGGCATTCCTCCGGGGCGGTGCGCTCGGCTCCGGATCGGGCAGTCTATAGATAGAGGGAAGACGCGATGAAATCAAGGATTTTGTGGGACGTCCCGGGGACCGAAAAGGGCGTGACCGATCCTCTGCAAAAGGATTTTGTGGGAGGGAAAGTTATATTGACAAAAGGGGTTCTATCGTCTTAACTGTAGAAAGCACCAGAGAGGAGGACAGCATGTTCAGGCCCATGGTCATATCCGGTTTGACGGTTGACCCACTAACGAATAGCCCTATCGTGATCCTGAAGGAGATCGACGGGGAAAGGACGTTGCCGATTTGGATAGGGCTGCTTGAAGCTACGGCCATTGCGAGCGAACTGGAAGGAATCAAGTTCTCCAGGCCGATGACTCACGACCTGCTCAAGAACATCATGGCCCAGGCCGAAATCAAGGTGAACAAGGTGGAGGTCTGTGACCTGAAGAACAATACCTACTTTGCCTTGATCCATCTGAATTATGCGGGGAAGGACATCACCATCGACGCGAGGCCGAGCGATGCCCTTGCCCTTTCCTTGAGGGTGCAGGCCCCCATTTTTGTATCGGAGGATGTGATCAGCAAATCCTCCCAGATCGACCTGAAGATAGATCCTGAAGACAAGACCGAAGAAGGCAAGAAGTGGCAGGATATTCTTGAAAAACTTCGACCTGAGGACTTCGGGAAGTACAAGATGTAGCCGCCCGGAAGTCCGTTCCCATTCATCTCACGGGACTGTCTGCGACCTCATTCGGTATTCGACTCCAGATTGGATATGATCGATCTACACACACACTCCCTTTACAGCGATGGTGAGCTGATCCCGTCGGAGCTGGTCAGAAGGTTCGAGGCGTCCGGTTACTCGGCCGTAGCCATTACGGACCACGTCGATTCCTCCACGCTCGATTTCGTCGTCCCCCGCATCGTGCAGGCCTCAAAGGACCTCTCCGGCGTCCAGTCCGTCACCGTCATACCCGGAGCTGAGCTTACGCACGTCCCGCCGGCATGGATCGACACCCTCTGCAAGCGGGCCAGAGAACTGGGGGCAAAGCTGGTCCTGGTCCATGGAGAGACGATCGTCGAACCGGTCCCGCCGGGGACGAACAGGGCCGCCCTCGAGGCGGGGGTGGACATCCTGGCCCATCCGGGACTGATCTCTCCCGAGGAGGTCCGGCTCGCCTCCGAAAAAGGCATATACCTGGAACTGACCGGCAGAAAGGGCCACAGCCTCTGCAACGGCCACGTCGCCAGACTCGCCAATGAGTTCGGCGCCAGGCTGGTGCTCAACTCCGATACCCATGCTCCCGGTGACATCATGGGTAAGACCCTCGCTGAAAAGGCGGCCATGGGCGCAGGGCTGCCGTTCTCGGGTTTCGCTGAACTCCAGTCCAATGCCCGTATGCTCCTGAAGCGGGCGGGTTACCGTGCTTGAGTGCCGTTGGCCCGCTCCTCTCATCGAGCCTCCAAAGCCGGCACTTCCTCCGCCGGTTTTCTCTTTCCAGGATGGTCACGTTCTTCGGGAAGCCGGATCGGTGGATTTGTCCCCGAAGGTCGTCCTTCCCTTCGTCAGGAGAAAGGGGCGTGTGGAAATGGCCTTTCGTATAAAGGGAAGAGTTGTCTTCCACATGGCCGGAGCGGTGATCGTGGGCTTCTGGCTGACGTTGGTGATCGTCCTCGTCCACCGGGTAACCGTCCCCCAGCCGGCGGCTTCCGCATGGAGCGAGGCCTCCGCGGGTTCAATCGGGATCGATGCCGCACAGAGGGACTGGAAAGAGATCTTCCTCAAGGAGAAGAAGGTCGGGTACGCGCTCAGCCTGATCCGGCCCCTGGACTCGGGGTACTATATCCAGGAGGAGATCTTCCTGCGGCTCAACCTCATGGGCCGGGGAAGCAGCATACACACGCTCACGCAATGCAGGACGGACAGGAACTTCCTCCTGGACAGCTTTCTCTTCACGGTCGGGTCGGGGCTCGTGCAGTTCCGGCTTTCGGGCAGGAGAGAGGGAAACACGCTCATCCTGGAGACCGGCCGGGGAAGAGAGAAGAGGACGCAGAGTCTGATCCTGGAGAAGATTCCCGTCATGGGGGCCGGTATCTCCCATTGGTTCAAATCGCGACGGCTCACGACGGGAGAGACGTTCTCCCTGCCCGTATTCGACCCTTCCACCATGGCGCAGCGGGACATGATCGTCAGGGTGGTGGGAAGAGAGCCTCTGACGATCAACCGATTGACCTATCCGTCCTTCAGACTGGAGGCCGAGGTCTTCGGCAGGAATCTCACGGTGTGGGTGGGCGACGACGGCTCGATCCTGAAAGAAGAGGGTTTCATGGGGCTGACCACCGTCAGGTCGAGTGCGGCAAGGGCCCCGGAAGACCTGGCAGGGGAGGGGAGCGCCGACCTGTATGAACTCACCGCGGTCAGGCCCGACAGGGCGCTGCCGGATCCGAGTCGCCTCAGCGCTTTGAAGATCGCGATCTCGGGGCTGGAGAAGGCATCTCTGGACGAGCGGGTCCTCAACGGCGGTCGCCAGGAGTTCCGGAACGGGAGCATGTCCATCCGAAGGGAGAAGGTCCCTTCCTCCGCCGGGTATAGCGCGCCTTATCAGGATGAATCCGGGAGGATGAAGGAATTCCTGGAACCCGAGTGGAACATCGAAAGCGACGCGGAGGAGATCAGGAAGAAGGCGGCGGAGGTCACGGGCGGTGAGAGGGACCCGATCGTCGCTGCCCCCCGGATCATGGCCTGGGTCTATCGCCGCCTGGAGAAAAGACCGGTTCTTTCACTGCCGAGCGCGCTGGAGACCCTGAGGACCGGGGCTGGGGACTGCAATGAACACGCAACCCTGCTGACCGCCATGTTGAGGGCCGCGGGGATCCCCGCGAAGATGAGCATCGGTCTCGCCTACAGCCGAGAGCGCTTTTACTACCATGCCTGGACCGAGGCCTGGCTGGGGGAATGGGTCAGCATGGACGCCACGCTGAATCAGATGCCTGTGGATCCGGCCCATATCAAACTGGTCGAAGGCAATATGGAAGATCAGGTGGAGATTGCGGGTCTCGTGGGGCAGATCCAGATGAAGATCCAGGATTTCCAGTACGAATGACACGCCGGAGTGTTGGAATGGTGGAAAAGTGGAGCGGTGGAATGTTTGGAAGTTACGGGAACGCCAAGATTTCATCATTCCAACGTTCCAAGGCATGTTTTCCCTGCTTCGGTCCAAAACCTCTGTAAGCCCTGTGAGAGATCATCGCATCATGATACAGCTGATCGGCCTGACCAAGACATATATGGGACTCCGCGCCGTCGACGATCTTCACCTGGAGGTCGGGAAGGGGGTGCTTTTCGGATTTTTGGGGCCGAACGGGGCCGGCAAGACCACCACCATCAAGATGATGGCCGGTGTGCTGAGGCCGAGCGCCGGAAAGATCCTGGTCAACGGAATGGACCTTTCCAGGAATCCTTCCGAGGTCAAGGCGTGCATGGGTTTCATACCGGATCGCCCGCTGGTGTATGAGAAGCTGACCGGCACGGAGTTTCTTCACTTCATGGGGAGGCTGTACGGGATGAGGGACTCCGGGGTCCTCCGTAAGCGTACGCAGGAGGTCCTCGAGATCTTCGATCTGGTCCACTGGGGCGAGGAACTGGTCGAGAGCTACTCACACGGCATGAGGCAGCGACTGGTGATGTGCGCAGCCCTTCTGCACAGGCCGAAGGTCCTGATCGTGGATGAACCGATGGTGGGGCTCGACCCGAAAGGGGCGAGACTCGTCAAGGACATCTTCATGGATGAGGTCCGGAAGGGGATGACCATTTTCATGTCCACCCATTTGCTGGAGACCGCCGAGGAGGTCTGCGACGAGATCGCGATCATCCAGGCGGGGAGGGTTATCGCCTCGGGGACCACGGATGAGGTGAGGAAGATGGCCGGCGTGGACGGAAGCCTTGAGAGCATCTTTCTCAAACTGACCGAAGGGAAGAGACTTGCCCATGCAAGGCCTTTATCTGCTCCTCCTACCTAGGGCCCTGGGGATCAGGAACAGGTTCTCCCGATCGGCCCGGAAGGGTCGAAGGAGGGTGCTTTTCGCAGCCTCCGTCGGCATCGGCTTCTGGGTTCTCCTCTTCGTCCTCTCTACCCGTGTGCTGATCTACTTCCAGTCCGTGGAGGTCATCGGCGATCTCCTCTCGCAACATCTGCTCCATATGGTCTTTCTGATCTTCTTCGGCCTGCTCATGTTCAGCAACGTCATCACATCGCTCTCGAACCACTACCTCTGCCCGGAGCTCGAGCTCTGCCATTCCCTGCCGGTCCCGGTGGAAGAGGTCTTCCTGAGCCGCTCCATCCACACTTTCATCGACAGCTCGTGGATGATGATCGTCTTCGGTGTTCCCGTCCTTGTCTCCTATGCCTATGTGTATCGTCCTGGGCCGGGATACTACTTCGCCCTTCTCCACATGTCCCTCGCCCTTGCCGTGATTTCGTCCCAGATCGGAGTGCTCTTCACCCTGCTGCTCGTGAGGCTCTTCCCGGCGTACCGGACCCGAGACATTGTCATGCTCTTGAGCGTGCTCGTGATCGTCGCGCTCTATTTCCTGGTGCGGTTCCTCCGGCCTGAACGGCTCGTCGATCCCGACGCCTTCTTCAGCGTCATGCAGTACATGAGCGCACTGAAGGGGCCGGACTCTCCGCTCCTCCCCCCCCATTGGGTAGCGGAGACCCTCTGGGAGCACCTGGCCGGCGCCGGCGCCGGGGGGAAGAGTTTTCAGGTGCTGCTCCTGTGGAGCACGGCCGCGTCCCTGGTCGTCATCAACGTCTGGGCGGCGGAGGGACTCTACTTCTCCGCATACTCCAAGGCCCAGGAGGGAAGGAGAAGGAGGGCGGGGAGAAAGGTCCTTGAGCTCGTGGCGCGGACGATCCGGCGGCCTTTCGGAAACGACCTTGCCTGTGTCATGGAGAAGGACGTCCGGGTCTTCTTTCGAGACAACACCCAGTGGTCTCAACTGCTTCTGCTCGGAGCGCTGGTGGTCGTCTATCTCTACAACTTCAGCGTGCTCCCTCTGGAGAAGAGCCCCATTCGCCTCGAGTACATCAGGAACGAGCTGGCCTTCGTCAACATGGCCCTCGCAGGTTTCGTCCTGTCCGCGATCGCGGTGCGGTTCGTGTATCCATCGGTCAGCTCGGAAGGGGGTTCTTTCTGGGTGATCCGATGCTCGCCCATGAGTCTCAAGCGCTATCTCTGGGGGAAGTATGCGCTCTTCATCCTGCCCATGACGATCCTCGCCGAGACCCTGGTCATCATCACCAATCATCTCCTCGGCGTCAGCGGGCTCATGATGATCGTCTCCTCCCTGACCATGCTGATAGGGGTCTCCGCGATCGTCTCGCTGGCCGTCGGCTTCGGAGCCCTTTATCCCGATTTTGCGAACCACAATCCGGCCCAGCTCTCGACAGGCTTCGGCGGGCTGATGTATATGATCTCAAGCGCCTTCCTGATCGCCCTGATCGTTCTGCTCGAGGCGGGGCCTGCCTACATCCTGCTGATGTCGGAGATGAAACAGAGGGCCGTCACACCTCTTCAGTGGCTCTTTGTGGTCTCCTCTTTTGCCGCTGTCCTGGTGATTGGCTCGGTTGCGAGCGTCAAGCCCATTTCGATGGGGATCAAGGCGCTGGAAAGAATGGAGTAGAGGGTTAGTGGCTGGTTGGTTGGTTGTTCGTCGTTTGCAGGATTTCACCACCGGCAGATGTTGGGCTCAGGGGGGAATTCGCTCATCCGGACCCATGCCCCACCCGGCGGACCACAAGACGGCGTATAATGAACTCCCGCGTGCGCGAGGCGGACGGTTTCGGTTTTCCGTTTCTCTCGACAACCGGCAACGTGCACAAACGACGAACCGGCGATTTGCGTTGATGACGCCATGCTTGAATATGCTTCCGGAATGAAGAAAGGTTTGTATACGGCCTCATGTTCGATCACGAATACGTAGGGAACCTCCATGTGCACTCCCTTTATTCGGACGGTGCCGCCACCATCAAAGAGATCGCGGTCTCGGCCGGAAAGGCGGGGCTCGATTTTGTCTGCATCAACGACCACGCCCATATGAGCAACGCGCTCCACCTGGAAGAAGAGGGGTACTACGGGAGTGTCCTGCTCCTGGTAGGAGCTGAAATCGGGATTCGATACCACCACTATCTGGCCTTTGACCTGAAGACCCCGGTGATCGAAAACGAGCAGGATCCGCAGCAGGTCATCGACGAGGTGAACCGCCAGGGGGCATTCGGATTCATTGCACATCCTTTTGAGAAGGGGATGCCCTTCCTGGAAAAATCCGTCGTCTACACCTGGAATGACCTTTCGGTGACCGGGTTTTCCGGTGTCTGTATCTGGAACTTCACCTCGCGCTGGAAGGAACGCATCAAGACGGCCTTCCATGGGCTCTTCTGCATCTCCTTCAAGAGCCGGACCCTGCAGGGCCCCAGTGAGGAGACCCTTCATTTCTGGGATCGGGTCTGCCGGGAAAGGAAGGTCATCGGCATCGGCGGCTCGGACGCACACGGCTCTTTCGTGAAGCTGGGGCCTTTTCGGCTCATTCCATTCACCTACGACTTTCTCCTGAAGACGATCAACATCCACATCCTCCTCAATCGAAGGATGTCGAAGGATTTCGCGGCCGCAAAGGAGGAGGTCTATGGGGCGATGAAGGCGGGCAGGCTGTTCGTTGCCCACGACGGGCTGGCGCCGGCAAAAGGATTCCGGTTCGATTTCAGCTCCGAGGAGGGATCCCAGCTCTTCATGGGAGAGGAGGGACCGATCGGAAAGGGGGGAACGCTTGTCGTCGAAACCCCCAGGTACAGCGAGATCAGGCTCATCAGGGAGGGCCAGGAGGTCAGGACCTGGCGGGGCAAAGAGGCGGTGTACAGTGTGAGGGACAAAGGGGTCTACAGGGTCGAGGTCTATCTGCGGGTGAACCTTTTCGGATGGAGACCGTGGATCTTCTCGAACCCCATCTATCTTCGGTAAAAAACCCGCAGTCGAGGAGAGGCCTCTCACCTTCTCGACTTCTCAGCGACTGATCTTCTGCACAATACCCGACGTTTCGATCAGCGTCGTCAGCTGCTCCATGAGCATCCCTGCAAGTTCCTCGCTCTGCGGTGCGTTCGCGAGCGCCAGGATCAGTGCCTCGATCCCGTTCCCGCCCGGTATGCCCAGCCTGCTGCAGACTTCCTGAGCCCTCCGCGTCTTTCCTGCAAGGGCCAGATCCACGACCGGCACGGCCCTGAGATGGGCGACCAGCCGCGCCTCCGAGTCCGCGCCCTGCGGTTCTTCTTTCGGCAGGAATTCTCGATCCACGATGTAATCGCCGATCGCCAGCACATCGACGCACCCCATGCAGAGGTGCTCCAGGGCCTGCCTGGGCGTGCACACGGCAGGAACACCGCACAGGCTGAAACCCGCATTCAGGAGGAGCGGCAGTCCGGTGAGTCTCCTGAACTCTTCGATGAGCTCGTAGTAGCGGCCGTTCCGGTGCTTGCCGACCGTCTGGGGGATGGACCTGCCGTCGGCGTGGACGGCCGAAGGAATCAGCCGTACCTTGTCGTCCCGGACCCTCAACGCCATGTTCATGTACGGAGAGCTGCAGCCGTTCTCGAAGAATTCGTCCGCATGTTCTTCCAGGATCGAAACGGCCAAAGGCGCGAACCAGTGAGGGTTCTTCAAGAGCTTGTTGATCCTCTCCTTCGCTCGAGGGTCTCGCGGGTCCGCGAGCACCGAACGCGCTCCCAGGGACCTTGGGCCGTATTCCCCGGACTCCTGGAACCAGCCAACCATCCTGCCTTGGGCGATCATCGCGGCGGCCTCCCCGGCCGCATTGGCGGAGAGCCGGTACCTCAGGCCGAAGGCCCTGACAGCCTCTTCGATGTTTCGGTTGTCAAACGAGGGCCCCAGGTAAGGAGAAAGCGGAGCGGGTTCACATCTCCTCCCCGATCTCTCCCAGAGCGTGTGGAGGGCCGCTCCCAGACTCAATCCGTCGTCCCCTGGCGCCATCGGCACGTGGACCGCAGCCACCTCCCCGATCTCATGGACGACTCCATTCAGCTTGGGGTTCCGGAAGAGCGAGCCGCAGAGCGCGACCTGCCTGAGACCTGTCTTTCGGACCAGTCTTGAGATGATCTCTCGCACATAGTCTTCGATCAGCTTCTGCACCGTGGCTGCGATATCGGGCTTGCCCACTTCCCGGAGATAAGGGACGGAGCTGAAGTCGAAGCGGGGGAATGGGGCATTGGTGAGGCTGAACCCGCCGCAATGGAAGGGATCCAGGTGCTGCTGCATCGTCCGCCTTGGCTGCCTGTAGACAACTCCCAGACCATCCTCACCGATCCGTACGATGGAGGCGAGTTGGCGATAGAGTTTCTCGTCCGGATGCCCGTATGCAGCGAGCCCCACGACTCTTTCCTCTTCGGATGTCCTGAATCCGAGGTAGGAGGTCATGTCGGACCAGAAATCGGCGAGGTGAACCCCGGTGGAGCGGTGAATCTCCCTGAATTGGTTGTGCGCAAATGAACCCAGAACCGCGGAGAAGACATCCTTGCCTTCATGATCCATGGAGACGTAAAGGCACTCCTCGAAAGGCGCCGTGAACACCGAGAGCGCGGCATGTGCGAGGTGGTGGGGGACCCTGTTGATCCTGAGATGCGGCACGAACTGGATGAGGCCGATGTGGTTGAGGAGTGCGGTGAAATCGTTCAGGACGTCTGGTGCCCCCCCCACCAGGGCCCACAGGTCAATCTGGTCCGGCCGGAGGCCTGCCCGGTTCAATGCCGCACAAAGGGCGGTCGCCTGGTATTTCGGACCGCTCAGCTCCCGCCGCGCGCGGCTGAGCTTCTCTTCCTCGTAGGCGAATACGACGCTGCCGTCCTTGATGAGAGAAACGTTGGGATCGTCGTAAAGAGGTCTGATCGGATAGATGGCCGCGATATTCATTCGAGTCGTTGTATGGACCGCCTTTCTGGATTCCCGCTTGCCGAAGGTGCAAAAAATGTTCCCTTGAAACCCCTGTTGGGCGGGGGCACCGGACAGGAGGCATGCTCCGCCCGCCGTAAGGGGGGGTTCTCATTGGAGGGGCTCGAGTGATGTGAGCCTCGAAGCACTTTTAAAACAAGCACTTGCCATAGAATTGCAGGGTCCGGGAGATCAGGGGAAGAGACCGTCCGCCCATTGGTGATCGACACGAAATGCGGGATGGGTATGTGGTGGAACGTGCAATGGCGTACTGCAGTGAGTGAAAAATCTGACACGCTGCAGGCAACGTTCTGCACGCCTGGTGACGCCTGGCTGGCAAAGGGCGGCGCAACGGTTGACCTTCTTGGGACGGTTGGGTATTACGGTGCAATGGGCAATCGAGTTCGGAGACATGCGGACCCGCTCCAATGCAGGGTCGCCGTAAACGTGGACGATTGGCTGGGGCCGTATTGCGCCCGGGGCGGGGGCGAGTTGTGGCTCGACCTCGGCTGCGGAAAGGGAGAACTCGTGGCGGAGTTGGCGTCGATCCGGCCGGATGTGTTCTTCATCGGAATCGAAGTGCGCATGAGCATCGCGAGGAGGTTCTTCCCGAGGTATGGGCAGGTTCCGAACCTCGTCTTGATCCATGGGAACGTCAATCTCTCCATCCCGTCCATGATGGGGGGAAGGAAGGTACATCGGATCCTCATCAATTTCCCGGATCCATTCGACCACAAGGCCCGCTACAGGAAGAGGCGAATGGTCAACGGACGGCTGGTGGAGGGGATCTGCGACGTCCTGGCCCCGGGCGGCGTGGTCTCCATCAAGACCGACCGGGAGAGCCTCTTCGGAGAGATGGATGCGCTGTTTACGTCGCGGCTGGAGCCGCTCGAACGGAAGGATGCACGACCGCAATGGAGCGCAGTGAGCGAGTGGGAGGCCGACTGCGTGAAAAAATCCCTTCCGATCTTTTCAAGGGAGTACAAGCTACTCGAGTGAAGGAACCGTCCGAACGTTACACGAAAGAGAAGAGGGGCCCCAGGAGATGTACGGCGACTACGCGGGGTCTCTTATGTTCCGGGGCCCCACGTAGGATACACTCACCTCAGCCGGAGCGCTCGGCGCCCTTTCTGAGCGGATTTGAACTCCAGATTAAGCCCGCCGCCTCATTGAACCAAAGCCCCACCGAATAGATACTGTACAGACGTGTCTGGCGCGCATTCGGCCTCCGGGACCATAGGTCAGGGACAGGCCGGCGCGAACAGGTGGATGTGGAGGAATTCGGCGGTAGAGCATGCAGGCGAGGATGAAATACCTTCTGAATGGGCTGGCAGGTGCGGCGGCTTCTCTGTTCCTGCTGGTTCAGCCGGCCACGGCCGCCCGGGTAGATCCTCTGCCTTCGGATGAGCTGCCCAAGATCCGTTCGCAGCAGGTCTTCGCGGGCCCCCAGCAAGTTCCCGAGAAAAAGGAAAAAGATCTCCCCGTGATCAGGGAGCAGGAAGAGCCGAGATCCCCCGATAGGCCGCCCCCGCAGGCTGCAGAGAAGCCCTCTCCCTTGCCCCGGCCTTTTAAGGGATCGGAACTGAAAGGAAGGGAAATCCAGAACACCGGGGGAGAGTACCTGGGGGAAATAAAGGATGTGATCATCGGCAGGGGCGGCGAGGTCGAGTTCGTGCTGGTCGCTTACGGGGGGTTCCTCGGGTTCGGAGAAAAGATCGCGGCTGTGCCCTACGCCGCCCTCTCGGAGAGCGCCGCGCAGGATGTGTTTATCGTTGGCTTCGACAGGGAAAAGCTGAGGCAGGCTCCCGATTTCAAGGATGGTCGATGGCCCGAGCTCTACACCGAGGAGTGGAGGCGGGAGGTTCGCAGCTACTATGGAAGATGAAAGGACGGAGTGCCGGAGTATCATCCCGCTCCGCCTCCCTCGCCGCCGAATAACCGAGAAATCAAGATTTCTTCCGCAAGAGCGACCGATTCCTCGCTTTAACCCCGTTCTTTCGTTCTTCCAAGGACACCCCCCCCCTCAAGTCCACTACCCTCAACCCGACCATCCACAGCTCAACTCGACCCTTCTCAGCGCGGCCATTTCATCTGGAACTCAAGTTCCTCTTCCTTTTCTGAGCGTTCGTGCTCGATACTGATGGTGGCATTTGCCGGGATGTAGACTCGCTTTCCCGCCACCTGAATGGCAAAGCGCTTGTCCTGCTCCAGGGCATCGGCCAAACGCCGCAGCTTGGCTGCGAATTGTTTGATGGAGTAGACTTTTTCGATGTCGCGCTCGCTCTTCCTTGGCATGGATCGCCTCCTCAATCGTTATCATATGCCTTCAATATGGGTCGGCCCCCGACAACGGCACCCAAACGCCGCGGATGACCCGCCCCTCGTGCTGGCCAGAAAGTCCGTCGTTCAACACGAACTCGGCCTTGACGATACACTGAGCATAGCAGATGGCGGCCGGAAGTGGAAAGGGAGTGGTGGGCAACAAAAGGATGACGATCTTTTAGGAACCCGCAGCGCGGGCTCATCGATGATCGTTCGATGCAGCGTTGCACAATATTTCGTGCATGCTGCCCTGCTTCTTGTGCTGTGAGCATGCTGAAGTTGAGATCTCCGGGGGGTAGAAAAGGCGGTAGACGCGTGGATATCGATTTCGTCCAAAGGATGTCTTCAGTGCAAGCTAGCTCCACTTCTGCCTTTTCTCACTTCCGAGGGAACGAAGGCCTGTTCCCTGCCGGTCCTCTGTTCCTGCTGGAGGATGTCCGTTCCTCCAGGCATGGGAATTGAATATTGCATCTCCAAGGTGTCTCTTTTTCACGGCTCGTCTCATTCCCTGTCTCACTGACTCATACGCGGGTTTCATTCACAATTAGGATATGGAGGAAGTGCCATGTTCGGACTTGAGGCTTTGGATGTCCTGATCGGTCTGGTTGCCGTTTATCTCGCTTTCGGCGTCGCATGCACTGCGGTCGTCGAGGCCTTTTCGGCGTGGTTCAGCGTGCGGGCCGGCAATCTGGAGACGGCTCTCAAGGAACTCTTTAAAGGGGATCTGGATCCGAACACACCCTTTGTGAAGGCCTTTTACAGGCATCCCCTTGTCCAATCCCTCAGTAAAGGAGACAATTGCCCGTCGTATATTGCTCCTGAGATCGTTGGACAGGTGGTGCAATCGCTGGTTGTGGCCAAGGGTGCCGGCAAGGCGCTGAAGGATGCGGTGGATACCCTTCCGGATACTCCCGAGGTGAACCGAGTCAAGGGACTCCTCGCCGCACTCGCGGAACGCGCGGGCAATGATGTCAAGGCGTTCCGTGAAGAGGTAGAGAAACAGTTCAACGATGCGATGGTTCGTGCAGCCGGATGGTTCAAGCGCTATACGCAAGTCGTTGCGCTGATTGCATCGGCCTTGATCGTCACCCTGGGAAATGTGGACACGATCGACATTGTCCGATCCCTTGCTTCCAGTCCGGAGGACAGGGCAAGAATGATCGACACTCTGGCGCAGAGACTGACTCAAGCAGAGGAAGCGAAGAGAGAGCGCGCGACCTCTCTAGACAAGGATGCGTTGGCGCAGGCGACGGAAGGATCGAAGAAGGTTCGTGATGCTTACGAGCGAGCGGTGGACGACGTGGGAACTGCCGGGATCCAGTTGGGATGGAAGAACTTGCCTGAGGAGAGATCCGTGGGTTGGTATCTTTCGAAGATGATAGGCCTGCTCGTCAGCATCTTTGCCGTCTCGCTCGGCGCCCCGTTCTGGTTCGACCTCCTTCAGCGGTTCATGCAGGTGCGAGCAGCCGGACAAAGTCCCAGGAGAGCGAAGGAACAAGGGACGGTCTGATCGTGTTTTTTCATGGTGTACGGCAACAACGAAATCATGGTAGGTGAGAGGGGCGTCCCCACCGTTACGCAAGATGCGCATACCTTTCTGTGATCGCCGGAGGCCGGCGTGAGAGATGTCTCGACACTGCCACCCCATCGTTCAACCGCTTCCCAATTGAAGATGCGCCCGCTACGCTGGGTTGCTCGCTGCCTCATCGGGCTCTTGCTGCTGTGGCCGCTGCCGGAGCGGGCGGCCGCAGATTCAGCTACCGAGATAACGTCTTACTCCTTCGCCCTCACGGTGGAGTCCAGGCCAGCGGTGAGCCAACCGAGTAGGCTTGTCTGGGTTATCCGGGACCTGGCGTCCGAGCGGCTCGACACACTCCCTCCTTTTCTACAAAGGCTCGTTCATACCGTGCTTTGGAAACTGCAGCCGAAACCTGCCGAGGTCACCCCTATGCTGGGGGCCATGCTGCGGAACTCCATCGAGCATTTCGATCAACTGATTTATCCTAGGGTCGGCTTCGAGCTTCAAAACATCACCTACGCCCTTGATGACGGACCCGGAACGACCCGGCCGCCGATACCTTCTTCGGCCGGCAGGACCGGTCGCCTCACCGTTGCATTCGACCTTGTCCGGCCGCGCATCGGAAGTCTGTCAATCGAAATCCGGTCTGCGAAGGCGAGCCCGTCGGAAGGTGAAGGAGAGGTTCTCCTGTTCACCCTGCCATTGAAGGATGCTCGGGCGCAGGAGAAGCGTCCCTCGATCACTTTGACTCCCGAGGAACGGGATATCCCGGTAGGGGTTTACTACACCGAAGAGGATCTGAAAGACGCGAAGGGTGACTTGCGCGGCGGGGATGAGTCCCAAGCCCGCACCGCCGTCCAGAATGCCCTCGCCCGCGTGGCCTGGCTTGCATTCGTCAGCGCCCAGCACGCGCGCATTTCGCTGCACGCGCCCGCACCATTCGTAGAGGAAGTGAATGCAGCAAAAGAAGCCGTAGAAAACGCGTTTCGGATCGATCTCGTCGGCGATCAAATCTCGGTCGACGTCGAGATGGAGGACATGGCGAGCCCCGACGATCCCGACGCTGCGGACACCGCACACCCCTGGGTGGTGAGAGTGAAAAGAGTTCCCCCCCTCGGTCCCGTCGTTCTCGACGTCCCGCCCTACCCTTGGGAGGAGGCGCTGCGGAAGTTCGATCCTGTCGGCGCGGAGAGGATCAAGCGGGATCGGGAAAGGCGAGCAGCCCTTATCCTGGACAAAACAAGGCCGGCACGCGAAAGACTCAGCCTCGAGATGACGCCGGGAGAGCATGGGTGGTACGAACTGGAGGAGTTCAGACGTACGCTCATTCAGGAGTATGATCTGGAGGGGTTGCGGTACGAGTTGACCTCAACCGAGGCCGGGCTCCAGTTGAACGGCAGCGTGCTTCTGCCGGTCGTGATCAAAACCCTCTCGGGGACCGGTGGTTTCAGCTACAACGTCGAGGAAGGGCTCACGGGGGATGCCTCCGTTCGGGCCGACAATTTGTTCGGGGCAGGGGAGACGTTCTCGACGGCGTTCAAGGGCGGGAAGCAGTTTCAGAAGGCCATCGTGGATGGACGACTTCATCGGCATACGAGTCACACAATGATGGAATGGCGGCTCGACGGGCTCTACTTGCGAAACCGCGATCAGCGATTGGGCAATCCCGTTGGATCTGCCGTCGAGGACGAAGAAAGCGGTGCGGAAACCGGCCTGGCGGTTCGCTACGACACGCTCTGTTGGGAGAAGGCCCCCGCCGAGCGGCCATCCCGCCAACTCGCGGGTACGCTGCCGGCCAACCGTGGCATCTCCGCGCTGGATGTTGCATTGGAGTACCGCGACGTCGATCTCGAAGCCCGCGGCGTCACGCTTTCGGGGGCGGAGGATGGCAGGATCTCAACAGCCACGTTCACCCTCTCTCAGACGCTGCAACACAGGCCGCACCTGGAGCGGCATTTTGGCGTCGGCTTTCTGGAAGCCGGCATCTCGGGGGCCGCCCAGAAGGGACTTCGCCTCCTGGCCGGCGATTTCGATTACACGCGTTATGACGTGGCCGCTCAGGTGACACTGTTTCTCGGCAGGCCGGATCAACCCCGTAACCTCTTCGTACGCTGGCGGCAGGGATTCGCGACCGGCACGACCGGAACCCCGTTGATCCGCCTGCCTCGCATCGGTGGTCCGGAGACGGTGCGCGGCATTGAAGACGGTGAAATCACGGCTTCGGACGTTCTCTATAGGCAGATCGAACTGGGCGTGCGTCTTCTCGCTGTCGCTGACTGGTTGCGTCGCCGGCAGTCGGCCGGCTCGGAATCTGCGCAGCAGGAGTCCTCGCAGTCCGCGGCAACGCTGCTTGATCACGCCTACATGAAAGGGTTCTACGATGTGGGACGGGCGACGGAATCGCTGAGATCCGGCAACGTCCTTTGGGTAAGTCCTGGAGTTGAGGGATACGGTGTGGGCATCGAAGTAAGGGAACTGCCCGTGCCGATCAGGAGACAGAGGGCGGCGGTCTCCCTGGGCTATGCCTTTTCGCCCGATTCCGAACTACATCGGTCGGGGGTTTTCTTCACCAAAATCCTGCTTGAGTTCTGATCGACATGAGAAAGGAGAAGCAATCATGGAGGGAGTCCGACTCAGAAGTAGTGGGCAAGTATACATCTTCAACCCGCTCGACATGAAGGTCCATCAGGAGGACCCCGATGGGCGGACCACCGCTGTCGGAACCTGGCGGGCCTCAGCCATGGGAACCGAGGTGAAGTCCAACGGGATTCGCTATGTTCTCGCAGGAAAGGAACAGCCGCTCCTTCCCCTCATCTATGCCTTCAACGAAAAGAACCAACTAACGGCGACGATTCCCGCCCAGGCCAACGAGGGAGGCGCCTCCGCATCCTTCGTCTTCGAGGGAAGCATCGCCATCGATGATCACGATGACGTCGTCTATTTCCTGGCAAATCCGGACGGAGTGAAGCCGCGCCCCAGGATCACCGTCTATGGAGAACTGAGCCTTTCAGAGGACGCGACGGCTCTCCAGATCGCGCTCGCCGAAAATGGGGGTAGCACAAGGATCGCCGCCGATACCGATGTCCCCGGAATCTCCTGGCTCGAGTCGATCAGGAACCCGAACACGTCGTCCCAACCGGGCATGGACATGCTCGTCTTTCGCGCCACGACCATCAACGAAAAGGCGGGCAATTTCCCAGCCAACATCGCTTTCACCGGCCTGTGGGACATCAAGGAGGGTCAGGTCACCTTCATGAGCAAGATCAAGGCGGACCCGCAGGGGGTCAAGGCGGCGCTGGCGCTGCAGGGACATGTCAAAGGCGTTTCCTATGGTCTCCAAGTCACCACCGATGGGGCAGGACCGACGATCGGGCTGTTGGTACGCGGCGTACACAAATGGCGGGCAGGCGACGCCTCCTGGCAGATCGCCCTGGGATACTCCGAGAAGAAGTTCGTGACCAACGCCAACGTCAACGTAGAGATGACCCCCGGGATCGGACAGTCGCTTCGCATCACAGGCAGCGTCCAGTTGGCCGGTGAGTTGGGGAAGGGCAATCTGCCGGTGCCACTCCAACAGAGTCTCGGCCTGGACCTGGATCTGAGTGTCGTCTACGTTGTCAACAAACCGAACAAGACGATTCTCTTCCGCGCCAATTTCGTCGGCAACACATTGAACCTGGAGCTGTCGGGCAAGTACGTGTTCAGGAACGGGGTCGTGGAGTTTTCCCTGCTGCACCAGGACGGAACCCCGGTCGCCAGCTTGAGCCTGAGATTTCAGACGGACGGTCTGTCAGTCGCGCTCAGGGTCATCACAGACGGAACGAAGATCGATTGTCAGTTCAGCTTCGAAATCAAGCTGATCTGGGTCAATGGCCAGCTGGTGCGAAGGGACCCGATGCAGCTGGCTGCATAAGGGCCATGAATGCAGGTCCGAAGACTTCGGTCCGGTGTTTCTCCCGCATTCGTGGCAGGAATGCCGCCTGGCGGGCCTCGTTCTTGTGCATTGGGAGGGCGAGCTCCGTCTTGTTTCCCTCCCAGGATCCCCCCTCCGGGCCGAGATCGACCTTTTCTCTTACAAAAGACAGCCCTCGCTCCACACACCCCTAGAACGGGATTTTTTCGTGATTAATGTGTAATGCTAAAAAAGCGAAGAGGCCGCTGTGTATTCCATTGCGCTCAAGATGCTGATCGGTGACAAGGGCAAGTACCTTGGAATCATCATGGGCCTGACATTTGCCTCTCTGCTCATCACACAGCAGAGCTCTATCTTCACAGGTCTCATGACCAGGACCTACGGGGCCATCACCGATCTTTCCCAGCCGGATATCTGGGTCATGGATCCCAAGGTCCAGTTCATTGACGATGTCAAACCCCTACAGGACACGGAGCTTTTTCGGGTCCGGTCCGTGGAGGGGGTGGAGTGGGCGGTTCCTTTGTACAAAGGGCTTCTCAAGGCGCGGTTGGAAGACGGCAACTATCAGATCTGCAACGTCCTCGGGTTGGACAACGCTACGCTCATCGGCGGACCTCCCTACATGATCGAGGGCAGCCTGAGCGACCTTCGCCGGCAGGATGCCGTGATTGTCAATGATGTGGGCGCAAGGACACGGCTGGCCAAACCCCCCAAGGTTCGTGGGGGCAAACCGGAGCCGCTCAGGGTCGGCGATACCCTGGAGATCAACGATCGCCGCGCCGTGGTGGTGGGGATCTGCAGGGTTTCCAGGAGTTTTCAGTCGCAGCCGGTGGTGTACACGACCTACAGCCGGGCGATGTTGTTCGCCCCCAAAGAACGGAAGCTTCTGTCTTTTGTGCTTGTGAAGGCGAAAAAGGGGGAGAACCCCAAGACGCTTTCCGCCCGGATCCGCGACAGGACAGGCCTCGCCGCACATACGGCCCAGGAATTTAAGGATCTTACCTACAACTTCTTCATGAAAAACACGGGGATCCCCATCAACTTCGGGATTGCCGTGGGTCTGGGCTTCTTCATCGGGACGGCGATCGCCGGCCAGACGTTTTACAATTTCACTCTCGAGAACATCCGCTACTTCGGAACTCTGAAAGCCATGGGCGCGACCAACGGCATTCTTCTGCGCATGATCCTCCTGCAGGCGCTGCTTGTCGGCACTCTGGGTTACGGTCTCGGTGTGGGAGGGGCGTCTCTGTTCGGGTACCTGCTTGGGGGCACGGAGCTCGCTTTCCGCCTGACCAAGGATCTCCTGATCTTCTCGGGGATGGCCATCTGTCTCATCATCGTGATTTCCGCGCTCATCAGCATTCGCAAGGTCATGAAGCTGGAGCCTGCCATCGTCTTCAAGGCTTGACGTGATGGATTCAACGGGAAAAGAGACAGCGGTATTCTGCAGAAGCTTGACCAAAAGCTATATCACCGGTCCGGCCAAGGTCATGGCTCTGAGAGGCGTGGATCTCGAAGTGCGGCAGGGAGAGTTGCTTATGCTGGTGGGCCCCTCAGGTTGCGGCAAGACCACGCTGATCTCGGTGGTCGCGGGCATCCTGGATCACGATGAGGGAGAGTGCCTGGTTTTTCAACGCGATCTCAGGGCCATGGGTCAGACCAGGAAGACCCGCTACAGAGGGCGGAATGTCGGGTTCGTGTTCCAGGCCTACAACCTGCTCCCAACGCTCTCGGCGCTGGAGAACGTTTCCGTGCCGCTTCTCATCCTTGGGTCTCATCGCAAGGAGGCCCAGGCAAGGGCGAAAGACATTCTGGAGCAGGTGGGACTTGCGGATCGGATGCACGCCACTCCGGCCCAGCTTTCCGGAGGACAGCAGCAGAGGGTGGCTATCGCCCGCGCTCTCATCCACGGGCCGAAGCTCATGGTGTGCGATGAACCGACGAGCGCGCTGGATGCCGAGACGGGGCAGCGGGTGATGGAGGTGCTTCGAAACGCCGCCCTCTCTTCCGAGCGGGCGCTGATCATTGTCACCCACGACAACCGAATCTTCAACTTCGCTGACAGGATTGCGCGAATGGAGGATGGCCGAATCGTGAGTGTGGAGTCCCAAGTCGCCCACCAGTGAGTACCCTTGGGAAGTGAAATGGGTCGAGTAACGAAAGTCGATGATTTCACGTTGTGACCTGTTCCTTGTCACTCCTGGCTCATAGGGGTGTCTTGATCGAGTATTCCTGCAGGGTGCTGGATCGCTGTGAGCAGGCACGCCCGCAAACTTCGTTCCCGGAGTCGTTATGTTTCGAAGATACCTTCTGCCGCTCTTCGCCGCCGCAGGATTTGTTTTTGCCCTGTGGACGGCCATTCAGGGAGCCAAGCCGATTCCCCCTTCAAAGCCGGTCGCCGAACCGCCGAAGCCGCCCTACGAGAAGAAGATCTCCGGTTCGGGTATCGTGGAGGCGAGCACGAGGAACATCTCCGTGGGAACGCCGGTATCCGGCGTCGTGGGCAAGCTTTTCGTGACCGTCGGGCAGCGCGTAAAGGCGTCCGACCCTCTTTTTGTGCTTGATGACCGGAAGGAGCGTGTTGCGCTCGCGCTTCGTGAGAGTGGTCTTGCCCAGGCAAAGGCGAAACTCGAGCGGATGATCCAGCTTCCACGCAAGGAGGAAGTCCCTGCAGCGCGCGCAAGGGTCAAGGAAGCGGAAGCCAATCTCGAAGATCTGAGGATGCAGCTGAGAAACGCGGAGAAGGTCTCGGTGGGGGTCTCCATCAGCGTAGAGGAGCTGAACAGGCGTCGATATGCGGCGCAGGCAGGTGAAGCGCGGCTTGCGCAGGCGAAATACCACCTCGATCTTCTGGAAGCAGGAGCTTGGGAGCCCGACATGGAGGTCGCGAGGGCGGAAATCGCCAGCGCGGAAGCAGAAGTGCGCGCGGCCGCTGTGGAAGTGGAGCGCCTCCTTGTCCGGGCCCCTGTGGACGGAAACATCCTCCAGGTCAATATACGGCCTGGTGAATACGCCCACGGAGGAATTCTTCCGGAACCCTTGATCCTGCTGGGAGACTTGGAGCGGCTGAACGTGCGGGTCGACATTGACGAAAACGATGCGTGGCGCTTTCACCCGGGAGCCTCTGCGGTCGCTTTTGTGCGGGGCAATCCGGAGCTCAAGACGGCGCTCAAGTTCGAATACCTGGAACCCTATGTGGTTCCCAAGCGCAGCCTGACAGGGGACAGCACCGAAAGAGTAGACACAAGGGTCATGCAGGTCCTTTACAGCTTCAACCGCGCCGACCTGCCCGTCTACCCGGGGCAACTTATGGATGTTTATATTGAGGACATCGATAGGGGTGACTGAGAATGAGCGTAACAGTTGGGAAAAAAGCTCCTGAGTTTACGGCCGATGCTTTGGATCACGGTGAAGTGAAAAAAGTGAGCCTCTCTGAGTATCGAGGCCGCTGGGTCGTCCTTTTCTTTTATCCCGCGGACTTCAGCACGGTCTGACCGACAGAACTGGCGGCAGTTGCCGTCAAATATCCCGCATTCCATGAACTGGGAGCGGAAGTTCTGGCGGTCAGTGTTGACAGCACGGATTCTCACAAGCGTTGGCAGCAAGAGGAGCTCTCTCAGATGGTCAGAGGCGGCCCTCTATTCCCCATGCTTTCCGACCCTGGAGGCCGGATCGGTTCGCTTTATGGAGTTTACGACTCCGAGAACGGCGTTGATCAGAGGGGCCGCTTCTTGATTGATCCCATGGGATTCGTTCAGTCCATAGAGGTCGTCGCAGAGCCGGTGGGAAGGCACATTGGCGAAGCGCTGCGTCAGCTCAGAGCCCTGCAACAACACCAGGCCACGGGGGACTACATGCCCTGCGGCTGGGAGCCTGGAAAACCGACACTCCGCGGCGAGCAGCATGAGCGTGGAGGTGTCTGGAAGAGGTGGAAAGCAAGGCACGCGTTCTAAGGGGTGATCACATCAATGGACAGCATACGGTCACAGCCTGTGCTGGTCACCGGTTCCACGGGATACGTGGGAGGGAGGTTGGTGCCGCAGCTCTTGTCCTCAGGGCACCGGGTACGCGTGCTGGGCCGGTCTCTAGCTAAGATCCGGGCCCGCCCATGGGCGACCCACCCACTCCTGGAAATGGCCCAGGGTGATGTAATGGACCTGGAATCCTTGAAAAAGGCCTGCCGGGGGTGCTGGGCCGCATTCTACCTCGTTCACTCCATGAGCGCCCGCCACAAGGACTTTGCCGCCGCAGACCGCAAGGGCGCGGCAAACATGGCCAAGGCGGCGGGTGAAGCGGGAATGCAGAAGATTATCTACCTCGGCGGGCTCGGTGAGGAATCGGATTCGCTGAGCAGGCACCTCAAGTCCCGTATGGAGGTAGCCAGAATCCTTCAGTCCGGGAGCGTTCCCACGACCTTCCTGAGGGCGGCTATGATCCTCGGTTCGGGCAGCGCCTCCTTCGAGATCCTTCGATACCTGGTGGAGCGGCTTCCACTGATGTTCACTCCGCGATGGGTAAGAAACCCCGTGCAGCCCATCGCCATCACCAATGTGCTCGTTTATCTCCAGGGTTGTCTGGAAAAGGCGGAAACCACCGGAGGGACCTTTGACATCGGCGGTCCGGATGTCCTGACCTATCAGCGCTTGATGGAAATCTATGCGGAAGAAGCCGGGCTTGCGAGGCGTTGGATCATTCCGGTCCCTGTCCTGACGCCGAGGCTGAGCGCTTTGTGGATCCATTTGATAACCCCGGTTCCCGCCGACATCGCCAGGCCCCTCACAGAGGGACTTCAAAACCCCGTTGTCTGCCGGGAGAATAGAATCGCATCCATCGTCCCCCAGAGATTCATATCGTGTCGAGAGACCATTCGTCTGGCCTTGGGCCGTATTCGCAACCAGTGCGTAGAGACCTGTTGGACGGATGCAGGCCAGCCTCCCATTCCCGAATGGATCCACTGCGGGGATGCATTCTACAGCGGAGGCGATATCCTGGAGTCCGGTTACCGAATCGTCCTGGAAGCCACTCCCGAGGAGGTCTGGAAGCACATCGTGAGAATCGGAGGCAAGACGGGCTGGTACTCGGCTAGAGCCCTTTGGTTTGTGAGGGGTGGCTTGGACAGGTTGGTGGGAGGGATCGGGTTGCGCAGGGGCCGGCGCGACCCGGCCCGACTCTATGCAGGGGATGCCGTGGATTTTTTTCGGGTGCTGGAAGTCGAGGAGCCCCTTCACCTGCATCTCCTTGCGGAGATGAGATTCCCCGGTGAAGCTTCCCTTGAATTCAGGCTCCACCCCATGAAGGAGGGCAGGACAGAACTCCAGCAGCTTTCAAGATATGTCCCACGGGGGCTATCGGGACTTCTTTACTGGTACGCCCTCTATCCCTTCCATGAATGGGTCTTCCGCGGCATGCTCAACTCCATTGCCAAGGCAGTGGGAAAACCCGTTGCTCAGGGTCCTGATCGTTTTGCACCCGGGCGGCACCATGTCTGCCACTTCGACCCCAGGCACTAATGGTCGTCAACCGGTCGCCAAATGTTGCGGAGTCTTTCCGGTGCTCTTGACACTCATTTCTGAGTTCCTACTGTTGAGCCAGAAAACAATCTTCAAAGGAGAATGCAAATGGCTGACAAAGATGTTCATGAGCAAAGGTTTGTTTGGGTGAAGGACAAGGCAGGAAATGAGTATGTATGCCGAGTGATGGATCTTAAGGATCCCAACAAGGTCTCCGAAGACGATCTCAAGAACTGTATCGATGACGCCTCAAGGGCGATCAACGTTGGTGACTAATTCCGCGGGACCCTGTCTCCTTTCCAGTTTCGGTTCCCTGCATTCCGGACGCCGGAAGTCACCAAGTTGACGGCAGAACAAGCCGACGATGCTCAGAAGATGAGGCCCGTCTCGGGCATGATCCGGAATCGTGGGCCCTCTCACCCGCCCCAGGTCATAGATGAGTGGATTGCGGTCACCCCAGTCCCTAATACCCGCTCTCTCCGAGGTTTCATCTGTTCTGATCCAAGACAAGCTTCCTTGATGGTACCCTGGAGAGGTTCTGCATCCAATCTCCTTGATTTAGTCCCTGTGCGTTGCTAGTCTCGGGACAATGCCTGGGTGGCGGAACGGGTAGACGCAAGGGACTTAAAATCCCTCGG
>JAGVAP010000089.1 GCA_020060215.1 Deltaproteobacteria bacterium | reverse complement strand
TGCGTGAGTAGAACTTTTGAAGAGCGGCGTCGAGCGACGGCATGGAACGACCCTCACCCCGGTCCAAAAGCGGCAACATCTTGACAAACCGCGTCAATCTTCCGCACCGAAGCTCGCAGCGTCGCCTTCAGAAAGAGCGCTACCTGTTGCTGTAGCTCATCCTCCTCCGGCAGGGCCAACAACATCAGGAGGTTTTGCTCCCGGATGGTCTTGGCCCTTTCGATGAGCTTGAGTAACTCCCGCGTCACGATCTCACCCCCTATGATCCGACGTAGGCCATTGAGAAGTGCCATACATTTTGCCCAGGTGAATGCGCGGCCAACGCCCCGGCGGTGGGCCGTCGCTCGTTCCGGAAATTGATTTGAATTTGCAACTTGCGTGCCAGTGCGCTGGCTCTGTTCGCGCACCAAGCGGCGAATTTCTGAAATCCGTGCGGGATAGCGGAGGCCGGCCTCCAGGGCCCATTTGGTGTCGGTGACTCCATGCGCCTTGCGGATCTCATCCAGATGGGAAAACATACGGTAGGGAACGATTCCGTTTTTCAATGCTGGCCCCCTCCTAACTCCCCGAAATAAGATCTGGTCCCTTCACTCTTCCGCGATACCGACTTCCCTAGCCGGGTTGTGACTATACCACTTCGCCGGGGCTTGTCAAGAGTTTTTTTTCCGTGTTCGGTATTTCGTGTATTGACATCGTTTATCGCTATTGGTAATATCGCCTCTGCCTAGGCTGGAAGCGATTAGCAAGAGGAGGTGAGCCTCGTGGAGGAAGACGGCTGGAACCCAGACGGGGGGAAGGAGGAGGTTGCTTCAATGGAGGAAAGCCCGCAGGGAGGAACGGGCGAGCAGGCGCGCGGCCAGATACAGGGAAGCGCGGGTTCGCGGGAGGTTCGGATCGGCGACCAGCTCTTGCGCCCGGAGGCCAGCCAGCGAATCCGCAACCACAGCCCCAACGGGTTCGAGTGGGGCTACGGAGGATCGGGCCCGGCCCAGCTCGCCCTGGCGATCCTGTTGGCTTTTCTGCCCCGAGAACAGGCCCTGAACCACTATCAGGACTTCAAATGGGCCGTCGTTGCGGGTTTGCCGTTCGGGCAGGATTTCTCTCTTCCTGTCGCGGACGTCGAAGTCTGGATCCGCGCCAATGTGCTCGGAGATGAAGTGGGAACAGAGTGCCAGTCTATTTGAGATACGCGACGAACTGGGAAATCGCCCAGGCCAAAGCAAGGGCCCAGAGGCGTCATGCCCGGTGGATCTGGGCGGAGCGAGTGCTCCTCGGGCTTGCGCTGGCCCTGGTGCTTTTCCTTCTGGGGGTCCACGTCGGGCGGACCCTCGTTCAATGACTCGTTCACATGCGCAGGGAGGTTTGTCCATGAGCGAACAAGCTGCCCAATATTCTCCAGCGCCGGCCAGCTCCACCCCCAGCGGGGGCGAGCTGGTTGACCTTCACGAGTACGCGACGAGCGTGGACAGTCTCGCGCGACAGATGGCTCTCATCAAAGAGGTCATGAAAAACGTCATGGTCCGGGGCGAGGACTACGGGCATGCTTTTCCCGGCGCCCCTCGGCCCAGTCTCCTCAAGCCGGGAGCCGAGAAGCTTTGCCTCCTCTTCCGCCTCGATCCCCAGTATGAGCTGGTGAGCGAGAAGGAAGAGGGCCGGCATTTGAGCATTACGACGCGGTGCGTCCTCTACCACATCCCGACCGGAAGGCGGCTGGGAAGCGGCCTGGGCTCCTGCTCCACGAGAGAGAGCCAGTACGCTTACCGCAGCGCCTTCCCCCCCTGCCCCAAGTGCGGGAAGAAAGCCATCATTAGAAGGCGGTATGGAGGCGGCTGGCTTTGCTTCAAAAAGAAAGACGGCTGTGGGGCGGTCTGGCCTGCCGGGGCTCCCGAGATCGAGAGTCAAGAAACTGGCCGCGTCCCCAACGAGGACCTGGCGGATCAGTACAACACAATTCTCAACATGGCGGACAAAAGGGCACTCATCGCAGGGGTGCGTGTTGTGACCGCGGCATCCGCGATCTTCGCGCAGGAATTCCCCGAAGACGAGGGGCCGGGGCGGAGAGAGAGGGCCCGGTCGGCGTCGGCCGGGCGCGCCGGAGCTTCTCCGCAGCCGCCCGAGAAGGGTCCCTCACCTCAACCCCCGAGTGAACCCTCTCCGGAAAGGCAGGAGTTTTTCCAAGAGTTGCAGAAGCAGGACGCCCTTTGGATCTGGCCCCATTACTGCAAAGTCGGGGACCTGAAGAACCGCGAGGAGGAAGACCGTCAGATCCGGGACTGGAAGAAACTGGCCGTGTTCCCGGACGTCGTGCGGGACTTGGTGAAGATGGCTGCAGAGAAGGGGTGGAGCAGGGCCCCCCAAGGAGGTGCCCCATGACCGTCGGCCGATCCTATCCCTATCGGCAGCCGCCACGGCATCGTCGGCCGGACCTGCCGCCCCGAAACCCCGTGGGCAAATGCAGGGGATGCGGGGCGGAGATCCGCTGGGTCAAGCTGGAGCCTGGCAAACCCCATCCCGTGGATCCCAAGGCGGTCAGTGTCATTCTCTTGGATGAGGGGAGGTTTCCGACCGCGGAGGATGCCGCAAGAGCCCTCACAGTGGAAGGCGGGAACCCCCGGGGGCGCGTGGTCCGGGCCTACATCTCACACTTCGCCACCTGCCCGAAGGCGGAGCAATTCAGGCGGCCCAAGAATGAGGAGGATCGACCGTGATTCCCCCCACCATCGAACAGAAGCGGGCCGTGCAGTACCTTCTCACCGATGACAACAAGAGCGATTTCTCGTTGTCGTTGGACAACCCCTTCCTGACCCGCGAGCTGCTCGAGCGGGTCCTCGCTCACGTGTGCACCCGGCGTCGCCGGCTGCCATTCTGGGCGCGCTCCGGGCACTCGGAGGTCATGCTCCAAGACAAGATCCAGAGGATGCGCTATCACGGAGAGGGATCCACATGAACGCCCTGTCGCTGAGACCCCCATGGGATTGGGCGATCCTGGAAACCCATAGGCCCTTGGGGAATCGCGGGTGATGGAGGGACCAGCTGATCATATGAAGCCACCGCCCGCCATCGTTGACATTCGGGGCCTCGCTGAGGTACTATCCACAAGCATTCATACACTTCGGAAGGGATGGCGCCGGCTGCCCCACTTCTACGTCGGGGCTGGCGATACCTTGCGCAGCGCCAGGTTCGACGTGGTCGACGTTGTCGCGCACCTCAAGGACATCGCCCATGAGCGTCTTCAAGGACAGACACCGCCCGGGGTGGATCGCCAAATTTATGGTCAAGGGCGAGATGTACCGCCGCCGAGGTTTCGCCTCACGCGACGCAGCGCGGAGTTGGGAGGAAGACACTCGACGCGCTCTAAGAAAGGCATTAAGACCAAGGGCTCCCCTGATGTGCTCAGAGCTCTCGGTCTTATACGTTGAGGAGTGCGCGGCCCGCATGCAGAGGAACACGTGGAGGCAGAAGGCATTCGTGCTGAAGTCATTTCGGGAGTTCGTGGGCGATTTGCCCGCTCACGAGATCTCCAAGCGGGACATCGCGGATTACCTCTCTGCAAGGCGCCACGAGGCCGGGAACAAAGCGGCGAACCGGGACTTGAGGGACATCAAGGCGTGTTACAGCTGGGCGCTCCGCCAGGAGCTTCTTGATCGGAACCCGTGCACAGGGGTGGAGCGTTACCCC
Organism: Deltaproteobacteria bacterium; assembly: GCA_020060215.1. The sequence continues at coordinate 316 of JAGVAP010000089.1, read as the reverse complement.
GAGGAGCCGGCCGCGCGTTACATCCCGCCGGCAAAGGACATCGCGGCTGTGATCGCCGCCGCGAACCCCGAGGAGACCGATCTCCTGCTCGTGCTGTACTACACGGCAGCTCGGGTAGGGGAGGTATTAAGGCTGGCGTGGGAGGACGTGAATTTGGAGCAGGGGTGGGTCAGGCTGTGGACCCGCAAACGAAGGGGGGGCGAACTTGAGGGCGATACGACCGAACGAGGCAATCGATGCGGAAAGCCTCGTCGGTCGGTCTGCAGACAGAGGTGCACTTTGTTCCGATGTCGAACAACTACTCGGTGTTGAGAGA